>CAYUIG010000020.1:3489-65705 GCA_964444685.1 uncultured Gemmatimonadaceae bacterium | reverse complement strand
CGATCATCCGGTTCACCGCGTTGCCGCCGCCGCCGCCGACGCCGACGACCTTCATGCGCGCGTCCTGGATGACATCGTCTTCGAATTCGAAGATCATCATGGCTCCATCCTCCTCGTATGCCGGCCGGGCGCCGTTGCCCGCCGGTCGTGTTGCACGGCTAGAAGAACTCCTTGAACCAGGCGACGACTCGCCCGATCACTCCCTCCGCATACCGACCTACCGCGCCGCCCTCGACGACACCGTCCGCCGCGAACAGCGTGAGCCCGGTGGCGGCCGCGAACTGCGGTCCGCGCACCACTTCGGCGAGGCCGGTCAGACCCTCGCCTGGAACGCCGACACGCGCGGGCAGACCCAACGCGTGCTGCGCTACCTCGACCGCACCGGCGAGCCCGGCACCACCACCCGTCAGCACGGCACCCGCGCCCAGTTCGCCCGCAACGCCGGAGTGCTCGATCTCGCGCGCGACGAGATTCAGCACCTCGTCGAGACGCTGCTCGATGATGTGTGCGATGAGTTCGCGTGCGACCTGGCGCACGGCGCCCGGGCCGGGCCCCGGCAGCTCGACGGTCTCGCGCGGGTCCACCATGCGCGCGAACGCGACGCCGTGCTTCTCCTTCGCCTTCTCCGCCTCCGGGTACGTGATCGAAAGACCGCGCGCGAGATCGTTCGTGATCGTGCCACCGCCCCACGGGATCGATGCGATGTGGCGCATCTTCCCGTCGGCGAACACGGCGACTTCGGTCGTTGCACCGCCGAGGTCGACGAGTGCGACGCCGACATCCATCTCGTCCTGCGTGAGTACCGCGCGCGATGTCGCCAGCGGCTCGTGCACCGTCGCTTCGATCCTGTAGCCCGCGCGGCTCACCGCCTTCGCCAGGTTCTGCGTGGCGGTAATCGAGCTGGTGATGATGTAGACCTCCGCCTCGAGACGCGTGCCGGCCATGCCGATCGGATCGCGGATGCCGCGCTGATGGTCGACGACGTACTCCTGCGGCAGCACGTGCAGGACCGCGCGGTCCGCGGGCACGACGACCGCGCGCGCGACTTCGTGCACGCGCCGGATGTCGCCCGCGGCGATCTCCTCGCCCTGCACTGCAACGACGCCCGTCGATGCGCGCGCGTGGATGTACTCACCGGCGACACCGGTCACGACGCGGTCGACCGTGACGCCGGCCATCAGCTCGGCTTCCTTCATCGCCTTGCGCACCGACTCGGTCGTGCCCTCGATATCCGTGACGACTTCGCGACGCATGCCGACCGTGCGGCTCTGGCCCATGCCCAGCACCTTCACCGCGGGACGCCCCTGCGGCGTGGTGGACACTTCGGCGATCACGGCGCACGTCTTGGTCGAGCCGATGTCGAGGCCGGCGACGAGATTGGGACGCATCTAGCGGGACTCCGGTGCGAGCGCGACGACGAGCTGGTCGTCGAAGCGCGCGTCGATACGGCGCAGCCGGTGCAGCTCGCTCCGGCGCTCGAGGTGGGCGAGGGCGATGCGCACCTCGCGCAGGCGAATGGAATCGGGCTGCCGCGGCACGACGAGTTCCCCCGCCGCGGGCGCACGCAGGCGCAAACGGATCGAGCCGTCGCGGGCGGGCAGCGCTTCGGATACGAGCGTCGCGAGCCCGGGCTCGAGTGCGTTGAGCGCATTCAGCGCATCCAGCAGCGCGAGGCTCGCATCGTCGGCCAGACGACCGTCGGCATCCGGCTTCGACTCCGCACCCAGCACGGGCAGATCGAGACGCGTGCCCGCGGGATCCAGCGGCAGGATGCGACCGCGCGCATCAACCGCGCGCAACTCCGGCGTGCGCGCGAGCGCGGCCGGCGCCGCCTCGGTGATGTGCACCCGCAGTGTGGACGGCAGCCGCCGCTCGATGCGCACGGCCGCGACGAGCGGGTGCGCGCTCAGCTTCGCGAGCCAGGGCGCCGGATCGTCGAACACGTTCGACGTGCGGTCGATGCCGCTCGCGACCAGCGCGTCCGACGGCGCGAGCCAGTGCGTTCCCGTCACCTCGACCTTCGAGACGCGGAACGCGGGCAGCTTGCGCAGGAGCAGCGGCGCCGCGCTCGTGATGCCGAGCAGCAGCGCGGCCCCGAGTGCGGCGAAGGCGAGGCGCTTTGCGAGCGCTCTCACGTTGCCCTCCGCTGCGCGCAGACGCGACGCACGGCCTGATCGATGTCGCCGGCGCCCATCGCTACGCACACGTCACCGCTCTCGAGCACGGCCTCGAGCGTGGCCATCAGGTCGTCGGGGGTCGGGGCGTAGTGCACCTCGCGCCCACCCGCATTGCGCGCGGCCGTGACGATCGTCGCACCCGTGATGCCCGCGATCGGCTGCTCGCGCGCGGCGTAGACGTCCATCACGACGATGGTGTCGGCTTCCGTGAGGCTCGCGCCGAATGCCTCGGCGAAGTCGCGCGTACGCGTGTACAGGTGCGGCTGGAACACCGCGACGAGGCGCCGGCCCGGGAACGCGAGTCGCGCGGCGGCGAGCGTCGCGGCGATCTCGGTGGGATGGTGCGCGTAGTCGTCGATGAAGGTGACGCCCTGCGCGTCGCCGATCTCCTGGAAGCGGCGGTCGACGCCGGTGAACGACGCGAGTGCCGACGCTGCCGCATCGAGGTCCGCGCCCAGCTCGCGCGCGAGCGCCCACGCGCCGAGTGCGTTGCCCACGTTGTGCAGCCCGGGCGCTGCGACTTCCAGTGTTGCGACGACGCGCCCGTTCTCCACCACATCGAAACGTGAACCGCGCCCGGCCGGCTCCACCCGCACGGCGCGCAGCATGGCGTCGGCACTCGTGCCGTACGTGATGCGGTGCGGGTGGTCCTCACCGAGGCGCGCCGCGTTCGGCTCGTCCGCGCAGACCGCCAGCAGGCCGTTCGGCGGCAGGAGCGCGATGAACTCCGCGAACGCAGCGACGAGCTGGTCGAGGCCGCCGTAGATGTCGAGGTGATCGGCTTCGACGGACGTGACGACCGCGTGGTCCGGGCGCAGCCAGAGGAACGAGTGGTCGAACTCGTCCGCCTCCGCCACGAAGAGCGTGTCGCCGCCCGGCAGCAGGCCGCCACTCCAGCCGGGCACGCGCCCGCCCACGAACGCGGTCGGCCGGAGCTGCGCCCGCTCGAGGACCTGCGCGAGCATCGCGCTCGTCGTCGTCTTGCCGTGCGTCCCCGCTACGGCGGCCAGCGTGCCGCGGTTCACGATGGTAGCCAGTGCGTGCGCGCGCTTCAGCACCGGGATGCCGCGCTCGCGTGCAGCCGCGAGCTCGGGGTGATCCGCGCGCACCGCAGCGGTTGCCACCAGTGCGACGACATCGGCCGCGTGCGCCGCGTCGTGTCCCGTCTGCACGCTCGCGCCGAGCGCCGCGAGGTGCGCACCGGTCTCACCGGGGCGCGCGTCGCAGCCGCTCACGCTGCCGCCCGCACGCAGCAGGTACTCGGCGAGTGCGGACATGCCGGCGCCCGCGATGCCGACGAAGTGCACGGTACCGGTACGCGCGAGCGCAACCAGGTCGGGATCGCCGGGGAACGCATCGGCGGCGGTCGGGTGCCGGGGCGCGTCCACCGTCATCACGGCAGCAGCCTCGCCAGCTCGCGCGCGATGTCGCGCGCGGCACCGGGACGCGCACGCTCGCGGGCGGCGACGGCCATGCGAGCACGCTTCGCGTCGTCCCCCGCGAGCGCACTCAATGCCGACCAGAGCCGTTCCGGGCTCAGGCCGCGTTCGGCCACGACCGCCGCCGCACCCGCTTCCTCCAGTGCGCGCGCGTTGTGTGTCTGATGGTCCGCAGCCGCCGTCGGCAGCGGGACCAGCAGCATCGGGATGCCCCACGCCAGCAGCTCCGCCGTCGCGATCGCACCGGCGCGCGACAGCGCGATGTCGGTGCACGCGAGCGCGCGCGGCATGTCATCGATGTATCCCACGGCGCGCACCCACTCGAGCTTCAGCGGCGCGAGCGCGCGCTCGACAGAATCGAGATGCGCCGGCCCGGTCGACCAGAGAATGCGCAGTCCCGCGGGCGGCGCGGGCAGCGCACCCGCGGCCACACGCTCGAGCGCGGCGAGCAGTGCGGTGTTCACCGCACGCGCACCCTGGCTGCCGCCCACCACGAGCGCCACGGGGCCGTTGCCGTCGAGACCGAACGCCGCACGCGCGGTCATGCGATCGATCGTGAGATCGGGCGGACGAACGGGGTTGCCATGCGTGAACACTTCGGTGTCGCGACCCGGGCGCAGCCGGCGCAGCGCCTCGGGAAAGCCGAGGTGGAGCTGGCGCGCACGGCGCGCGAGCACGCGCGTGGTGAAGCCCGGGAACGAGTTCTGTTCCTGTAGCGCGACCGGCACGCCACGCAGCACGCCCCACGCGCATGCGGGCGCCGATGCGTATCCGCCCGTGCCGACGACGAGGCGCGGATGCAGCGCGCGGAAGAGGCGGCGGAGCTGCGCGAACGCACCACCCAGGGCAGGCAGCACGCGCCAGTTGCGCCAGACGCGGTCGCGGAAGATCGGCTGCACGGCCAGCAGCGTGTGCTCGACGCCGCGCTGCGGCAGCACGCGCGCCTCGATGCCGCGGCGCGCGCCTACGAAGTGCGGCCGCACGTCCGGCCGCTCCACGGTGAGCGCGTCCGCGATCGCGAGCGCCGGATACAGATGGCCGCCCGTGCCACCGCCGGCGAAGAGTACGGAGATCACTCGGACCTCCGCTCGCTCATGCGCGCGATGCTCATGAGCACACCCATCGCCGCGAGACACACGAGCAGGCTGGAGCGGCCGTACGACATGAACGGCAGCGTTACGCCGGTCGTGGGCAGCAGCGCGAGGTTCACGGCCATGTGCAGGAACGCCTGCACCACGATCAGGTTCGTGACGCCGATGGCGAGCAGCGAACCGAACGGGTCGAGCGCGTTGCGCGCGATGCGATAGCCCACGAGCGCGATGCTCGTGAACAGCACGATCAGCAGCATCGTGCCCACGAGCCCCCACTCTTCGCCGATCATCGCGAAGAGGAAGTCGTTGTGCGGCTCGGGCAGGAAGCCGAACTTCTGTTGGCCGTGACCGAAGCCGCGGCCGAACAGCCCGCCGCTGCCGAGCGCGACCAGCGACTGGAAGATCTGATAGCTGCCGTCGACCGGATCGTGCGCAGGGTCCAGGAACGCAGCCACGCGGCGCATGCGGTACGCCACGCCATCGATCTGCGTCCAGAGCACGGGCAGTACGGCCACGCCCAGCAGCACGAAGTGCCCGAGACGCGCACCCGCGGCGAACAGCACGAGCACGGACAGCAGCACGACGAGCATCCCCGCCGACATGCTCGGCTGCAGGAAGATCAGCAGGAAGACGAGCCCCCAGACGAGCAGGAATGGCAGCAGTCCCTTCGACAGGCTCTTGAGCTGCTCCTGCTTGCGCACCGCGAGCGCGGCCGTCCAGGTGATCAGGATGAGCTTCGCGAACTCCGACGGCTGGAAGCCGGCGGGCCCGATGTAGAGCCAGCGGCGCGCGCCGTTACGCACGGGCGAGATCGACTCGGTGCCGGGCAGTACGACGACAAGCAGCGCGACTACGATGCCTATCAGCAGCGGCCATGCGAGCAGCCGCAGCCGGCGGTAGTCGATGCGCGCCATGAACGCGAGCAGCAGCAGACCCGCCACGCCGCCGTACGCCTGCTGCATCACGTAGTAGTAGTCCTGCAGCCCCTCCTGCGACGCCTTCACCGCGCTCGCGCTGTACACCGTCACGAGCCCGATCGACAGCAGGATCACGGTGAGCAGCAGGAGCAGCGGAGACTCCCAGCCGTGGCCGAGACGCGAGCGGCGCACGACGTCCACGCCGGCGCCCGCATGCTGCACGGTGGCCGCGCGGCTCACGGCATCCTCCCGAGCACCAGCTCGCGGAAACGGCGGCCGCGCTGCTCGTAGTCGCTGAACATGTCGTAGCTGGCGCATGCCGGTGACAGAAGTACCACATCACCCGAACGCGCGAGCGAAGCCGCCTTTGCGACGACGTCCTCGAACGATCCCGTGACGCGCTCCACCGGCACGTGCCCCGCAAGGTCCGCGGCCACGATGTCGCCGGCCTCGCCGTAGGCCACGACCGCGCGCACGCTCTGGAGCACATCGAGCAGCGTCGTGTAGGGCTCGCCCTTGTGACGGCCGCCGAGCAGCAGCACGACGGGGCGGTCGAGGGCTTCGAGCGCCACGCGGGTGGAGGCGATGTTCGTCGCCTTGGAGTCGTTGATCCACAGCACGCCGTCCACTTCGGCCACGCGCTCGAGCCGATGCTCGAGGCCGGCGAAGGTGCGCAGCCCGGCGGCAACCGCATCACGCGTTGCACCTGCGGCGAGCGCTGCGAGTGTGGCGGCCAGCGCATTCTCCTGGTTGTGACGGCCGGGAATGCCGAGTGCCGACACCTCGAGCAGCGGCTGGTCGCCGGCGGCGGTGCGCACGACGATGGTGCCATCCAGGACGAACGCGCCCTGCTGCCCCGAGTCGAGCGTGCCGCGCGTGCGGAAGTAGCGGCGCTCGCCGGGTGCATCGCCGGGCAGCCGCAGCACGTCGTCATCCTCGGCGTTCAGCACCCAGGTGGACGACTGCGTCGCATTGCGGAAGAGGCGCGCCTTGTCCGCGTAGTACGACGCGACGGAGTCGTAGCGGTCCAGATGGTCGGGCGAGAGGTTCGTCACCACGCCCACACGCGGCGCAAAGCGATCGACGTCCGCGAGCTGGAACGAGCTGGCCTCGACCACGACCCAGTCGTGTTTCGCATCGTCCAGCGCCACCTCGGACAGCGGCAGGCCGATGTTGCCCGCCGCCGGTGCATCCATGTCGGCGCTCTTCAGCAGATGCGCCGTCAGCGCCGTCGTCGTGGACTTGCCGTTCGTCCCCGTCACGGCGATCACCGGCGCGCCCAGGCTGCGGGACGCGAACTCGAGCTCCGAGATGCGCGGCACGTGCGCGAGCGCGGGGTCGCGCAGTACCGGCGCCGTGGGCGGAATGCCGGGTGAGAGCACGAGCAGATCGCAGGTGGCGAGCTTCGCGATCGTGTGCCCGCCCGTCTCCGCCTCGCCGCCCGCCGCACGAATACGCTCCGCCGCATCACGCACCGCAGGAGAATCACCGGCGTCGGATGCGAACACGTGCCAGCCCTGGGACAGCGCGAGCAGCGACGCAGCACGTCCGCTCCGTGCGAGCCCGAGCACGCCCACGGTCCTCATCGGATCTTCAGCGTGCTGAGGGCGAGCAGGCTGCACAGCACGCCCAGGATCCAGAAGCGCATGATCACCTTGCTCTCCTTCCAGCCACCCTTCTCGAAGTGGTGGTGGAGCGGTGCCATGCGCAGCAGTCGCATGCCGCGGCCGTACTTCTTCGCCGTGTACTTGAACCAGCCGACCTGCAGAATGACGGAGATCGCTTCGGCCACGAACACGCCGCCCACGATCAGCAGCAGGAACTCCGCCTTCAGCATGATCGCGACGACACCGAGTGCGCCGCCGAGCGCGAGCGAGCCGGTGTCCCCCATGAAGACTTCGGCCGGGTGCGCGTTGTACCAGAGGAAGCCCATCGACGCACCCGCGAGCGCGAAGCAGAAGATGGATACCTCACCCGCACCCTGGAGATAGAAGAGCCCGAGGTAGCTCGAGGTGTCGACGCGGCCCACGAGGTAGGCGAACACACCGAACGTTCCCGCGGCGAGGGCGGAGAGGCCGCCGGCGAGACCATCGAGACCGTCGGTGAGGTTCACCGCGTTCGAGCAGCCGGCGAGCACGAACATCACCCACGGGACGAACACGGGCGTCCAGAACGCGAGGTGCCACTCGGCGAGAAAGGGCAGGCTGGTCCACTCGCTCGGCAGCGAGCTGAGCGGGTGCAGCAGCAGGTACACGCCGACACCGAAGCCGAGCATGCCCTGCCCGACCAGCTTGTAGCGGCCGACCAGGCCCTCGGGCCGGCGGCGCACCACCTTCAGGTAGTCGTCGAGGAACCCGAGCGCGCCGAGGCAGAGCAGGACGACGAGCGAGATGACGACGTACGCATTCGTGATGTCCGCCCAGAGCAGCGTGGCGACGATCGTCGACACGAGGATGAGCACGCCGCCCATCGTGGGCGTGCCCGCCTTGCCGAGGTGCGTCTCCGGCCCTTCCGCGCGCACGACCTGTCCCAGACGAAGCGCGCGCAACCTGCGGATCACCGCGGGGCCGAGCAGGAACGCCAGGATGGTGGCCGTAGCGGTCCCGCCCGCGACGCGGAAGGTGATGTAGTTGAACAGATTGAAAATGATGTGCCGGTCGGAGAGCGGCGCGAGCAGATGATAGAGCACGCGCCCTCCTCAGCGGTCCTGCGGATCGAACTTCGGGGAGTGCTCCGCCGGAGACGCGTCCCCAAACGCTCCGGTGACAGGCTTCGCCGCCCGCGGCCCTGAGGCCTCCCCATGCGGGTGGAGCACTCCCCATCTCCCCTCGAAGCGCGGCAGCAGGCGCTCCAGCGCCACGCCGCGCGACCCCTTCAGCAGCACCACCTCGTCGCCCTTCATTCGCTCCGCGAGCCTGTCGAACGCCGCGAGCGGATCCGTCTCACTGATGAGCCGCTCGCCCAGTGTCGCAGCAAGCGGCGCGAACGCGGACACGAACTCGCCTGTCGCCACGATCGAGTCGATGTCGCGCTTCGCGATCGACGCGGCAGCGTTCGCGTGCAGCGCAGCGCTCTCCGGCCCCAGCTCGAGCATCGAACCGATCACCGCAACACGTCCGCCGCCGCGCGGCATCGATGCGAGCAGGTCGATGGCGGCCTCGACACTCGCCGGGTTCGCGTTGTAGCAGTCCGCGATCAGGCGGAGCCCGCCGATGCGGTGGAACTCCGCGCGCATCTTCGGCGCCTCGAGCGACGCGAGCGCCGCCACCGCTGCGGCGTCATCCACACCCCACGCGGCACCGAGCGCGAGCGCGAGCGCGGCGTTGCGTGCGTTGTGGCGCCCGCGCAGCTGCAGGCGTACGTCGTGGCCGCGCCAGCGGAAGGACACGCGCCCTTCGTCGTCGAGCTGCACGTCGTTCGCGCGCCACTCCGCATCCGCGCCCGTACCCGTTCCCGCCACGACGACGCGGCGCGCGAGCGTGCGCGCACGGTCCGGCAGCGAGGCCGGTTCGTCCGCAACCACTGCGACGCCGTCGCCAGGCAGCCACGACAGCAGCGACGTCTTCTCGCGCAGCACGCCGTCCACGTCACCGAGTCCCTCGAGGTGGCCGGGTGCAACGCTCGTGATCACCGCCGCATCCGGCTCGACGATCGCACTCAGCCGCGCGATCTCACCGGGCGCGTTCGTGCCCACCTCGGCCACGATCGTCTGCGTGCCCTCCGGCGCACCCAGCAGCGTCAGCGGTGCCCCCACGAGGTTGTTGAAGTTGCCGCTGGTCGCGTGCACGCTGCCGTGCGTAGACAGCACCGTGCGCAGCAGCTCCTTCGTCGTGGTCTTGCCGTTGGTTCCGGTCACCGCGCACAGGCGCGCGCCGATGCGATGCCGGTGGAAGCGTCCGAGCCGTCCGAGCGCAGCGAGCGTGTCGGTCACCACGTACCAGCGCAGCGACGGCGCGCCCTGCGGCACGCTCTCGACCACCGCGCCCGTTGCACCGGCCTTCGCGGCGGCATCCAGGAACGCGTGGCCGTCGTGCACCTCGCCCCGCAGCGCGACGTACAGCTCCCCGCCCCTGATTGCGCGCGTGTCGGTGGACACGCCCGTGTAGACGTGCGCGCCGCCATCCGCGGAAGCGGGCAGTCCGAGCGCGGCCGTCACGGCCGCATCGGTCCACATCACGCCGCACCTCCGGACGCCAGCAGCTCCGAGATGATCGCGCGCTCGTCGAACGGGAACGCTTCCGTGCCGATGATCTGGTAGGTCTCGTGCCCCTTCCCCGCGAGCAGCACGATGTCGTCCGCGCGTGCAATCTCGAGCGCGTGCGCGATCGCGCTGCGGCGATCGACGATGCGTTCGTAACCCGGACGCATCCCTGCCACGATGTCGTCCACGATGCGGTCGGGATCTTCCGTGCGCGGGTTGTCCGACGTCACGATCGCGACGTCGGCGTGCGCCTGCGCGGCCGCACCCATCTCAGGGCGCTTGCCGCGGTCGCGGTCGCCGCCGGCGCCGAACACGACGATGAGCCGGCCACTCGTGAGCGGACGCAGTGCGAGCAGCACGCGCTCGAGGGCGTCCGGGGTGTGTGCGTAGTCGCGCAGGACCGGACAGGGCGTCGTCGCAATCACCTCGAGACGTCCCGGCACCTGCGGCGCCTCGGCGATGCGCGCCACGAGCGCACCGAAATCGAGGCCGAGCGTGAGGCAGGCCGCGAGCGCGCCCAGCGCGTTGTGCACGTTGAACAGCCCTGGGAGGGGCACACTCACCCGGCGGCGCTCCCCGTTCGCCACACAGGTGAAGTGTGCACCACTCCCATTGTATGTCACGTCCTCGGCACGCACGTCGGCGTGGCCGGCCATTCCGAACGTCATCACACGCGACGCGTGCACGGCCGACCACGCGGGATCGTCCGCGTTCACGATGGCGGGCGCATCCGCCCGCAGCCGGTCGACGAGGAGCAGCTTCGCGGCGAGGTAGTCCTCGAGCGTGCCGTGGTAGTCGAGGTGGTCGCGCGAGAGGTTGGTGAAGACCGCCGCGTCGAAGTGCAGCGCGGCCACGCGGCCCTGGTGCAGTGCATGCGACGACACCTCCATGGCCACCGCGCCGGTGCCGCGCGCTGCGAGCGTGGCGAGCAGCCGCGCGGTGTCCACGGGGCCCGGCGTCGTGAGCGCCTCGGAGCCGGGCAGCACGGAGCCGTCGTCCATGATGGTGCCAAGCGTGCCGATCGATGCGGCGGCCCAGCGCAGGCCGAGCAGGTGTCGGAGCAGCCACACCGTCGTCGTCTTGCCGTTCGTGCCCGTGACCGCGACCAGCTTCAGCGCATCCTGCGGATCCCCGAAGAGCAGTGCGGCGCCGATGGCCGCGGCACGCCGGCCGTCCTGTACGACGACCTGCGGCAGACGCACGCCTTCGACCGTGCGCTCGACGAGCGCGGCGGCTGCACCCGCGCGCTCGGCTGCGGGCACGAAGCCGTGTGCGTCGCTCGTCACACCCGCCCATGCGCAGAACAGGTCGCCCTGCGCGGTGCGCCGGCTGTCATCGCTGATGCCGCGCAGAATCGGATCCGCATCCGGCGCGGCAACGAGGAGTCCGTTCTCCTCGAGACGGCCCACCACGTCGGAGAGTCGCACGCGCCCGATCATCGCGCGTCCCCGGCCAGTGCGCGCACGATCGTGCCGCGCGGCAGTTCCCTGCCGGCCCCCGGCTCGGTTTCACGGACGGTACCACTGCCGCGCACCTGCACGCGCACGCCCGCGGCGTGCAGACGTGTCACGGCATCGCGCAGCGGCATTCCGGTCACATCCGGAACCACAACCAGCGAATCACTCGACGCAGCCGAGGGGGCAGCGGCAGGAGCGAGTGTGAGCACGACGGCGTCGGGATCGTGCACGGCCGCCACGGCCGGCGCGGAAGCGAGCGCGGCGCGCATCACGCGCTCGACCGCGCCGGCGTCCACCTGCGTGGCCACCGCACGCTTGTCGATCGGCGAGTTGTGCGCCGCGAGCGCGGCCTCGAGCGTCGCGCGCGTCACCGGCGCCGCGATCGTGCCGCCGTAGTACGCGCCGCGCGGCTCATCCAGCTTCACGACGAACACGAGCTGCGGATCGTCGGCGGGAAAGAAGCCGGCGAACGTCGCGGTGTACGCGCCGGGCACGTAGCGGCCATCGATCGCGAGACGTGCGGTTCCGGTCTTGCCCGCAAGGCTGAACGGCCCGAGTGCGGCAGCGGTGCCCGTGCCCTGCTCCACTACGCCGACCATGACTTCGCGCACCGCATCCGCCGTTGCCGTGGAGATCACGCGCCGCAGTGCGAGCGGATCGAACGTCTGCTCCACACGACCCGAACGGCTGCGCACCTCGCGTACCAGCCGCGGCGCCATGAGCACGCCGCCGTTCGCGATCGTGCCGTACGCCATCGCCATCTGGAGCGCGGTCACCGAGATCTCGTAGCCGATCGCGAGGCTCACCGGTGACTGCTTCGACCAGGACGCAGGGCGACGCAGCAATCCGTTCGACTCCGCCGGGTAGCGCACGCCCGTGTAGGTGCCGAATCCGAATCGGCGCAGATACGCGTACTGCGTCGCCCTGTCGAGGCGCGCACCCATCTTCGCGATGCCGATGTTCGACGACTTCTGCAGCGCCTCGGCCAGCGTCATCCAGCCGTAGCCGTGCACGTCGGTCAGCGTGCGCCCCGCGATCGTCCAGCTTCCCTGCTCCGCGTACACGCTGTCGCTCAGCTGCGCGAGACCTTCCTCGAGCAGCGCGGCCACCGTGAACGGCTTGAGCGTCGAGCCCGGCTCGTACGGCGCGGTGACGCCCGCCCAGTTCGCGCGCCGGCCATCGGAGCGGCGGCTCACCGCGGCCAGGATCTCACCCGTGTACGGGTCCGTCATCACGAGCTCACCGCCCGCCGCGCGCGTTTCCTCGAGCGCACGGCGCAGCGCCTCGTCCGCGATCTCCTGGAGGTCCTGGTCGATCGTGAGATAGACGTCGCGGCCGGGCACCGGCTCCGAAACGCGCAGCATCTCGCCCGGGATCGGACGCCCGCTCGAGCTGCGCCGCGCCGCCGCGCGGCCGGTGCGGCCGGCCAGGATCGAATCGAACTCCAGCTCCATGCCGCCCAGCGCGCGACCCTCGAGGTTCACGCGGCCGAGCAGCTCCGCACCCACACCGCGATGCGGATAGAAGCGCTGCTGCACCTTCTGGAAGTAGACGCCATCGAGACCGTCGAGCGCTTCGCGCACCTCGGGCTCGAAGCGGCCGCGCAGCGGGACCCAGCGACGCTTCGTGTCCAGCACGCGCTTCAGCTCGGCCTTGTTCAGGCCGGCCTGCTCACGCAGCAGCCCGCGCAGGTGGTCGCGATTCGCCACCTCCTGCGGCGCGATCGCGATGCTGTACACCTCGCGGCTCGCGGCCAGCGGCACACCGTCACGGTCGTAGATCGTGCCGCGCGCCGCCGGCAGCTCGAGCTGCTGCTCGTGCTGGTCGTCCGCGCGCGCACGCCACGCCTCCGCTTCGATCGCACCGAGCTGCACGGCACGGCCGGCCAGAACGCCCGCGCCGCACAGCAGCACGATGAGCATCGTGGCGCGCCGCGCCCGCCGCGGCGCCTGACCCGGATCCTTCCGCTTGCGCGCCATCAGCGCTCCTCGCCCGCAAGCGCCAGCGTGCCGCTCGCACGCATCGGCGACGACAGCGGCAGGATCACGATGTCCGCAGCGCGCGGGACCTGCAGACCGAGTGCGCCCGCCGCGTCGACAATGCGCGTGCGACTCTCCAGTCGCTGGATCTCCGCCTGCACCGCCGCGCGCTCGGACTCCGCCAGCGCACGTGCGGTGCGCACACGATCCAGCCCGCGCAGCTCCTCGAGCGCATTGCTCTGGCGGCGCACCACGAGGCTCAGCGATGCCAGCAGCGTCGCGAACGCCAGCGCGACCCGGATCACGCCCTGCCCCTTCATCACGCCGCCTTCCGCCACGCGCGCAGCTTCGCACTGCGCGCACGCGGGTTCGCCGCCGCTTCCTCTTCCGACGCCGTCACCGCCTTGCGCGTCAGCACTTCACCCAGCGAACGGCCGCGGCAGCGGCACACAGGAAACTCCGGCGGGCAGATGCAGGCGAGGCTCCACTCGCGGAACGACGTCTTCACGCGCCGGTCCTCGAGAGAATGGTAGGAGAGCACCACGAAGACGCCCTCCGGCGCCAAACGATCGCGCAGCGCGGGCAGCGCGCGCTCCAGCGCATCCAGCTCCCGGTTCACCGCAATCCGCAGCGCCTGGAAGATCCGCGCCTTGTCCTTCGGCCCCATCTTCGCGCCCAGCACCACACGCAGTGCCGAGACGAGCTCTTCGCTCGTTTCGAACGGCTTCGTGCGACGGCGCTTCACTACCTCCGCCGCCAGCCGCCGCGCTCGCCGCTCCTCACCGTACTGGAAGAACACATCGGCCAGCTCGGCTTCGCTCAGCTCGTTCAGCAGATCGGCCGCACTCCGGCCGCGCCCGCTCATGCGCATGTCGAGGGGTGAGCCTTCGCGGAAGGAGAAGCCGCGGACATCCTCGTCCAGCTGATGCGAAGAGAGGCCGAGGTCGAGCAGAGCACCCGCCAGCTCCTCGTCCAGCGACTCCGCGGCATCCGCATAGTCGCCCGACACCAGCTCGACCCGACCGCCGAAGCGCGCCAGCCGCCGGCCTGCTTCCGCCAGCGCCGCCGGGTCCCGGTCCGCGCCGATCAGCCGCGCCTCCGGGCCCGCCTCGAGGATCGCTTCCGCATGCCCTCCGCCACCCACCGTGCCGTCGAAGTAGACTCCGCCTCGCTCCGGCTTCAGGAAGTGCAGCACTTCCGCGACCAGAACCGGCGCGTGATAGCTCACCGGAAGATCTGCCCCCGGAACGACTCCCACTCCTCGCTCACCCGCGACATCGCCGCCTCCCACCGCGACGGCTCCCACAGCTCGATCTTGTCGATCGCTCCCACCAGCCTCACCTGATCCTTCAGGCCCGCCGCTTCCCGCAGGTTCGCCGGAATCGCGATCCGACCCTGGCCGTCCACCTGCACCGCCTGCGCCGCATCCATCAGCGACAGCACGAACTCACGCGCTCCCTGGTTCCGGCCCCGAAACTCCAGCATCCGCTCCTGCACGCTCATCCACTCCAGCTCCGGGTACAGCGCCAGGGAACCCTTGTACGCCTCGATCAGGACGAACTGCTGATCCGCCGTCTCCCGCCGGAACGATGCAGGCAGAGCCACACGCCCCTTCTCGTCGAGCTGGTGCGTGTAGCTCCCCAGAAACTTCACGCCGCGCGATGGCGCGTGGCCGGCCGTCATTTCGTCGCTGGTTCCGGTATGGGAAAGGGCTGCTGCTCCACTGCTCCCCACTACTCCCCACTTCGCGCCACCAAGCTACGCGCACACGATGGGCGGGTCAAGAATTCCGTGGGGCGGGATGCGCGGGCCGAAGATCGACCGAAACCGGAGACGGGCGGTGTTCTTGCACCGCGGGGGCGCGCGATGGGACAGCGGATCGGAGTGATCGTGCGTCCACCGGGCGATCCGGCGCGGGTGGAGGAGCTGCAGCGAGCGATCGGCGCGCTGCGGGCGGAGGGTCACGCCGTGTCGGCGCGCATGACGTTCGGGCGCGGGGATGCGACGCGCGCGGCGCGGCTGGCGGCGCGACGTCGCTTCGATGTCGTCGTTGCAGCCGGTGGTGATGGGACGATCAACGAAGTGGTGAACGGCCTGGCGCGCGAGCCGTATCAGCCGCGTCTGTGCGTAGTGCCGTTCGGAACGGCGAACGATTTCGCGCGCGGCCTGGCATTGCCGTCGGACATCGGGGATGCACTGCGCATTGCGGTCGACGGCGACGTGGCAGGTGTGGATGTGGCGCGTGTGAATCAGCGCTGCTTCGTGAACGTGTCGACGGGCGGTTTCGGTGCGGATGCGACGCGCTCGGCGCCCGCCGCGGTGAAGCGCAGGTTCGGTCCGCTGGCGTATCTGATCGCGGGAGCAAAGCGCTTCGTTCGTTTCGAGCCGCAGCAGGCGCGCTTCGTTGCGGATGGCCGAGTCGTGCACGACGGCGACTTCATCTTCTTCGCGGTCGGGAATGCGCGGCTGACGGGCGGTGGGACGGTGGTGACGCCGCGCGCGGAGTTCGGCGATGGCCGGCTGGACGCCGTGGTAGTGTGCGGCGCATCGCGTCTCGACTTCATTGCGATGCTTCCCGACCTGCGGCGTGGCTCACATCTGGAAAGCGAAGGCGTGCTCTATCTGCGTGCGGCGCGCTTCGAGGTGATCGCGAACGAGCGTATCCAGGTGAATGCGGATGGCGAGCCGCTGGAGGACAGCTCGTTTCGCTATCGCGTAATGCCGCGACCGATCCGTCTGATGGTTCCACGCGTCGAGAGTCGGGAGTCGAGCGTCGAGAGTCGAGTTTGAGGCGGGCGGGATCGTCGACTCCCTGCTCCCTGCTCCCGACTCCTGAAAAAGCAAAAGGGCCGGGCAGCCGAAGCCACCCGACCCTCCGCGTTCTCCCCGGGTGGGAGAAGGATCAGCCGCCCTGCTTGAGGATCAGCTCGGCGATCTCGATCTGCCGATTGGCGGCGTTCAGGATCTCGTTGATGCTCCGGGTCTGCTCGGTGTAGGCGGTCGCGCCCTGCATGAGCTGGACGACCTGCCGGAACATCGGGAGCGTGCGCTGCGCGCTCTCGCGGGTCTGCGCCTTCGCGATCGGGTCCGCCATCTGATAGAGCGAATACCCGTGGAAGAAGTTGCCCATCGCGCGGGTCTCCGCGGACTGAGCGAGCGCCTTGCCTGCCTCGTAGTACGGGATCGCGGCCTGGTGCTGACCGCCGCGGCCGAACTTGTTGAAGCCCGTGCCGATGATCTGGCGGGCCGCAGCGTCGGCCTCGATCTCGCCCTTCGAGATGGCGTCCTGGAACGCGGCGCGTGCGCCGGCCAGGTCTCCGCTCTCGAGGAGCCACGAGCCCTTGCGTGCCGAGATATTCGCGTACGAAGGATCGACCTGCACGACGCGATCGAGCATGGCCATCGCCTCATCGCGCCGGCCGGCCTGGTTCAGCACGTCGGCGTACGCGGACAGGAGCGGCGCGTCGTCCGAGTGCGCGGCGACGGCGCGCTGACCGAAGTCGAGTGCTTCCTGCGTGCGCTCCAGCTTGCGGTAGGACGCGAGCATGTTGCGCAGCACGGTCGAGCTGATCGAGTCGCCCTTCGCCTGGAAGACTTCCTCGTAGTAGCCGATCGCCTTGTCGTAGAGCTGCGTGGCTTCGGCCGCGTTGCCGTTCGCATCGGCGGCCTCTTCCTTCTTCTGGGCCGCGGCGAGCGCGAAGTGGCCGGCGTATTCACGCAGCCGGATATCGTCGGAATTCGGGATCGCCTCTTCGGTGATCTGAAGCGCGACCTCCGGGTTGCCCGAGTTGTTCGCATCGGTCGCGACGGCGAGGCGCACGTCGACGTTGCCCGGGTTCAGCGCGAGGTACCGGTTGAAGTACTGCGCCGCGCCGGACTGATCGCCGGCCTTCGATGCGATGACGCCCGCGTACAGCAGCGCTTCCTCGTGCTGCGCATCGATCTCGAGCACGCGCTGGAGGTACGGCATCGCTTCCGCGGGCTGGCCGAGCTTGTCGTGCGCGCTGGCCATGCCGTAGAGCGCCGTCGTCGAACGCGGGTTCGCCTGCAGCGCGTCGTTGCAGGTCGTCAGCGCCTCCGACCACGCCTCCTGGTTCAGCTTGTCGGCGCAGAACTGCGCGAGACGGAGCGACTGATTGATCTGGTCGAAGCCCGCGATCATCGTCTGCGCCGCCTGCTTGTCCTCACGCGCAGTGAACGGCTCGAACGGGAACTCGAGACCCTGAACCGGCAGCACGACCTTCGCCGCCACCTGGTTCTCGTTCCCGGCGCGCGTGTACTCGCCGCAGATGACGAGGTCGATCCTCAGCAGGATCGCGAACTGGCGCGCCTTCACGCAGTCGGCGAGATCCTCCTCCTTCACGCCGTACTGCTTGAGCGCATCCTTGAACACCTTCTCCTCGACGGAGCGGTGCGTGGTCATGTCGTCCATCAGGTCGCGGAGCTCCTTGGCGACCTCACGGCCGAACTTCGCGTCCGCACCCTCCATGGCACGGAGTGGTGCGATGAGGACCGGGTAGCGATCCTGCGCCTGAACCGGTGCGTCCCACGCCACGGCCGCAGCCATTGCGAGAGCCACCGCCCAGGCTACCCGGAGACGCCGGTTCTTCGAGGGGTTGTGCATCTGGTCTCCTCCCGGGGAGTGAAGTGACCGCATCGGCGGCCAATGGAAATCGTAACCCAAACGGACACAATGGGTTCCACGACCGCACCCACGGTCGCAACCCCGCGTCCTCCCTGGCTGCCGTTGTGTCTCACTTGCGCGAGCAGCCAACCTACATCCCCACGGGCGCAGGCTGCAAGGAACGCACCCGGCCCCAACGTTTCATTTCTACAGGCGAATCGTCAACCAGGATCCGCCGGGAACGTGGATTGCACCGCCGAGAGTCGGATTTCAACGGTCGAGAGGCGGGTGACCGAGCGCGACAGCCGTAGCGATTACGCCCGCCGGATGGGCGAGCTGATGGCGGGAGCAACGGAGATCCGCGGCACGGCGCCGCTGCGCCGCCGCGAGGAGCTGGTGAATTCGGCAGTCGAGCTGGACGGTTGGGACCGCGCGCGTGCGGAGCGGGTGCACGACATTGCGGCGGAGGAACGTTTGAATCCGGAGCTGGCGTTCCTGCTCGTCCGTGCGCGCATCGGCGTGTGCGCTCCGCCGGCCCCGGCCGACGCGGAAGCGCTCATCGAAGGAATACCCGACTGGGTGGACCCGGGCTCGGACGCGGATGCGGCATTCGAGGGCCGGCTGCGGCGGAGCTTCCGGCGGCTGCGCGGACACATGGAGCGCGCGTCCTCGACAGAGGACGGCGTGCGCTCCTTCCTATCCGAGCCGGACGTCTCCGAGTGCGACTACTGAGCTAGACCTCGTCGCGGGTCGTCGGCGTCCAGGGCTGCAGGTCGAGCTCGGGGAGCGAGCGGGTGGCGCGTCGCTTGTCCAGGAGGCGCTCGGTGAAGTCGAGGCGCTCCTCGATGAGATCGAGCCGCCGCACCATGTGCTCCAGCAGAGCGTGCGTGCGCGGATCGCTGGCCGGATCAGCGGCGGGTGGACGCATGCGCTCCTTCGCCATCGCTTCCAGCAGCAGGCCGGCGCGCTTGGTGAGCGGCCGCAGGATCAGCACGGCCCCGGTGGTGAGGAAGAGGACGATGGGGATCATGAATTCCATGGGAGCCCGCCTGATCGAGTAGGTGTTCGCGGATCCGTACGCGGGGCGCCCGGGCCGGGTTTCGGAGCCGTGCCCCGCAGCCCACCTTGAGGGCGACCCGAACCCCGAGGGATCCGATGCTTCGAGACGACGCGCTCGCCGGCCGCCACATCCTCGTGACCGGCGGCGGCTCCGGGCTGGGGCTGGCGATCGCCCGCCGCTTCGTCGAGCTGGGTGCCCGCGTCGGGCTGATCGGGCGCAGCCGCGAACGGCTGGAGGAAGCCGCGCGCACGATCGGGGGTGCGGTAGCTACGCACCCCGCGGATGTGCGCGATGCCGCGGCGCTGGAAGCCGCGATCGCCTCGATCGAGGATGCCGCCGGTCCGCTCGATGGCCTCGTGAACAACGCGGCGGGAAACTTCCTGGCCGCGACGGAAGACCTCTCGCCGAACGCGTTCGATGCGGTCGTGCGCATCGTGCTCTACGGCAGCTTCCACGCGACCGTCGCGCTGGGCCGCCGCTGGATCGAGCGCGGCACCCACGGCACGGTGCTGAGCATCCTCACGCCCTACGCGTGGACGGGATCCGCGTTCGTGGTCCCCTCCGCCGCGGCGAAGGCCGGCGTGCTCGCGATGACGCGTTCGCTCGCAGTCGAGTGGGCGGCGTACGGCATCCGCCTCAACGCCATCGCGCCGGGCCCCTTCCCTACCGAGGGCGCGATGCGGCGACTCTTCCCCACGCCGGAGCTCGAGGAGCGCGCCCGCGCACGAGTGCCGCTCGGCCGATTCGGCCGGCCCGAAGAGCTCGCGGAGCTCGCGGCGTTCCTGATGTGCGACGCCGCACCGTACATCACCGGCGACTGCGTCACCATCGATGGCGGCCGCTGGATCGGGGGCGCGGGTGAGTTCAACGAGCTGACACGCATGCCGCGCGACGAGCTCAAGCGGATGTTCGACGCGTTCCGCCCGCGCTGACGGTTCCCGCGAGCACGGACACCAGCGCGCGCAGGTCGTCTTCGTCGTTGTACACGTGCGGCGACACGCGCACCGCGGAGCCGCGCAGCGACACGTGCACGTCGTTGCGCACCAGCTCCGCACGCAATGCATCGAGGTCCACACCGTCGGGCGCGCGCAGCCCGAACAGATGCGCGCTGCGCCATTCCGGTACCTCCGTCGCGAAGCCGAGGCCTGCCGCATCCTCGATCGCGCGCGCACTGATGCGCCGGCAGTACTCGGTGATGCGCCCGGGCCCCAGCTCGAGCACGAGCTCGAGTCCGGCATTCAGCATCGGCAGGAGGATGAAGTTGCTGCGCTCGCCCACATCGTAGCGCACGGCACCGGGCTGGTACGCATCGGCGGGGTCGACGAGGCGGCGGAAGTCCTCGCTCCGCTCGCGCGTGATCCAGCTCTCCTCGATCGGCACGCCGTCGTCGAAGCGCGGGCCGTACCATGCGAGTCCGATGGAGTACGGGCCGAGCAGCCACTTGTAGGCCGCGCACGCCACGGCATCGGCGCCGATCTTCTGCACATCGAACGGGGCTGCGCCGATCCACTGCGTGCCATCGACGAAGAACAGCGACCCCGTGGCGCGCGTGCGTGCACCGACGGCCCCGAGGTCGAAACGGGTGCCGTCCGTCCAGTGTGCGGGCGGCAGCGCAACCACCGCGGTGTCGTCATCGATGGCCGCGAGCAGCGCCGCGTTCCACGACTCGCCGCGGTTCGCGGAATTCGGCGCATCCACGACGCGCATCTCGAGGCCGCGCTCCTGTGCGAGGCGGCGCCACGAGAGCAGGTTGGAGGGGAACTGCCCGCCGGTGACGACAATGTTCTGGCCCCGCTCCGCACGAACGTTGCGCGCAGCGGTCGCGGCGGCGTAGGACGCCGAGGGCACGATCGCGACGCGCGCCGGGTCGCCACCGATCAGTTGGCCGAAGAGCGCGCGTGCGCGATCGCTGTCGGTGAAGAAGTCGGGCGGCGTGATGCGCGTGGGATCCGCCTTCAACCGGATGCCCGCGCTGCCCGCTTCCTGCACGCTGCGCGGCAGCGGCGCCATGTACGCGCAGTTCAGGTAGTGGCAGCCGTCCGGAAGCGAGAACGCGTCCCGCCGGCACTCCAGTGCGCTCACCGCGAGCCGGCCGGTACGGTCTTCGTGTCGTTGGCCTGATCGAGATCGAGAAGTCTGTGATCCGGGTCCAGCACGACGCGATCGGGACGCGTGCGCGTGGTGACGGACACGACCTGGCGGCGGTCATGCGCGTCTGCGAGGGCGCGCGTCTCTCCCACCTGCACCACGACCGGCATCCACGCCTCACCCGTGCGCGTGACTTCCACATGCGTGACCCACCCTTCGGCACTCTGCTCCAGCCGCACCTCGCCGATGGCGTAGTCCAGCGTATTCGTCGTGTGGATCCACTGCTGGAAGAACCAGCCCAGATCCTCACCGGAGGCGGCTTCCATCGCAGCGCGGAAGTCCGACTCGCGCACGTGGCGGAGCCGGTTCTGCTCGTAGTAGTGCTTCAGCCCACGGCGGAAGACGTCGTCGCCGAGTTGGAAGCGGAGCATCTCGAGGACGAGCGAGGTCTTGTTGTACGTCATCGCGCCGTACGTCTGGTAGTCGCGGAACTCCGCGGACGGAAGCCCGATCGGCTGCGTCAACCCGGCGCGCTCCATGCCCGCGATGCCTTCGATCATGCGCGAACGGTCCGGCCGGTTCCCCTTCGCCTCTTCGTACAGTCCGCTTACGAAGCTCGCGAACCCTTCATCCAGCCAGCCCTCGCGCCACTCGTTGTTGGCCAGGATTCCGTGCACGTACTGGTGCGCGGTCTCGTGTACGATCAGTCCCTCGTTCGCGCTGCCATCCATGATCAGCATCGGGAACTCGGTGCCGCCCTGCTCCAGGCGGTGCACGTTGCTGAGCTGCGGCCAGGGGTAGGCGCCGAAGATGGAATCGAAGAAGGCGAGTGCGTTCACCGTGCGCTCGACGGCGGCGCCCTGATACCAGTCGTCGTCGCCGGGACGGTAGAGCACGTGGATGGCGATGTCCTCGAAGCGGCCACCCTCGTAGATGTACGCGGGATCGGTAGTCCAAGCGAAGTGGTGCACGTCTTCTGCGCGCCAGCGCACGCGCTTGCGTCCCTGCTCCGCGGCGTTGTCCAGGAGTCCGAGGGACTCTGCGGACTGCGCATCGTACGCGTCAGACTTTGCCCATGGCTCAGGCGTGCCCGCTGCGCGCGCACCGTTCCAGCCCGGGTCGCCGTCGACGGGGACGCCGGTCGCGGCCATGACCTGGTCCGAGGCCACATCCAGCGTCACGTCCCAGCTCGCGAACTCGCCGTAGAACTCACCCTGCGGCAGGAGCGGCTGCACCTGCCAGCCGCCGCGGTCGAACACGGCGACGCGCGGATACCATTGCGCGAAGTCGTAGTGTCTTCCCTGGCGCCCCTGGCGACGCGGCAGCGTCGATGGGCGCGCGTCCCAGTCGATGTCCACCGTCACGCTGCCACCCGGCGCCAGCGGCGCGCGCAGCGGGAACGCCACCACCGTCGAATCCGGACTGCCCGGGAAGACCGGCGTCACGGCCGCGCCGTCGATCTCGACGCGCGTCAGCCGCTCGAACGCGTGATCGTTCGGCCCGAGGTCCTGGAAGCGGCGCTCGCCGAACTGGAGCTCACGCCGTGCCCACGCGCTGTTCGGACGGAACGCGTTCAAGTGCAGATGGAACCAGAGGGTATCGAGCGTCTGCGTCGAGCGGTTCTCGTAGCGGACGCGTGCGCGGCCGTGCAGCACCTGCGCGCTCTCGTCCAGGACCGCCTCGATGCGGTACGCCACACGCTGCTGGAAGTATGCGGTGTCCTGCTGCGGCGCCGCGGCCAGCAGGGCAAGGATCAGTGCGTTCATATCTCCGCTTCCGTGTCGGGGCCCCGGAAGCTAGATACGATGTGCAACCGAAACAACGGTCAGCGCCGGCGTGCGGCCGCCTCGCGAACGCGCTGAACCATGTAGTCCCCGATGTCGCGGAGCGCGCGTTCCGCCAGCGTCACTGCCACGCTCGCGCCCTGCCCCTCCGGCAGATCGTCGGCGTACAGCGCGATGCTGAGCGCAACCGCATCCTCAGCGATCATGTCGGCGCGCGGCACCTCGAAGATCGAGCGCTCCAGCGCATCCGGCAGCCGGCACGCGCTGATCCAGTCGCGCACGCGTGCGGCCGCGGCGCGCCCGCGCTCGGCGGGCACGGCAAGGAGGCCGAGCACGAGGACGCCGCCCTGGCGGTTCATGCGCCGGCCCTGCTGGATGAGCTCCACCGCCGGCGTACCCGTCTTCGCGAACGCGTACAGCTCCCAGCGCTGTCCCGGCGTGGCCGCGGCAATGCGCTGCTCCAGCGCATCCAGCGCGCGCGACAGCCGCCCCGCCGTGCCGCCCGGCTGCGCCACCAGCTCGAGCGCGTGCAGCACCCGCCGGCGCGCACCCGGATGGAGCACATCCGCGGCGAGAACATCGGCACCCCGCGCAATGGAATCGGCGACGAACGTCCCGCGCACATCGCGTCCGGTCATCAGCCGCGCGAGCGCTTCCGCGAGCTGGAAGTTGCTCCAGCGGCTGTTCTCTCCACCGAGTAGCAGGTTGATCCAGTCCTGCCGCAGCTCGTCCACGGTGTTCAGCGCGAGGTTCGTGGCTTCGGGCGAAACGGCTGCGAAACGCAGGCTCGTCTGCACCTGATGCGCGGTGTCGCCTGCGGCATCCAGCGCGGCCAGTACCGGCGTCCATGCATCCAGACGGTACCGGCCGCGCCGATATGCCTCGGTCAACCCCGCCGCCGCATCCTGTGATGGCGACGGATCCCGGTACCAGGCGATGTTCGCGAGCGCGCCGAGCGATGGCGCGGGTGCGAACGCGGACTCGACGAGCTGGAGGCCCGCGCAGTTGCCGCGCACCGCGGTCGCGCCCGTGTGCGCAACGTCCGTCTCGTTTCCGCAGAAGCGGATGCGCGCGCGCTGCGCATTCGTCGGTGCGGGCGCGAAACAGTTTGCGACGCGTCCGGCCGCCAGTTCGCGGCGGCATTCGGCGGCCGCGGGCGACCCCGCGACGGCGAGTGCGGCCGTGGCATACTCGATGAGGTAGCGGTTGCACGACCGCTGCAGGAACTCCTCCATGCCCACCCAGCCGTCGTCGTGGCCGTGCGCCTCGTCGCGGTACGGGTCGGCGAGTGCACAGCCGAGTGCTTCGGCCTGCGGCCCGGCTGCATGCGCGGGCACCTCGAGATCGAGGAAGTTGGGGAACGTGGACGCGACCGCTGCGGCCCAGAACGGCTTGCCGGCGGAGCCGATCGGATGCGCGACGAGATTCTGGTTGCGCAGGAATCGCTGGCGCGCACGTGGCGTGAGCGGCTCGAACGGCTCGAGCTCGTGCTCGCCCGGACAGCTCGGCATGGCCCGCACCGCTCCACTCCTCGCATCCATCACGATCAGGGACGCCGCGCGCGGACGGTCGGCGTTCTGGAAGCCCGCGCACCACGCCGCGACCCTGCGGTCAAGGGCGTCGCCCAGCTCGCGGTCCAGCGTCAGGTCGATGTTGCGCGTCACGACGCGCGAGCCGTCATCACGCGCCGCGGGAATCGTCTGCAGCGCGCCGTCCATGGCGCGTGCGAGCGGCTCGACGAACGGACGCAGCCGCGGCACCGGATACAGCCGCTCGACGCCGCCGCCCACACCGCGCACGAACGAAGCAATGCGCGCGCGCTCCCCCGTCTCCGCGATGTACGTGTACTCCGCGCCCGCACCGAACCCGAACTGCAGCCAGTCACCCGATGCGATGCGCAGCCGCCGTCCAGGCGGCGTGCGGAAGCCATTCACGCGGATGTGATCCGCGGCGCCGATGTCGCGCCGGTCGGCGAGCACCAGTGCATCGCCCACCATGAAGAAGTCGGCCGTGACTTCCGCGCCGCGCGGCCGCAGCAGGTGCAGCAGCGGCGTCTGCGTGCGCGCACCTTCCGTTGCCGGTGAGACGGACGCCGCGCGCGCGGCATCGGCGCCATCGACCGCGTGCCGGACCTGGAGAAGCTGGTCCCGGCCGCTCGCCTCGAGTGTCGCGGCCACGTCCGCGCCGCGCAGGCGCACGTCGCCGCGCCAGCGTGGCAGCCGGTTGAACGGCAGGTCCACGCGATGGTAGTACGGGTCCACTCCCTTCAGCTCGCAGCCCTCGACCAGGAACGGCGTGCGTCCGTCGTCCGGGCCATCGTTGAACGCACGCACGTCCGCGCGCAGGAAACTCGAGTAGTAGAAGTCCGCGGCCGGGGAGCCCGGCTCCATCGGTGCCACCACGATGCGATCCTGCACGCCGCATTCGAGCGTCAGCAGTCCGGTGCGGATGAGCTCGTTCGCCTGACGGACGTAGCCCTCGGACGCCCAGTAGCCGAGCGGACGCGAACCGATCACGGCCACCACGAGCAGCAGGCCGAGCAGACCCCCCAGGCCCCAGCGGATCTCGCGCTGTCCGATCATCCCTCCACCTCCAGCCTGCGCAGTGCCGGCGCCGCAACCGCGAGCCCGAGCAGCGTGATCGTCTCGAGTGCGTCGCCGACGGAGTCCAGCCCCAGTCCGTAGACGTTCTTGCCTGTGAAGAACACGAGTCCGTAGTTCGCCAGCACCATGTACGCGCCGGCGAGCACGAGCGTGAGCAGCGCCACCAGCGACACGGCGCCGAGCACGCGCGTCTGCGGCTCCGTCACGGGCGGTATGGCGTCGAAGCGCTCCGGCTTGAGCCGTCCGAGCGCGACACCGGCAGTGATCGCGACGAGCGGCACCGCCGCCAGTGCGAGCGCCACGGCGTCCAGCGGTGACGGCAGCGCCCAGAGCAGCAGCGGGAAGAGCACCGCGATCGTGATGTGCACCCGCGATCCGCCATGACGGCGCCGCGTCTGCGCGGACCCGGCGAACGGGAGTGTCATGGCGCCCAGCACGAGCACGAGTCCGCCCACGCCTGCGAGGCCCCACTGCGACGCGAGCAGCGCGGACACCGTGTGCTCGCGCACCGACGTCTCCCGGATCTCATCCGTCACACGGCCGTTGAGCACGCCGCGGCCGAACAGATTGCCGCGCGTGTAGGAGCGCAGCGTCTCGCTCGTGACCGCGAGCGCCTCGCTGCGGCGCTGGCCGATGAGGCGCAGCGCATCGGGATCGCCACGCTCCAGCAGCAGCAGCTCGTTGCGACCCCACTCCGCCATCCGCGCGTCCGCCTCCTGTACCGCATCGTGCCACAGCGGGCGCGTGATGCCCGGCAGCGCCTGGAGCAGCACGAAGAGGAGCAGCGGCAGCGCGAACGCGCCGGCCGGGATCGGCCCGTGCAACGACGGCGCGGCCCAGCGCGCGCCGAGCATCGCCACGAACACGAGCGCGCCCGCCATGCCGACGAGCACGATGCCGAAGTCGGAGATGAGCGCACCCACGCCGACGAACGCGCTGCCGAGCAGCAGCCACAGGTCCAGCGCAGCTCTGGCGAGCGGTCGTGAGCGCTGCGCACCCGCCGCCGCGACGCGCCGTGCATGTACGGCCGCCACACATGCAACCGCGAGCATGGTGAGCGGCGTGTACAGCACGCTCACGGCGATGCGCGTGCCGCCGACCGGCACCGCCTCGCGCCAGCCGAGCAACGCGAGCACGACGCGCAGCACGAGCAGGCTCACCCCGATCACAAGGCCGGGCCAGAGCAGCCTTCGAATGGCGTCGAACAGACGGGTCCCGGCGCGCTGCAGCGGTGCGTGCACGCGTCCTATGGAGAACAACAGCGTAACGAGCGCCGCAGGCAGCAATCCGAGCACCGCGATCTTCGCCGTGGATCCGGGGAACAGCACGAGTGCCAGCGCAAAGAGCACCAGCGCGTAGACGAGGTGCGCGATCCTGCGTAGCGCCAGTTCCCGGTCGAGCGCTTCGTCGCCGAACGCGCGTGCGAGGTCTGCACACACGATCACGGACCACGGCAGCGCCGCGAGCAGCCAGAGACCGAGCTGATGCGCCTCCTGCGCGAAGGGCGGACCGAGGTGCGCGGTCAGTCCGAGGGGGAGTCGCAGCGCGGCGAGGGCGAACGCGCCGATCGCGAGTGCGGGCACCGCGCCGCGCAGTCCCGGCAGCAGCGGCGCGGCCGCGCCGAGCCCGAGCAGCACGGCGAACAGCAGCCACGAGGATGCGCGCGTCGCCTGGCCGTCCACGCGCATCAGGATCGCACGATCGGCCTCGCCCAGCGGGAACGGCCGGCCGGACTCCCATGCGGCGAGGCCCGCAGGCGTGAGCACATGGAAGGTGGACGCCGACGGATCGCGCGGCAGCCGGAACACCGCCTGGCTCCCGGCCGCAAAGCGCTGCGCGGGCGTCTCGAATGCGACGGCCTCGCGCGTCGGCACATTGCGCGCGGGTGTCAGTCGAACGCTGTACACGTCATCGCTGCCGCGCCGGCCGCGCTCCGCCACATCGAGTGCTTCGAGTGATGCGCGGTCGAGCGAGCGGATCTCGGGCGTCGCGAACACGAGGTCGAGCCAACGGCCGCGCAGCTCCGGCGTGAAGCCGCGCAGCGGTCGCACGCCGTAGCGTTCGGGCGGCGTGAGATCGGGGTCGGGTGAATCGCGGTGCGCGAGTCCCGCGACGAGGATGCGCACGCCACGGCCGTCGCGCCAAACCACTTCCGCCTGCGGCACGCGTTCGCCGCTCAGCGTCACCTCCGAGTCGAGGTCGGCGAGAACCACACGGCCGCGCTCGTAGTACAGGAAGCTGCTGAGCGGCGGCACGTCCTCGATGCCGAGCACGGCGAGGACATCGGCGAGCGGATACGTGCGCTGCAGCACCGACGGCCGCGCGGGCCACACGCGCCGCACCCAGCCGCGCGACGGCAGTGGCAGCGTCGCCTCCTGCCCTGTCGCAATGTCGCGCACGACGGCGGCGCGCGGCAGGAGTCCGCCCGTGCGCTCCATCGTCAGATGGATGCCGGTACCGATGAAGATCGTGTCGCCGGTCGCGAGAGGAAGCCCGCCCGCCACGCGTAGCGCACCGTCCTCCTCGATGAGCGTGACCGCACTCGCATCTTCCGCGGGCTGCACGAGCACGGTGCGCTCGGTCGAATCACCCGCGATCTCGAGGCGGAGCGATTCCGCGTCTCCCGCCCCGGCGATGTACAGGTCCGCCTCCCAGTAGTCGCCGCCCGCGCTCAACGTCTCCGACGCCGAGGCATCGTAGCGGAGGCCGAGCAGCGTGAAGCGGTAGCGGGCCACTTCATCGCGCGCGAACCAGAGCGTGACCATGGGCACGAGCGCGAGGAGAGCGAGCCAGCGCGCATCCGCACGCGCATCGCCGCGCATGCGCCACACCGCGGCGAGCGCGAGCAGTCCCAGCAGGAGCAGCGTCATGCGCGCACCTCGCGCAGCCGGCCCGACGCCTCCAGCTCACGCCGATAGAAGCGATCCCGCGTAAGCAGCCGGTAGCGCCAGTAGTTGATGTGCAGCCAGAGCAGCATCAGCACGACGAGTGCGACGACGCTCGCGAGAATCAACGCCGCGACGCCGGGCTGCTCGAGCGCGAAGTAGCGGCCGCGATACTCGAGCGCGGCGCGCCCGCCCGCGGCTTCCGCGAGCGGCAGAAACTCGCCGAGGCTCCACACGGCCGACGGCGCCACGCTCGCGTGCCTCACCGTGCCGTTCAGCGCCTCGAGGAAGTCGGGGGCGAGGCCGGCGCTGAGGCGGCCCGGCTCACGTCCCGCCGACGCCAGCGCGCGCGCGGCATCGACGTAGAGCGTGCGCCACCAGCGGTCGACGAAGTCGGCCGTGTTCGACACATCGAGATGCGCCGGCAGATCGGCGGGCAGGCGCCCGCTCCGCAGCACTGCGAGCTGCTGCTGCGCGGCTTCCAGCGCGGCTGCCAGATCCTCCACGTGCGGCGCATCGGCAGCGAGCGCACGTTCGATCGTTGCGCGGCGATCCTCGAACGCACCCGCGAGTGTGCCGGGCAGACGGCCGGACGCGAGCCGCAGCCACAGACTGCGCACTTCCGCATTCGGTTCCGCCGGCGCCTCCACGCAGCGCGCCTTCTGAGCGGCGAGCGCGCGCAACGCGACCGCCGCGCGCGCCGAATCGTCGCTCGAGTATGCACGACCGTTCGCAGCCCGGCCCTGCCACTGGCGGACGTGATCGGCCGTGAGTGGGCCGAGCACACCGCAGCCATCCTCATCCATCCCGACGGCCGACAGCCATGCGGCCGTGGACGCCAGACGGAGTGCGAGGACGGAACGCGTGAGCTCCAGGCGCGGATCGGGTGCCATCCGGTTGTCGCGATACACCTCGCGCAGATTCGATGCGGCCCACACGACGTGCTCCGGAATCGCCGGTTTGCGTCCTCGTCGGAGCTCCGCGCGTGCATGCGCCAGGATCGGCGACAGCGGGTCTCCATCATCACGCGCGTCACGCTCCACCTCACCGCGCAGCCGCGCTGGATCGCGGAACGTGCTGTCTGCGGCGTACGCGGCGATGAGCCCCGCACGCAGATCCACGGTCGTGAGCGGCTCCGCATCCGTGCTGCCGCAGTCCGCATCGCCGAGCGCGAGGCGGACGGAGCGCGCGGGAGCGATCGCACTCAGCTCCGACCCCAGTGATGCGGCAACTGCGTACTGCGATGCGTTGATCCCGAGCCGGTAGTGCAGGACAGCCTCGCCCTGCCTGTCGGTCGCGAGCGCGGCATGGCCGGCGAGTGCACGCGCGTGCGCGGCCACGATGGCGGCGTGCGCATCTACACGGCCGCGTTCGATCAGCGCGGACGCCGAACCGGGCGCGGCAAAGGGAATGTCCATCGCGCCGTCGAAGAGCGGCGCAACGAGTCGCAGTGCCGACGCACCATCGCCGATGGAGGCATGCAGGCGCGCGAGCCCATACCGCGCAACGACGTCGAGGGCAGGATCGCGGCCGACTTCCGCGGAGAGCGCATCCATGGCGCGACGCAGACCGTCACGGTCGTTGCGCCGCCGCGCGGCCTCTCCGTCGAGAATGGCGGTACGGAGTGCTGCGCCGTTCTCGCCGGCCGGACAGATGGGTGGCGGCAGCACCGGCGCGAGCAGCTCGGTCCAGCGCTCCGGCAGCGCACCCGCGGAGCGCAGCGCATCCTCCCACTCGACGGCGAGCGGTGATGCGAGCGCGAGCGGCGCGCCGGCCACTTCACGTGCGAGCACCAGCGTACGCGCCGCATCCGGTGTGCGCATGGCTTCGCGCCATACGAGTACCGCGCCCGTCGCCGCGGCGAGCGTACCCGCCGCGAAGATGAGCACCGCCGCGCGCGGTGCACGGATGCGTCGCCCCGTGCCGGTGGTCACGCGGCGGATGCCGCGGCCGAGGTGCGATGCGAGACGTGTGAGCGATCGGTTGCGCGCCATCACTCACCTCCCCGCGGCTCGTCGCCGTTCCAGCGGCTGCGATTCAGCATGCGATCGAATCGGAGCGCCGACGGCATCGCCAGCCCGCGCACGCGCCACGGGTGCGCGGTCACGAACTCGAGGATGCTCTCCGCGCCCGCGAGCGTGTCGATCGGCATGTGCGTCGCCGTCGACTCCGCGGGATCCGGCCGGTCGCTCGGATCTTCGAACGCCTGCACGAAGTCGTAGTGGAAGTGACGCGCCTTGCGTTCGAGCAGCGCGTGGAGCTGCGGCAGGTGCCGCATGCCCACGAGCAGCGGGTCCGCCTCCGTCGGATCGATGGGCGGATGCCGCATCGGCCCGGGCGGGTACAGCCCCGGCCGCTCGCCCACGCAGTACAGGTCCGCCTTCGAGAACGCGACGCACACGGGAATCTTCAGCGGACGCGCATCGTCGAATGCATCGTCGATCGTCTCGCGTGCGGGCGCGCTCGCATCCTCGAGCGCGAGTCGCGGATGGAGCTTGCGCAGGCGCGGAAGGTCCTGTGCAACCAGCGTGTACTTGAGGAGCGCGAGGTGCGCGTTGAGCATCGCAACGTACGCGTCGCGCATCTGCTGCTGCTCCGCATCGCCCGGCCTGCGCCGCTCGCGCCCGTCGGGCGCGTTCCAGCCCGCCCACACCGCCGGGAACGCGACCATGAGCACCAGACCGTCGAGGCGCTGGAGCACGGGCCAGAGGAAACGCTCCATGACCGTCGGCACCGGGCGGTCGTAATCGCCCAGGCGCTGGAAGTCCTCGCCTGCGAGGTCGATGAGTGCGTGATGCTGCCGGCGGCCGGGGATGTAGTAGACGCTGACCTGGCCGCCCGGCGTCTTGTCGTAGAGCGCGCTCGCACCGGGGCGGAGCGCGGCATGCTCGCGCAGCCGCTCTGCGAACTTCGTCTTGCCGTGGCGCGGGAGGCCCGCGAGCCCGATCACCCGACCGCTGCCCGAACGGCGATGCTCGAGCAGCTCGTCGATCACCTGACGCGTGCGACCCTCCGCCGCAGCGTCCCCGAGATGCACCCGCATGCTGTCGAGCCGCGCATACGTGCGCGGGCCCGCCGCCGCAGCTTCGTCCGCCGTGATCGTGCCGGTACGCGGATCGCTTTCCATGTCAGGCTCCTTCGATGAGCACCAGCTCGCGAGAGCGCTCCGCCGCGAACGCCTCGGCGAGCGCCGGACTGGCCGCGGCCGCGCGCGGCGGCAGCGTGCCGGCCGTGCCGTGCGCTGCGAGCTCGAGCAGCGCCGCACGCACGCGCACGAAGAGCGGCTTCGGTATGCGTGCTACGAAGAGCTGCGCGAGCAACGCGAGCGTCCCTTGTTCCGAGCCGAGGTCGGACAGCGCGCTCTCGCCGTACTCCTCCAGCTCCGTCCATGCGATGCGCACCACGGCCTCTTCGGATGCCGGATCCAGCGGTGCGGCCGCCGCCGCTTCCGGCAGCAGCGCGCGCAGCACCGGCCGCGCCGCCCGCGGATGCTGCTGTACCGCGAACGCGAGCGCGGCCGGCACACCCGCACCGACGAGCCACGGCCGGTTCGACAGCAGCGCGGTTTCCGTCTGGGCGAGGGCACGCACGATCGGCTGCGCCAGCAGCGCGGCCGGCGCACTGTGCAGTGCCGCGGCATCCAGCATCGCCGTCAGCACCGCCGGCGATGCCGCGTCGTCGAGCAGCGTAGCTTCCTGGAACGCGACACGCCGCAGCTCCGCGACCGGCGCAAGGGAGGGTCGCACACGCGATGCGCGCAGCCGCACGAGCGCGGCCGCCTCGCGGTCGGATGCAGACGCACGACTGCGGAGCCCGCGTACCACACCGCGCACCGCACGCGTGGCTGCGTCACCTGCATGCCTTGCGACGACGTACAGCGCAGCATCCGCACGCGCCGCTGCGTCCTGCTCCCGCCCCTGCAGTGCGAGCCCGAGCATCCAGCCGGCGGCACGCACGCGGCCGCCGGGTGACGCGCTCTCGGCAGCGAGAAGCTCCGCGGCCAACTCAGGGCCGCGCTCGCCGCTCCACTCCGCGCGCAGCTCGAGCGCACGCGCGGACGCATCCACATCGCCGCGCAGCAGCGACCACCGGCGTGCACGCGCACGCGCCGAGAATGCGCGGTGCAGCGACACGTCGCCCAGCGACGACGACCACACGCGCAGCCCGGCTGATGGATCGGTGACGAAGGTCGGAGCGGGCCGGACGCCCTCGGGGAACGCGTCGCCCCATTCCGGCTCGAGGACCATGAGGTCGGCGACGCGGCGGCCCGCGCGCGGCTGGCCGGTGTTGAGGGCGATGCGTGCGCGGTCCTCGAACGGGAGCGCGAGCCATGCGAGCCGCGCGAGCCGCGCATCGTGCACGGCCACGGGACTGTCCATCAGACCGCGCCACACGGCCGTCACGCGATCGCGCGAGACGCCAGCACTTAGCCGCTCGATCTCGGCGAGCCGGTGCGCTTCCGACGCGCGCGCGAGCGCACCGTCGTCATCGATCACGAGCGGCTCGATCCGGCGGCGCGTCGCGAACGGCTCGCCCTCGCACAGCTCGCGCAGCCAGTCGCCCAGGTCGAGCAGGAAGAACGGATTGCCCGCGAGCGCGCGGAACGCATCGGCATCGATGAGCAAGGTATGCGTGAGCACCTGCCACTCGTGATCGGAGCGGCGCAGCGCTGCGCCCCACAGACTGAACGCGAGTGCACCTTCGACGGGCAGGACGGCGAAGCGGAACGAGTCCAGGCGCGCGCGCACCTGCGCGAGCGGACCGCGCAATCGCGGCGGGTCCGCCGTACGCGCGAGCGCAGTGCCCCACGGCACCGACTCCGCCAGACGGTCCGCGCGTGCGGCACCAAGGCCTTCCGACCAGCCCAGCGCATCCCACGCGGTGTCGTACGCCGAGAGCGGCGCGCCCAGCACGTGCCGCTCGAGGACGAAGCGCTTCATTGCGACGACGCGTGCGTCATCACCAGCACGCGCTCCACCACCCGGAGCACGTCCTCCCCTGCTGCCGGATCGTACGCAGGCAGGGGCGCGTTCAGCGGAGGCGAGCGCCATGCGGCCAGAAGCGCGTCACAGGATGCGCCCGCGCACGGTGAGCGGCGGATCATTCCATCCAGCGTGAGCGGTGCATCCGCGGGTGCGATGAAGCGGTTGAGCGCCGCCTGCGCCAGCGCCGAACCGAGGCGCTCCACCTGTGCAGGATTCAGTGCCGCGTTCGTGCGCCATGCCGCAGCCGCCGCGCGCACGGGGTCCGCAGTCGTGAGACTTTCCACTTCCGCGACGAGGGGCGCGAGCAGCGCGTCGCGCGCCTGGAACAACGAATCGAAGCGTGCGGCCAGCGCTTCCGGCGTCGCCGGCGTCGGCGCCGTTGTTTCGCTGGCATCCGCAGGTGCCTGCGCGTCCGTCGTTGCCGCGACAGGTGCCGGCTCGGGCGCGAACAGCTTCGCACCGGCGAACACGCCCGTGCCGACGAGCACCACGACGATTCCCGCGGCCGCGAGCAGCCGCAGCCATGCATCGCCGGCGTCGCGCGCGCCGAACCACCACCACGGTCCGCGCTGTGCGCGCAGCTCGCGCGTCACCAGCTCGCGCACCAGCGCTTCCAGCCGCTCGCGCTTCAGTGCCGACGACTGTACCTCCGCGCGCGCGGCCGCACGCGCTTCCTCGCGCAGCGACTCCAGCTCCGTGCGGTAGCGGTCCGTCTCACGAACCGCATCCTCGAACGTGCGACGCGCCATTACGAACCCTCCCGCACCGGTGTCAGGTTGATCGTCAGCTCCTCGCCTTCGCGCAGCAGATCGGTGTCCTCCGTGGCATCGAGCTGCTCGCGCAGCGCAGCGCGCACGTCCGGACGGTTGCCCAGATGGTAAAGGGCGAGGAATTCCGCGACGGTGATGTCGCGTGGAATGCGAATCGTGACTTCATCCCGATCCGCGAAGAAACGAGTGGCTTCAGTCGGTGAGTCGCTGAACTCGAGCCCCGACTCCGGCGGCGTGATGCGCGTCTCGAGCAGCGCCGCGCGACGGATGGCCGCACCCAGGCCGCGCGCGGCACCGAGCACGACCACCACCATGAGCGCGAGCAGAAGTGCCGGCACCAGCGCGCGCCACGGCACGGGACGGTGCGTGCGAATCTCCTGCGCCGGCACCGGCGGCGCACCCGTCCTCGGTACGATGCGCGTCGACAAACCGCCTCCGGGGATGAGGTCTTTCCCCTACCTACGTGTGGAGTGCCCGAAAAGGTTCTCCTCAGCGTTTTGGACGATTGGACGCCGATTTCTTGCACAATGCGGGGGCGGGGGCGGGGGCGGAGCGAGGTGGGAACGGCGGGAACGGCGGGAACGGCGGGAACAGCGGGAACCGCGGGAACGCTCTTCCAATCTCGCGCGCGCTCGACGACGCGCCCGCCCGATGTCAAAAGGGTCGGCAAGAAGCCGACCCCTTCGACACTCGAGATTCGGGCCTGACCTACACCGGGATGGGCCGGCGCCGCATCCGGTAGTAGAGGTAGGTCGCGACGACCAGCGTGCCGAAGACGAGCTGGGCCACCATCGTTTCGGCCAGAGGGTGGAACCCGAGGAACTGCTTGAGTGCGCCGCTGTCCGGGAGCCACGTGAGCGGGTGCGCGGCGAAGATGCCGGCCTCCTGCAGCGCGTAGATCCCCTTCCCCAGGAACACGAGCGCGAGGTAGATCAGGATCGCGTTGGTGGCCGCGAAAACCTGCTTGAGCGGCAGCTTCACACCCAGCTTCAGGATCGCGGCGCCGACCGCCAGGATCAGGACCGTCCCCGGAATGAAGCCGGAGAGAACCGGTCCCGGGCCGCTGTCGAGCAGCAGCGCCTGGTAGAAGAGCACGGTCTCGAAACCTTCGCGGTACACCGCGGCGAAGGCGAGGCCGGCCATGGCGAGCGACGAGCCGGTCGTCACCGCGCGGCCCACACGCTCGCGCAGGTAGGCCTTCCAGTCATGGATGTACGTCTTCTGGAACAGCCAGTTCGAGACGTACAGCAATACGGCGACGGCGATCAGCGCCGTGAGACCCTCGATGAGCTCGCGGCTCGCGCCGGTCACGGGCAGCAGCCACTGCGCGGCGAACCAGGTGCCGAAGCTCGCCGCCACGCCGAGCCCGACGCCCGCCCACAGCCGCCGCTCATGCTGCGCACCCGCGTTCATCGCGCGCAGGTACGCGACGATCGCGGCGATCAGCAGCACCGCCTCGAGACCCTCGCGCACGATGATCGCGAACGCGTTCACCGTCCCGAACCAGTACGTCGAGCCGTTTGCGAGCAGTGCGTCGGCCGCCAGCAGCTCCGCGCGCAGCATCGTGAAGCTCGCATCGATGCGCTCCGGCTCCGCGTCGCGCGCCAGCATCGGACGGAGCTGCAGATGGATCAGCGACTCCAGCTTGTTCACCCGCTCCGCCGGCAGCCGCGGCTCCAGCGGCTCGATGCCCTGCAGATACGCCGTCTCCACCTTCGATAGCGCAGCCTTCGCATCCCCGCGGGCGTACGCCGCCGAAGCCGCGTCGAAGTCCGTCAGCAGCGCCTGGATTTCCGCCGTCCGCGCCGAACCCACTGCGATCACCGGCGCCAGCGACGCCTGGTCCGCAACCGGACGCATCACGACGTCATCGCGCTCCGCCGTCGCACGCACCCGCACGACCAGCGTCCTTGCTTCCCGCACGTGCGCACGCGCGGACTCCGCGTCGCCCGCCTGCATCAGCTCGTGGAACGTCGCCTCGAGATCCGTCACGGCCTCGCGCAGCGACGGCGTTCCGTAGCGGCCGCCCGCGCCGTAGAACGCCTCGATCGACTCCACGTAGTCGAGGTACGCACGCAACGCCGCTGCCGTGGCCTCTCCGGAGCGCCCGGACGCGTGCAATGCATCCACACGCGCGAGACCCACGCTCACACTGTCCAGCCAGACCCGCAGGTCCTGCTGCACTCCATTCTCCGGAGGCGCCGCCGTCACCGGCACCGCCGCGGCCAGCAGCACAAAGCCGATCAGCAGGGACTTCATCATGCGCCTCCATCCGGCGTGAGCGGCACTCCGGCCGCGCGCGCCTCCGACAGAACCCGGTCGTATTCCGTCCGTAGCGCCGACACCGCCGCCGCCGTCGCCGTCGAATCGCCCGCCTCGTTCGCCACGCGCATCAGATCGTGGAACCGCGCTTCCGCCGAGTCCACCGCAGCACCCAGCGTCACGTGCTCCGCGCTCACCAATCGTCCACCCGGACCGTAGTACAGCTCGATGTACTCCTGCCGTCCGATGTATTGCTCGAGCGCCTGTCGCTGCGCCGCCATCCCATCGGTCGCCGACAACGCTTCCACGCCTTCCAGCCCGTTGTAGATGTCCTGGATCCACTGCTCCAGTCCGCCCGCCGGCGTGCCCGGAATCAGACCCGCGCGCGTCTCCGCCGCCCGCGCGTCCGCAGCCGGTTCCGCTTGCGACATCTCGTCCGCCGTTCCACCCCCGCACGCGACCACCCCGGCCACGCACGCCGCGCGCGCGAAGCTGCCGAAACGCATTGGTATCCCGAGCTTGAGAATCATTCTCAAGGAAATTGGAGGGTGCCCGGGGCGGAGTCAAGGCGGGATCGCCTGAAATCGGGCGGGCGCGCGAGTGGTGAAATGCAGGGCTCGAGCTGGGGCCCGAACTGCGGGCGCGCGAGTGGGGATGCGGGGCTTGGGCTGAGTCCGACGAACTGCGGGCGCGCGAGTGGTGGATAAGTGGCTTGGGCTGAGTCCGACGAACTGCGGGCGCGCGAGTGGGATGCGGGGCCTGGGCTGAGTCCGACGAACTGCGGGCGCGCTGGCCGAGCCGACAGACTTCGGGCCGCGGTCGAAGCGGTAGACTGTTGGAAGACGGGGACCTGGCGCTGGTCTCGAGGCCGGAATAATCGGCAACCGATACCACGACCAATGGGTCCGCCGTCGTCGGACCGGTACCTGTGCGGTGAACCTTACCCCATGGTCACGACTTTTCGGACTGGGGGGGAACTGCCCGCGCCTGAAGCAGTCAACGCGACCCCACGCCTTTCCACGCAGCGCCTGGGGCAATCGCCACCGCTCCAGGCGCGGTCAACCCCGCCCCAGATTCCGTAGCCTGCACGTTGGGGCAATGTTCACTGCAGAAACAGTGCGCAGGGGCTCCCGATCACCCCCACGCTCGTCTGAAAAGGCGACGCGGTCGGGAGGCCCGGATTCAGCGACGCCTCCGTTGTTGAGAGACGCCCCCTGATAGTGAAGATCGGACCGCGCCCAGCTCATGCCGGGACTGAGAACCCGAACGTGGGCTCGCGGGTTGGGGCGACTTCTGGGCTGGAGCCGGGTCGAGGGGGTGAAGCGGGTCGAGGGGTGGAGCCGGGTCGAGAGAGGTGGGAGCAGGTCGAGGGCTGGGGGAGAGCCTCAGTTCCTACAAAAGACAAGGCGGCCGGCTTTCGCCGACCGCCTGCCTTAGCGTGACGCTCTCCCCGATTTGTTCCCGCACGCCACGCTCCGTGTTGTGCCCGTACATAGGGCACGCTCGGTGCCACGCAGCGGCCTTGGATGGAAATCATTGTCTGGCAACGAGAAGTGTTCAGATACGTTGCAGTCGGGGGGTGTCCAAATCGGAAAGAAAATGCGCGATTCCGTACCTTCTTTCCGCCGACCAGCATACAAAAGCGTCCTGCGGCCCGTTGAATCGCTCAGTCCATGCCCCGCCCCGTCTCAGCAACGTCCCGGCTCGATCGTTGTCCGCGCCGGAGCCGACTCACGCCCACGGAATGACAGCCGATCAGGCGCCAGGCACGGTGAGCCCGGAGCCACACTTCTACTCCGCGTCGGTACCGGATCCGGCGGCGGGATCGACGCGCCGCCATGGGGGGCGAGGACGTGAGGGCTGCCGGGTCGCATCGTAGTCGTGGGCGGTGCGGGCGGTATGCGAGGATTCGATCCAGTAGTTGATGCGTCCGTAATCCTGGCGATTGCGTTCTTCGACCCATGCCTTGATGGCGCGCTGGTCGTCGGACCAGTCGCTGTAGCCGACCTCGCCGGTGGCGAGGACGCGCCAGCCGGCGCGGTATCGCGTGAGCTTTCGCTTCATGGAGCTTCCTCGTTCGCGCGGTTGGGACGGGGAACCGCGCGAAGTTGACTACTGCTGCCGCAGCTCCTGCTGCGGGTCGATCCATTCGACGACGGCGGCCGAGATGGGCGCGCTGGCGAGCAGCTGGGCACCGCGGTACACGTGCACGAGGCCGTGCTCGCCGTCGAACTCGATGTCGGCGTTCATGTAGGGCCAGGTGCGATCGCCGAGGGCGATGGTGATCTTCCAGGTGCGGCGGCGTGCCTCGATCATCTCAGCCCCGGGCCCGGCTGCATGGGCGCTGCTGGATTCGAACCAGCGACCTCCTCGGTGTAAGCGAGGCGCTCTGGACCAGCTGAGCTAAGCGCCCGTCGTGGATCGCGCTAAAGATAGCACGAGTCGCGGCGGGCGGGAACGTGGACATTTCTAGAGGATGATGCCGAGCGGGATGAGGACGGCGTAGCCGAGCACGAGGAGGAGCGGTGCGGCCACGGTGGACCCGCCCGCGAGCAGGCTGTAGCCGAGCATGACGGTGCCGATGCCCGCGGCGAGCAGCGCGATGTTGATGCGTGAGAACCGGAGCGATGTGCGCGGCGCGGCGCTTCGAGGTGTGCGAGTGCTCATGGCGCGGAAGATCGTCGCGGGCGAAGCGGCGCGTCAAGGCGCGGGCGGGGGGTCCCGTGCGGCGTCGTCGTCGCCGGTGTTCTCCCAGAACGCTGGCTCATCGGGGATCTCTTCGGCGCGCAGCCGTTCGAGGCGGTGCCGGTCGCGCCGGCGGCGGAGCAGCCAGAGGCCCACCACGAGGGTGGACAGCATGGCCCAAATGACGGCGGTCTGCGCGGCGAACAGGAGCCAGCCGTAGCGGCGTCGCACGCTCCGTCCCCAGTAACGCTCGAGCTGGCCGAGGGTGAGGCCGTAGGTGACGCGCAGCGACGCTTCGAGATCACCACTGAGCCGCCAGCGCTCGAGGAATCGGCGCAGTCCGTTCTCGCCCGCCGCATCGTAGAGGTACTCGAGTACGCTGGCCGAGAGCAGATACGCGACCCGCGCGTCGGTTGCGCCGCGCGGCCAGTCGAGGGTGAGCGAATCGAGCGGCGGCGCGCGTCGCAGCATGAAGGCGAGGCGGAGCAGCCATGCGGCCTCGGTATCGAGCTGACCCGCGGCCCACACCGCGTAGCCTTCGGTGAACCAGCGTGGTGGATCGCTGTCGAGGTAGCGTCGCAGCGCGACGTGCGCGAGCTCGTGACGCAGCACGCGCGGCAGCTGCTCGAGCGAACCACGCGTGGATGCGTACGCGGGCAGGATGATGCGATTCGCCGCGGGAATCGCGACACCCGCACCCCAGTCCGGTGCACGTCCTCCGGTCAGCGAATCCCACGCGGTGGCATCGGGCGCGAGCAGCACGTGCACGAGCGGCATGGAGTCGAGCACTTCGGCCGGCAGCCCGGGAAGCGGACGGGCGCCGCGCGCAACATCGGCGAGCTGCCGCGCGATCGCGGCACTGGCGGGCGCGTGCACGATGCGCACGGCGCCGGTCAGCGGAATGGTGTCGGTGAGCTGCGCCGCGACAGGGCCGGCGGTCGTGGCGATGAGGAAGAGAAGGGTGCGTATCACTCGCCGTCGCGTGCGGCGGCGAGGATGCGTGCTGCGACCGCGGCCGCGATCCGTTCGAGCGGCAGCATCACATCCGCGAATGGCGCCGCGGAGCGCGGCATGCCGGCGAGCGTGGCGGTCTCGGGATCCTGCGCAATCGTCCAGCCGCCCGACTCGCGAATCGCGCGCAGTCCCGCCGCGCCGTCGCGACCCATGCCCGTCAGCACGACACCGATCGCGGCGCGTCCGAACAGACGCGCGACATCATCGAAGACGGGATCGGCGGCGGGTCGCACCCCCCATACCGGCGGGCCATCCTCGAGGCGGATGCGCAGGCCGTCGCCGTTTGCGACGCGCATGTGACAGCCGCCCGGGGCGAGATAGACGCGGCCCGCGCGCAGCGGCTCTTCATCGGCGGGCTCGATGACGGGAAGCGCACACAGCGTGTCGAGCCGTGCGGCGAGGCGGCCGGTGAAGTGCCGGGGCATGTGCTGCACGACGAGGACGGCTGCAGGCAGATTGGCCGGGAGCCGGCCGAGCACCTCGACGAGTGCGCGCGGTCCGCCGGTCGATGCGGCAACGGCTACCGCGAAAGGCGGCGCATCAGAGCGTGATGTCGTCATGATACACCGATGTGACGACGACACGGCCGTCGCAGGTGTGCAGGAAGACCGAGCGGCCGTGCGAACCACCGACATCCTCGTTGTCGACGGGAATGCGCAGCGCAGCGAGTGCGACGCGCGCAGCCTCGACGTTGCGCATGCCGAGCTGGCGCCCGCTCTCGGGCAGCACACTCGCGAACATGGAGGCGCCGCCCGCCAGTCGTGCGCGCAGCGCGTGCTTGCGTGCGCCGCACTCCTCCATCAGTCGCACCAGCTCCGGTACTGCGGTGCTGGCGAAGCGCCCGGGCGGTGCCGGCCTGCGACTGCTGGATGGGTCGGGGAGCATGGCGTGTGCGAGGCCGCCGACGTTGCGCACGCCGTCGTACAGCACGATCGCGACGCACGACCCGAGTCCGATCGTGAAGAGCACGGTGCCATCGGCAGCCGCGCGTACGTCCCCGATGTTGACGGCGAGCTTCTGCATCAAACGCGCTGGAAGAGCCGCTCGCGGTTCGCGATGGTGCGGAACCCGGCGGCAGCGGCTCCGAACAGCGCTTCGACCTTCCCCAGCAGCAGGAAACCATCGGGCACGAGCGCATCGTGGAAGCGGTTGAACAGCGCCTCCTGCGCCTCGCGCTCGAAGTAGATGACGACGTTGCGGCAGACGATGAGGTGCTGGCCGGTCGGATACGGGTCGCGCATCAGGTCGAGGGGCGCGAACTCCACCATGCGCCGCACCTCGGGCCGCACACGCTGCCGCTCCGGTCCCTCGAACCAGCGGTCCCGCAGCTCGTCCGAAATTTCGGTGAACGCGAAGGGCGGATACTCGCCGCCGCGCGCGATCTCGAGCGAACGCGGGTCAATGTCGGTGCCGAGCACGCGCACGCGCGTGGGGTCGAGCCCGGCCTCCGGCCCGTACTGGAGCACCAGAATCGCCAGCGTGTACGCCTCTTCCCCGCCCGCCGTACCGGCACTCCAGATACGGATGGGTCCGCGCTGCAGCGCGAGCGCGGGGAGCGCGAAGCGCGCCGTCGCCTCCCACACTTCGGGATTGCGGAACAGCTTGCTGACGTTGATGGTGATCGCATCGAGCAGGCGCGCGTACTCGCCGGGATCGCTCTCGAGCAGCTCCGCGTACTCGCCGTAGCCGTGCACACCGCGCGCCCGCATGCGCACCGCGATGCGACGGCGGAGGCATTTCTCCTTGTAGCCCTCGCACACGAAGCCCACGCGCCGCTGGATCTGGGACTTCAGCGCACGCAGCTCGGCGGCATCGCTCTCGTTGAGCTCGCCGTGCGCGAGTGGCAGCGGCGGCGGCGGCCGGAGTGGATCGTGGGGCGGCGGCATCCGGCCGTCAGACTCCGACAGCACGCGAAAGCATCTCGAGGTTGGTGCGCGCGGCCCGGCTCGCAGGGTTGAGCTCGAGGGCGCGGTTCCAGCAGCGCGCCGCTTCCTGCGGAGCACGCGCACGATAGTGCAGGTTGCCCATCTTCTCGTAGAGATCGTCGCCGAGATCGGGCGCCAGCTCGGCCGCGCGCGCGTAATGACGCAGCGCCTCGTGCTGCGCGCCGCGGCGGTACGCGATGTCGCCGAGTCCCTTGTGCGCCTGTGCGATGCCGGCATCGGTCTCGACCGAACGACGGTAGAAGCGCTCGGCTGCGTCGAGGTCGCCGCGCCGCTCGCACAACAGTCCCGCGAACAGGAGCAGCGGCGCGGAATCGGGCCATGCGCGCAATCCTTCGTCGACGAGCGCGGCCGCGGTATCGGGCTCGGACGACAGCGCAGCGGCGAGCGCGGCATGGTACCAGTACGCCGCGCCGCGGCGACGATCGCCCAGGCGCTCGAGGTGCAGCGCGAGCTCGCGGCGCGCGGCCGACGGACGGCGCGTCAGCAGGTGCGCAGCCGCGCGGCCGAGCGGGACCGCAGGGGAATCGGGCGCTTCGGCCTCACTCGCGTCGAGCACTTCGAGTGACTCGTCCGGCCGGTTCAGCGCGCGCAGTGCCGCCGCGAGTGCGAGCCGCACGGAACGTCGCGGCGACGGCTCCGACGCGAGTTCGCGCAGCGTATCCGCCGCCACCGCGGGCCGACCGTGACGCAGTGCAATCAGTCCGAGGTGCAGGCGCGCGGTCGCATCACCGCGTCGCACGGCGAGCACGCGCTCGAACTCCGCTTCCGCCTCTGCGTACATGCCGCTGCGATAGAGCGCGCGGCCCAGCCGCAGCCGGTCATCGGCTTCCTCCTCCACGCTGCCGCGCCGATCGGACGGCGTGGAGACGAGACGCGCCGAACCGGCCGCAACCAGCCGGTTCGCGATGCGCGCGGCCTCGAGCTCCGGCATGCCCGCGGCCACGGCAGCATCGGCAATGCTGCGGCGGCCGTCGAGCAGCGAGTACATGCGCGCACCGCCCTCCCCCGCCGATTCCGGCGACACGCCGGGCACGGCCACGAGGATCGCCTCCGGGGATGGCACGTTCGCGGCGACCATCGCCCACTCGTCGTGCCGGCGCGCGGCCTCGAGCAGCACGCCCTCGGCGTTGATCGAGACCGTGAGCTCACCTTCGGGCGGACGCGCATCGGGCTCGAAGAAGAACGTGCCGCGCGGCCAGCCGAAGAGATGATAGACCGCCTCTTCCATCTGCAGGCGGATGCAGCGGTCGAGGTCCTCGCGCGTCACGGCACCGCTGGCCACGAGAAGTTCGCCGAGCCGCATCCCCGGCGACTCCGCCTGCGCCCGCAGCGCGTTCTCGAGCGCCTCGCGTGTGACGAGCCCTTCACGCACGAGGATGCGGCCCAGCCGGTCGCGCCGATTCACGATCGTCGCGAACGTGATGCGGCCGCGATCGAAGTAGAGCTGCCCGAAGCGCGCGCGGTCGACGACCGACAGGCACCCGGTCTTCAGACCGAGCGCCAGCAGCTGGCAGACCTCCGCCAGCCCCGTATCGGCGAGATTACCCTTGATCGCCATTCAGCGCGCGTCCTCTTCCAGCCACGCCTCGAGATACGGCCACGTCCAGAGCACCTTCTCGGGATTCAGGAACCATTCATCCACCGGTTCGCCGGTCTGCTGCACCGGCTTCCGCTGCGCCTCGTTCAGATCCACGACCAGGCCGCTCTCCAGCCGCGTCCGCAGCCTCGCCTCCATACCCTCGAGCTCACGCGGCGGCGCCGATGCGGAGAACACGAGCTGCGCGTTGCGTGCGCGCAACGCATCGAACAGGTGGAAGAGCTCCTCCTGCGCGCGTTCGGTCGCCGTCAGCGCGTCGACATCATCGATCAGCAGTGCACCGGCCGAGCGCCAGCGCGCGCGCCACGCATCCAGGCGCCCCTGCTCGATCGCCTCGATCAGTCCGGCCGTGAAGTCGCGTCCTTCGATGTACGCGACGCGCATCTCCGGATGCCGCTCGCGCAGTGCGTGCGCGATCGCGAGCAGGAGCGCGGTCTTGCCCGAGTCGCGGCCGCCGTACGCAACGAAAGGCGAGTAGCGCTCGCCGGGCTCGTCCGGAACGGTGCGCGCTGCGCGCACCGCGAACGAGCCCGGATCCAGCGGCAGGTCGTCGAGCGCGGGACCGGGCGGCGGCGCCGGGAACTCCTCGACGCCCGCCATCGGCTCGATCCCGGCGTCGAGTTTCTCCACGAGCTCGTCCACCGTGCCCGCGATCTCGGCCAGGAACTCGCGGAACTCGGGCGAGTCGTCGGGCGGCACGGGCACCCCGAGCAGCTTCGCCACCTCCTCCGCACTCAGCGGCCGGCCATCCAGCTCCTGCCCTGCGAGCACGCGGTTCAGCCGGCCCTGGAGCTCGCGCACGTTCTCGAGCGCTGCGCGCGCCAGCACCTCCGCCACACCGGGCGACAGCGACTGACCCCGCTCCTCCGACTTGCGGCGCACGATCGCGACGCGCGTCTCGTAGTCGGGCGGACCGAGGTCCGCGATCAGGCCGCCCGAGAAGCGCGTCAGCAGACGCTGATCCAGTCCATCGATTTCCGCGGGCGGGCGATCGCTCGCGAGCACCACCTGTCCGCCCTGCACGAGGAACGCGTCCCACGCGCGCAGCAGCTCCTCCTGGAGCGCGTGCCGGCCTGCAAGAAACTGCACGTCATCGAGCAGCAGCATGCCGGACTCGCGCACGCGCGTCCGGAATGCGTCGCGCTCCCCCGCCTCGATGGCGGCCATCACCGACTCCATCAGCCGCTCGAGCGTGTCGTACATCACGTGTACGTCGCTGCCCGAGCGCACGGCGTGATTGCCGATCGCCATCAGCAGGTGCGTCTTGCCAAGGCCGGACGGCGCGTGCACGAACAGCGGGTTGTACGCCTGACCAGGCGCCTCTGCCACACGGCGCGCCGCTGCGGCCGCCAGCCGGTTCGACGGGCCGACGACGTAGCTCTCGAAGGTGAGTCGGGGATCGAGCATGGCCGCCCCGCGCGCTACCGCGCGCCGCGGAACCGCCGGGAAAGCCCCTGCAGTACCAGCTGACTGACCGCCTTCAGCGTGTCGAACACGCCCGCACCCTCTACCGCCGACGCCGCGAATGCGGGCAGGTTCCGGAAGTTCAGTGCATCCTCCATCTCCTCCACCGGCATCACGCCCGGCAGATCACGCTTGTTGTACTGGAGCACGAGCGGAAACGTGCGCAGGTCGACTTCCTCCTCGAGCAGGTTCTCGTGCAGGTTGCGCAGGCCCTCGAGGTTTTCCTCCATCTGCTCGCGCTGCGAATCGGCCACGAACACCACCCCGTCGGCGCCGCGCAGCACGAGCTTGCGCGTTGCGTTGTAGTACACCTGTCCGGGCACCGTGTAGAGCTGCAGGCGCACGCGGAAGCCCGACACCGCGCCGAGGTCGAGCGGGAGGAAGTCGAAGAACAGCGTGCGATCCGTCTCGGTCGCGAGGGACAGCATCGGCCCGCGTCGCTCCTCGGGGATGTGCGCGTGCACGTGCTGCAGGTTCGTCGTCTTTCCGGACCGGCCCGGGCCGTAGTAGACGATCTTGCAGGTGATCTCGCGCGTCGAGTAGTTGACCAGCGACATCAGGCCTCCGCCGAGTCGGGGAACACGCGCTCCAGGCCCGCGTTGAGGTCCTGCTCGAAGCTCTCCGCATCCGCCGAGCCCGGCGGCGCCGCACCCAGCGCTGCGACCGCACTCTGCAGCCGCTCGAAGAACACCTGCACCATTCCGAGCGACGACTCGCTGTCGTGCACGACCACGAGGATCATCTCGCCGCCCGGCGTAGACAGCGGCGCGAGGAAGAGCTGCCGCTGCTGGCCCGCGTGGTACATGTGTGTCCAGCGGCCCGAACGCGTGACCTCGGCCAACATGCGCGATGACGCGTGCGCCGCAGCGGCGAGCGCGGCCACGTTCATCACCTCGTAGGCGCGCGTGAACCCGTGCTGCGCGAGCACCTGGCCGCTGCCGGTGACCAGCAGCGCGACACGCACGCGTGCATCGCGCACGAAGTCGCGGATCGGCTGCTTCAGCGCGGCCACGAGGGCGGGCAGCTCGTTCGACTTCATCGCAGCGCCTCCGCCGCGCGCGCGAGCTCGAGCCGCAGCATCCCGAGCGACGCGTCGCGTTCCGCGATCACGACCAGGATCAGCTCGCCGGATCCCGCCGCGAGCACGTGTCCGGACTCTGCCTCGAGCTGCAGCGTGGTCACGTTTCCGAAGCCCGCTGCGCCGGCCGCTTCCGCCGTTCGGCGGTACAGCGAAGCCGTCAGTGCGGCGACCGCGCCCCCGCGCACACCTTCAGCGAGCTCCTCGAGGACGGGCACGCCCGCTTCGGCTTCCACCACCATTGCGCCGGTCACGCCGTGCACGCGGCTCAGCGATTCGAGTGCGCGCGTGAGGCCATCCATCACGTCGTCACCTCCATGTGCCGGCGCGCGAGCGCGCTCGCCTGCTCCGCCATGCGCAGCAGCCAGCCCTTCGGCGCGGCGCGCTCCGCGGCGATCACCAGCACGTTTCCGTCGCCTGCGGGCGCGAGCTGCAGGAGGGCGTTGCCGGACTCGAGCAGCAGGCCGCGCCAGGAGCCCAGTGACAGATGCGACACCGCGCGCTCCGCCTCATCGCCCGCACCGCCGAGCATTGCGCCGACTCGCTCCGCGCGGTCGAGCTCGCCGTCGCGGAAGCGGCCCGCGAGCACGAGTCCGCGTGCGTCCAGCAGCAGCACACCCAGCACGGGACCGGTGGCAAGGATGCCATCGAACAACCGGGACGGATCGTTCGGCGACGGACGCTCGCGGGCGGCCGGCGCCGCCGGTATCGGCGCGGTAGCGGGCGCGGAATGCGGCGTGGCCGCGCGTGCCGCTTCCTCGCGCTCGAGCTGTTCGCGCTGACGGCGCCGCAGCACACGCAGCGCTTCCTGCACCGCACCATCATCGGGCCGGATGAGTGCAGCGCGCTCGAGGTGCTGGCGCGCCTTCGAGAGGTTGTTCTGCTCGAGGTAGGCGAAGCCCATGCCGCGCAGCGCCTCGAAGTTGCCCGGCTTGAGACGCAGCACGGTCGCCCACTCGTCGGCGGCGCGCGCGCGGTCGCCGGCCTCGAGGTAGAGCAATGCGAGCAGCGCGTGCGCTTCGACGTGGGTCGGGTGCTGCTCGAGGCCGCGGATGCACATGCGCAGCGCCTCGTCGCGCCGGCCGAGGCGGCGGTACGCACGTGCCAGCGGAAGGAATGCGAGCGAACGCGGGTTGTGAGCCAGCTCCTCGCTCCAGCGCTGCAGGTCGGCCGGGGCCGCCTTCTTCATCGTTCCACCTCGTCCCGCTCCAGGATGTCACGCAGCAGCCGCACCGCCGACAGCGCGTCGTTCACCATCTCACGGCGTGCGCCCTGCTGCGACAAAGTCAGATACGCGGACCACGACTCGGCCGCGCGCTCGAAGTCGCCGATGCCGAGCGCGGCGCGACCCAGCCGGAAGTGCGCATCGGCCGACAGCGGATCCAGCTCGACCGCGCGCTGGAACGCCTCGACCGCCGCGCGTCCGCGTCCCTGCGCCTCGAGCGTGCGGCCGCACAGCACGGACAGCTCCGCACGCTCGGGATGCGCCGCTTCCAGATTCGCCGCGAGCTTCTGCGCGCCGTCGGCATCGCCCGCCCGCAGCATCGCCTCCACCTCGCCCATGGCCTCGCGCAGCCGCAGCTCCGGAATGCGCGCGTGCTTCTCGTGCACCTGGACGACACCGCGCGAGACCAGCTCGAACACCGTGTGCGCGACGTCGAAGGTGCTGCGCGCGAGGCTCGCCGCAACCTGACGGAGATCGCGTTCGCCGTCGATCTCGGCCAGAACTTCCCATTCCTCCGCGTTCAGATCGATCGGCGCCGCCTCGACATCGCCGCCCGTGGCCAGAACGGGAATCACATCCGGGCTCGGCACGCGCGCCTCGAGACGCGACCACTCGTCCACGCGGCGCGCGCCCTCCATCAGAATGCTCTCGACCTTCACGGCCACGTTCAACCCGGATTGCGGGATCTCGTTGCGATCCTCGAACCGGAAGTATCCCTCATCCCAGGACATCACCTCGTACAGCGTCTCCTCGATCTGGAACTGGAGCTGCCGTTCCAGCTCCTCGCCGTTCACCAAACCCATGTCGAGCAGGATCTCCGCGAGACGGCGGCCCGGGTCCGTGCGCTGGATCTCGAGCGCGCGCTCCAGCTCCCGCTGCGTGAGACGCCCCGCGCGGATGAGCAGCACACCCAGCCGGCGGGGTGAACGGCGACGCACGGCGAAGACGATCGTGCCGCGCAGGAAATGGACGATCGCCTCATCGCCCAGCTTGTTCGAGCGGATCGAAAGCACGCCCGTCTTGTGGGCGAGGTCCAGGAGCTGGAGAACCTCCTCGATCCCCAGTTCGCGCAGCGGACCTTCGATTGCCATTCCCTCACCCTGCCCGCTTCGTGTCGCCCGGTGCGGGCGTCAGCTTCTCGAGCGCCTCGAGCGCTTCCGAGTGGCCCGGATCGAAGCGCAATGCACGACGGTACGCCACACCGGCCTCCGCCCGCCGCCCCGCGCCGTACAGCGCATCGCCGAGACGCGTCAGTCCCTCGAGATGATAGGGATCCAGCATGAGGAAATCGACGAGGACGCGCAGCGCCTTGTCATCATCGCCGCGCATGCGTTCGAGGTCCGCGAGCGCGAAGGCCGCCTCACCATAACTCGGAATCTGCGCCAGCGCAGCGCCGAACTCCTCCGCCGCTTCCTCCGGCCGATCCTGTGCCATCAACGCCTGACCGAGTGCGACGCGACTCGCCGCCGCATCGGGCGCGAGCACCAGCGCGGCGCGTGCAGCGTCCTCCGCATCCGTGGGACGGCTGTCGGCCAGATACGCGCTCGCGAGCTGCACGAGCAGATCCGCATCTTCCGGCGCAATCGCACGTGCTCGCTCGAGTACGAGGGCCGCGCGCGTATCGTCACCGGCACGCGTCAGCGCCTGCGCGAGCGTGCGCAGCGCCGCCGGATCGTCGGGCGCGAGCTGGCAGAGCCGCTCCGCGGCCTCCACCGCCTCGGGCAGACGGCCCAAATCGAGCAGCGAACGCGATGCGCCCGCGAGCGCGCGGCGCAGCGTATCGTCGATCTCCACGTCTGCATCCCCACGTGCGACGACGCCCAGCACCTTCTCGAAGCGCTCCACCGCCTCGCCTGCGAAACCGCGCGCGAGATAGATCTCGCCCTGGAGCAGCAGCGCCGCAGTGGCCAGCGGTCCCGCGCCGGGCGCGCGCTGTGCGAGCGACTGCGCCTCCTCGAGACGGCCGTCCGCCATGGCTTCACGCGCACGCTCGATCCAGTCGCCGTCCGGCTCCGGCTCCTGCGCCGGCACCGCCGCCCTCGGCGCCGCTTCCGACGCCGAGCGGAACACCGCGTCGAGACTGGTCGGCTCGAACTCGAACGTTTCGATCACGCCGCCCGCCGGCACATGCTCGGCGGCATCCAGCTCGGGCGCGAGTACGCCCGCTTCCTCGAACTGCAGATCGATGAGCAGACGGAAACGCTGCGCAGGGATATACGGGTTCAGTTCGAGTGCGAGCTTCGTTTCGCGCAGCGCGCCGCGGTAGTCCCCGAGTGCGGAAAGTGCGAAGGCGAGATGGTAGCGCGCTTCCGGCAGCCGCGGGTCCGCTTCCACCGCCCGTACGAGCGCGGCCTTCGCGTCCACGGCATTGCCCGCATCCATCAGCACGAGGCCGAGACCCGTCCACGCTTCCGCGGAGTGCCCATCCAGCTCGATGGCCACGCGATACGCCTCTTCGGCATCGGCGATGCGGTTCGCGCGATGCAGAAGCAGTCCGAGATTACGCCAGAGCTCCGGCAGATCGCGCACGTGTTCCAGCCCCGCGCGGAACGCGGACTCCGCTTCGCCCGGTGCACCTCGATGCTGCGCTGCCACGGCCAGGTTGTTCCACGCGAGCGCGTACGTCGCGTCCAGCTCGAGCGCCTTGCGATACGATGCGTCCGCGGTCGTGGGATCCCCTGCCTGATGCTGGGCTACACCCAGCTCGTTCCACAGCTTCGGACTGGACGGCTCATCCTCCAGCAGCTTCCGGTACAGTCCCTGGGCTTCGCCGCCGGAGCCGCGCAGCAGCAACAGCTCCGCTTCTGCCTGCTGCACGAGGTACGTGTCCTCGCCCTTCTCCGTCGCAAGCCGGAATTCGCGCAGCGCTTCGTCGTACAGCCCCTTCGCACGGAACGCGAGTCCGAGATTGTAGTGGGCGAGCACGCCTTCGCTGCCACCCGCCGCGGACACGGCCTCCCCCATCAGCTCGGCGTGCCGCGCCGCACTGAAGCTGTCGAGCGACAGCCCCGCCTCGAGCCGCGTGAGGCTGGGATTCAGCTCCGCGGCGCGTTCGGATGCGCGCTTCGCGCGCTCGGTGCGCCCGAGGTCGCCGTAGGCAAACGCGAGAAGGTGCCACGCCTCCGCCAGCTCCGGGTCCAGCTCGACCGCCGTTTCGAGCGGACCGAGCGAGTCCTGCATCATGCCGCGGTGGAACAGCACCTCGCCCATGCGCAGCTGCACGTGCGCGTCGCGCGGATTGAGCGCGGCCGCCTGCTGGAGGATGGCGAGCGCAGCATCGGGATCGCCGCGGCGCATCTCGGCGCGCGCAAGACGGCGGTGCACGGCGGTGTCGCGCGGCCGCTGCTTGACCAGCTGGCGCCACTCGCGAATCGCGGCCGCGGCGTCGCCCCCGTAGTAGTAGGTGCGGGCGAGGTGGTCGCGCGCCTCGGCATCACTGGGGTCCGCGTCGAGCCGTTCGAGCAGCTCGCGCACCATGCGGTCGTAGTAGCCGGCGCCGAAGTACGCGACCTGCAGGTTGCGCTCGGCGACCACCATGCGCGGGTCGAGCTCGAGTGCCTGCTCGAAGTGCGCGATCGCCTCGCCGTACAGCCCCTTGTTGTAGTAGACGACGCCGAGGTTGTTGTGTGCGCTCGCATCGCGCGGGTCCAGCCGGCGCGCGAGCGACTTCAGGATCTCGAGGTCGCGCGCAGAACGCGGCGAGCTGCGGGGCGTACGCATGTACGCCTCGCCTTCACCCCGGTCGTGCCAGGGCAACGCTGCGGGGAGAGTCGCGTGGCGGTCCGGGCGGCTCACCGGTCCAGGTGCAGCGCGCGCAGGATCACGCGCAGCGATTCGGCGTCGGGAAGGAGCAGGAAGTGGGCGGGCAGGTCCGCACGGTCATCGAAGCCCAGCTTCGTGCTCATGCAGAAGACATAGTCCTCCGCATCGCCGAAGTTCAGATAACCCGTCGTCATGACGGCCGCGGCCATGTCGATCGCGAGCGCGGGGATCGACGTCGTCATCGACTTGTTGACGAACATCGAGAGTGCGCTCAGATACGCACCGGTGAGCGTGTTGCCCACCTCCATCATGGTCGAGCGCTCCATCTCGCCGAACGCGCGCAGCGGCACGGCGTCGGAGCGCGAGAGCGCACTCGCGATGGCGACCGCGGTCTGCTCGGGAAAGACCTGGAGTGCACGCCCTTCGATGTCACCGTCGACGCGCAGGATCACGGCGGACACGACCATGCCGGGGTCACCCAGTACCGTGCCGACATCCTCGAGGCGCACGACCGAGACCTCGGGCACGTCGACCATGATGCGCCGCCCGGTCAGCTCCGAGAGCGCGGTGGCGGCATGGCCGGCGCCGATGTTGGCGACCTCGCGCAGCGCATCGAGCTGAAGCGCATCCAGCGTGCGAAGATCCATGCTACACCACCAGCGAGGGGTCGAGCACGAGCGCGGGCCGGCCATCGCCGAGCAGCGCCGCCCCCGCGAAGAGCGGGTGCGCACCGGCGGGCGCATCGAACGCACGCACGAGGATCGGCTCCTTCGCAACGAGCGCGTCGACGGCAAGGGCGGCGCGCCGCTCGCCGATCTCCGCAACGATCGCGGCCGTCTCATCCCCGTGCGACCCGATGCCGAGCAGCTCGCGCAGGCGCACCAGCGGCAGCGACGCGTTGCGCAGCCGCACCGTCTCCCTGCCCTCGTGCCGTTCGGTGATGTGCCCGCGCAGGTCGATCACCTCGGCGAGGTGCGTGAGCGGCACCGCGTAGTCGCCGCCGGCCACACGCACACGCAGCGCCGGCGTGAGCGCGAGGGTGATCGGCAGCCGCAGCGTGAACGTCGTTCCCTTGCCGCGCTCTGTGGCCAGCTCGATCGAGCCGCCGAGTGCACGCACCTTCGTCACCACGGCGTCCAGCCCGACACCGCGCCCGGACAGATCCGACACGCCATCGGTCGTCGAGAAGCCGGGCTCCGCCATGATCCGCAGCAGATCGTCCGCGCGCGGCTCTGCCGGGACCGCAACCGGCAGGGACAGGCTCCGCGCGCGTTCCAGCACGCGCTGCACATCGATGCCGCCGCCATCATCGGCGACCTCGATGCGCACGCCGCCGCGCTCGCGCGCCGCGCGCATCCATACCGTGGCGACGGCCGGCTTGCCGCCGCGCTCGCGCGCCTCCGGCGTCTCGATGCCGTGGTCGACCGCATTCCGCACGAGATGCACGAGCGGCTCGCCGATCTCCTCGAGGACGGCGCGGTCCACCTCGATGTCGCCGCCTTCCGTGCGAAATTCCGCCGGCTTGCCCAGCGAACGCGCCGCATCGCGCACGAGCCGCGCGAAGCGGTCGAACATCGTGCCGACCGGAACCATGCGCAGCGCGAGCGTAGCCTGCTCGAGCTCGCGGATCAGTGTCGTCATGCGGCTGGATGCGGTTCCATCCGTCTGTGCAGCGGACTCCATTCGCGCGTGCAGGATCGCGAGCTCGCCCACTGCATCGGCGAGTACGTCCAGCCGGTTCGCATCCACGCGGACCTGACGGCCGACGGGCCGTGCCTTCGCCGCCGTCGCTTCCACCTCCCATTCGAGCGCTGCGACATCCGCCGCATTCACTGCGAGCTGTTCCAGTGCTTCCGCATCGCCGCCCGGTGCGAGCACGAGCGTGAATTCGCCGTTGAAGTCCTCACCGAAGTCGGCGGGCTCGGAAGACGCGGCGTGGCCCGACTGGATGGCGGCGCGCGCGATGAGCATGGCGCGCGCGGACGGCAGTGGCGCATCGGGGGCGAGGCGCACACGCAGTCGCCGCGAACGTGCGCCGGACGTCGTCGCCGGTGACGTGCCGGCAGGTGCCGCGCCGTCCGGCTCCGCGGCGGGCGCACGCAGCGCCTCATCGATGGCGACTTCCACGGCATCGGCGGCACCGAGGAGCGCATCGACGAGCTCCGCGTGCGGGATCTCGCCGCTCCTGCGAATGGCATCGAGCCGGTCTTCGAGCGCGTGCGCCAGGGCGGCCACGCGCTCGTGTCCCACGGATGCAGCCAGACCCTTGATGGTGTGGACCGCACGAAACGCCTCGTCCACTGCGGACCGGCCACCCTCTCCTTCGATGGAGAGCAGCGCCCGGTTCAGGGAACGCAGGTTCTCGCGCGTGTCGGCGAGGTAGAGGTCGAGATAGCGCGTCGTCGAGATCAAGCGGCTCAGCCCAGCACGCGCTGGACGGCCTCGAGCACGCGGGACGGCTGGAACGGCTTCACCACGAAGTCGCGCGCACCCGCCTGGATCGCCTCGATGACCAGCGCCTGCTGCCCCATCGCGCTGCACATGAGGATGCGTGCGTCCGGGAACTCCTTCATGATCTCCCGAACCGCATCGATCCCGCCCATGTCCGGCATGATGATGTCCATCGTCACCAGATCCGGCTGCAGCTCGCGGTAGCGCGCCACCGCCTCCGCGCCGGTCTGCGCCTGCCCTACGACCTCGAACCCGGACTGCTCCAGGATCTCGGCCAGCATCGTGCGCATGAACAGGGCGTCATCGCAGATCAGCACCCTTCTTCCCATGGATCCCATCCTCTCGAGCCAACAGGCGGTTGAGAACGCGCGCTACGTCCAGAGCGTGGAATTCACGTCCGGCCGCTTCGCCGTCCCCGATCGTATCCTCTTCCGGACGTCCCGCGGACTGAACCGTCGCGTGCTCGACGGTGAGCACTTCCTCGACGGCAAGCCCTACGACCCGATCACCGTGTTCCACCAGCAGCAGCCGATGGTCCGGCCGGTCGCTCGCACTCCGCAGCCCCAGCGCAGCTCCGAGATCGAATACCGTGACTACACGTCCGCGCAACGCGATCAGGCCGCACACCTCGGGTCCACAGCCGGGTATCGGCGTGAACGGGTGCGGCGGCACGATCTCGCGCACACTGGCCAGCGGCACCCCGAAGGTGCGGCCATGGCATTCGAAGATGACCCACCGCGAGCCCTGGGAAATGGACACATCCCCACTGGCCGCAGGGGCGGACATCGGCGACATGAGCCTCTGCGCTGAATATGGGGGAACTCCTCGGGGCTGGCGGGGCCAAAGATACTGCGTAAACGCCTGTCGGGTCAACGCTCTGAACGCGAACCACGCGCCCATTCCGCTGCCGCTGCAAGGTCCGGCGGCAGCGGTGATTCGAACGCCAGCGGCGCATCCGTACGCGGGTGGCGAAGCGACAGGCGGGCGGCATGCAGGAACTGACGGGGGACCCGCCGCTCGAAGGCGCGTGCCCATGCGCGATCGGTCCCGCTGATGCGCCGGGATCCGCCGCCGCCGTAGACCGGATCGCCCACCACGGGATGGCCGATCGCGGCGAGATGGACCCGGATCTGATGGGTGCGTCCGGTGTGCAGCTCGGCCGACAGCAGATCGGCGGCGCGCCAGCGCTCGAGGCGGCGGAAGGTGGTGCGAGCCGCGCGCCCGCCCTCCACGACCGCCATCCGTTTGCGGTCCCTCGCCGCACGTGCGATCGGCGCGTCCACCACCCGCTCGTCTACGGACAGGTGTCCCCATGCGGCCACGAGGTACACACGCCGGACCTCGCGCCGCTTGAGGGCAGCCGAGAGCGCGCGATGCGCGGCGTCGTTCTTCGCCACGATCATGAGCCCCGAGGTGTCGCGGTCGAGGCGGTGCACGATTCCGGGCCTCAGCACGCCGCCGACGCCCGAGAGGTCCTGCACGTGAGCGAGCAGTGCGTGCACGAGTGTGCCCGTGGCGTGTCCTGGCGCGGGATGCACGACGAGTCCCGCGGGCTTGTCGATCACGAGCAGGTCGGCGTCCTCGTAGCGGATGTCGAGCGGGATCGGCTCGGGTACGAGATGCGCGGGGACGGGCGGCGGGATCTCGACTTCGACGATGTCGCCGATGTCGAGGTGCTGGCTCTTGCGGGCGGCGGCGCCGTTGACGCGCACGCGCTCTTCGGCGATGAGCTGCGCCGCGCGGGCCCGCGAGAGTTCGGGCAGCTGCGCCGCGAGCCAGGTGTCGAGCCGTGCGGCCGGCTCGCCCTCGACCGTGAGCCGGCGAACCGGCTCAGTCGCGGTCAACCCGCTTCTCCTCCCGCCACAGCGACAGCGCGAGGATCACGGCGCCGGTCGTGACCGCGATGTCGGCCACGTTGAAGATCGGCCAGCGCAGATCACCGATGCCGACGTCGACGAAGTCCACGACGCCGCTGGCCGAGCGCACGCGATCGAGCAGGTTGCCGAGCGCGCCGCCGCAGATGAGGGCGATGGCCGCGAGCCGCACGCGGTCGGTCGCGGCCGTGAACCAGTACATGCCGCCGAGCGCGACGAGTGCCACGAGCGAGAGGATGAGGAAGATCGGGCGGGAGTACTCGCCCAAGTGGATGCCGAACGCGGCGCCGGGGTTGTGGATGTAGGTGAAGCGCACGTAGTCGCCGATGATGTCGACCTGCTCGTACAGATGGAACGTGTTCTGAACGAGCAGCTTCGTGCCCATGTCGATGACGAGCACGCCGGCGAGGATGCCGAGGAAGAGCCCGGCCTTCCCCGCGTTCCACGAGCCGGCGCGCGCCGGAGCGTCCACGGTGCTCATGCTCCGGAGCGGGACTCCGCGCGCAGCAGCGAAACGCGCGCACGCGTCCCCTCCACCTCGATCTCCTCCCAGCCGTCGCGGCCCGCGCCATCCACCTCGAACGAGACCGCGAGCACCTCGCGCGCAATCGCGTCCGCGTGGCGGCGAGCGGCCTCCTCCAGCGCCCCGCTCGCGTCGATGGCCAGGTCGATGCGGTCGCTCACCGCGAGCCCCGCGTCGCGCCGCAGCCGCTGGATGCGGTTGACCAGCTCGCGTGCGAGACCTTCGAGCCGGAGCTCGTCATCGAGCACGGGATCGAGCGCGACGGTGTAACCGCCGTCGGACTGCACGACGAGCTCCCCGCGTGACGACTGCCGCACCTCGACTTCGTCGGCGCCGAGAACGATGTGCTCGCCATCGAGATCGATGGCCAGTTCGCCGCCCGACATGAAGCGCGCGAGCGCATCGGCCGGCAGCGCGCGCACGCGCTCGGCCACGTCGGGCGTGCGCTTCCCGAAGCGCTTGCCCAGCGCCCGGAAGTTCGGCTGCGCCGTGAGCGCGACGAACGACTCCGCGCCCAGCGCGAACTCCACCTGCTTCACGTTCAGCTCCGCCTTCAGCACGTCGAGCAGCTCCGGCCGTACGTACAACCCGCGCGGCACTACCGCATGGAGCGTGCGCAACGGCTGCCGCACGCGGATCTTCACCTCATCGCGCGCCGCGCGGCCCAGCCGCGCCAGCTCGCGAACCGCGGCCATCTCGCGCTCGAGCGCTTCGTCGGCATCTGGAACGTCCCCGTCCTGCGAGCCCGGGTACCGCTCCAGATGGACGCTCGCGCCGTCCGTCAGCGCGCGGTGCAGCCAGTCCGAGTGGAACGGCACCAACGGCGCGAGCAGCCGCGCCACGATGGTGAGCGCACGCTGGAGCGTGGCGAACGCAGCGCGCGTATCCGCGGCATCGCCACTGCCCCAGAAGCGATCCCGGCTCCTGCGCACGTACCAGTTCGACAGGTCGTCGACCACGAAGTCGCCGATGGTGCGCGCGGCGCGCGTCACCTCGTAGTCGAGCAGGTCGGCGTGGACCGCGCGCGCGAGTCCGCCGAGTCGCGAGAGCAGCCAGCGGTCGAGTACGTGCGACGACTCGACGCCGTCGCCATTCCGGGGTGCGAACCCCTCGAGCCCCGCGTAGAGCGCGTAGAAGACGTACGTGTTGCCCAGCGTGTCGAACAGCCGCCGTGCCGCCTCGCCCACGGCGACCGGATCGAAGCGCTTCGGCACCCAGGGCTGGCTGGCCGTGAGGAAGTACCAGCGGATTCCGTCCGCACCGAAGCGGCCGATGGCGTCCCACGGATCCACCACGTTGCCGCGCGACTTCGACATCTTCAGCCCCTCGGCATCCAGCACGAGGTCGTTCACGAGCACGTTGCGGTACGCGGGGCCCATGCCGAGCATCGCCGCGATCGCCATCAGCGAATAGAACCAGCCGCGCGTCTGGTCGACGCCTTCGCAGATGAAGTCGGCCGGGAAGTGGCGGCGGAATGCTTCATCGTTCTCGAAGGGCCAGTGCCACTGCGCGTACGGCATCGAGCCGGAGTCGAACCACGCATCGATGACTTCCGGTGTACGGCGCATCGTGCCGCCGCAGTGACACGTCCAGGTGAACGCGTCGATGCCGGGCTTGTGCGGGTCGAAGTCCGGCGGCAGCGCACCCGCGCGCTCCGCGAGCTGCGCGTAGGAGCCGATTACTTCGATGTGGTCCCCGTTCTCCGAGCAGACCCAGACGGGGAGCGGCGTACCCCAGTAGCGCTCGCGCGAGATCGCCCAGTCGATGTTGCCCGCCAGCCATTCGCCGAAGCGGCCGCTGCCCATCTCGGGCGGGTGCCAGCCGATGCGTGCGTTGTGCGCGAGCATCGTGTCGCGCACGGCGGTCGTGCGCAGGAACCACGAGTCGCGCGCCATGTACAGCAGCGGACTGGAGCAGCGCCAGCAGTGCGGGTATGTGTGCACCTCGTGCGTGTAGCGGAATACGAGGCCGCGCTGCTTCAGGTCCTCGACCAGCGCTTCATCCGCATCCTTCACGAACTGGCCGCCGACGAGCGGGACATCCGCCGTGAAGTGGCCCGCATCATCGACGGGACGCAGCATCGGCAGATCGTGACGCTGCCCGGCCGCGTAGTCGTCCGCGCCGAACGCAGGGGCGAGGTGCACGATGCCGGTGCCGTCCTCCGCGGTAACGAAGTCCTCGAGCACCACGCGCCACGCGGTATCGGATGCCGGCGCCGCAACGAGATCGAACGGACGCTCGTATCGGACGCCCTCGAGTTCGCGCGCAGCGTAGCGTCGCACGATGCGTACGTCCTCGCCGAGCACGGCCGCGGCGCGCGCCTCTGCGAGCACGAGTCGTCGCCCTTCGTGCTCCGCCTCGACGTACGTGAGCCCGGGGTTCAACGCGAGCGCGACGTTGGAAGGCAGCGTCCAGGGCGTCGTGGTCCAGACGAGGAAGGCGCGCCCTTCGGAGTCATCGAGCCAGGGGCACAGGAAGTAGATGGACGGGTCGGACACGTCCTCGTATCCCTGCGCCACCTCGTGCGAGGAGAGCGCGGTGCCGCAGCGCGGGCAGTACGGCACGCTCTTGTAGCCGCGGTACAGCAGCCTGTTCTCGTGGAGCGTGGCGAGGATGTTCCAGAGGCTCTCGATGTACTCGGGCGTGAAGGTGATGTAGGGATCCGAGTAGTCGAGCCAGTAGCCGATGCGCTCGGAGAGCCGCTCCCAGTCCTCCTTGTAGGTGAACACGCTGTCGCGGCACACCTGGTTGAACTTCGCGACACCGAGTTCCTCGATCTGGCGCTTGCCGCTGATGCCGAGCTTGCGCTCCGCCTCGATCTCCACGGGCAGTCCGTGGGTGTCCCAGCCCGCCTTCCGCGTGATGTGATGGCCGCGCATGGTGTGGAAGCGGCAGCCGAGATCCTTCAGCGTGCGGCTGAGAACGTGATGGATGCCGGGTCGCCCGTTCGCGGTGGGCGGACCTTCGAAGAAGACGAAGGGCGGCAGGTCGCGTGTGGCTTCCTGGACGCGGCGAAACAGAGACTCCTCGCGCCAGCGCGCGAGGACGGCCTCTTCGAGTTCGGTCGGACTGCCGGGATACGGTGGATAGCTCATGCCTGTGCTGCGGCCTCGTTGCTATGGGGCCGCGCGGCACACGCGCGGGCCCTGTCGATCAGTGCTCGAACATCCGGGAGACCAGGTCGTCGGGGTCGTCGTCCTCCTGCGGACGCTCGGCCGGCTTCGGCTCCCCATCCTCGCGCAGCGTCAGGCCGATATCCGACTCCGATGGCGGGATCTCGTCATCGAGGAACGACGGCCCGCCCGGCACGACATCATCATCCGAGAGGAACAGCTCGACGTCGTCCGACGGCGGACTCTGTGGTTCCTGCTGCGCGAGGATCGCGTTCATTTCCCGGACCAGCGCGTCCTCCTCCTCCTCGCTGAACGACGGCAGCGACGACGGCGCCGATGACATCGGCGGCAGCGACGACTCCAATGGCTCCGACGACGTCGTCGGCGACTGCGATGGCGGCGGTGCGGCGGCAGCGCGTGGCGCCGGTGACGCGGGCTCCTCCGACTGCGGCTCGCTCTCCTCCGGTTCGAATCCCTCCAGCGCGCGCGACATCACCTCGAGCTCGGCGATCTCGCGCTCGAGGAACGCGCGGTAGCTGCGCACGAGCTGCGCACGCCGCGCCTGGAGCCGGCGGATGCCTTCCTTCTCCCGCTCCTTCGCCTCCAGCGCCTCCGCTCGGATGCGACGGGCCTCCTGCTCGGCTTCCTTCTTCGCGAGGTCCGCTTCGCGCAGCGCCTGGTTGCGCACCTCCGCACGCATCTCCTGCGCGGTCACCAGCGCTTCGGTGAGCGCCTTCTCGCGCTCCTTGTACTCCGACTCCGCCCTCTCGAGGCGCTCCACCTTCTCTTCCAGTGCGCGCGTCTGGCGCACCAGCTCTTCCATCCGGTCCGCGGCCAGATCGAGGAAGTCGTCGACGAGCGCGGGCTCGTAGCCGCGCATGGCGCGCCGGAAGTCCCCCTTCTTCTTGCGGACGTCGAGTGGCGTCAGGTCGATCATGTCGAGCGCTCCCCCAGAAGGACCGTACCCAGCCGGACGATCGTGCTCCCCTCCTCCACCGCCACCTCGTAGTCGTTCGACATCCCCATGGACAGCCCGCGGCCGATCTCCGGCGCGGCCGCCGCACACTGCTCCAGGAGCGAACGTGCCGCGGCGAAGGTCTTCCTCTGCACGGCCTCGTCGTCGGTGAACGGAGCCATCGTCATCAGACCCTCGACCGCGAGTCCCGGCAGTCCGGCGATTCGCGCGACCTCGGCGGCCGCTTCCTCCGGCTCGAATCCGCCCTTCGTCGCCTCGCCGGAGACGTTCACCTGTGCGTACACGCGCAACGTCGTTCCGGCCCGCTCCGCCTCGCGCGACAGCTCATCGGCGAGCCGCACCGAGTCCAGCGAGTGGATCACGTCCGAGAGCGCCAGCGCCCGCCGTGCCTTGTTCCTCTGCAGGTGACCGATCAGGTGCCACTCGACCAGCCCGCCCAGCTCCGACCGCTTCGACTCCAGCTCCTGCACCCGATTCTCGCCGGCCCGCCCGAGGCCCGCTGCGGCGACCGCACGCACCGCCGCCGCCGGATGCCCCTTCGTCACAGGCAGGATGATGACGTCATCCGTCCGCCCCGCCCGCGCCAGCGCCGCCGCGATTCGATCGCGCACGCGCGGCAGCGATTCCGCCACTCGCCGCTCGTACGTCATCCTTCGATTCTACCGTGCGATGCGCCGCGGATCAATGACGCCGCAACGAAAAGAGGGGACCGGCCGTCACGGCCGGTCCCCTCTGCGTGAGCAACGGTCAGCCAGCTACTTCGACGAGAACGTGATCGGAATCGACACCCAGACCGGGACTCTCTCACCCCGGTTCTCCGCCGGCGATACACGAATCACCTTCGCCACGTCGAGCGCGGCCGCATCGAGCGCCTCGTAGCCGCTCGACTTGTTGATCTGGTTCCGGATGACCTTGCCGGTCTCATCGATGAAGAACCACACCTCGACCGTGCCGCCGATGCCCGCGTCGCGCAGCAGGGGAGGATAATTCGCCGTCAGCGCGCGCTCCACCTCGGATGCGTTCAGAATGCGCGGACGCACAGTCATCGGCGTGAAGACCGGCGCAGCCGACAGGTCGGTGCCGGAGCTCGCCGTGGGCGGCGGCGGCAGGTTCTCGACCGGATTGTCCTCGAACGTCGTCGTCGCGATCGTGATGTCCTCATCGATCGTGGCGTCGCCGATCACCGGCGTGGCCGGCCGCGAGATCTGCTGCGGCGGCGGCGGGATCTCGATCTCCGGCGGAATCTCGATGGCCGCCATCTCCTCCGCCGAGAATGACACGTCCTCGGCCGACAGCGTCGGGAAGAATGCGAAGATCGCGAAGTGGAGCAGGGTGGCCACTGTCACCGAGCCCCAGAACAAGTTCCCGAAGCTGTCCTTGAAGCGCTGGTTGGCGTTTCCGCCCGTTGTCTCGGCCATGCTCACCTCCGCTCGCGGGTGATCCGCTGCTCCAGGTCCGTATAGAAGGTCACACGCACGGCGCGTGCCTCCTGGAGCTCCTTCTGCACTGCATCGACAAACGAATACGGCACGTCCGCATCCGCACGCAGCACCACGATCAGCGCCTGGTTGTCCGCGTACAGCGGGCCCACTACGCCGTTCACGTCCTGCATGGGCACGAGGGCGTCGTTGATGAACACGCGCCCGTCCTCCTCAAGGTACACGTGCACCACGTCCTTGCGCGGCGAGTCGAGCTTCTGCGTGGCCTCGGCCTCGGGGAACGCGACATCGCGGTCCTGCTCCTTGCGGAACGTCGTGCTCACCATGAAGAAGATGAGCAGCAGGAACGCCATGTCCGCCAGCGAGGACGACGGGATCTCGCTCGACGCCTTCGACTTCCGCTTCAATCCACCCTGGGAAATCATACCGGTTCTACTCCAGGATCTGGAGGGAGATCCGCGTCGCGCCCGCGCCCTGGAGCTGGTCGAGCACGTCGATCATGTACTTGTACGGCGCATTGGGTGAGGTCTTTACCGCCGCGATCAGGTTCTCGTTCTGGCTGTACTCGAGGCGCCAGATGCTCCCGAGCTGACTCGCCTGGATCACCTGTTCCTGCGGGCTCTCACCGCGCTTCACCCGCACCGCGCCGTTCGGATCCACGAACAGGTGCAGGATGTTCTTCTGGGAGACCTCGACCTCCTCGGCCGGCTCGGGCAGCACGATGGACAGCCCGCGCTCCTCGTCGAA
>CAYUIG010000020.1:0-3389 GCA_964444685.1 uncultured Gemmatimonadaceae bacterium | reverse complement strand
GCCACGAGCGACGCCTCGACCTGGCCGGCCTCCGCGATCTCGCCGAAGGCGATGATCATGCCGGCCACGGTGCCGAGGAATCCGAGCAGCGGGGCCACGTTGGAGACCGTGGCCAGGACGATCAGTCCGCGTTCGAGGAAGCCGAGCTCGACGGTGCCCGTCGTCTTGATCGCCTGCTGCACATCGCTGGTGCTGAGGTCGCGCTGGCGGATCCGGGTCAGGCCGCTGAGCAGGATCGCCGCCACCGGTCCGGGCGTCTCCTCGCAGAGCTGGATCGCGGCGTCGAGCTTCCCGGCGCGCACGAGCTGCTCGACCTCCGACTGGAGCCCCTCGGACCTCCGGCCGGCGGCCCACAGCATGTAGAGCTTGGCGAGGATGACGCCGAGCGCGAAGAGGGAGCAGAGGATGAGCGGGTACATCCAGATCCCGCCATCCTCGAACATGTTCAGCAGCGTGTAGCTGTTTACGGGCTCGTCCAAGCGGCGCTCCGGGTCGGGGGTTCACGGATGACCGTCGGTTCGCGGGTCAACACGGCAATGTAGGACGGCTCTTTTGCGAGTGTCAACTTCGCGGGGCCTCAGCCCGAAGCGGCCGGAATCGCTTCCGGCGGTTCGGGTGCGCCCGCGAGGGCCTGGCGCACGCGTTCGAGGGTGACGTCCCGCTCGAGTCGGCCGCGGCTGGCCAGGGAAATCTGCGACGATTCCTCGCTCACGACGAGCACGAGCGCGTCGGTTTCCTCGGAGAGACCGATCGCGGCGCGATGGCGCGTGCCGAGGGTGCGGTCCGCAACCGGGAACTGCGTGAGCGGCAGGATCACGCCCGCGGCGATGATGGTATCGCCCTGGATGAGCACCGCGCCGTCGTGGAGCGGGCCGTAGGGAGCGAACAGGCTGATGAGCAGGTCGGCGCCGACCTTGGCCTGCAGGCGCGTCCCCGTCTGCGCGTACTCCTCGAGCCCGACCTCCCGCTCGATGGCGATGATCGCGCCAATCCGCGCGCGCGCCATCCGCTCGACCGCCTCGACCACCTCCTCCACGACTTCGCGCGTTTCGAGCCGCGCGAACAGTCGCAGGAATCGGCTCTGGCCCAGGCGCGCGAGCGCGCTGCGCAGCTCGGGGTGGAAGACGATGATGGCCGCGATCGCGCCGTAGGAGAACAGCTGCTCGAGTACGTAGCGGATGAGCTGGAGCCCGAGCAGGCGCGCGGCGAAGTAGATGAGAACGATGAGCAGCAGTCCGACCAGCATCTGGATCGCGCGCGTGCGCACGAGCAGCCGGAGGACGTAGTAGATCGCGACCGCGACGAGCAGGATCTGGATCAGGTCGAACAGCCACGACCAGCCGCCCGGGAACAGCGCGCCGAAGATGTCGCGCAGGGTCGTCACCGTTCCCCCGCGAGGGCGGCGGCCACGTCCAGCGCGCGGCGGACCGGGCCCACATCGTGGACGCGGAAGAGGCGCGCACCCGCGACCCACGCGTAGACGCACGCAGCGAGCGTGCCCTCGAGGCGGGCGTCCGCATCCAGTCCGCCGCCGAGCTCGCCGATGAAGCGCTTGCGGCTGGGACCGACGAGTACGGGGCGTCCCAGTGCGGCGACACGGTCCAGCTCACGCAGGGCGGCCACACTCTGTTCCGTGCGCTTCGAGAAGCCGAGCCCGGGATCGAGCACGATCCGCTCCTCGGCCACACCCGACGCGAGCGCATCCTCGAGGGACGCGCCCAGCTCCGCGACGATCTCGCCGACGGGATCGTCGCCGTATTCGGCCAGCTCGTAGCTCGCCATCCGTTCGACGGTGCCGCGCGAGTGCATGAGGATGAGTCCCGCAGCCGCATCGGCCACGACACGCTTCATCGCGGGATCGAGTCGCAGCGCCGATACGTCGTTGATGGCGACGGCGCCCTCGTCGAGCGCCGCGCGCGCCACCTCCGCCTTCACGGTGTCGACGGATACCGGGATGTGCGGCAGTTCGCGCACGAGTGCGCGCAGGACGGGAACGATGCGGGCGGTCTCCTCATCGGCGGAAACCGGACGCGCGCCGGGTCGCGTGGACTCTCCGCCTACGTCGAGCACATCCGCACCATGATCGACGAGCGCGTGTGCATGCGCGACGGCAGCGCCGGGATCGGCATGGCGGCCGCCGTCGAAGAAGGAGTCGGGCGTGAGGTTGAGAATGCCGAGGATCACGGGGCGGTCGAGCGCGACGCGCCCCCGGGCGAGGACCCAGTCGGCCCGGGTCGGCGCCGCGCTACTCACCGTCCGCTTTCCTGCTCCGGCTCGCTGGCGACTGCGACTTCTTCCTGCTCGCCCGTGGGCGCGGGCGTGCGGCCGCGGCCGTCCTTGTCCCGGCGGAGCGACTCGGCGAACTCGCGCGCGACCTTCAGCATCTTCGCCTCGGGGAGCGGCTGGCCGGACGCGAGCAGCTCGACCTCTTCGCGATCGAGTGTCTCGCGCTCGAGCAGCGCCTCGGCGATGTCCTCGAGGAGCTGACGGTTCGCCTCGAGCTTGCTCATCGCCTGCGCATACGCTTCGTCCAGCAGCCGCTTCACTTCCGCGTCCACGCGCTGCGCCACACTCTCGGAGATCCCGCGACGCTGCACGATCTCGCGGCCGAGGAACACCTCCTGCTCGGAGTCGGCCACGGCGATCGGACCGATCGCATCGCTCATCCCGAACTGCGTCACCATGCGCCGCGCCATCGACGTCGCGCGCTCGATGTCGTTTGCCGCGCCCGTCGTGATCTTGTCGGGACCGAAGACCATCTCCTCGGCCGCGCGCCCGCCGTACAGCATCGACAGGCTCTTGACCAGGTAGTCGCGCGGATAGCTGTGACGATCCTCTTCCGGCAGTGACGCGGTCACGCCGAGCGCGCGCCCGCGCGGGACGATCGTGATCTTGTGCACGGGATCGAGCCCCGGCGTACGCAGGGCGACGACGGCGTGGCCGGCCTCGTGGTACGCGGTCAGCTTCCGCTCCGCGTCGGACAGCACCATGCTGCGGCGCTCTGCGCCCAGCATGACCTTGTCCTTTGCTTCCTCGAGGTCCTCCATGGTGACGCGGTCGCGGTCCCGGCGCGCCGCCAGCAGCGCGGCTTCGTTCACCAGGTTCGCGAGGTCCGCACCGCTCATCCCCGGCGTCGCCTTGGCAAGGATCTTCACATCCACGTCATCCGCAATCGGCACCTTGCGCAGATGCACGCGCAGGATCCCTTCCCTGCCCTTCACGTCCGGCGCGTCCACGACGACCTGGCGGTCGAAGCGGCCGGGTCGCAGCAGCGCGGGGTCGAGCACGTCGGGACGGTTGGTCGCAGCCAGCAGGATCACGCCGTCGTTGGACTCGAAGCCGTCCATCTCGACGAGCAGCTGGTTCAGCGTCTGCTCGCGCTCGTCGTG
>CAYUIG010000019.1:39525-66548 GCA_964444685.1 uncultured Gemmatimonadaceae bacterium | reverse complement strand
CGCCATCATCGGCCTGCGGTGACTACCGGCCGCTCATCCACGCACCCGGCGACCTCCACATCGATGGCGGTACAGGGCAGGGGGTGCTCGCGGTTGCCGGTGACCTCGTCATCACCGGCGGATTCCAGTTTCGCGGCGCCGTAGTCGTCCGCGGCCACGTCGCCTGGGACGGCGTGGCCTGGGGCGCCGTGCGCGCGGGCGGCGTCTCGCGCCTCGCGGGCCGGATCCACCACAGCGACTGCGCGCTCTGGCGCGCCCTCCACTCGCCCTCGGTCGGGCGCCCCTTCAGGACCGCGGAGCGCTGGTGGCTTCCTGCGTTCTGACCTCACGCGCCACGGTGAAAAAAGTATTCGCCGCGGCCACCAAGTTCCTTCTGCGGGGCCCGTGGGAATCGTGCAAGTGATTCTGCTGCATGCGCTTGATGCGGGGCATGGAACTGGTATCCACGCGCACGCCGGATCACTCGAACGAGGATGGCCGCCACGTGAGGCGCTGCAATCGTCAGGGGTTTACGTTCGTCGAACTGCTCGTCGCGATCGTCATGCTCGCGATCCTGCTTTCGTTCGCCGTTCCGGCCGTCGGCCGGGGCGTGCGGCAGGCGAAGGCGGATCGTGCGGCGTACGCGATCAAGCAGGACCTCGAACAGGCGTTCTCGCTGGCCATGCGGGAACGCCGGCCGGTGCTCCTGGCGATCGACACGATCCAGCGGATCTACACGATCGCGGACCGCGCTACCGGTGCGGTGGTGGTTCGCCGGGCCATGGGGCTCGGCGCGTCGGAGTACGGCCTCACTCGCCTGGGCGCGAGCGCGACCACCCTCACGATCTATCCCAACGGATTGGCAGCCGACTCGGTGCGTCTGTTCGCCGAGGTCGGAGATCACCGGCGCCTCGTGCGACTCGCGCGGGGCGGCCACGTGCGTGTGTCGAGCTACTGATGCGTCCTATGAAGCTCCCGATTCGTCGCCGAATTCTCGCAGCCCGCGCGGGCACCACGATCGTCGAGGTCGTGATCTCGCTCACGCTGCTCGCGGTCGTTCTCGTCTCGCTCGCCGGCCTCACCGCTGATGCGGCACGCGGCTCGGTGAAGGTGGCCGGGGGCGGCTACCGCGAAGGCATCATGACCCAGGAGGTCAACCGCCTCACGACGCTGCCGTTCGCGTCGCTGGCCGGCCAGGCCGGCTGCACGACGGTGAGCACGGGTGTGTTTCCGCACACGCGCTGCGTGACGGTGACAACGATCAACGCGCGGCTCACCCAGGTGCGCGTGGTGGTGACGCCGGCGCAGCCGGGCGTGCCGGCGGACTCGGTGACGTTCGAGCGCTCGAACCCACCCACCTACAACCCGCTGAGCATCTGATGCGCGCGCGCGCCGGCTACTCCCTCGTGGAGCTGATGGTCGTGGTCGTGGTCGCCGCACTGATCGGCGGCGCGCTCATGCGCATCATGACGTCGCAGTCGCAGTTCCTGAGCACACAGGAAGGCCGCGCGGGCGCACGGTCCGTATCGCGCACGGCCACCAACGTCATGCTCTCCGAGCTGCGCATGGTGGAGGCCACGCAGGGTGTGGTGGCCGCTGCGCCCAAGTCGGTTTCGCTACGCGTCCCCTTCGGCATGGGCGTCGTCTGCGGCAGCTCCGGCGGCTCGACGGTGCTGTCCCTCATGCCGATCGACTCGGTGACCATCGCCGAGGGCGGGTACGCTGGCTACGCATGGCGCAACTCGGCCGGCTCGTACACCTACGTCACGTCCGGCACGTCGCTCTCGCAGAGCGGCAACGCCAGCACCTGCGTGACCACCGCGCAGATCGACACGATTCCGGGCGGCCGCGTCTGGACCGTGACGCCCGATGTGCCTGCGGGCGCGGGGACGCCCGTGCTGCTGTATCGCAACATCACCTACACGTTCAAGAGCTCCGTCCTCGAGCCCGGCTACGTCGGGCTGTGGCGAGAGATCACTTCCGCCGGCATCTCCGAGGAGCTGGTCGCCCCGTTCGACACCTCCGCTGCATTCGGTTTCTTCGTCGATGGCAGCGCGACCGCGCTGTCCTCGCCGCCGGCACTCAACACCATCCGCGGCCTCGAGCTGCGCGTCACCGCGCTCAACCGCCGCGATCCCGGCGCAGCGGCCGATCCAGCCGAGCAGACGCCGCTGCGTACGGCCGTGTTCTTCAAGAACCGATGAGGCGACCGATGCTCCGATCCGATCGCTCAGGCTTCGCGCTGCCGACCGCCATTCTGCTGATCGGCGTGCTCACTGTTGGAGTCGCTGCCGCGTTCACGCGCGTCGAGAGCGAGCAGCGCGTCAACCGCGACCGGCAGGCCGCCGGCGATGCGTTCGCGCTCGCGCAGACAGGACTCGAGCGGTTCATCGTCAGCCGCAGTTCGCTCGGGTTTACCAGTGCGCCGCCCGCGGTGTCCGAGTCCGCGCGCATCAACCTCACCGGCGGGTACGCCGACGTGGTGCTGCGCCGGCTGCGCGCTGCCAACGGCACCAACAACGCCCTGTACGTCGTGCGCTCGCACGGTGTGACCAACCAGACGTCCGCCGTGCTGAACCGCTCGGCCGAACACACCGTCGCGCAGTACGCCTACTTCCGGCCGGGCGAGATGGAAGTGCGCTCCGCCTGGACCGCCATCACCGGACTCACCAAGAACGGCGCCTCCGGTACGATCAGCGGCGAGGATGACTGCGGCATGATGCCGGACGTGGCCGGTGTCACGGTTCCGACCGGCGGCTATCACCAGAACGGCGGCGCGCCCGTGCCGGACGGCACGCCTCCCATCGAGCAGCTCGGTACCGTGGCGCAGACCGCTGCGGCCATCAACGTCGACTGGGACGCCATCGTCAACGGCGGTGCCATCACGCCCGAGGTCGTCATTCCCGGTGATTCATGGCCCAGCTTCACGAACAGCAGCTACTGGCCCGTCATCCGCGTCAACGGAAACTTCTCGCTGCCCGCCAACGGCCGCGGCACGATGATCGTCACGGGTGACCTGACCATCTCCGGCTCCATCAAGTGGGACGGCATTCTGCTGGTCGGCGGCGTGATGAACGCAAACGGCAACAACACCGTGCGCGGGGCGGTGATCTCCGCGCTCAACACCAAGCTGGGGATGACGGTGGGCATGAGCGACGTCGGCAACGGCACGAAGACGTACGTCTACAACTCGTGCAACATCGCCAACGCCCTCGCCCGCTTCGGCGCGCTGATCCCCATGCAGAACACCTGGGTGGACAATTGGCCGACGTGGTAAGCGGCATTGCCGCGATTCGGTCCCGGCAGGAGCCGGCAGCGCGCGCATGGCCGCGCAACGAGTCGCTCGCGACCGCGGGCGCGCTCGCGGCTCTCGTGCTCGTCGGAGTGCTGCTCACTTCGGGATTCTACGCCGCGTTTCGCACGTCCGTGGAACGCCGCACGCGCGAAGGTGCCGTCGTGCTCGCGCGTGAAGGCCTGCGCACTTGGGCGGCCGCAACCAGTGCCGCGGAGTTGCGCCGTCTTCCCGTAGGTGGCGACTCGACGGTCGCCGCCGCGGACATCGCAGCCGGTGAGTCGTTCGTCGGCGCGTACGCCGTACACGTGCAGAGAACGACGGAGGCGAAGGTGCTCGTGACTGCGACGGGCGTGCTCGCGGGGCGCGGCTTTCCCGTGACGTGCACGATCATAGTGGAGTGGAGTCTCGAGGATGGTGCGACGCGTGGACTCGGTGACGGAACCGGTCCCGATTGTGAGCGCAGCGAGCGAACACCGGTCGCGGCACTGTCACGAAACGTTAGAGTTTTTTCTTGACTTTGGGATGTACGAACTGTTAACGTGGAGGACCCGCCCCTGCAGGTCTCTCCCCCATCATTGCAACAGATAACTCGAATGGCACTGTTCGGTCGCAGCAAGCTGAGCGCCGGCCTGGACATCGGCAGCGGCTATGTCAAGCTCGTGGTCGTCGACCACTCCCGCTCCGAGCCCGAGGTGGTGCAGGTCGCCACGAGCCCGCTCGTCCCCGACGCGATTGTCGAGGGCGAGGTCATGGACCCCGTGCTCGTCGCGGACACCGTGCGCTCGCTGATCGAGAGCGCCGGACTCCGCAAGAAGCAGGTGGTCGCAGGCGTGGGTGGCCACGACGTGATCATCAAGCGCATCCAGATGGATCGGATGAGCCAGAGCGATGCGCGCGAGGTGATCCGCTGGGAGGCGGAGCAGCACGTACCGTTCGACATGGAGAACGTGCAGCTCGACTTTCAGATCCTCGACCCCGAGGGCACGGGCGTACAGATGCAGGTGCTGCTCGTGGCGGCAAAGAGAGAGCTCATAGAGAACCGGCTCAGTCTGCTGTCGGACGCCGGTCTGTCGCCGTCTTTGATCGATGTGGACGCGTTCGCGCTCCACAATGCCTTCGAGACCAACTATCCGGACGCACTGGATGGACTCGTGGCGCTCGTCAATATCGGCCATGAGACCACCAATGTGGACCTGCTCCAGGGCGGTGCGCCGGTGCTGGTGCGCGACATTCCGTTCGGTTCGCGCCGGCTGCGCGAGTCGCTGCAGCGCGAGCACGGCCTGACCGCCGAGAACGCGGACGACGTGCTCCAGGGCCGCGCGAACGGCGTGGATCTCAACGCGATCGTGGAAGACCGGGTGGACGAGCTGGCGGTCGGTATCGAGCGCGCGGCGGCGTTCATCGTGGCACAGTCGGGCGGCGAGGGAATCGGCCGCGTGTTCGTGTCGGGCGGCGGCGCCTGCGTGCCCGGTCTGGTAGAGGCGCTGGGCCGGCGCCTGGGGATCCGCACGGAGCTGGCGAATCCGCTCCAACGCGTTTCCGTCCGGCCCGAAGTGATGGAGGCGATTCCGATTGACCAGTTCGCGCCGATGCTCATGCTCCCGTTGGGGCTGGCATTGAGGCGCGCGTAGCCGAGGTCCGGTACCGTGATTGAGATCAATCTGCTTCCCGGCGGGCAGAAGAAGGCGGTTCGTGGCCGCAAGAAGATCGCCGCGCCGTCACTGAAGCTGCCCAAGGTCACCGGCGGATGGACCGCATTCGCGCTGGTGGCGTGGCTCGCGGGTCCCGCGCTCGTGGCATGGCTGTTCTTCGGCGACCGCGCGCGTGCTGCGGAGCTCCGTGTGGGCATCGAGGCCGCGCAGCGCGACTCCGCGCTGTACGCCCGCGAGCGCGAGGCGAACCAGGCGCTGATCGCTCGCCGCGACACGATCGCGCAGAAGCTGGAGATCATCCAGGAGATCGACGCCGGTCGCTACATCTGGGCGCACATCGTGGACGAGGTGGCGCGCGCCATGCCCGATTACACCTGGCTGGTGAACGTCGCCTACATCACGAACGGCGCCTCGCTCGAGGCTCCGCGCTTCAGCATCACCGGCCGCGCGGGCAACACGTTCGCGCTGACGAAGTTCATGCAGCAGCTCGAGACGTCGGACTTCATCCGCAACGTCCGGCTGATCACCACGACCCAGGTCACCGAGCAGGACAAGGTGCTGTATTCGTTCGTACTCGAGGGGGAGTATGAGACGCCGGCCCCCGAGTCGATCCAGACGGTGCCGCTCTTCAGTCCGGTGGGGGAGGAATAGATGGCACTGCTTCCGTCCAGCCAGGCCGATCAGCGGAAGATGCTCGTAGGGCTCATTCCGCTCGCGGTGCTGTTCGCGTACTACCAGTTCCTGCACCCGCAGCGAGTAGTCGCGACCGACGCACTCCAGGACCATTACGACGTCCTGACGAGCATGAACGAGGCCGCGAAGGCGGTGGCGCGCACGGGGCACGGCCCCGAGCTGGAGCGCCGCGTCGCGATCTACGAAGAGCACATGAAACGGCTCGAGGAACTGATTCCGAGCGCAGAGGAAGTGCCGCAGCTCCTGTACTCAATGACGGAGCGCGCGGGAGACGCCGGCGTCGAACTCACGGAGATGTCGCCGCAGGCCGATGAGGTCGGCGCGTACTACGTGAAGTCGACCTACAAGATCGGCGTGAAGGGGACGTACCACGACATCGGCCGCTTCCTGTCCGATGTCGGCTCGCTGCCGCGGATCATCACGCCCACGGACGTGAAGATCCTGTCGGACCGTTACAGCGAACGCAACCGAAGCGGCTCGCCGGTGCTCGGCGCCGACTTCACCATCGTCACCTACATCCTTCCGGAGCCGGCTCCTGCGGGGACGGCGGCGGACAGTGCGGGGACAAATGTCGCGAGGTCGTAGCATCATCGGTGGTGCGGCGCTGCTGGCCGGCGCTGCGCTGGTACTGTTCAACGCCGTCGACGCCCAGGAGAACGCGGGCCCGGTGGTGGCCTCGGCCGATCCGGCCGCAGCGCCCTCCGCAGGTGCGCCCGATCCGATCCTGGTGTTCGAGCGCGAAGTCTTCGACTACGGCGCGATCGGTCTGCGCGACCCCTTCCGGCCGCTGGCGGAAGGCGAGGCGGCGGGTCCGATCTTCGAGGACCTGACGCTCCGGATGATCATCTTCGTCGACATCCCGAGCCAGAGCGTCGCCGTGCTGTCGGATGCGCGCGGCAAGATCCATCGCGTCCGCCGCGGCGACATCATCGGCAACGCGCAGGTGCAGGACATCGCGAAGTCCCATGTCGTTTTCTCCGTCGAGAACCTGGGCGTTCGCCGCCAGCAGGTGCTCGAACTCAAGAAGCCCACGGAAGGAGCTTGATCGATGATTCCGATCATCGCGCTCTCGCTGGCCGTTCTCGCGCCCGAACCGAGCGTCACCGGCCTGAGCGTCGTCCCCGTCGCCGACCGGACCGAGGTCGTGATCGAGGTCGACGGCGAGGTCATGGCGACGCATTTCCCGCTGACCGACCCGGCGCGGCTGGTGGTCGATCTGCGTGGCGTGAGCCCGGTCGAGGCTGCGCGTCACTCGGTCGGCCGCGGCGGCGTACAGTCGGTCCGAATCGGCCCCTTCCAGCCGGGCATCATCCGCGTGGTGATCGACCTCGATGCGGATGTGGAATACCGCTTCTCGGAGGAGGCGGGCGCGCTGCGCCTGTCGTTCCCGAACAACGGCGGGGCCTTCACGACGTGGACCGTGGCGAGCGGCCTGACCACCGCGGAGGCCGAGCGTCAGCCTGAGGCAGCGCCCGCAGCGGCGGCACCGCCGCCCGAGGCGTTCGGCGCGGCGCCGGACCTCCAGGAGGTGCCGATCACGGTCGAGTTCACGGAGCGTCCGCTGTCCGAGGTGCTCTCCGCCTTCGCGGACTTCGCGGGGACGAGCATCATCGCGAGCGAGACGGTGAAGTCGAAGTCGATCACGGCGGACATCCGCAATCAGCCGTGGGACCGCGCACTGTCGGCGATCCTGGCGGCGAACGGCCTGTACGCGCGTGAGCTGGAGAGCGGCGTGATCATCGTGCTGGACGCGGCGAGCCGCGCGGAGACGCAGACGCAGGAGCCGCTCGAGGTCCGGCAGATCCAGCTGCAGTTCGTGAGCGCGGACTCGATCGTGAACTCCGTGCGGCAGCTGATCACGGAGCAGGGCCGCGCGGCGGCGAACCCGGCGGCCAACTCGCTGCTGATCACCGAGCGGCCGTCCGTGCTGGACCAGGTGATGCCGCTGATCCGCGAGATGGACGTCCGCCCGCCGCAGGTGAACATCTCGGCGAAGATCGCGTTCGTGGATCGCACCGCGCTCGAGCAGATGGGTGTCACGTACGACCTGAAGGACTCGCGCGGCAACCAGTTCAACCAGAAGGTGTCGGGCTTCGCGGACCAGAACGGCAACGGCGTATTCGAGCCCGATGAGGCCACCAGCGAAGACGTGGTACTGCTCGGCGGCAACTCGGTCGCTGCGCTGGCCAACGCCAACTATCCGGTGCCCAGCCCCGCGCTCGAGCTCGTTACGTCGCTCGTGCTCGGCCGGCACACGCTGATCACGTTCCTCGAGGCGCTCCAGACCGTCACGCTGAGTGACATTCAGGCCACGCCCACGATCACGGTGATGAACCACCGGCCGGCGTACATCCAGGTCGGTCAGGAGACGCCCGTGCGCGTGATCGACGCCGGCGCGTTCGGTGCCGGCGGCGGCGGCGGTGGTGCGGGCGCCCAGGCCGGCCCGGTCGCAACGGTGGAATTCAAGCAGACGGGTGTGATCCTGGCCGTGACGCCGCACATCATCGGCGACCAGGTCCGTCTGGTGATGCACGCAGAGCGCTCCGACGCCATCCCCGCGTCCTCCGACATCGGTGTCGTGTTCACGACGCAGGAGGCAGACACGGAAGTGCTGGTCAGCGATGGCGAGACGGCGGTGATCGGCGGTCTGACGATCACGGAGAAGAGCAAGGTGCGGACCGGCATTCCGTTCCTCATGGATCTGCCGGTGATCGGTTCGCTGTTCCGCAACACCCGAGAGCAGGAGAACAAGAGGGACCTGCTCATCATGGTCACGCCGCACATCATCAGGGACTGATCCCGTGCGACGCGACTGTGAGGCCCCGGCTCCCGGACGATCCCTGGTTCACCGAACGGAACGGACTATGGCAAGGCTGAAGGTTGGGTACGGCGCGGGCGCGACGCGCCTGCGAATCCGGCGGCGGGCGCTGCCCGCGCTGGTCATGCTCCTCTCGGCGACGGCACTGCTGTCGGCGTGCGAGGGTGACAATCTCTTCACGGGCGAGGGTCCGTCGTTCGTGCCGCGCGTGACCGCGCTGGCCGCGCCGGAAGCCGCGCTCGGTGGCGATACGATCCGCGTGCGGGTCGACGCGGTCGCGCAGCGCGGCATCTCGCGCGTCGACATCTCGCTGCGCGGCGCCGTGACGCAGGACACGTCGATCAAGCTGGATCCGCCCGAGATCCGTGTGTCGCAGGTGGTGGCACTGCCGCTGCCGACGATGCTCACGGATACGCTGATCCAGGTGACGGCCTCGATCACGGACGTGCTGGGCAACATCAGCCGCGTGCAGGAGACCACGGTCGTGGCCTTCGGCCCGCCGACGATCACGAACCTGAGCGGTCCGAGCGAGGCGCGCCCGGGTTCGCCCCTGCTCGTGAGCATGGCTGCGGCCGGCACGAAGCGGATCGTGGATTTCCGCGTCAAGATGACGGGCGCCATCTCGAAGGACACGACCGTCGCGGTCGCCTCGCCTTCGATGAGCGCAGCGGCGAACCTGATCGTCGATCTGCCCACGGCGGTGCAGGACACGTTCCTGGACGTCGAGGTGTTCGCACGCGATGAGAACGGTCTGGTGAGCCAGACGCGTTCGCTGACCGTGCCGCTCGTGTTCGATCCGCCCACGCTGACGCTCACCCTGCCCGACACGGTGCACGCGGGTTCGACACTCATGGTCGGCGTCGATGCGCAGGGTGTGCGCAACATCAAGGAGCTGCGCGTGCAGCTGCGCGGCGGCATCAACACCGACCTGGTCCGGCCCGTCGACCCGTCGCGCTCGCAGCTCAGCGAAGTCGTCACGGTGCCCGTGCCCGCGGGGATCATGAATCCGGTGATCAACGTGAGTGTGTTCGCGGTGGACGCCGGCGGTGCGGTGAGCATGACGGAGACCGGTGTCGTGATCGTGCCGCTCGGCCCGCCGACGCTGCTGGACGTCCGCGGTCCGGTGACCGTGAATGCGGGTGACAACGTGCTGATCGAGATCGACGCAGAGGGTCTGCGGCCGCTGTCGCGTGTGGACGTGTACTTCGGCGGTCCGGTCAACTCGCAGCGGTCGGTGCCGATCACGCCGCAGCGGGCGAGCATCTCGAGCCTGGTCGTCTTCGAGTCGGTGCCGCAGGACGCGCCGAACTCGGTGATGACCGTGACCGCTCAGGTTGTCGATGCGGCCGGTGAGGCCAGCGCACTGGGCACCATTCAGGTGATCGTGATTCAGACGGATACATCGGCAACGCCTGCGCCGGCTCCGGTCGTCCCGCCGGTTCCTGGCGCGATCACGGCGGCGGGCGGTCCCGCGGGGCTCGCCCCCGCGGCCGCCGCCGTGAGAATCGAATCCGCTGCGCTGAATGTGCGTAGCGAGCGGAAGCGGCGGCAGCGCACGCGCCGCTGAGGCTGGACATCGCCGCCGAGCGGCGGTTATATAGTCCGTTCCTTGAAGAGCCCGGCTTCGGCCGGGCTCTTCGACTTCGGACGGGGGCGCAATGCGGTTCAGCTTTCACACGGCAGGCGAGTCGCACGGTCCCGCGCTGGTTGCGCTGGTCGAGGGCGTGCCCGCGGGGCTGTCGCTGATCGCCGCGCGCGACATCGATCCCGATCTCCGCCGCCGCCAGGGCGGATACGGCCGCGGCGGCCGCATGCGCATCGAGCAGGATGCGGCGGAGTTCCTCGCCGGTGTGCGTCTCGGCGAGACGCTGGGCTCACCGATCGCGATGCTCATCCGCAACCGCGACTACGAGCACTGGCGGCTGCCGATGTCGCCCGAGCCGCCGCCCGAAGATCTGGATGACGAGCGGCGCCTGCGACGCGTGCACCTGCCGCGCCCGGGCCATGCCGACCTCGTCGGCATCCTCAAGTACGATCGCGACGATGCGCGCGACATCCTCGAGCGCGCATCCGCACGCGAGACGACCGCGCGCGTAGCGGCCGGTGCCATCGCGCGGCGGCTGCTCTCCGAGTTCGGCATCACCGTGGGCAGCCACATCGTCATGCTCGGCGGCATCGAAGCCGGCTCGCCCGGGACGCTGCCGGACGACCTGAATGCTGCGGCGGATGCGTCGCCTGTAAGGACACTGGACCCGGCGGCCGAGGCACGGATGATCGAAGAGATCGACGCCGCGAAGGCCGATGGCGACACGCTGGGCGGTGTGTTCGAGGTGGTCGTGCGCGGGCTGCCGGTCGGACTCGGCAGTCACGTGGCGTGGGACCGCCGCCTGGACGCACGCCTCGCGGGTGCACTCATGTCGATCCAGGCAATGAAAGGCGTCGAGATCGGGCTCGGCTTCGAGGCCGCGCGCCGGCGCGGCTCCGCGGTGCACGACGAGATCGAGGCCGACTCCGCGCGCACGGCTGCGGGCGGATTCCGCCGCACGTCCAACAGCGCGGGCGGACTCGAGGGCGGCATCACAACGGGCGAGCCGCTGGTCGTGCGTGTGGCCATGAAGCCGCTGTCCACGCTCATGCGCCCGCTGCGCAGCGTGGACATGCGCACGGGCGAGCGTGCGGACGCGGTGCGCGAGCGCAGCGACGTCGTTGCGCTGCCCGCGGCCGGTGTCGTCGGTGAGGCGATGGTGGCCATCGTCCTCGCGGATGCCATGCTCGAGAAGTTCGGCAGTGACAGCATCTCGGAGATGCGCCGCAACTACGACGCCTACATCGCGCAGCTCGCGCGCCGCACGCAGGCGCTGCGCGAGGCTTCGTCCGAGCCGTGAACGAATCCGGCTGCATCGTCCTGATCGGCTTCATGGGTGCCGGCAAGACCACCGTCGGCCGCATCCTCGCCCGGCGGCTCGGCTGGCGCTTTCTCGACTTCGACGAGGAGATCGAGCGACGCGCGCGTGCGACGATCCCCGAGATCTTCAGCGCGGTGGGCGAGCACGGGTTCCGCGCGCTCGAGGAGGAGTTGACCGGCGAGTTATCCTCCGTGCGCCGGGCGGTCGTCGCTCCGGGCGGCGGCTGGGCCGCGCGGCCCGGCGCATTCGAGTCGCTGCCACCCGGTTCCATCACGATCTGGCTGCGTACACCACCGGAGATCGCGGTGCAACGGGCCCTCGCATCGGGGGTACAGAGGCCGCTGCTGGAAGGCGAGGACCCGCTGGAGCGGGCCCGCGCGCTGCTCAGGGTCCGCGAGCCGATGTACGCGCGAGCCGACCACATCGTGGATACGGGTGGGAAGGACCCCGAGCGTGTGGCGGAGGAGATCTTCCGGCACATAACGACATGAAAGAAGGGCGATGGCGGCGAAGAAGGAAAAGCGGCTGGTAGTCGTCGAGTCACCGGCGAAGGCGCGCACGATCGGACGGTACCTGGGTCCGGAGTACGTCGTGCGCGCATCCGTCGGTCACATCCGTGACCTTCCGGAACGCGATCTGGGCGTCGACGTCGAGCACGGCTTCGAGCCGACGTACGTGACGATCCGCGGCAAGGGTCGCGTCATCCAGGAGCTGCGCCGCGACGCTGCGAGTGCGGCGGAGGTGCTGCTCGCGACCGACCCGGACCGCGAAGGCGAGGCCATTGCGTGGCACGTGGCCGAGCAGCTCGGCTACGAGGATGAGGGGCCGGCGCGCTTCCGCCGTATCCGTTTCCACGAGATCACGCGCGACGCCGTGCGCGCCGCACTCGAGCATCCCGACGAGCTCGACATGCGCAAGGTCGAGGCGCAGCAGGCACGGCGCATCCTCGATCGACTGGTCGGCTACCAGGTGTCGCCGATGCTCTGGAAGCCGATCCGTCCGGGGCTTTCCGCGGGGCGCGTGCAGACCGTGGCGCTCCGGCTCATCACCGAGCGCGAGGCGGAGATCCGCGCGTTCGTGGCCGAGGAGTACTGGTCGATCACCGCGCAGCTCGCGCACGAGGGCGGCGAGTTCGACGCGAAGCTGCACCACATCGACGGCAAGGCGTTCAAGCTCGGCAACGAGGAAGAGGCCACGGCGGTCGTCGAAGACGTCGACGGCGTTCCGTTCGACATCACGGAGATCAGGCGGCGGGAGCGGCTGAAGAATGCGCCCGCGCCGTTCACGACGTCCACGCTCCAGCAGGAAGCGGCGAAGCGGCTCGGCTTCCCGGCCGCGAAGACGATGCGCCTTGCGCAGCAGCTGTACGAAGGGGTGGAGCTCGGCAGCGAAGGTTCGGTCGGTCTCATCACCTACATGCGTACCGACTCGACGCGCGTGTCGGCGGGCGCGGTTCAGGGTGCACGCGAATGGATCGAACGATCCTTCGGCGATGCGTACCTGCCGAAGTCGCCGCGGCTGTGGGGCGGCAAGCAGCAGAAGGGCGCGCAGGAAGCACACGAGGCCATCCGGCCGACCGATGCGATGCGCACGCCGGACGCCGTCCGCAGCTTCCTGGAGCGCGATCAGCTGCGCCTGTACGAGCTGATCTGGCTGCGCTTCGTCGCCGGCCAGATGACGCCCGCTGTCTTCGACACGACCACGGTGGATTTCGACATCGCCGGCGCTTCGGGCCGCAAGTACCTGTTCCGCGCCACCGGGTCGGTCATGAAGTTCGACGGCTTCACGCGGCTCTACACGGAAGCGCGTGAGGAAGGCGACCATCGCACGCTCGACGATCTCGATCCGCTTCCCGCGATGGAGGAAGGGGATCGCTGCCGCCTGCGCGCGCTCGTTCCGGAGCAGCACTTCACGCAACCGCCGCCGCGCTATACGGAAGCGAGCCTCGTGAAGGAGCTGGAAAAGCTCGGGATCGGGCGGCCGTCGACGTACGCGCAGATCATCTCGACGATCACCGATCGTGAGTACGTGAAGATCGAGCAGAAGCGCTTCCACCCCACGCCGCTCGGTGAAACCGTGGCGCAGTTCCTCGTGCGCGGCTTCCCCGACCTGTTCGATGTCGGCTTCACGAGCGGCATGGAAAGCGAGCTGGACCGCATCGAGGAGGGCGAGCTCGACTGGCGGAAGGTGCTCGAGCGGTTCCACGGTCCGCTCCAGCGCCGGCTCGAGGAGGTGGAGAAGAAGGGCCACGACATCGTGCCGCCTCCCGAAGATGCGGGCAACTGCCCCGAATGCGGCCGCCCGCTGCGCGTGAAGTGGAACCGCTACGGCCGCTTCCTCGGCTGCTCGGGTTATCCCGATTGCCGTCACACGGCTTCCCTCGATGACAAGGAGAAGGCGGAGCCGAAGCCGATCGGCGAGAAGTGCCCCGACTGCGGCGGCGAGCTGGTCGAACGGCAGGGCCGGTTCGGCGCGTTCATCTCGTGCAGCAACTACCCGAAGTGCCGGCACACGCGGCCGCGTACGATTCCGGGGCTGAAGTGCCCGCAGTGCAAACAGGGCGAGATCGGCGAGAAGCGCACGCGCAAGGGCAAGCCGTTCTGGGGCTGCACCCGCTATCCCGAGTGCGACTGGTCCGTCTGGGATGAGCCGATCCCGACGCCGTGTCCGGAGTGCGCGCACCCGTTCCTGCTGAAGAAGGTCACGAAGTCGAAGGGCGAGACGCTGCGCTGCCCGAACTGCAACGTGTCGTTCACGAGCGCTGCCGACGGCACGGTGGAAGCGTCCACCGGCGCGGCGACCACACCTGCCGAACGGCGCGCACAGAAGAAGCCCGTGAAGAAGCAGCGTGCGCGCACCGGGGCGGGGAAGGGACGCGGCGGCGGCCGGAGCCGCAGCTGATGGCGCGCGCGCTCGTCGTCGGCGGTGGTCTGGCCGGCTGCGAGGCGGCGTGGCGGCTTGCGCACGCGGGCCACGATGTGACCCTCGTCGAGATGCGTCCGGTCGCCCGCACACCGGCGCACCAGACGGACCAGCTCGCCGAACTCGTCTGCACCAACTCCTTCAAGAGCATCGAGCCCACGCATGCGCACGGCCTTCTCAAGGCCGAGATGCGACGGCTCGGTTCGCTCGTCCTGCGCGCTGCGGAGACTGCGCGTGTTCCGGCCGGCGCCGCACTTGCGGTAGACCGCGAGCTGTTCGCGCGCGCGATGACCGACGCGATCGCGTCGCATCCGCGCATCCGGCTCGAACGGCGCGAGGTGACGGCGGTGCCCGATGGACCCGCGATCATCGCCACCGGGCCGCTCACATCCGATGCGCTGTCCGCCGACATCGCCGCGCTGATCGGTGAGGAAGGCCTCGCGTTCTACGACGCGATCGCGCCGATCGTAGCAGACGACTCCATCGACATGGAGCGGGTCTTCTTCGCATCGCGGCGTGAGAAGGGCGATGCCACCGACTACCTCAACTGCCCGCTGGACCGGGAGACGTACGAAAACTTCGTGGCTGCGCTGCGCGAGGCGGACACGTATCCTGGCCACGATTGGGAGAACATCCCGTATTTCGAGGGCTGCCTGCCCATCGAGGTGCTCGCCTCGCGCGGGCCCGACACGCTGCGCTTCGGTCCGATGAAGCCTGTCGGGCTCCGGGATCCGCGTACGGGACGTCGCCCCTGGGCCGTGGTGCAACTCCGCCGCGAGGACGCGCAGGGGCAGATGTGGAACATGGTCGGCTTCCAGACGCGGCTGCGGACCGGAGAACAGCGGCGCATCTTCCGGATGATCCCCGGCCTCGAGAACGCCGAGTTCCTGCGCACTGGATCGATTCACAGGAATACCTACCTGAACTTCCCCGCGCGGCTGCTGCCGTACGGCGCACCGCCGGCGCGGCCGGATGTGATCTTCGCTGGTCAGCTCACGGGCGTGGAAGGCTACATGGAGTCCGCTGCGTCGGGCATTCTCGCCGGACTCAACATGGCGCGTCTGCTGGATGGTCTCGAGCCCGCGGTGCCGCCGTCGACGACGATGATCGGTGCGCTCTACAGGTACCTGCACGGCGCGAAGCCATCGGAGTTCCAGCCGATGAACTCCAACTTCGGGCTCGTGGATCCGCTGCCTTCGGAGGTGCGCGATCGGATAGCGCGGCGGCAGCAGCTCGCGGAGCGCGCGCTGGCGGACCTCGAGACGTGGATCGGCGAATTCGAGCCGGCGGCGGCCGGGTCGCCCGGAACATGAGCGCCGCACCGTCGGGCAACGCCGCGCTCGAGCTTTACCTGCGCGAGATCCGTGACGGCCGGCAGCTCAGCGCGCATACGGTCGCGGCCTACCGCCGCGATCTCGTGGAGCTCGCGGCGTTCCTCGATTCATGGTACGACGGTCCCGACTGGGACTGGGGCGGTGTGGATCGGCTCGCGATGCGCGCGTTCGTGGCGCAGCTCGCGCGCCGCGAACTCTCGCGGCGGACCATCGCGCGCAAGCTCTCCGCCGCGCGTGCGCTGTTCCGCTTCCTGCACCGCGAGGAGATCATCGAAGCGAATCCCGCGCGTGCGGTGCGGTCACCGAAGCAGGAGCGACGGCTTCCCGGCTGGCTCACGCGCGCGGATGCCGAGCGTCTCTTCGCGGCCGCGGAGGCGCAGGCCTCGGAGAACACATTTCGTGGCGTCCGTGACCTCGCCATTCTCGAGACCTTTTACGCCACGGGGATGCGCCTGTCCGAGCTGCGCGGGCTCGACCTTGCGGACGTCGACCTGGTGAGCGAGCAGGCGCGCGTGCGCGGCAAGGGGCGGAAGGAGCGCATCGTGCCGATCGGCCGGTCCGCAGCGGTCGCACTCCGGCGCTACGAGCTGCGGCGGCGGGAGGTGGCATCCCGCAACCCGGGATCCGACCGGCACGCCGTGTTCCTGTCGGAGCGCGGAAAACGGCTTTCGGCGCGGCGCATCCAGGACATCGTGGTCGGCTTCCTGCGCGCCGCGGCCGACGATGAGACGCTGTCGACCCACGCCCTCCGCCACAGCTTCGCCACCCACCTGCTGGACGCGGGCGCCGACCTCATGGCCGTGAAGGAGCTGCTCGGCCACGCCTCGCTCTCCACCACCCGGATCTACACGCACACCTCGAAAGAGCGGCTGAAGCGCGTCTACGACCGCGCCCATCCCCGCGCCTGACGCCCGGCCCTGTCCCGGGGGACCCCCCGGGGGTACTATCTGCGGTTCAGCGAGGAGGAAAGCCTTGGCCCGATACGAACTGCACGCCACCACCATCGTCGGCGTGCGCCACGGCGGCCGCGTTGCCCTCGGCGGTGACGGCCAGGTCACGCTCGGCGAGACGGTCATGAAGAGCGCGGCGCAGAAGGTGCGCAAGCTCAAGGATGGGAAGATCCTTGCCGGATTCGCGGGCAGCGTGGCGGACGCATTTACGCTGTTCGAGAAGTTCGAGGAGAAGCTGGAGCGCTACCCGGGGAACCTGTCCCGCGCCTCGGTCGAGCTGGCGAAGGACTGGCGGACAGACCGCTACCTGCGCCGGCTGGAGGCCCTGCTGGCCGTCGCCGACCGCGACCACCTGTTCGTCGTCAGCGGGGACGGGAACGTGATCGAGCCGGACGACGAGATCGTGGCCATCGGCAGCGGTGGATCGTTCGCGCTCGCGGCGGCGCGCGCGCTCAAGCAGCACGCACAGCTCGATGCCAGCGAGATCGTGCGTACCTCGCTCGAGATCGCGGCCGACATCTGCATCTACACGAACCGCAACATCACCGTGCTGGAACTCGATGGATAGAATGCGTACCGACGCGGGGCCCCAGCTCGTCCGCGACGACGAAGCGTCCCCGCTCCGCGGCCTGCGCGACGAGCCGACACCACGGCAGATCGTCGCCGAGCTGGACAAGTACATCGTCGGCCAGGACGCCGCGAAGCGCGCGGTCGCCATCGCGCTGCGCAACCGCTGGCGCAGGCAGCGCGTCGACAGCGAGCTGCGCGACGAGATCGTGCCCAACAACATCATCCTGATCGGGCCGACCGGCGTCGGGAAGACCGAAATCGCCCGCCGCCTCGCCCGTCTGGCGGGCGCGCCGTTCATCAAGGTGGAGGCCTCGAAGTTCACCGAGGTGGGCTACGTCGGCCGCGATGTCGAGTCGATGATCCGCGACCTCGTCGACATTGCCGTCAACATGGTCCGCGAGGAGCGCGAGGCCGATGTCGAAGAGGTGGCCGAGCAGCGCGTCGAGGAACGCCTGCTCGATCTGCTGCTGCCCCCGCCACCCGAGGAGAAGCCGGTCCCGTTCGGCGCCCGGCCGGACGCGGCGCGCACGCGCGCATTCATCGTCGGGCCCGATGGGGACACGCAGGAGGAGTCCGCCGTCCCCGAGGACGAGGAAGAGCGCAGGCGCGCGGCAGAGCGGCGCGAGCGCACACGCGAGAAGCTGCGCGCACTGCTGCGCGACGGGAAGCTGGAGGAGCGTACGGTCGACGTGGAGGTCTCGCAGTCCACGCCCATCGAGAACATGATGATGCCAATGGGCGGCATGGAGGGAATGGACTTCAACTTCACCGAGATGCTCCAGGACATGATGCCGAAGCGCAAGAAGCGGCGCACGGTGTCGGTCGCGGAAGCCCGCCGCATCCTGATGCAGGATGAGCTGGACAGGCTCGTCGACATGGACGAGGTCGTGAACGAGGCGCTCGAGCGCACCGAAGACACAGGCATCGTGTTCCTCGATGAGATCGACAAGATCGCCGGCGAGCGCGGCGGCACCGGCCCGGACGTGAGCCGCGAGGGCGTCCAGCGGGACCTGCTTCCCGTCGTCGAAGGGAGCAGCGTCCAGACGCGCTACGGCATGGTGCGCACCGACCACATCCTGTTCGTGGCAGCCGGCGCGTTTCACGTGTCGAAGCCGAGCGACCTCATTCCGGAGCTGCAGGGCCGGTTCCCCATCCGCGTCGAGCTCAGCGCGCTCACGGAGCAGGACTTCGTGCGCATCCTGAAGGAGCCGAAGAACGCGCTGCCGAAGCAGTATCAGGCGCTCGTGGGTGCCGAGGGTGCGGAGCTGGAGTTCCAGGAGGACGCGCTGCTGGAGGTGGCGCGCATGGCCGCGGAAGTCAATTCGCGCATGGAGAACATCGGCGCGCGGCGGCTGCACACGGTCATGACCACGCTGCTCGACGACATCCTGTTCGACCTGCCGGAACGCGACGACCGCCGCATCGTGATCGACGCGACGGTCGTGCGTGAGCGGCTCCGCGCGATCCTCGAGGACGAGGACCTGCGGCGCTACATCCTCTAGTTCGCCGGCGTCAGGCTGGCGAACAGCCCCGCCGGCGTGAAGCCGACCGGGTCGATGTCGAACACGCGGCTGCGCGCGAAGTGGCCCGTCGTCGGGAAGTACGGCGGCGGGTCCGAGAACGCGCACTGGTCGTACGAGTAGCGCTTCAGGTAGCCGGTGCCGTTCGACTGACCCACCGGGCCGCGTTCGTCCTGGATCACGCCACCCGTCAGGAAGAGGCAGCCGCGGCCCCAGTTCGTCGTGCCGCAGTCCTCGTAGTTCGTCGCACCCGAGTCGTAGTTCTCCGCCTCGAACATGTCCAGCGCCAGCACGACGGCGTGCAGGAACTCGTCCGATGTGTCGTCGTACGTCCGGTAGCTGTTGTCCACGTACACGGGCGAGTTCAGCGTGTTGTCCGCGATGATCACCTTCTTGCCGCTGAACAGTCCGAGAATGTCCGCGCACGTGTGCGCCGCAGGGTCCGTAACGTACTTCAGGTCGTCGACGAACAGGATGTTGTCGGTCGTCGCAAGCGTGATCCGGCCGCGCAGCGTGCCGCTGATCGCAACCTTGCCGTCCACGAACACGACACCCTTGAAGTTCGGGTTCAGATCACGCGAGAGCGGCCACAGGTAGTCCTTGTCCGCACGGCCGTTGAGGCGCGGGTCCTTCGAGCCGGACCACTGCAGCCACTGGCCCTTGCCGTCGTCGTTGTCGAACGTGCCGTCCCAGATGCGCGGGTCGCCGCCCAGGTAGCAGACGCGGCTGCTGCTCTTCAGTGCGTCCTCCCAGTCGTCCGAGCCGTTGTTCGGGTGGTCCTGCGCGTCGACGAAATTGCCGCCCGTATGGTAGTGGCCGCAGTTCTCCGAGTCGTCCATGCCCGAGTTGGGAATGTGCCCCGTCACCCAGTTCAGGTGCGACGCGTTCTTCGCCTGATACACGCGCATGAAGCCTTCGTCGGAGCCGTCCGTCTTGCCATCGCCGTTCAGGTCGACGGCGATGAACTCGATGCGCGTCGCGGCCTGATAGTGATTGCCCCACAGGTTTGCGTTGATGCGCGTGCCGCCCGCGATCGCGTAGTTGCGCAGCTTGTTCAGGTCCGCGGTCTGCGGCAGCGGGATGATCGGCACGTTCTCCTTGTAGCCGATGACGAACGTCGCGTAGTGCGCATCCTCCACATCCTTCGCCGTCGTCACGGTGTTGTGGAAGGTCGCACCCGTCGAGTGGATCTTGATCTCGTCGTTCGAGTGCACCGGACCGAAGAGCTGGTCGCCGCCGCCGAAGTAGATGTTGCCGCCTTCGTTGTCGGTGAAGTATGCGTACTTCGCGAAGCTCTCCTGCACGACCTCGGCGCGGCGGATCACACGGTCGCCGTTGCCATCCTCCGCTACCGACACGATGCTGCCGAACACGCCGTACTGTCCGGTCGTGATGCCCGTGGGTCCCGCGTATGTGTACCGCTTGATGCCCGGGATCGGCTTGCCCGCGGAATCGTAGACCGCCACACCGTTCTCGATCGTCGCGTACAGCGAATCCGGGTACAGGTTCTTGTTGCCGTTGATCTTCGCGCGCGCCTCTTCGAGGCCCGCCTCGGCGGCGGCCTCGAGGATGGCACGCCGGTCTTCCTGGCGCGTCATCGTGTACGCGGTGCCGCCGATCGTCGTCGCCGCCATGATGATGGCGCCAAGCACGAAGGTCACGACCAGCGTAAGGGCCAGCGCCATGCCCTCCCGATTCCTCAGCAGTTGTCGCTTCCTGGGAGCGTTCATGGGATCACCACTACGGTGTGTTTGAGTGTGGACATCGAGGGACTGCAATCCTGCACGCCGAGCGCGTAGTAGTATGTGGTACCGGGATTCACCAGCGCGTCCGTGTACGCATAGGAGCCGGCGCCGGACGGAATGCTGAGATAGGGATCCCCCGCGCCGGCGGATCCTGCCGTCGACCGCCAGAGCACGTACCGGATCACGTCTTCCTCACCGGCCGTCTCGTCGACCGCAGGGTTCCACGTGAGCTGGACGACCGTGTCCGTGTCGACCACGCCCCACGCCGAGCTGAAGCTGTTGTTGCCGATGATCGGCTCGTCGCCGCACGTCTTCTTCGCCGTGATGCCCGCGTTCGGCAGCGTGATCGTGCGCGCGGCCGAGTAGATCCGCTCCTTCGACCCGGGCCGCTCGTCCGTCGTGCGGAAGGCGACGCGCACGGCGCGAATCCTGTCGATCTTCGCCAGCTTGCCGGTGTCCGTTGCGGCCAGGTGGACCGGCTGCGTATGCCTCAGCGGCAGCGAGTCCTTCGGCACCTCGAGCAGGTACGGCAGCCCGCTCCCCGGTACGATGTGACGGTAGAACCGGAAGAACGGCTGGCCCGGCACCTTCAGCAGATTGCGGGCGACCATCTCCGGCGCGAGATGATTCACCTTCCGGTACAGCACGTAGTCGTCGGTGCGCGACGTCGAGCTGTCCGCACGGAAGACGTAGACGATCGTCTCGGCCGGGCTCAGGATGCCGCCCACCCGGTACGTCGTGTCCGGATACGCCCAGCCGGTGCCCGGGATCGTGAACTTGTTCGCCTGCCGCACCTCCCACACGGCAGCGGCGGGTGCGAGCGTGTCCGAGTAGACGGCCGACGGGTCGTTCGCCTGATCGCTCACGAGATCGGCGTTGAACGCCAGCGTCATGCTGTCGGCGTACACGAGGAACGGCTGGTGCGCGGCCGTGTTCGAGCCCGTGAACGGCAGCTCGCGCTCCAGCAGGCCGAACGCGAAGCGCAGATACTGCGTGGCCTTCACTTCCGCCACGCCGCCGGTCATCGCGCGCACCTGGTCATCCATGACGCTCAGCGTGGTGCCGAGCACGAGAACGAACAGGATCATCGCCACCAGCGTCTCGACGAGGCTGAAGCCACGCCGGTTGCGGAAGGTCTTCGTGTGTGTCATGGCGATCCTATGCTCGCACTGCGCTTAACGGTGTCCTTCAGGCCCGGGAGCGTCACGTGCACGGTGATCTTCCAGTAATCCGTGACGCCGTTGGTCGTCGTCGTCTGGATGCGCTGAAGCTGCGTCTTGCGCGTCGCGTTCGTGTAACCGGGCAGCGACGTCTCGGTCTTCTCGTAGCGCGCCTCGAGCGAGTCGTATTGCGGGTCCAGCCGGATGAAGTCGATGCGGTCATCCGCGAGCTGCACCGCGGCCATCTGCCGCTCCGCGCTCGTCACGTTGAAGATCATCCGCGCCGCAACCGCCTGCCCACCCAGCAGCACCACCGCCAGGATGACCAGCGCCACCAGCACTTCGATCAGGGTGAATCCTGCACGCGCTCGCATCAGAAGCTCCTCACCCATGCGCTGCCGTTCCAGCGCCACACGCTCGTCTTCCCGAACGCCCGCTCGATCTCGACCGCACGCACGTTCGTCGTCGCATCGGTGCCGGCCGGCCGCATGTAGAAGCCGCCGAATGCGCTGGCTGCACCGCTGCGATGGAACGTCACCGACGGCATGCCGCTTTGCGTTTCCGTGAAGTTGGCGGCCTTCCCGCCCATCGTCCGAGCCGTCACACTGCTCCGGCCGAAAGACACGCCGTCGCCCAGCTCGAACCAGTCCGCACGCTCGCCGGTGTCCAGCACCCGGTCGTTGTCCTCGTCCCGATGGATCCGGAACCGGGCCGCCGTGGTGTCGAACGCGACGATCACGTCGTGCTGCTCCTGCACGGCCAGCCGCTGGATGCCGAGAAGCTTCATGGTGACCGCATTCTGCGCGGCCTCGAGGCGGGTCTGACGCAGGTTGAACCGCGGTACCGCTATGACCGCGATCGTGCCGAGCAGGACCATGACGATGGCCAGCTCGATGATGGATACGCCCGGGCGCACCCTCGGGCCCCGGCGTCGGGGCGCATTCTCACACATGTACCGGTCCCTGTTAAACGCTTTATCACGTGCCTGATCAACAATCTGTGGACCACTATGCAAGTCATTGATATTCAACACTCTGGGGTTCTGAGACCGGAACCTCGCTGCTTGCTTCGTGCAAGGTTTTCGCAACCTGCAGGTGCCGGCTTGCTGCCTGACTGGCAGGATGGGTACTTTCCGGCGCCACGTGACCCATGAGGAGCATGAAGCGGGACTTCCTGGAAATACCGGACTTCGAGGCCTCGGAGCTGTACGCGCTGCTGGTGCTCGCCCGGGAGCTGAAGGCGGGGCGTGGCCCCGAGCGCCCGTTGGGCGGCCAGACCCTGGCGATGATCTTCGAGAAGAGCTCGACGCGGACGCGGGTGTCGTTCGAGGCGGGGATGGTGCAGCTCGGCGGACACGCGCTATTCCTGAGCTCGCGCGACATCCAGATCGGGCGAGGCGAGCCGATCCGCGACACCGCGCGTGTGCTGTCGCGCTACGTCGACGGCATCATGATCCGTACGTTCGCGCACGAGACGCTGCTGGAGCTGGCGAAGTACGCGAGTGTGCCGGTGATCAACGGACTCACGGACCTCTTGCATCCCTGTCAGGTGCTGGCGGACCTGCTGACGGTTCAGGAGGAGTTCGGCGACGATCTCTCGGGTCGGTCCATCGCCTGGGTCGGCGATGGCAACAACATGGCGAACTCGTGGCTGAATGCCGCGTATCGATTCGGATTCCACCTGCGGCTCGCGTGTCCGGAAGGGTACCGGCCGGAGGGTGCGATCCTCGAGCGCGCGCGCGCCCACGCGAACATCCTGCTTACGGACGATCCGCGCGAAGCGGTGGAAGGGGCCGAGGTGGTGAACACGGACGTATGGACGTCGATGGGTCAGGAAGCGGAAACAGCGGCACGCGAGAAGGCGTTCGCCGGCTACCACGTCGACAACGAGCTTATGAGCCGCGCGGCGGACAGCGCGATCTTCCTGCACTGCCTGCCGGCGCACCGCGGCGAGGAAGTGGCGGAGGAGGTGATCGAGGGTCCGCGCTCGCGCGTCTTCGATGAAGCGGAGAACCGGCTGCACGTGCAGAAGGCGCTGCTGGTCACGCTCATGGGAGGTTTGTCATGAGCACGGCACTGGAACGTACCCCCCTCTTCGATGAGCATCGCGCGCTGGGCGCGAAGCTGGTGCCATTCGCCGGCTACGAGATGCCCGTGCAGTACCCGACGGGAATCATCGAGGAGCACCGCGCGGTGCGCACGCGTGCGGGCCTGTTCGATGTCTCGCACATGGGCGAGTTCTTCGTATCCGGGCCCGATGCACTCGCGCTGGTCCAGCGCGTCACAACCAACGATGCATCCTCGATCGAGGTCGGCCAGGCGCAGTACACGGTGATCTGTCTCGAGAACGGCGGTGCCGTGGATGACTGCATCGTCTACCGTCTGCCCGATCGCTACATGCTCGTGGTCAACGCCTCCAACCGGGCGAAGGACCTCGAGTGGATCCAGTCGCACGCGAGCGGATTCGACGTCGAGATCGTCGATCGCTCCGACGACATCGGACTGATCGCGATCCAGGGGCCGCGTGCTTCGGAAATCCTCGCGCGCATCTGCGCGACGGACTTGGCCGCGATCGGCTACTACCGCTTCGCGCAGGGTGAGGTCGCGGGTGTGGCCGCACTGATCAGCCGGACCGGATACACGGGCGAGGATGGTTTCGAGCTGTATATCGCGGCGGCGGACACCGTGCCCGTGTGGCGCGCACTGCTCGAGGCCGGTGCCTCCGACGGCCTCATTCCGGCAGGCCTCGGTGCACGCGACTCTCTGCGACTCGAGATGGGCTACGCGCTGTACGGCAACGACCTCGACGAAGAGCACACGCCACTCGAGGCCGGACTCGGCTGGGTCGTGAAGCTCGACAAGGGTGACTTCATCGGCCGCGCTGCACTCGTGAAGCAGAAGGAGGCGGGTGTGCCGCGGAAGCTCGCGGCGTTCGTGCTCAAGGACCGGGGCTTCCCGCGCCACGGCTACACCGTGCGCTGGCAGGGCGACGACGCAGGGCTGGTCACGAGCGGCATCCACAGTCCGTCGCTCGAGCAGGGGATCGGACTCGCATGGCTTCCGACGGAGGCGGCGAAGGCCGGTACCGCGATCGAGATCGTCGTGCGTGACAGACCCGTGGCCGCCGAGGTGGTGAAACCGCCGTTTTACCGCGAGGGGTCGATCCGCCGTTGAGCCGGCCGGTCAGCCTCTCGATCCTCACCGTATCGGACGGCGTTTCCGCGGGAACGCGCTCGGATGCGAGCGGGGATGCTCTGGCGTCGTGGGTGGTCGATCGTGGCTGGACGCTCGCATCCCGGGATGTCGTCCGCGACGACGCCGCTGCGATTCTGGCCGCGCTCGTCAGATTGTCGGACTCCGGCCACTGCGATGTCGTGATCACCACCGGAGGAACGGGCCTCACCGCGCGCGACGTCACGCCGGAGGCCACGCGCGTTGCCATCGCACGCGAGGCGCCCGGCATCGCGGAGGCGTTGCGCGCGTTTGGTGCGGATTCCAATCCGTGGAGCTGGCTGTCGCGCGGCATCGCGGGCACGCGCGGCTCCGTCCTGATCGTCAACCTTCCCGGCAGCGAGGGCGGCGTGCGCGACGGCATCGCGGTGCTCGATCCGCTCCTCGAGCACGCCGTGCAGCTCCTGCGTGGCGTCGATACCGGCCGCCACCCCGCGCCCGGAGGCTGAGGTGGCGGAGACCGGCACCGTCCTCATCACCACGCGGCATCTCGAGTCCGCCGTTCCTCTGCGTCAGCACTTCGCGGAGGAAGACTTCGCCGTCGAACTGCTCGCGCCCGGCGAACGCATCGCCGACATCGGCGACCCCGTGCTGCTCGTGCTGACGGGCGGCCTGAGCGACAAGCAGGCGCGCCGGCTGCTGCGCGAAGCCGCTTCGTTCGAGCGCCTGCCCGTCATCGGCCTCTTCGACTCGGCCGCCGATGCCGCGGATCCCACCTGGCGCTCCGGCATCACGGAGGCCGTCGGCTTCATCAAGCCCATCGATCCAGCGGAAGTCGTGCTGGCAGGGAAACGCCTCATTCAGCGGCGCCGGCTCCGCGAGGTCACCGGCATCGTCGGTGAGACGGACGCGATGATCGAAGCGCTCGAGCGCATCATCCAGATTGCGCCCGTAAACTCGACCGTGCTCATTACCGGTGAGAGCGGCACCGGCAAGGAGCGCGTTGCGCGCGGCATTCACGCGCTCTCGCCGCGCCGGCACAAACCCTTCATCGCGGCCAACGTCGCCGCACTGCCGGAGACACTGCTCGAGTCCGAGCTCTTCGGCCACGAGAAGGGCGCGTTCACTGGCGCCATCGGCCAGCGCAAAGGCTTCTTCGAGCTGGCTCACCGCGGCACGCTCTTCCTCGACGAGATCGGCGAGATGCCGATGGCCACCCAGACGAAGCTGCTCCGTGTACTCGAGGAGCGGTCGTTCATGCGTGTCGGCGGCGAGGAGGAAATTCACGTCGATGTGCGCGTGATCGCCGCCACCAACCAGGAGCTGCGCCAGCTCGTAGAGATCGGACGGTTCCGCCGTGACCTCTACTTCCGGCTGAACGTTCTGAACATCCACCTCCCGCCGCTGCGCGACCGCCGCGGAGACATCCGGCTCCTCGTCGACCACTTCAGCCGCGAAGCCGCGCGCGAACACCAGCGCAATCCCGTCACCGTCTCACCCGAAGCCATGCGCGTGCTCGAGGCCTACGACTGGCCCGGCAACGTCCGCGAGCTGCGCAACCTCGTCGAGTCGATGGTCGTGCTCTCCCACGGCGACGTCATCCGCCCCGAGCACATTCCACCCGAAATCCGCGACGGCAGCCGCGCGCGCAGCCTGCTGCCCGTTCCGTTGACCGCAGCGCTTCCCATCGAGGAAGGGAAACTCACACCCGAGCTCGAGTTCATCTTTCGAACGCTCATCCAGCTCCGCGTCGACATGGAGGAGCTGCGACGTCGCTTCGAGGAGTACCGCGCTTCACAGCCCGACACGGGCACCGCACTTCCGTATCCGCCGCAGTATCCGCAGCAGTGGATCCCCGTTCCGGCGGGAACGCCTCTGGGTCAGCCCATCGAGGACATCGAAGTTTCCGATGAAGACCTCGAGGCCGAGCACGACGTGATCGTCTGGCGCCCCGGCCAGACGCTGGCCGACCTCGAGGCCGCCGCCATCACCGCCGCGCTGCGCGAGGTCGGCGGCAACCGTCGGAAGGCCGCCGCCATGCTCGGCATGGGCGAGCGGACTCTGTACCGCAAGATCAAGGATTACGGGATTCTGCTGTAACGGCGCGGGCGACCCGTGGCGGGCGACGTACGACGGGCGACTTTCAGCGGGCGACATACGGCGGGCTGTTCGGCGGGTTCTTCCGGCGGGGTGGGACTGCCGGTAGGGCTGCACATGGTCGCGCTTTCCCGATGCATGCAATCCTGCCGGTGATAATTGCCGGTTCGGCTGCGCGCGTCCGAATCCGAGCGGCTCGATCAGTGCTGCCG
>CAYUIG010000019.1:0-39425 GCA_964444685.1 uncultured Gemmatimonadaceae bacterium | reverse complement strand
ATCCGAGCGGCTCGATCAGTGCTGCCGACAATAATTGCCGGCTCGGGTGCGCGCGTCTGAATCGGAGCCGCTCGAGCAGTCGTGCCGGCAATGGTGCACGGGGATGTCCCACACCGCTGGGCTGCTCGCAAGGGATCCGAATCCGGGGTTCGTGAGCTTTTCGAGCGGCGAGCCGGCGTCTTCAGTCCCCCGTCCTGGTTGCACCGGCAACGTCCCAATCCGCGATACATGACTGCGACTTCGGGAAGTTGACCCGTCCTGGCACCGGTGAACTTCCCAAGCCAGTCCTCGGCCACACCGGACCCCGGGAAGTTGACCGCCCCGGGCGGGCAAACCTCCAAGGTCCCCCAACCAGACGCCGCACTTTGGGAACTTGGCCGGGCGGCCCCGGCCCCCCGCGGCGCGTCCCTGCCGAACTGCTCCCCTGCGGAGCGGACCCCGGCCTCACACCCCTCGCACAGCGGCCTTGACAAGAAATATTGTCAAAGCGTATCATGGAGCCATGCGTGAGATCGAGGTCATCGAGGATCCGGCGGCGGCGACCGTCGCACTGGAGCCGGTGCGGAGCCGGCTGCTGGCCGAACTGGCGGAACCCGCGTCGGCGGCGACGCTGGCGACGCGCGTAGGCGTACCGCGGCAGAAGGTGAACTACCATCTGCGCGCGCTGGAGTCGCACGGGCTGGTGCGTCTTGCCGAGGAACGCCGGTGGGGCGGCCTGACGGAGCGGCTGCTGGTGGCGACGGCGGCCTCGTACGTGGTGTCGCCGGGCGCACTGGGTCCGGCGGCGGTCGATGCGAAGCGCGAAGCGGATCGTCTGTCCGCGAGCTATCTGATCGCCCTGGGTGCGCGGCTGATCCGTGAAGTCGGCAGCCTGCTGCGTCGCGCGAACGAAGCGGGCAAGCGGCTCGCGACGCTCGCGGTGGACACGGAAGTGCGCTTTCGATCAGCGGCGGAACGTGCGGCGTTCAGCCGCGATCTGACGGACGCGATTGCGCAGCTGGTATCGAAGTATCACGACGACTCGGCGCCCGGCGGGAGAGCACACCGCCTCGTGATCGTGTCGCATCCCCTACCGCAGAACACCCAACCCGAGGAGTGGTCATGAGCGTCAGTGTGGAAGCATCCGGGCGTCGTTCGATTCAGGTGGAAGTAGAGGTTCCGGGCACACCGGAAGAAGTATGGGAGGCGATCGCGACAGGGCCGGGCATCTCGTCCTGGTTCGTTCCGGCCACGTCTGAAGAGCGCGATGGGAAACCCGTCGCCTTCACGCTGGAGTTCGGTCCAGGCATGCAGCTGCAGTCGGTGGTCACGGAATGGGACCCGCCGCGGAAGTTCGTGCGCGAGTCGGATGGCTGGGTTCCGGGTTCACCACCGATCGCCACGGAGTTCGTTGTCGAAGCACGAGCGGGCGGGACGTGTGTCGTGCGCGTGGTGCAGAGTCTGTTCGCGAGCACGGACGACTGGGACGGCCAGCTGACCGGGGCCGAGGAGGGCTGGCCGGGCATCTTCCGGGTGCTGCGGCTCTATCTCACGCACTTCCGCGGGCAGCGCAGCGCGATGATGCAGGTGATGGCGCCGGGCGCGGGCACGCCGGCGGATGTGTGGGCAACGCTGTCATCCTCGCTGGGACTGAACGGATTGAGCGACGGCCAGACGTGGGCGGTACCGTCGGGCGTGCCGGCGATGGGCGGCGTGGTCGAGCGTCTCGGCGAGAATCCCTACGGCGCGCTGCTGCGTCTGGATCTGCCGTCACCCGGCATCGCCGCGTTGTACACGATCGAGTTCGGCGACACGGTGATGGCGGCGATCACCTTCTATCTGTACGGCGAACAGGCGACCGGGGCCGTGGCGCGCGAGACGCCGATCTGGCAGTCGTGGCTCGAGGCGCAGTTCCCGATGGCCACGACCTGATTGCGGCTGAGACGCGGCGGCCGGAATCGCCCGGCCGTCGCGTTCGCCGCGATCACTCTGCCGAAGCCGCCTCGCCGCTCGCGGATTGCGGTTCGGCCGCGAGCGTGTACTGCAGCGCGCCGGACGGGCAGCGACGGATCTGCGCGGCCACTTCCTGCGCCGGCGCGGCGTACGCGCGCACCCAGTCGCGCCGCCGCACGTCGAACACCATGGGAAGGCCGCGCAGGCAGACGCCCGAGTGGATGCAGATGTTCGGGTCGAAGGTGACGGTGATGTCGGCCGTCTTGTAGGCCTGGATGCGTTTGGGCATGGCTCCTCCCTTACGGTTGGTGCAGCAGCATCCATGATGCCCCGAACCGGTCGCGCAGCATGGCGAAGCGGTTGGCAAAGGGCGTCTTCTGCATCTCCATGAACACTTCGCCACCCTCGGTGAGAGCGGCATGGACCCGTTCCGCCTCCGCCTCGCTGTCCACGAGCAGCGTGAGATACGCGCTGCGCATGGGCTCGGCGTTGGGAATGTCCGCACCCATGATGATCGTGGACCCGATCGCGATGCGCGCGTGGAGAACCTTGTCTCCCCAGTCGGCCGGCAGCTGCGGGTTCGGCATGTCGCGATGAAAAACCATGCGCTCGACGGTGGCGCCGAGGTGCTGCTCGTAGTACCGGAAGGCTTCCTCGCATCGGCCGCGATAGTTCACGTACACGGCGAGCTGCATGACAGCCTCCTCTGAGATGCCCTGCTGCAACAGGGGAAGGATCAGCCCGCGGGTTCCCCCACGACGGCGATGCGGCGACCGTCCGAACTCACGCTGATCCGCGTGATCCTGGCAAGTCCCGGCTGATCGAAGTCGCCGACGAGGCGCCAGTCCGCATTGCCGGGTCGGAACGCGTACAGCGCGGATCCTTCCGCCATCAGGATCTCGCCCGCGGGCGTCCATGCATAATGCGTCTGGCGACCGCGCGGCCTCACGATCGGAGTCGTCTCACCGCTCGCGACATCGTACGCTGCGATCCAGCGCTCACCCGCTTCATCAACGATCATGTAGCTCGCGGACGCAGCGCGTCCCGGTATGGTCTTCGGCGGCGAACCGCCGAACCGTTCCGCGATCCTGCGAAACGATCCATCGCGCCGGTTCGTGACGCCGATCGTCTGCACGGAGTCGTTGACGAACACGACGAAATGGTCGGGACCGGCTTCGGCGTAGTAGCCGATGCGCGACACGCTGCCCGTGGCCTCGGCGATCGGCGCACCTGCGGGCGAATAGCGCCAGAGCGCACCGGTCGACATGTCGTTCGCCCAACGCACGACCAGCAGCTCGCCATCCTGCGCAAGCGATGGACTGAACTCGTGTTCGGGCGTGTTCGTGATCCGGGTCGCCGATCTGGATGCGAAGTCGTAGCGGAACACGTCGACCTGGCCGTCACGCCTGGACGTGTACAGCAACGCGCTTCCATCCGGGAGGAACCACGGCTGATTGTCGTAGCCGGGGCGGTCCGTGATGTTCGACGGCGCGCCGACACCGGTCACGCGTCCATCCGCATCGAGCCGGAGTTCCGCCACCCACACGTCGAACTCCTCCTGCGCGGCTGCGGGCGCGGCCGAGAGCGCGAACAGCGCGAGCAGGAGGCGGCGCATCACAGGCCTCCGCGTGCGCGCACCTTCGCGCGCTCGGCTTCGAGGCGCGGAATGATGCGCGCCCATTCGTCGCTCTGTCCCGAACCGTAGCGGACGAAGAAGGTGCGGTCGTAATCGATCGGCGGCTCGAACGCGAAGACTGCCATCTGCGTTTCCTGCTGGTTGAGGCGCTGCCGCCCGAAGTCACCCGTCACCGGCAGCACGGCGAGCGGTCGGAGCAGGCGCCCCTGCTGGGCGATCTGGAGATCTTCCGGCTGATACGCCACGTCCGGCTCGTAGCTGAAGAACGAAACGAGGAAGAGCTCGGCGGGATCGGCGAGCTCGAGACGCCGATTCTCCGCGAGTGCATGCAGCCGGTCGTACGAGTCCGGCGCGAGCAGACGGATCACGCGCTCGGTGAGCGGCGTGACCTTGATGAGCAGCGGACCCTGGCGCAGCGCCACGGTCGCCTCATCCTGCTTCAGCGTGCCGAGCCGGGGCGGCACCAGCGCGGCCGACGTGTCCGCCACCTCGCCCGCTGGATCCGCGGGCATCGGTCCGCCGGGTGCGGCGCCCGAAGGCGCGGCGCATGCGGAGACGAGAAGAAACGCCCAGAACGATCGCTTCATGCATCCTCCAGGAGGGCGGCCACGCCGCCCAGCACCTCGTCGCGACCCTCGCCGGTCACGGCGGAGAAGGGGATCACTTGCTCGGAATCGAGGCCGAGGTCACCCGTGAGCTTCGCGACCCGCTCGCGCCGGGCCTGCGTCTTCAGCTTGTCCACCTTGGTGAGGACGATCAGTACGGGCAAGCCCAGCTCTCCGAGATACCCCAGCATCTGGAGGTCCTGTTCGGTCGGGTCGTGCCGGACGTCGAGGAGCTGCACGATTCCCTCGAGCTTCGGGTTGGCCGCGAGATAGGACTCGATCAGCGGACGCCACGCATCCCGAACCGCCGTCGGCGCGCGTGCATAGCCGTAGCCGGGCAGGTCGACGAGGAAGAACTCGCGCGTCCGCCCGTCCCACTCGGCGGCGACGCGGTAGAAGTTGATTTCCTGGGTCTTGCCGGGCGTGCTGGAAACGCGCGCGACCTTCGCGCGCGGCCGGCCGAGGAGCCTGTTGATGAGGCTGGACTTGCCGACGTTCGAGCGGCCGGAGAACGCCACCTGCGGCAGCGCCCCGGGCGGCGCCTGCCCCGGTCGCGCGACCGCCCCCGCGAACTCGACGGCCCGGATGACCAGGGGCGCGGGAACGGCTCAGGCCTCCTTCTTCTTCGTCTCCGGACGGAGCACGAGGAGCGGCGGGATCCTGTCCTGCACCGACTCGGGCGTGATCACGACCTCGCGCACGTCCTCCCGCGACGGGATGTCGAACATCACGTCGCGCATCACCTCCTCGAGCACGGCGCGCAGACCTCGTGCACCGGTGCCGCGCTCGAGCGCCTTGCGCGCGATCGCGCGGATGCCGTCCGGATCGAAGGTGAGGCGGATCCCCTCGAGCTCGAACATCTTCGCGTACTGTTTGAGCAGCGCGTTCTTCGGCTCGGCCAGAATCCGCACGAGCGCATCCTCGTCCAGCGCCTCGAGCGAGACCAGCACCGGCAGCCGGCCGACGAGCTCCGGGATCAGGCCGAAACGCAGCAGATCCTCCGGCTCCACATCCTCGAACATGTTCGAGCGTTCGGAGCGCGGCGGCTTCTGGTCGCCGCCGAAACCGATGCGGCGGTGGCCCGTGCGCTGATCGATGATCTTCTCAAGGCCATCGAACGCGCCGCCGCAGATGAACAGGATGTTGCGCGTGTTGATCTGGATGTATTCCTGCTGCGGGTGCTTGCGCCCGCCCTGCGGCGGCACGGACGCGACCGTGCCCTCGAGGATCTTCAGCAGCGCCTGCTGCACGCCTTCACCCGACACGTCGCGCGTGATGCTCGGGTTCTCCGACTTGCGCGCGATCTTGTCGATCTCGTCGATGTAGACGATCCCGCGCTCGCACTCCGCGATGTTGAAGTCGGCAGCCTGGAGCAGCCGCACCAGGATGTTCTCCACGTCCTCGCCGACGTAGCCGGCCTCGGTGAGCGTCGTGGCGTCCGCGATGGTGAACGGAACCTGGAGCACGCGCGCCAGCGTCTGCGCCAGCAGCGTCTTGCCCACGCCCGTCGGACCGATCAGCAGGATGTTCGACTTCTCGATCTCCACGTCGTCGAGGACGCCGTGGTGGTTCACCCGCTTGTAGTGGTTGTAGACGGCCACCGACAGCGACTTCTTCGCCTGCTCCTGCCCGATCACGTACTGATCGAGGACTTCCTTGATCTCGCGCGGCGTCGGTATCCGCGGTACGGCTTCCGCGGCTTCCCGCTCCTCCTCCTCCGCGAGGATCTCGTTGCAGAGCGAGACGCACTCGTTGCAGATGTAGACCGATGGCCCCGAGATGAACTTCTTCACGGAGTCCTTGGACTTGCCGCAGAAGGAGCAGCGCAGGTGCTTGTCGCTGGGCATGATTCGCTTCCCCGTATGCTCTCCGCCGGCTCGACGGCCGGCTACCGCTCTTCGTCGTGAGAGCGGCTTTCCTTCACCTGCTCGGACACTACTTCGCCCTTGTGCGTCACGACGTGGTCGATGATCCCGTATTCCTTCGCCTCCTGCGGGCTCATGAACCGGTCGCGATCCACGTCATCGGCGATCCGCTCGATGGGCTGGCCCGTGTGCCGGGCGAGGATCTCGTTCAGCCGCTCGCGCGCGTAGAGGATCTCCTTCGCCGCGATCTCGATGTCCGCCGCCGTGCCCGTGCTGCCGCCCGACGGCTGATGGATCATGATGCGCGAGTTCGGCAGCGCGCTGCGCTTGCCTTGTGCACCGGTCGCGAGCAGCAGCGATCCCATCGAAGCCGCCAGCCCCATGCACATCGTCGCGACCGGCGCCTTCAGGTACTGCATGGTGTCGTAGATCGCGAGACCCGCGTACACGCTGCCGCCGGGCGAGTTGATGTAGAGGTAGATGTCCTTCTCGGGATCATCCGCCTCCAGGAACAGCAGCTGCGCGATCACGATGTTCGCGACGTTGTCATCGATCGGACTGCCCAGGAACACGATGCGGTCCATGAGCAGCCGGCTGAATATGTCGTAGCTCCGCTCGCCGCGCGTGCTGCGCTCGATCACGTACGGCGGATAGATCACGTTCTGCATCCCTTCGTCACCACCCCGGTTGGAAACCGGTCTGCGTCCGCTCATGCGGCCGACGCCGGTTTGATCGTCGACAGCCCCTTGAGGTACTCGAACACCTTGTCCTCGGTGATCTCCTCCTCGAGTTCGGCCAGCCGGCCGTTCTTTCCGAGCTGTGCCTTCACTTCCGCTGCGGGGCGGCCGAGCCGCTCCGCGATCTGCTCGACGCGCGCATCCACTTCGGATTCGGTCGCGCTGAGCGATTCCATTTCGGCGACGCGCTGGATCACGAGCAGCCGGCGGAGCGCAGTCTCCGCGGCGGGGCGGAGCTCGGTGCGCAGCGTCTGCAGCCGTTCGTCGTCCTCGCCTTCCCGCGCCGGCAAGACACCGGCCACGTACTGGTCCAGCATGGACGCAGGCACGTCGAACGCGTTCGCCTCGAGGATCTGTGCGATCAGCTTGCGGCGAACATCCCGCTCCGCCTCGCGGTCCGCCTCGACGCCGAGGTCGTCGCGGATGCGCGCACGCAACTCGTCCAGGTTCGCGAACTCGCCGAGCGAGCGCGCGAACTCGTCGTTCACCTCGGGCCGCTCCGGTCGCCGCACATCCAGCAGGCGGATGTGCAGCCGGTGCGGCTTCGTTTCACCCGTGGGCTGCTCCGGATCCACGGGCAGGTTCACGGTGAAGTCGTTCTCCTCGCCTTCGGTCAGCGTGCGGATCGCATCCTCGATCTGCGGCAGCGACTGACCCTCACCGAGCACGAGCTCGTATGCGCGCGTCGCGGGCGCCGGCTCGCCTTCATCGGGCTGCGGCGTCAGCTCGACGCGCACCATGTCACCGATCAGCGGATATTCGCCGGAGACCGGCTGCCACGCCGCCTGCTCGTCGCGCAGCCGTTCGATGACACGATCGATCTCTGCATCATCGACGACGGGCCGCGTCGGCTCGACGACGAACCCGCCGAGCCGCGCCAGCTCGATCTCGGGACGGACCTCCAGATCCACATCGAAGGTGAGGTCCGAGCCGGACTGATAATCGATGCGGCCGATCGAGCCCTGCGTGATCGGCTGCAGCCCCTGCTGCTCGACGGCCTCGCGGTACGCGTCCCCGATCACCTTCTCGATCGCTTCCTGTTCGATCGCGGGGCCGAAGCGCTTCTCGACGATCGCGGTCGGGACCTTCCCCTTGCGGAAGCCGGGCAGGCGGATGCGACGGGAGACGCGGTCGGCCGTGGCGCGTCGCTCCCGCGCCACCCGCTCCGCGGGCACGGTGATCGTCAACCGCCGCTCCCAGGCGGCGGGCGCTTCCATCGAAATCTTCAGATCGGCGTCCGCGGCCATGCGGGGCTTCCGGGATCGGCGGAGTGCGAAAGGGGGGACTCGAACCCCCAAGGGCAGCGCCCACGAGATCCTAAGTCTCGCGCGTCTACCAGTTCCGCCACTTTCGCGTGTCGTTGACTGGGAAAAGGTAACAGCGGCAAGCCCTTTGGATCAACCGATACGCTTCTGCCGGGCGGCGAGAAGCATTCACCGCAAAGCGCGCGGAGTACGCGGAGAACGGATTGTATGTGGGATCGTCTCGGTTCACGTTCCCGGTGATCCGCACCTGCGCCCCCAAGGGGTTTGATTCTTCTGTTCTTTCGCGTTTCTCCGTTGTCGTCTCCGCGCCCTCCGCGACCTCCGCGGTGAAAATAGACGTGGAGGTTACCGTTGGCCCTCGGACGAAGCGGTCGGCGGACCCTGGGGGATGGCCATGCCATCGTGCCTCGGCTCGCTCGCGCCGAAGTGCACGCCATCGGGCGTACTCATGACCGCCTGCCCGTAGCCGAACACGGAGCTGCGCGGGCCCACGACACGCAGGTCGTGGCCGCGGTTATCGAGCTCCCGGCGAATGGCTTCAGGGACGAGCGACTCGATCTCCACGTCGCAGCCATCGAAGGTCCCCTTGGTAAAGCGGCCGGCCTCGAGCGCCTGCTGGATGTCCATACCGTGGTCGACGATGTTCGACACGAACTGCGCGTGCGCCTGCGCCTGGTTCCAGCCGCCCATGATGCCGAAGCCGATGCGCACGCCGTCGCGCTCCATGAACGCGGGGATGATCGTGTGCAGCGGCCGCTTCCGTCCCGCGAGCACGTTCGGATGCCCTTCCTCGAGCGTGAACAGTGCGCCGCGGTTCTGCAGCATGAAGCCCTTGCCCTCGGGCACGATCCCCGAGCCGAAGCCCGAGTAGTTGCTCTGGATCAGCGACACGATGTTGCCGGCCTCATCGATGACGGTCAGGTAGATCGTGTCGCCGGCATCGCGGTCCGTGATGCCCGGGAACTCCGACGGGTCGACGGAGCACGCGGCGCGGCGCATCGAGATGCGCTCCGCACGCTCCGCGGCATGCGCGGCATCGAGCATCGCCTCGACGGGCACCTCCGAGAAGCGCATGTCGCCGACGTAGCGCAGCATGTCCGCATAGGCGAGCTTCTTCGCCTCGATCATGACGTGCAGTGCATCGACGCTGTGGAAGCCGTACTCGCCGATCGGGAAGCGCTCCATCAGATCGAGCATCATCAGCGCGGCGATGCCCTGGCCGTTGGGCGGGATCTCGTACACGGTCCAGCCGCGGTAATGCGTCGAGATCGGCTCGACCCATTCCGGCTGATACTCCGCGAGATCGGCCGCCGTCATCGCGCCGTCCTGCTCCTTCAGGATCGACACGATCGCCTGCGCGGTAGCGCCGCGGTAGAAGCCGTCACGACCCTTCGCCGTCACGATGCGACGGAACGACTCCGCGAGATCCGGGCGCCGGAAGACCTCACCGGCGCGCGGTGAGCGGCCGTCGATGAGGAACGCCGCCTCGGAGTTCGGGTGCGCGCTGAGCATGCGCACCGACCGGCTCCACAGCTCCGCCGTGATGGGCGAGACGGGGAACCCGTTCTCGGCGTAATGAATCGCGGGTGCGAGGATGCGGTCCCACGTGAGCCGGCCGTAACGCGCGCGCATCGAATGCCAGCCTGCGACGACGCCCGGCACCGTCACGCTGTGCACGCCGCGCGCCGGCATCTCATCGATCCCCTGTGCCTTCAGGAACTCGGGTGTGAGTCCCGCGGGTGCCCAGCCGCTCGCGTTCAACCCGATCACCTCGTTCGATTCCGCGAGGTAGATGATCGCGAAGAGGTCGCCGCCCATGCCGTTGCCGGTTGGCTCGACGACACCCATGACCGCGTTCGCCGCGATCGCGGCATCCACGGCGTTGCCGCCCATGTCGAGGATCTGCACGCCCGCGGCTGAAGCGAGCGGCTGGGAGGTGGCCACGATGCCGCGCGTTGTCGCCACGACCGACCGGCCGACGATCGGCTTGCCGTCGGATTGGCCCGCGACCGCGGGCGCGTCATAGAAGGGTGCGGTCATGGCGAGAAGGAGGAGGAAACGGGGTCGCATGTTCACCTCACGGTCCGGGGGCGACCGGCGTGGCATCATACCGTAGAGCCGGCCGCACGTCCACCGGGGCAGGCCTCGAGAGCATTTCAGCGGGATACACACACGACTCAGCCACGGCCACGCAGGAGGGCTTCGATCCTCGCACGTGCTGCTTCGACACGCGGCTGGAGTGATGCGTCCGCACCAGACCACATTTCGGTGAACTTCCCGAGGTGCTGCAGTGCGCGCGCCGTGTCACCCGCAGCGAGCCAGGCGACGCCAGCCCGTTCGTGTGCGTAGGGCAGCAGAGCGGCATAGTGCAAGACGTCCATCCACAGCAGGTGGTGCGAGGCGCTCAACGCCTCGAAATCCCGTGCGGCGTCCTCGTAGCGTTCCAGTGCCTCGAGCGCCGTCGCCCGGGTGAGGAGCGTGCTATGCCGCACGAGTCCGTAGTCGGCCTCGATGGCGCGTTCGACTTCCGTCAGTGCGAGCAACGCATCGCCGTGGCTCAGCGCCAGCACCGCGCGCGCGTTCGCCACTGCGCCCGGCTGGTGAAAGTCCGCAGCCCGCGCGACGGAGTCGGCGTTCGCGAGCACGCGCTCCGCATCATGGTAGCGGCCCGCACGTGCGTATGCTTCGGCGAGGATGCCGAGCGCCCGGCTGTGCATGACGGGAGATGCGCCGACGGTTCCGGCGAGGTTCCATGCCTCCAGACTTGCGACGGCCGCTTCGGGCTCGTTGACCGCTATGCTCGTGGCGATGTGGGCCAGCCGTACGATGAGCACGATTTCGGCGAGGTTTTCCTTCTGCGCGGACACCACAGCGGAATCGAGAGCTGCCATGGCGCGCCCGGCCTGTCCGCGCAGGGCAGCGCGGATGCCGCGCGTTCCCTCCAGCAGCGCCTGCGTTTCCTCCGTCTCTGACCCTCTGTGAACGGCAAGAATCGAGTCGAGTCGATCGCTGCGGTCGGCGTAAACGGCATTCGCTACGCGGCTGGGCAATACTGCATTCAGCGGCGTGCCCGCCGCCTCCAGCGCATCGATTGCGGAGTCGGCGAGCGCGTGGAGCCCGAGCGTCCGCCCGATCGAGGCCAGGTTCATGCGCACGGCAGCCGCGTTGGGTTGCACGGCGGCGGCGCGCCGATACAACGACATCGCCTCGTCGAAGCGGCCCATCCACTCGTAGCTGTCCGCGAGGTTGTTGAGAGCGACGTAGTCGAGCGGATCGGTGTCGAGCACGAGCTGGTGATAATAGGCGACGGAGTCGCGCCGTCCGCGCGCGGAATGGTATGCGGCTTCAGCCAGATAGCGCTCCCTCAGCGGCAGACGCGCGGCGAAGCGCCGAGCGAGCGCCGAGTTCCTCTCGAACTCGACCGTGTTCCCGAGATTCGAATTGGCGATGGCCAGAGCGCGATACGCGGAGGCAAACGTAGTATCGAGGAGCACGGCCTCCTCGAACAACCGGATCGCACGCTCGCGGTCACCCGCACGCAGCGCAAGGGACCCGGCGGCCATCTTCTCGAGGGCGGGCAGCGAGCGGGTGGTGACGTCAGGCAGCGGCGTCGCCGCATTGACGCTGCGCAGCGATTCACCCATGCGTGCGCGCAGCTTCCTCGAGAGCCGGTCCACGGCGTCGATCACGTCATTCGCACCATCGGCCGATTCCCGCAGGCCGACCAGGTCCGCACCGTTCTCCGCCGACACGAGCCGTGCGCTGATGGCATAGCTCGCGCCGAGCTGATCCACCGCGCCGACGAGGTAGGCCTTCGTCCCGCTCCGCCGTGCGATCTCCCGGGCAAGGTCTGCGTCCACGATCGTGTTGACGTCGCGCTCCATCAGGCGGAGCGTGTTGCGGAGCTGGGCCGCCTCGAACAGCCGCAGTGCGGGAGACTGTGAAAGATCCACGCGCAGCGCCTCGGTCACGGCGCGTGCGAGCAGCGAATCCGTGGTTCGATTCTCGAACTCCGCGAGCACGACCGGTTCCCGCTCCTCGAGTACGCCCTGCGCGATGAGCGGCGCGGCGAAACCGACGCCCAGGGATCGCGAAGCCAGGAACGCGGCTGTGGCAAGGCCGAGCAGCGCAAACGCGGCAACTCCGCCAAACAGCGCGTTGCGCCACGTGAACCGCCGCCGGAGCCCGCCGCGCGGCGGCGCGCCCGCCTCCCGCGTCGGTCGCCGGTGACCCCCTTCGAAGTACGCCGTGGCCAGAATGACCGGCAGCCCGATGACGAGCAGCGCGAGGGCGATCCGGAACACGGATTCCGGGAGGATGAGCCGGTCGATGAGTTCGCTCGCTACTTCGAGCGCACCCCATGAGGTGCCGAGATAGATGCCGAGCACCTGCCACATCGACCGGCGATGGATTTCCTCGACCAGCCGCTGTATCGGTGAGATCATGGGCACCCTGCGAGGACCGGGATCGGCCAGGCCGTGTGCTACGATACGCAGCCAGCCCCGGCCCGTCCACGTCAACGGTGACGCTGCCTCTGGACTGGACGCCGCCCCCGGCCTAGGATCTCCCCAAGCGACCCCCCGTACGACAGGAGATCGAACATGCGCGGACCGCGCGTACTCCTCACCGCGTGTCTCATCCCCTTCGCATCGCTCGCCGCCGGCAGCGCGGCCGCCCAGGAGATGCGGCTCAACCGGACGATCGAAACCCTCGAAAAGGATCTGCCGGTCTTCGGGCTGTTCACGTCCAACCTCTCGCTCGCCAACGCGCAGGCGCTGGCCACGTCGGAGCTGGACTTCATTTTCATCGACATGGAGCACAGCCCGTTCGACATCGAAACACTGCGCATGTTCCTGCTCGGTATGCTGGATGTGCGGCGGGCGGTGGAGAAGGGCAGTCCGCAGATGGATGTGACGCCGCTCGTTCGCATCCCGATGAACGGACGGGAGAACCTCGAGTTCCTGGTCAAGCAGGTGCTCGACGCGGGCGCGTTCGGCGTGGTGTTCCCGTTCATCGGCAGTCGCGAGCAGGCGCTGAATGCGGTCGCCGCGATGCGCTACCCGCAGGCGCGGGACGACGCGCAGCCGGAGCCGCGCGGCAAGCGCGGGTCATCGCCCGGAATCGCGACCTGGTTCTGGGGTGTGAGCAATTACCGGAACCGCGCGGACACGTGGCCGCTGGACCCGCGCGGCGAGCTGATGGCCGTGCTCCAGATCGAGTCGCGCGAGGGTGTCGAGAACATCGAGGAGATCATCTCGGTGCCGGGCGTCGGCGCCATCTTCGTCGGCCCGTCCGACCTCGCCATATCCTACGGCGTGAACGGCAACCACCCGGATGTGGTGAATGCCATCGCGCGCGTGGTGGCCGCGTGCAAGGCGCACGACGTGCCCTGCGGCATTACCACCGGCGCGGGCTCCGTCGAGCAGCGGCTGGCCGAAGGCTTCAACTTCGTCACGATCGGCTACTGGAACGATGCGGGCATCTCGACCGCACCAGGCCAGGCACTCGAGATCGGCCGGCGCGCAGCGGGTCGCCAGCCAGGCAACTGAAGGCGACGCAATGATGGATCGGCGTACGGTCCGATCCTGAGATGCAGACGCCTCCGTGGTGGCTCGCGGTGCGGCGTGCGGCCGATGAGGGCCGCGCATGCCGCGACTACGCGGTGTTCGATGATGCGGGCGCGCTCCTCGCCCAGGCGCGCGCATACCCGTGGCGGCGGGAGATCCCCATTCTCGATCCGGAGCACGCGCGCATCGGCGTGCTCAGTCGCCGCCGCTCCTTTCCGATCACAGGCAAAGTCGACGTGTTCGATGATGGCGGCGGCACGCTCGGTGTGCTGGGGCGCGACGGCTGGTGTCGCGACGCGGGCGGCCGCACGCTGGGCCGCTTCCGCGACGCGCGTTCGATGCGCGAGCAGACGCTGGAATCACTGGCCAGCGGTGTGCTCGAGGCAGTGACCGGTAACGATGGCAGCTTGCCGACGGGGCCTACCGCCATGGTGTGGCTGATCGATGGTCGCGCAGCCGGGTCGTTGCACCGCGATAAACTGCCGTTCGCCGATCCGACCGCACCACCGCCGTCGGATCATCCGCTGCGACGCTGGCTGCCCGCAGCCGTGAAGAAGCGCGTCGACGGCCCCGAGCGCGCGTGGCGCTTCGAGCGCGAGGCGCCGGCACGCCACGAAGATCTACGGCTCCTGCTGGGCGCCGTGATCTTCGCGGTCGAGCTGGCGCACTGGTAGTTCAGTCCGGCAGCCGCAGCGCCACGAGCGAGCCGGGATGCCGGCCGCTGCCGATCGCCATCACGAAGTACTGCTTTCCCCCGTGCATGAACGTCATCGGCGCGGTGTTCGTCGGTGCCGGCAGCTCGACCGTGGCGAGCTCCTCACCCGTCCGCTTGTCCACCGCGTGGAACAGCGGTGAACCGTTCCGACCCTCGCCGTAAACGAGCAGCGTCTTCGTAACCAGCGCCGTGGCGTGCGTGCCCTTGCCCGTGCGCGGGATGTCGATGCCCTGGAGTGCCGGGTGGTTCTTCACGTTGTCCGGCGTGTCGCCGTTCGGGATCCACCACAGGTGCTCGCCCGTGTTCAGGTCGATCGCCGTGATGCGGCCGTACGGCGGCTTCAGCAGCGGCAGACCGTTGAGGCTGCCGATCCCGCCCGGGCCGTTCGTCACGTAGGCCATGTTCGCGTTCGGATCCCGCTCCGTGCCCACGAGCAGTCGTGGCGCACTGCACGCGCGTGTCGATGCGACGTACAGGATCCCCGTCTCCGGATCCACCGCCGACCCGCCGGGGATGTTCGTGCCGCCGTTCGCGCCGGGGCAGTGCACGGCCGCGACGATGCCCTTGTCGGGGTCGGGCAGGGCGGCCGGATTGAAGAGCGGGCCCATGCGGAACTGCTTCATGTACTCGATCGCCTGCGCGCGCAGCTCCGGCGTGAAGTCGATGAGGTCGTCCTCCGTGATGCCCTGCTGCTCGTAGGCCGCGGGTTTCGTCGGGAACGGCTGCGTCGGCGACGTGTGTTCGCCCGGCACATCCGACTGCGGCACCGGCCGCTCCTCGATCGGCCACACCGGCTGGCCCGTCTCGCGATCGAACACGTACGCGAAGCTCTGCTTCGTGGTCTGCACGAGCGCGGGAATGCGGCGGCCGTTCACCGTGATGTCGAGGAGCTGCGGCGCGTGCGGGTTGTCGTAGTTCCAGATGTCGTGGTGCACGGTCTGGTAGTGCCACACGCGACGGCCGGTCTCCACGTCGAGCGCGAGGATGCTCGTACCGAAGAGATTCGCGCCCGGACGGAAGCCGCCGAAATAGTCGTTCGTCGGTGGATCGGTCGGGATGTAGACGATGCCGCGCTCCGGATCGGCGGACATGGGCGCCCACGCGGAGATGTTGCCGGTCACCTTCCACGCATCGTTCTCCCACGTGTCGTGACCGAACTCTCCCGGCTGCGGGATGACGTTGAACTTCCACAGGTGTCGGCCGGTGGCGGCGTCGTACGCCAGGATGTGGCCGGGGACGTTCTCCTTGCGCGTCTGGTAGTAGCCCTGTTCGTGCGCGTTGCCGACCACGATCACACCGTTCACGATGATCGGCGCGGCGGAGTTCGTGATGTAGCCGATCTCCGAAGGGATGCCGTCCTCGGGGTCGTAAGGGTAGCCGAAATCCGCGAGCAGATCGACCGTACCGTGGTTGCCGAAGTTCTCGAGCGGGCGGCCGGTCTCCGCGTCGAGCGCGTGGAGGAAGAACGCGGGCGTCACCACGTATACGACGCCGCGGCCATCGATCTCCGCGTATGCGACGCCCTTGCCGTAGTTCTTCCGCATCGAGTCCTCCCACCGCTTGGTGGGCGGCTCGCGGAACATCCACAGCGTCTCACCGGTGACGGGATCGATCGCGACGACCGTGCGCCGCTCTCCCGCCACACTGAACAGCCTGCCGTTGGCGTAGATCGGTGTGGCGCGCAGGATGTTGTCCGCCTGCGGTCCGAAGTTGTCGCCGCGCCACACCCACGCGACCTCGAGGTTGGCGAAGTTCGAGGCGTCGACCTGATCGAGTGGGGAATAGCGGGTCTGATAGACGTCGCCGCCCCAGTAGCGCCACTCGCCGACCGGGTTACCGCGTACCACGGGGTTCGGATCATCGCCATCGTTCGAACCGGTGCCGGCGGGTGCGACCGCGAAGCAGTAGAACAGCCCGTCGCCGCCGGTGCCACGCAGATTCTCCTGGCTGCAGCCGCGCGATGCGTGTGCACTGTTCCACGAGGTCGGGTTCTGGCCGCCGCCTTGTCGATCATGATGGCCGAGCGTCGCGGCGCCCGCGCCATTCGACGTCCAGTTCTCGCACGTCTCGGTGGTGGCACGGCCGTCCACCGTCGAGCCGGTCAGCACGTCGTGACGATTCGGTGAGTCGCCGCGCCCATTCACGATGCGACCCTGCTCGTCCAGCACCGTCTGCTTGGTCAGGTTCGCGGCATCCGAGTGCAGCTCTTCGACCGTGCGCGCGATCAGCGCGCCGCGCGCGTTGTGCCACGGCCCGCGGCCGATGCGGTCGCGCGCGTTCACGGCCGGTCCCGCATCACTCGCCGTCGTGCTCAGGTACGCGCGCCACGTCCGGTCGCCCGCACCGACTTCCGATGCCAGCATCCTGCAGTGCGCGTCCGCGCCGGCCAGGCCGCCCAGGTTCGCGCCGTCGCCGGGGCCGCGGCTCGTCAGGAAGAACGTCATCGGGTCCTGCCGCACGCGCTCGTACTTCCGCAGCGTCTCGGGGCCCACCTCCGCGCCGTACACGTTCCCGAGCGCGTCCGCGGCCACACCCTCCGCGCCGCTCGTCGCCGAGTTGTCGGGGTCGGGCTCCGGGTCGGGGATGAACCCGGTGACCTCACCGCTGCGCGCGCTGCCGATGTAGATGCCGCGCTTCCAGCCGGGATTGCGACGTGCGTTCGACTCCGAGTCGGTCGCGTACAGCACATCGTACGGGTCGATGTAGATCCCGCTCGGCCGGCCGAACTGATTCCAGGAAGCGATGTGGTTGCCTTCCTGGTCGAAAATCTGGATGCGGTTGTTCGCGCGGTCCGCCACGAACAGACGCCCCTGCGAGTCCATGGCGAGGTCGTGCGGATCGCGGAACTGCCCATTGGCCGTACCCGTCTCGCCCCACTCCTTCAGGTACGTGCCGTCCGCAGCGAACTTCACGATCCGGTTGTTGCCGCCGGCACCGTGACCGTCGGCCACGAAGATCGAGCCGTCCGGTGCGACGAGCACCGCCGACGGTTGATTGAACGTGTCCTTCCCCTGACCTGCGACTCCCTTCGTGCCGAGCGTCATGAGCAGCTCGCCGTCCGGGCTGAACTTGAAGATCACGTGGCCCATGCCCGCGGGCCGCTGGTCTTCGGGAAGGAAGCCGACCGCATCCGTGACCCACACGTTGCCTTCGTGATCCACGTGCATGCCGTGCGGCCAAACGAACAGTCCCGCTCCGAACGCCTTCAGGCGGCGGCCGTCGAGGTCGAACTGGAAGATGACCGGAAGATCCGGCTTGCCCGCGCAGCTGTTCGCGCCGCAGCGCTCGGCGACCCAGATCGTGCGGCCGTCCGGCGACGGATGGATCGCACTCGTCGCACCCCAGTCCCTGCCGTCCGGAAGCTGGCCCCAGGACTCCGAGGCGACGCGGTACGGGTTGTCCTGGGCGGATGCAGGAACGGCGACGACCAGCGCGAGGATCCAGCTTCCGAGTCTCATCGACGAGCCTCCGGCAGGGGGTGCTTTGGCTGGAATCATTCGGGATTGGCGAGTGCGGGACAAGGGCTACCGCTGGGATAGGCGGGCGACGGACGGCGGGCGACGAATGGCGGGCGACATATGGCGGGCGACTTGCGGCGGGAACAGCGGTGACAACGACGGGCGACTTACGGCGGGGGCGGGCCCGCTTTTGAACCCGCCCCGTGTCGCCCGTCCGTTGTCGCCCGCCGTCCGTCGCCCGCCGTAAGGTCGCCCGCAGTATCCTACTTGTCGTCGACGATCTCGTAGTCGGCTTCGACCACGTCCTCGTCGGCGGGCGCGGCGCCGGCGGAGGGCTCCTCGGTGGGGCCGGGCTCGGCGGTGGCGCCGGCGGGCTGCTCGGCGGCCTGGGCCTGGTAGAACTGCTGGCCGGCGGCGCTGAACGCCTGCACCAGCTCGTCCTTGGCGGCATTCAGCTCACCGAGCTCATCCTGCTTGAGCGACTTCTTCGCGCGCTCCACCGCTGCTTCGAGCCGGGTCTTCGCCTCACCGGTGACCTTGTCGCCCCAGTCCTTCGTGTCCTTCTCGACCTGATAGATCAGCGAGTCGAGCTGGTTGCGCGCGTCGATCTTCTCACGCCGCTGCCTGTCCTCGCTCGCGTGCTCATCGGCCTGCTTCACCATCTTGTCGATTTCCTGCTCCGACAGGCCGCTGGACGCCTCGATCCGGATCTTCTGCTCCTTGCTGGTCGCGCGATCCTTCGCCGTCACATGCAGGATGCCGTTCGCATCGATGTCGAACGCCACCTCGATCTGCGGCATGCCGCGCGGCGCCGGCGGGATGCCGGTGAGCTGGAAGCGGCCGATCGTGCGGTTGTCGATCGCCATCGGGCGCTCGCCCTGGAGCACGTGGATCTCGACCGTCGTCTGGCTGTCCTCTGCCGTCGAGAACACCTCCGACTTCTTGGTCGGGATCGTCGTGTTGCGCGGGATCAGCACGGTCATGACGCCGCCCAGCGTCTCGATCCCGAGCGACAGCGGCGTCACGTCGAGCAGCAGCACATCCTTGACCTCGCCCGCGAGCACGCCGCCCTGGATCGCGGCACCCACCGCCACGACCTCGTCCGGATTCACGCCCTTGTGCGGCTCCTTGCCGAAGAAGTTGCGCACCACCTCCTGCACCTTGGGCATGCGCGTCGAGCCGCCGACCAGGATGACCTCGTCGATCTGCGACGCCTCCAGCCCCGCGTCCTTCAGCGCCTGCTGCATCGGCGGGATCGTCCGCTGCACCAGGTCGTCCACCAGCTGCTCGAGCTTGGCGCGCGTCAGCGTGATGTTCAGGTGCTTCGGCCCTTCCTGCGTCGCCGTGATGAACGGCAGGTTGATGTCCGTCGTCGTCGTGGACGACAGCTCCATCTTCGCCTTCTCCGCCGCTTCCTTCAGCCGCTGGAGAGCCATCGCATCCTTCGACAGGTCGATGCCCTGGTCCTTCAGGAACTCCTGCACCAGCCAGTCGATGATGCGCTGGTCGAAATCATCGCCGCCGAGGTGCGTGTCGCCGTTCGTGGCCTTCACCTCGAACACGCCATCACCCAGCTCGAGGATCGAGATGTCGTACGTGCCGCCGCCCAGGTCGAACACCGCGATCGTCTCGTCCTTCTTCTTGTCGAGTCCGTACGCCAGCGCGGCCGCCGTCGGCTCGTTGATGATCCGCAGCACCTCGAGACCCGCAATCTTCCCCGCGTCCTTCGTAGCCTGCCGCTGCGCATCGTTGAAGTACGCCGGCACCGTGACCACCGCCTGACGCACCTCACTGCCGAGATAGTCCTCCGCCGTCTGCTTCATCTTCTGAAGGACCATCGCCGAGATCTCGGGCGGCGTGAACGCCTTGTCGACGTTCGGAATCTTCACCTCCACGCGGCCCTGCGCGTCGCCGCGCACTTCGTACGGCACGCGCTTCGACTCCTCCTCCACCTCACCGGCCGCACGCCCCATGAACCGCTTGATCGAGAAGATCGTGTTCTTCGGATTCGTGATCGCCTGACGCCGCGCGACCTGACCCACCAGCCGCTCTCCCTCCTTCGTGAAGGCGACGACCGACGGCGTGGTACGCCCGCCCTCCGCGTTGGGGATCACGACCGGGTCGCCTCCCTCCATCACGGCCACGACCGAGTTCGTCGTGCCCAGGTCGATCCCGATTACCTTCGCCATGGTCTCTCCTTATCACGTTTCCGGAAGGTTCGGCCCGCGAGTGGCGGGCCGATCGTGCTCCCGCGGGTGCAACGCGCATGCCGCCCCCGACCCCCTGTTTCGCGCCATTCCGGCGCAGTTTCCTGCCCGGATGGCACGCGCCCGCATTGACACGCCCGAGGGCGTCACTGACTTTTCGGCGCCGATCGCCCGGCCTGCCCCGGAGGATGATTGTTCCCGCTTCGCGACGACAACCCGACGCTGCGCACGCCGGTCGTCACGATCGCACTGATCGCCGTCACGGTGCTGGTGTGGCTGTACGTGCAGGGCGGCGGGACGTCGGATGTGGTGCTGACCGAGTCGGTGTGCACGTTCGGTGCGATCCCGGCGGAGGTGACCGGACGAACGGGCGCGTACGAAGGCATCGATCTGGGTCCGGGTCTGCCGGCGTGCGCGTTCGGCGGCTTCACGTGGCAGGCGGTGCTCACGAGCCTCTTCCTGCACGGTGGCTGGGTGCATCTCCTCGGCAACATGTGGTTCCTGTGGCTGTTCGGGAACAACGTCGAGGACTCGATGGGCCGCGTGCGGTTCCTGCTCTTCTATCTGCTCACAGGGGCCGCGGCGACGGGCGCGCACATTCTGGCCGAGCCGGACTCGATGCTGCCGCTGGTGGGCGCATCGGGAGCGATCAGCGGCGTGATGGGTGCGTACCTCGTGCTCTATCCGCGCATCCGCATCTACACGGCGTTCGTGGTGTTCGTATTCCTGCGTGTGGTGCCGGTGGCTGCATGGTTCGTTCTGCTTCTCTGGTTCGGGTTGCAGCTGCTGTCGGGTTACCTCACGCCCGTGGGGCAGGGTGGTGTGGCGTTCTGGGCGCACGTTGGCGGCTTCATTGCCGGTGTCGTGCTCGTGAAGCTTTTCGAGAAGAGGGGTCTGGTGGAGCGCAGACGGCGCGACCCGCGCCCGCTCCGCCTGCCGCTCTGACGAACTCGGGAAAGGCGATCGGATGAAGATGTCCATCGGCGTCGCTTCGCTGGCCGCGGCCGCTCTGCTCGCGTTCGCGGCCCCCGCGGCCACTGCCGTCCAGCAGGACACGGCGGCCGTTCCCCAGATCACCGAGACTCCGCCGCAGGAGGCCCCCACCGAGGCCGCTCCGCGCCTGCTGGGGGGCACGCGCGACGATGTGGAGACACCGTTCGCCGCGCGCCTCGTCTCCCTGCTCGGGATGATCGTGCTGCTCGGCCTCGGCTGGCTGTTCAGTACGGACCGCCGCGCGATTCCCTGGCGCATCGTACTGTGGGGCATCGGCCTTCAGCTCGTATTTGCGGTCTTCATCCTGAAGACGCCGCTCGGGGAATCGATCTTCGCGGGCGTGAACGACGTGATCGTCGCACTGCTCGGCTTCACGGTCGAGGGCGCGCAATTCGTATTCGGCAATCTCGTCTGGAACAACGTCCCGGTGGGCACAGGCGAGGCGCTCGGCAATGCGCCCATCGCGGCCACGCCCGGCGCCGTGGCTCAGACGGGGGCGTTCTTCGCGTTCAACGTGCTGCCGACGATCATCTTCTTCTCGTCGCTCATGACGCTGCTGTACTACCTGGGCGTGATGCAGTGGATCGTGAAGGGGTTCGCCTGGGTGATGATGCGCACGATGCGCACGTCGGGCGCCGAGACGCTTTCGGCTGCGGGCAACATCTTCCTCGGCCAGACCGAAGCGCCGCTGCTCGTAAAGCCGTTCGTCGCATCGATGACGATGTCGGAGCTCATGACCGTGATGGTCGGCGGCTTCGCCACGGTCGCGGGCGGCGTGATGGCGGCGTACGTGGGCATTCTGGTCTTCCAGTTCCCGGACATTGCCGGTCACCTGATCGCAGCCAGCGTGATGTCTGCGCCGGCCGCACTGGTCTTCGCGAAGCTGATGGTGCCCGAGAAGGGCGAGCCTGTGACGCGCGCGTCGCTCAACGTGCAGGTGGAGAAGATCGATGCGAACGCGATCGACGCGGCCGCGCGCGGCGCCGGCGAGGGCCTGATGCTGGCGCTGAACGTGGGCGCGATGCTGCTCGCGTTCATCGCGCTGGTCGCGCTCCTCAATGCGCTGCTCGGCTGGGTCGGCGACCTCATCGGCCTCACGTCGCTCCTTCAGAACGCCGACCTCCTGCCTGCAGGTGAAACGCTCGGGCTGGAGCGGCTGCTGGGCTGGGTGCTGGCGCCGCTCGCCTGGGTCATGGGTGTGCCATGGCAGGACGCCACCGCCGTGGGATCGCTGCTCGGCGTGAAGACCGTCCTCAACGAGTTCCTCGCCTACCTCCAGCTCTCGAGCGCGCTGGATGCGGATACGCTGTCGCCGCGCTCGGTGGTGATCGCGACCTACGCGCTGTGCGGCTTCGCCAACTTCAGCTCGATCGCGATCCAGGTCGGCGGCATCGGCGGGATCGCTCCGAGCCGTCGCAGCGACCTCGCGCGCCTCGGGCTGCGCGCCATGGTGGGCGGCTCGCTCGCCGCGTTCATGACCGCAACGATCGCGGGCATGCTGGTATGACCGGCGATCCGGTACCTGCTGCGGATTTCGTGCGCGGCCGGCTCCGCGAGCCGTCGCAGATCGGGATCATCCTCGGCTCGGGGATGGGCGGGCTCGCCGACGCGGTCGATGATGCCGTGCGCATTCCGTACGGCGAGATCCCGGGATTCCCTGAAACGGCGGTCGTGGGCCACGCGGGCGTGCTGGTGGCCGGGAGGCTGGAGGGCGTCCCGTGCGTGACGCTGCAGGGTCGCTTTCATCTCTATGAGGGGCATGCGCCCGATGTCGTGGCGCTGCCCGCGCGCATGCTCATCCGCCTCGGCATCCGCGCGCTCGTGGTGACGAACGCGGCGGGCGGTATCGCGCCCGAGTTCCGCGGCGGCGACCTGATGGTGCTGGAGGACCATCTGAATCTCCAGGGCCGCAATCCGCTCGTGGGGCCGGTGCGCGAGGGCGAGGTGCGCTTCCCCGACATGACGGAGCCGTACGACGCGCGTCTGATCGCGGCGGCCGAGTCCGCGGCGCGCGACCTCGGGCTGCGGCTGCATCGCGGCGTCTATGCGGCGCTGCTGGGCCCGAGCTACGAGACGCCGGCGGAGGTGCGGATGCTCGCGCGGCTGGGTGCCCACGCGGTCGGCATGAGCACGGTGCCGGAGACGATCGTGGCGCGCGCGGCCGGTGTGCCGGTGCTCGGCTTCTCGCTGATCACGAACCCGGGCGCTGGGCTGTCGCCGGAGCCGCTCGTGCACGAGGACGTGCTGCGCGTGGCGGCCGCGGCTGCCGGCGACCTCGAGCGGCTGCTCCGTCGCGTCGTACCCGAGATCCCGGCGGCACTCCAGGCTTGATCCGGCCCCGGGCCGGGCGAATATTGGTAGCTCTCCCCGACAAAACGGAAAGAGGACCACGATGGGTCGTTCGCGGCTGCGTCTTGCGCTTGCCAGCTCGCTGCTTCTGTGCGCCTGTGCCGGAGACCGTCCGGCCAGAACCACCGGTGACGAGCCGGTGCAGGGCGGTACGGTCGTGGTCGGGGGGCCGAACGACCTCGTCGCACTGAATCCGCTCGCATCGCAGCTCCAGTTCAGCCAGGAGTTGAACCGCTTCGCACTCTTCCTTCCGCTCATCCGCTACGGTCCGAACCTCGAGTACGAGCCCGCATTGGCGCGTTCCTGGGAGATGATCGGGGACACGTCCGTGGTGTTCCATCTGCGCGACGACGTGCGCTGGCACGACGGCGTGCGCACGACTGCGTACGACGCGCTGTTCACGTACGAACGCGCCGTCGACCCGGAAACCGCGTTCCCGAACGCGAGCTACTTCGAGGGCTGGCAGGGCGCGGAGGTCGTGGACTCCTTCACGATCCGCGTCCGCTTCCAGCCGATGGCGGATGCGCTCGCCGGTCTGCCGTTCACGCCCATCGCGCCGCGTCATCTGCTCGACACGATCCCGCCGGCGTCGATGGCCAATGCGTCGTTCAACCGCGCGCCGGTCGGCAACGGTCCGTTCCGCTTCGTCGAGTACCGCCCGAACGAGCGCTGGGTGTTCGAGGCGAATCCGGATTTCCCGGAAGAGCTGGGCGGCCGTCCAATGGTGGACCGGCTGGTGTGGCGGATCATTCCGGATGCGACCGCGCAGGTAACCGAGCTGCAGACGGGCGGCATCGACCTCGCGCTGCTCGTGCGCGCGGAGGACTGGGCATCGCTCGACGCGCAGCCCGAGGTGAAAGGCGTCGAGCGTGAGTCCCGCCAGTACGCGTTCATCGCGTGGAACGGGCGGCGCGCGCCGCTCGATGATGCACGCGTACGTCGCGCGCTCATGCTGGGCATCGACCGCGCCGAGATGATCGCCGCACTGCGTGCGGGCCACGGTACGCCACTGCCGGGGCCCGTGGGGCCGTTTCACTGGGCGTTTGCGGATGACATGGGCGCGCTGCCGTACGCACCGGACTCCGCGCGCGCGCTGCTCGCGGCGGCCGGCCTCACCGACCGGGATGGTGACGGGATTCTCGAGCGACCCGACGGTGCGGACTTCGCGTTCGATCTCGTGTACGCGGCGCAGAGCGGATATCAGCGGGACGTGGCGGAGATGGTACGCGCGGACCTTGCCGACCTCGGTGTGCGCGTCACGACCACGCCGCTCGAGTTCGGCACGATCGTCGGCCGGCTCACGTCCGCGGAGCGCGCGTTCGATGCGTCGGTCATGGGGTGGGAGAGCGACTTCCGGCTCAACCTGCGCGACGCGTTCCATTCCGCGTCCGCGAATGGACCGTATCAGTTCGCGGGGTACTCGAATCCGGCCGTCGATTCGATCATCGACGCGACCATGCGCATGCCGGACCGCGAGGCGGCGCGCCCGCTGCTCCTGCGGCTCCAGGAGATCATGCGCGACGAGCAGCCGTGGGGATTCCTGTACTACTATCCCGACCTGTTCGCGATGCGGGAGCGGCTGCGCGGCGCGGAGATGGACATCCGCGGGACGCTGGTCAACCTGTCGGAATGGTGGGTGTCGGTTCCGACGTCGGCGCCCAGTGATTCAGCGGACCGTGCCCCGAGCCCAGGGACGGCGCCGTAGCGATCGCGCGGTGCACGAAATTCAGCGCGGCCTCGACGGCCGCGACGAGCGACTCGCCGTTGGCGAGGCCTGCGGCGATCGCCGCCGAGAGCGTGCAGCCCGTCCCGTGCGTGCTCGTCGTCTCGACACGGGACCGCCGCCAGCTGCGCATGTCATGCCCGTCCCACAGCATGTCGACGACGGTGCCGCCCTCGAGATGGCCGCCCTTGACGAGTGCGGCCGCTGCACCGCGCTCGACGAGCGCTTCCGCTGCACGCACCATCCCGGATTCATCGCGCACGTCGAGGCCGGTGAGCACTTCGGCCTCGCGCAGATTCGGCGTGACGACCACGGCGAGCGGGATGAGCCGCTCGAGCAGCGCCTTCTCTGCGCCCTTGTCGAGCAGCCGGTCACCGCTGCTCGCGACCATCACCGGATCCAGCACGTAGTTGGGAAGGGAATGGTGCGCGATTGCGTCCGCCACGGCTTCGATGATGCGCCGGTTCGCGAGCATGCCGCTCTTGCACGCAGCCGGCGCGAGATCCTGTGCGACGGCATCGATCTGCTTGCGCACGAACTCCGGCGACACCGCCTCCACGCCCAGCACACCGCGCGTGTTCTGCGCCGTGAGTGCCGTGATGGCGGTCGTGCCGAATACGCCGAATGCATGGAAGGTGCGCAGGTCCGCCTGGATGCCCGCGCCGCCGCCGCTGTCGCTGCCCGCGATGCTCAGCGCCGTCGCTATCATCGCCTCGCCTCCTTCGGAAAGCCGACCGGCGGCAGGAAGCTAAGCGAAATGCGTGGAGCGGTCTACCGGAGGCGGGCGGCGGCACGGGAGGCCGCCGCCCGTTCCAGCGGGTCAGCCGCGCGGGGCGGGGTAGCGCGACAGCGTGCTCTTGAAGCTGCGGAACGCGTTCGAGTTCACCTGGAGCCCGCGCAGCCGCGAAGAGGGCTGCTGCGCGATGCGCGCGCGTACGTCGTCGATGCGTTCCTGCGTCGTCGGGTGCGTCGAGAACCACTGTGCCACGGCGCCCGGCGAGGATCGCTGCTGCTGGAGCAGCTCCTGGAAGAACGTGACGAGGCCGTTCGGCTCGATGCCCGCAGAGATCATCATCGGCACGGCCACCGCATCCGCCTCGCGCTCCGCATCACGGCTGTGCGACGCGAAGTACAGTCCGCCGCCCACGTCGATCGCGGCGCGCTCGACACCCGAGGGCTGACGGCCGAGCAGCACGTACGCGAGCGTGAGGCCGAGGTTGGCGCTCTGCGCGCGCTCGAGCTGTTCGACGCTGTGACGCTCCTCGACGTGCGCGATCTCGTGCGCCATCACGCCGGCCAGCTCCGCCACGTTGTCCGCCGCCTCGATCAGGCCGCGGTTGACGTAGATGTAGCCGCCTGGAACGGCGAACGCGTTCACCACGTCCGAGTTCACGATGTAGAAGCGGTAGCCAATCTCGGGACGCCGGCTGTGCGACGCGAGCTGCTGCCCGAGCGCGTTGATGTAGCGGTTCGCCGCCGCGTCATCGACGATCGGCAGCTCCGCATTGATCTGCGAAGCGTACTGTGTCCCGAGCTGGATCTCCTGCTGGGTCGAGATGCCGCATGCACCCAGTCCGATGCTCGCGGCAAGGAGCGGCGCGGCAAACGCACGCCGCAGCGTGGTCGAGTATCGCATGGTCATTCTGCCTCCTGCGCGGTATCCTGCTGCATGGCACAGGGGGCAAGGGCCGTTCCATGCTGAGCCGCGCGGAGTCCCGCCTGCTCGAAAGGCTGCGGCGCCGCAAGGAACGGGAGGCCGAGGGTCTGTTTCTGGCCGAGGGCGTGCGCGTCGTCGAGGAGCTTCTGGCTTCCGGCATCGTCCTCCGCCTGGTCGCCGTTTCGCCCTCTCTCGTGGACACACCACGCGGGCGCGCGCTCGCGGATGCGCTCGCCGCCCGCATCCCCGTACGACGCGTCGGCGACGTCGAGTTGCGCCACCTCGCCGCCACTGATTCACCGCAGGGCGTGGTGGCCGCAGCGGAGATGCCGCACGCCTCACTCGGCAGCCTGCGCCCGGATGAGCGCGCGATCGTGCTCGCGCTCGACGCCGTGCAGGACCCGGGCAACTTCGGCGCGCTCGCGCGTTGCGCGGCCGGCTTCGGCGCACTGGCCATGCTGGTGCTGCCGGGGAGTGTCGATGCGTGGAACCCGAAGGCGGTGCGCGCCGCCGCGGGTGCAACGTTCCGCCTGCCCGTGATTACCGCATCGACAACCGACGCCACCGAATGGCTGCGCAGGAATGACTTCGAGCTGTGTGGCGCGGCCGCGGGCGGCACACCGATAGGAGACATCGAGGTTGCTGCGCGCACTGCGCTGTTCGTGGGCAACGAGGGCGCGGGATTGAGCGCCGATGTCGCGGCGGCCATCGATCGCGAGGTGGCCGTACCGATTCAGCCCGGCGTGGAGTCGCTCAACGTTGCGGTGGCTGCGGGCATCCTGCTGTACGAGATGACGAGAGAGGCATGATCCCCGACTGGTTCGTCTGGCTCGCCGCCGCATTTCTCGGCGCGGCGATCGGCTCCTTCCTCAACGTCTGCATCCTGCGCTGGCCCGCAGAAGAGTCGGTCGTCAAGCCGCCCTCGCGCTGCCCCGGCTGCGGGTCGACGCTCGCGTGGTACGACAACATCCCCGTGGTGAGCTGGGTCATCCTGCAGGCGCGTTGCCGCCGCTGCGGCCGGCCCATTTCCATTCAGTATCCGCTCATCGAGCTCGCGACCGCCGTGATCTGGCTGGGCGCGGCGATCCGCTTCGGCCCCTCGATCGAGGCCGCGTCCAGCGCGGTGTTCCTCACGCTGCTGCTCGGCATCGCGATGACCGACGCGCAGCACATGGTCATTCCGGATCAGTTCTCGCTCGGCGGCGTACTGCTCGGCCTCGCCTTCGCCGCCGCGCCGGGAGAGCCGACGCTCGTCTCCGCGCTCATCGGCGGCCTGGGCTCGTACGTGCTGCTCTGGGGAACGAAGCTCGCCGCCGAGAAGGCGCTCGGAAAGCCCGCGCTCGGAACGGGCGACATTCACATGATGGCGATGATCGGCGCCTTCCTCGGCATGGGCGGCGCGCTCGTGGCACTGCTGGCGGGTTGTCTGCTGGGATTGCTGATCGGTGTACCGATCCTCTGGCTGCGCGGCGGGCTCGAGCGCATGGGCAGCTACATGCCGCTCGGCGTCTTCCTCGCCCTCGGCGCGGCCGCCGCGCACGCGTGGGGCGATGCACTCATCGGCTGGTACTTCGCCACCTTCATCATCTGATCACGGGTCCGAGCAGTCGCGCTGGAAGCCGCAGGCGGGACACACCAGCCGGCAGTGCCACTCGAGCATGGGCGCGCCGCACAGATCGCAGTGCGTTACGCCCTTCTCATCGCGGCCGGACGCCGGATCGATGACCGGCTCAGGCTCGGGTGGGTTCGCAGGCTGCTCGTTCATGCGGCACGCAAACGCGCGATACCGAACGGTGCCGCATCGAGCAGCGGTGCGCCGCCGGTGATCGCATCAGCGACGATGCGTGCCGTTGCCGGGGCAAAGAGGATGCCGTTGCGGTAATGCCCGGTGGCGTGGAAGAGCCGTCGCGCATCCGGATCCTCGCCCAGGATGGGGCGTTCGTCCGGTGTAGCAGGACGGAATCCCGCCCACGTCTCGAGCAGCGGCTGCTGCGCAATCGCGGGCACCAGCTCCGCGGCCGAACCTACGAGACCCGCGATCCCCGCGGGCGTGGGTCCGCGCCGGAATCCTGCGTCGTGCGCCGTCGCACCGATGGCGAGCTGTCCGCCGGCACGCGGGACGAAGTAGCAGCACGCACCCTGCACGACGCGGCTCAGCAGGCCGCCTGCATCGACCGCGAACATCTCACCGCGCACAGGACGCACGGGCAGCGGTGTGGGAAGGCCGGTGATTTCGCCGGACCATGCACCCGCCGCGACCACGACTGCATCCGCGTGCAGGACATCGCCGCCCGGCAGCGTCACGCCGGTCGCGGTGCCTTTCGCGATGTGCACGCCGGCGACAGCGCTGCCGAGCCGAAGGTCCACACCCGCTTCGATGGCTGCGGCCCAGAGTGCGTGCCCGAGGCGGCGAGGATCGACGGAGTGATCGCGCTCGATATAGAGACCGCGCGTTACATCCTCCGCGAGTGCGGGCTCCTCCGCACGGAGATCGGCCGCATCCAGCAGCTTCGCACCGAACGCATCACCCGCGCGCGCCATGCGCTCCAGTTCGTCCGCTTCCTCCTCCGTGCGTGCGACGTGCAGCTTGCCGGCCATGCGGAAGTCGGGATCGACGCCCGAAGCCGCGCGCAGGGCGGCGGCGAACTCGGGCCACAGTCGGAGGGAGGCGTCGCCGAGATGGAGCAGCGCGGGGTCCTGCACCGCCTCACCCAGCGGGGAGAGCATGCCGGCCGCGGCCCACGAGGCTTCACGTGCGGGCGTGCCGCGTTCGAGCAGGCGCACGCGCAGACCGCGGAGCGCGAGCTCGCGCGCGACCGAAAGCCCGATCACTCCGCCGCCGACCACGACCACGTCGATCATTCGATGCGGCCGATCCCCTGCTCGAGGTAGCGGCGCGACAGCGCCACGTAGTGCGCGCCGCTGTCCCGCACCCATGCGGCCGCGCCGCCGCTCAGCTCGCGACGCACGCTCGCGGGCGCACCGGCGACGAGCGTACGTGGCGGTACCATCATCCCTTCCGGCACCACGCTCAACGCCGCGACCAGCGCTTCCTCGCCGATCACGCAGCCGTGCAGCAGCACCGCGTTCATGCCGACCAGCGCGCGCTCGCCGACTTCGCAGCTCTCGAACACGGCGCCGTGCCCGATCGTAGCGCCATCGCGCACGACCGTCGGGCCACGCGCGCTCACGTGCAGCACGCAGTTGTCCTGTACACTCACGCCCGCACCGATGCGGATGCCGTGCGTCGGATCATCGCCGCGCAGCACCGCACCGAACCAGATGCTCGACTCCGGGCCCACCTCGACATCGCCGATCAGCACCGCCGTCGGTGCCACGAATGCCGTCGGATGCACGCGCGGCGAACGTCCGCCGAACTCGATCAGGTGCCCCACGCGCGCTCCGTCGCAGCTTCGGTGTCGGCCTTGGCCGGCTCCGCGGTGCCGGGCGCGGTGCCGGCGGGCTTCTCGGGTGCGGCGCGTTTCAGGCGTGCGCGCACGACGTACGTGTCGGTCGCCTCGAGCACTTCGATGCGCAGCCCCACGCGCTCCAGCGTTTCGCCCGGCTCCGGCACGCGGCCCAGTTCCTCGAGCAGATAGCCGTTCAACGAACGGTGCTCGAGCTGCGGCAGCATGGTGTTGAAGAAGTGGTTGATCTCGCGCAGGTCCGCGTCGCCGGCGGCAAGGATCTCGTTGCGCGATACACGAAGGATGGGCTCCTCCGTCACATCCGTCTCGTCCTCGATCTCGCCCACCAGCTCCTCGAGCACGTCCTCCAGTGTCACGAGACCGTCGGTGCCGCCGTACTCGTCCAGCACGAGCGCGAGGTGGATGCGCCGCGTCTGGAAGTCGCGCAGCAGCCGCACCAATGGCAGCGAGCCCGGCACGACGAGCGGCTCGCGCGCGAGCGCACGCAGCGGCACGTCGCGCTGTCCGGAAAGCAGCGCCTGGTACGCGTCGCGCAGATACAGGATGCCGGTGATCTCGTCGATCGTGCCGTTGTACACGGGCACGCGCGAGTACACGACCGTGCCCAGCTCCGGCGCGATGTCGCGCAGCGTGAGCGAGTCCGACCACGCGAAAATGTCCACGCGCGGCGTCATGACTTCCCACGTCTTCGTGCGGTCCAGACGGAACGCGCGTTCGATCAGCTCGCGCTCGTGCTCCTCGATGGCACCTTCCGTCTGGCCCAGCACCGTGAGCTGACGGATCTCTTCTTCGGTGACCGTGCCGATCCCCGCTTCGCGTGCGCCGGCCCGCACCCCCGCAAGCCGCGCCACCGGCGTGAGCAGCCAGCCGAGCAGCCGTGTGGTGACGAGGAGTCCCGGCGCGAGCGCGAGTGCGTACTTCATCCCGCGGTTCACGGAGAAACCGATCGGGACGAGCTCGCCGAGATAGAGAATGATGAAGGAGACGACGCCGATGGCGATCGCGAGTCCGACCACCTCCCAGCGCTGGAAGGCGATAACCGCCGCGAGTGAGCCCGCTGTCACATCCGCCAGCGCATCACCGAGGCGCAGCAGGACGAGCACACGCTCCGGCCGCTCGCGCAGCTGCGCCAGGGCCGCACCCCCGCGGAAGCCCTGCTCCGCGAGTGCACGCACGCGCGATTCACCCAGCGAGAAGATCGCCAGCTCGGCCGAACTCAGGAACGCCGAGGCCGCGACCGCAAGGACGAGCGCGACGATCAGCCAGATCATCACGTCCGTCCCCGCCAATGTGGAGGGTCCCCGCTACTTCGATCTACGTCCATCGACGGCTCAGTTCGATGAGCTCCTCGACGACGTCCGCCGCCGAGCGGCCATCCGCTTCCGCCTGGAAGTTCGTCACCACACGATGCCGCAGCACCGCGGGTGCGACGGCACGCACATCCTCCAGGTTCGGAACGCCACGGCCGGCCAGTGCCGCGCGCGCCTTCGCGCCCAGCACCAGATACTGCGATGCACGCGGTCCTGCACCCCAGCCCACGTAGCGGCGGATCAGATCCGGCGCCGCTTCATCCGATGGCCGCGTCGACCGCGCCAGCCTCACCGCGTACGCCACCAGCGACGGCGGCACCGGTACCCGACGAACCAGCCGCTGCAGCGCGAGCAGCTCCTCCGCGCCCAGCACCGGCTGCACCTCCGCCGCGTCCGTGCCCGTCGTCTCCGTGGCGACCCGCTCCTCCTCCTCCCGCGTCGGATAGCCGATCCGCAGCTCCATCATGAAACGGTCGAGCTGCGCTTCCGGCAGCGGGTACGTCCCTTCCTGTTCGATCGGGTTCTGCGTCGCCAGCACGAAGAACGGCCGGTCCAGCTTCATCGTCTGGCCCGCCACCGTCACCGCCCGCTCCTGCATCGCCTGCAGCAGCGCCGCCTGCGTCTTAGGCGGCGTGCGGTTGATCTCGTCCGCCAGCACCACGTTCGCGAAGATCGGACCCCGCACGAACCGGAACAGACGCTTCCCCGTCGAACGGTCCTCCTCGAGGACTTCCGTCCCCGTGATGTCCGACGGCATCAGGTCCGGCGTGAACTGGATCCGGTTGAACTCCAGATGCAGCGCGTCCGCCAGCGTCGAGATCAGCAGCGTCTTCGCCAGTCCGGGAACGCCCACCAGCAGCGCATGCCCATCCGACAGCAGCGCCACCAGCAAGCCTTCCACGATCGCATGCTGACCGATCACTCGCCGGCCGATCTCCCGCTCCAGCGACGACCGCGCCTCCGTCAGCCGCTCCAGCAGCGCGACATCGTCGCTCTCGCGCGCCTCGCGCGCCGCACTCGCTTCCATACGATAGGATGATCCCACCCCCGCTCCGCCGACAGCCACCCGCCTGGGATGGCTCGTCAGCGACCGGGGATTTCCAGCTCCGTTTTCAATTCGAGGGATTGACCGCTCGACGTGAGCTCGCCCGTCGCTTCGTACCGGCCCGCACGGCCCCCGTGGTACCACGACGCCCGGTACTCCCGCGTCCCGCCCGACTCCAGCGTGTCCGCTCCCACCGCCTGACCGAACAGCTGATCCGCGGACCAGCGCCAGATCTCCGCACCGCTCGAGTCCCGCACCGCAAAATCGTAGCGCTGCGTCGTCGCATACTCCAGCACGGCCGCCTCCGCACCCGCGTTCGACACCGCCAGCGTGAGCTGCACGCTGTCTCCGTCGACTTGCGCATGCAATGACGACACCAGCGACGACGACGCCGGCTCCGGATCCTCCCTTACCTCCGCCCCGGGGCCGCACCCCGCCAGCAGCAACACCGCCACGATCCCTTGCCGCACGCCGCCTCCCGCTCGGTTCCACCGCTCCCGGGCCGCCCCCTCCCGGCATGCGTAACGGCCGCAGAGAGTGGAAGATAGATCCGCTCTCGAACAGGGGTCAAGCCAGCGGCTTGCGAAAAATTTCACAAGCGCGTAGCTTCCCCCGCGACCACACCGTGGAGGACGCATGCCGGGCGGACAGCAGCCGGTGGACGCGTGGCGGTACGTGGGGGTCGGGCTGACCTGGGCGCTGTCCACGATGTTCTTCGGGTGGCTGGGCCTGCAGGCGGACGACGCGTGGGGCACGGACCCGTGGCTGACGCTGGTGGGGGCGTTCGTGGGGGCGGTGGCGGGCTTCTGGTACCTGTACCGGGAGCTGGTGGTGATCCCGCGGGAGCAGGAACGGGAGCGGAAGCGGTGAGGAGCTGGCTGCTGTACGGCGCGGCGTCGCTGCTCCTTGTGGTGTTCGGGATCGGGTTGGTGCTGGCGGCCGGGTCCGGGGGGCCCGGGGCCTGGCGGGCGGTGGTGATCGCGGGTGTGGTCGCGTGGGTGCTTCAGCTCGGTGCGTTCGGGCTGCTGCAGCGGTATCGCGGTGTTCCGAACGGATTCCTGATGGCGTGGGCGGGCGGAATCGCGGCGCGGTTCGGGGTGGTGGGGCTGGTGGCGTGGTGGTCGTCGGGGCGTCCGGACTTGCCACGGGAGCCGCTGCTGCTCAGCCTTGTCGGCTTCATGTTCATGCTTTTGCTGGTGGAACCGGTGTTCCTGAGGAGAGGGCCGAGCGGACGATGATGGGAGGGATCCTGCCGATGCTGCGCGCCGCGCAGGAGGGGCATGGTGAGGAGTTCGACATCCCGTCGATGATCCTGCACCACCTCGCGGACTCGAACGTGTGGGAGACGCCGTTCGGGGAAGTGCACCTGCCGACGTTCGCGCCGGTGCACATCGGCCCGCTGACCCTGGATTTCTCGATCACGAAACACGTGCTGTTCATGATGATCGCGGCCGCGCTGGTCGCGATCGTGCTGATCATTGCGGCGCGGGATGCGAAGCGGGAGCGCGCGGCGGGATCGCAGCGGGGTCCGAAGGGCGCGGCGAACGTGGTCGAGGCGATGGTCCTGTTCGTGCGCGATGAAATCGCGCTGAAGAACATCGGTCACGGTGGCGAGCGCTACGTGCCGTACATCGTGACCGTCTTCTTCTTCATTCTCTTCTGCAATCTGCTGGGTCTGCTGCCGTGGGGCGCCACGCCGACGGGGAACATCTCGGTAACGGCGGCGCTGGCGGTGATGACGTTCATCGTGGTCGAGGTCGCGGGCATGCGCGCGCTGGGCGCGAGCGGCTACCTGAAGACGATCTTCTACGCGCCGCACGGCATGCACTGGGCGATGAAGATCCCGATGTACGTCATCATGACGCCGGTGGAGTTCCTCGGGAAGCTGACGAAGCCGTTCGCACTGGCGATCCGTCTCTATGCGAACATGACCGCGGGTCACGCGGTCGTGCTCGCGCTCACGGGACTGCTCGTCACGGCGGGCATGGCGAGTGCGCTGTGGGTTACGCCCGCGCCGATCATCATGGCCGTGGGGATCATGGTGCTGGAGATCTTCGTGGCGTTCCTGCAGGCGTACATCTTCGCGATGCTGTCGGCGGTGTTCATCGGGCTGATCCGGCACGCGCACTGATACGCAGGGCGAGCGCGTCCGCCCGAGGAGGCGCGCCTTCGGCCGTGGGGCTCCACCGCGGCAGTCGTAACGTACCCGGGCGGGCGCTCGGGGAGAGCCGCGGATGCGCGGTGGCGCAGACAGCGGAGGACGGGGCCTCCGCAGGTCGGGCGAGGAGCAAGTACAACGTGACCCCGGACGCACGGAGACGACACATGGACCTGCCCGTACTCGCGCTGCTCCAGGAAGTGGCGACGAACGGCACGAGCATGCTCGGCAAGGCGCTGGGCGCGGGGCTCACGGTGGTGGGCGCCGGCCTCGGCATCGGCATGATCGGCGGCAAGATGACCGAGGGGATGGCGCGTCAGCCGGAGATCGCCGGCAACATCCAGACGGCGGCGATCATTCTGGCGGCGCTGATCGAGGGCGCGGCCCTCTTCTCGCTGGTCATCGCGTTCCTGATCTAGCAGCGGACGGACGGGGTGCGGACGGGGCGCGCGTGCCCCGTCCGGCCCGCGTCGAAGCGGGGTGAGAATGGAACTCCTGGCGGCAGTGCTCCAGCACGCGGAGGAAGCGGGCGCGGAGCCGAGCGTATTCAATCTGAGCACGAGCGTCTCGTTCTGGACGGTCGTGATCTTCCTGATCCTCGCGTTCGTGCTGGCGAAGTTCGCGTTCCCGCCGATCCTCGGGTACGCGGCGGCGCGCGAGCAGCGGATCCAGGAGTCGCTGGATGAGGCGAAGCGTGCGCGCGACGAAGCGCAGGCTGCGCTCGAGCAGCAGCGTGCGGAGCTGGCGGCGGCGCGACAGCAGGCGCAGCAGGTGATCGCGGAGGGCCGCCAGGGTGCCGAGAAGGTGCGGCAGGAGTTGATCGCGCGGGCGCGCACGGAACAGGAAGAGATGCTGACGCGCGCGAAGCAGGAGATCGTGCGCGAGCGCGAGCAGGCGGTGGAGGCGATCCGGCGCGAGGCCGTGGATCTCGCCCTCGCCGCAGCGGGCCGGCTGATCGAGAAGAAGCTCACGGCGGAGGAGGATCGCCGCCTCGTGACCGACTTCATCGGCCGCGCCGGCAACGGAGCCGCCTGACGTGCGCGCCTCGACGGTCGCCCGCAGTTACGCCGGGGCGCTGCTGGACCTCGCCGGCCGCCACAATGTCGAAGCGGACTTCGCGCGCGCGTTCGACGCGCTGAGCGATGTGCTCGCTTCGGACCGGCGGGTGCGTGCGTTCATCGAAACGCCGAAGATCGATGTCGACGCGAAGAAGCAGGTGCTGCGCACCGCGCTCGACGGGCGCGTGTCGCCGCTGTTCCTGAACTTCGTGATGGTCGTGCTCGACAAGCGGCGTCAGCGGCTGCTCGAGGAGATCGGCGCCGCGTACCACGAGCTGCTGGATGAGAAGCAGGGTCTGCTGAACGTGCAGGTGACGGTGGCCCACGCGCTGGACGAGCGCACGCGCGATGAGATCGTGCAGAAGCTGTCACGCGTGCTCGGGCGACGCGTGGTGCCGCACGTGCGCGTCGACCCGGCCATCCTGGGGGGCGTCGTGATCCGGTACGGCGACCGTGTTCTGGACGGCTCGCTGCGGCGACGGCTGGTGTCGCTGCGGGGCCGCCTGTTGAACACGGGGCTCGCCGCGGCCGGAGTGAGCTAGTCGAACCAACCGCCGCGGGCGGAACCGCGGCCGAACGGAAGGAATCATGGCCAGCACCGAGTCTCAGCTGCGTGCGAGCGAGATCAAGGACGTCCTCCTGCGCGAGATCGAGCGCTACCAGGAGGAGCTGCAGGTCGAGGAGGTCGGCGAGGTCCTGGAGGTGAAGGACGGCGTCGCCCGCATCTACGGCCTGACCCGCGCGATGGCGAGCGAGATGCTCGAGATCACCTCGTCGGAGAGCGGCGAGACGGTGACCGCGCTCGCGCTGAACCTGGAGGAAGACAACATCGGCGCCGTCGTCATGGGCGACTGGACGCACCTCCAGGAGGGCGACGCGGTGCGCCGCACGGGCCGCGTGCTCGACATTCCGGTGGGCTCGGCCTACCTGGGCCGCGTCGTGGACGCGCTCGGCAATCCGATCGACGGTCGCGGCGAGATCCCGGCGGAAGACCGTCGGCAGATCGACGTGGTGGCGCCGGGCATCGTGCTGCGCCAGCCGGTGAAGGAGCCGCTGCAGACGGGCATCAAGGCGATCGACTCGATGATTCCGATCGGGCGCGGCCAGCGCGAGCTGATCATCGGCGACCGCGGCACCGGCAAGTCGGCCGTCGCGCTCGACACGATCATCAACCAGAAGGGCGGCGACGTGCTGTGCGTGTACTGCGCGATCGGCCAGCGCGCGGGCAAGGTCGCGTCGGTGGTCGAGACGCTGCGCGAGCACGGCGCGCTCGACTACACGATCGTGGTGGCCGCCAACGCGTCCGATCCGGCGCCGATGCAGTACATCGCGCCCTACGCCGCTACCGCGCTCGCCGAGCACTTCATGTGGCAGGGGAAGCACACGCTGGTGATCTACGACGACCTGTCGAAGCAGGCGACGGCGTACCGCCAGATCTCGCTGGTGCTGCGCCGTCCGCCGGGCCGCGAGGCGTATCCGGGCGACGTGTTCTACCTGCACTCGCGCCTGCTCGAGCGCGCGGCCAAGCTCTCCGACGAGCAGGGCGGCGGCTCGCTCACCGCGCTGCCGATCATCGAGACGCAGGCCGGTGACGTCTCCGCGTACATCCCGACCAACGTGATCTCGATCACGGACGGCCAGATCTTCCTCGAGTCCGACCTGTTCTACGCGGGCGTGCGGCCCGCGGTGAACGTCGGCATCTCGGTGTCGCGCGTGGGCGGCTCCGCGCAGACGAAGGCGATGCGTTCGGTGGCCGGGCGCCTGCGCCTCGACCTCGCGCAGTACCGCGAGCTGGAAGCGTTCGCGCAGTTCGGCTCCGAGCTGGATGCGGCCACGCAGAAGCAGCTCGCGCGCGGTGAGCGCACGGTCGAGATCCTGAAGCAGCCGCAGTACGCGCCGATGCCGGTCGAGGAGCAGGTCACGATCATCTACGCCGTGACGAACGGCTATCTGGACGATGTGCCGACCGCGCGCATTCGTGCGTGGGAGCACGGCTTCCACGAGTACATGCGGACGCGCCACCCCGAGATTGGTGAAGCGATCCGCACGAAGAAGGTGCTGAACGACGAGATCACGAAACCGCTGGTGTCGGCGATCGAGGAGTTCAAGCAGACCTTCGCGGCGGCCTGACCATGGCGAGAGCCCGCGAGCTGAAGCGCAGGATCCGGTCGGTCGGCAAGACCCGCCAGATCACGCGGACGATGGAGATGGTGTCCACGTCCAAGCTCAAGCGCGCCACCGACCGTGTGTACGCCGCGCGGCCGTATGCCGCGAAACTCGCGGAGGTGATCGGCCGCCTGATCGATCCGGACCTGCGCGAGCGCTACCCGCTGCTCCGCCAGCCGGAGCAGGTGCGGCGCGCGGCGGTCGTGCTGATCACGTCGAACCGCGGGCTCGCGGGCGCGTTCAACGTGAACCTGATCCGCGAAGCGCGCGGGCTGATCGGCCGTCTGCGCGAGCAGGGCGTGGAGGTCGAGCTGCACGTGATCGGGCGGAAGGGCATCGGCTATTTCCGCTTCCGCAAGGAGCCGCTGGCAAGTGCGCGTGCCGACATCGGCGACCGTCCGAGCATGCAGGACGCCACCGAGCTGATCGATCCGCTGCGCACGGCGTTCGAGCGTGGTGAGCTGGATGAGGTCTACGTCGTCCACGCGCAGTTCCGCTCCGCCATGTCGACGCCGCCCGGCGTCATGCGCGTGCTGCCCGTCGCGGCGCCCGACCACGGCGAAGAAGGCGGATCGGGACGCGTCGCCAATACGATCCTTTCGCCGTCGGCGGACGAGATCCTCGAGCGGCTGCTGCCCCTCTACGTCCGCAACAGCCTGTATCGCGCGCTCGTCGAGACGGCCGCGGCGGAGCACGGCGCGCGCCGGACCGCGATGAAGAATGCAACGGACAACGCGGGCGATATGCTGGAAGTGCTGAACCGGACCTACAACCGCGCACGCCAGGCGCAGATCACGCAGGAGATCGCGGAGATCGTGGGCGGCGCGGCCGCGCTGGAGTGACCTTCGGAAGAAACCGGGGAACCGATATCATGGCAACGAAGAACGGCGGAGCGACCGGCAGGGTCGTCCAGGTGATCGGGCCGGTGCTCGACGTCGAGTTCGACAGCGAGTCGCTGCCCGAGATCTACAACGCGCTCGAGGTGAAGGGCGGCGGCCAGGACGGCGCGCCGGAGGTGCGGCTGGTGGCAGAGGTCCAGCAGCACATCGGCCGCAACCAGGTGCGCGCGGTCGCGATGTCGTCCACGGACGGCGTGACGCGCGGCATGCCGGCGCTCGATACCGGACGCGCGATCGCGGTGCCCGTCGGCGAGGCCGCACTCGGGCGCATCGTGAACGTGCTCGGCGAACCCGTGGACCAGCAGGGCGAGATCGCTGCGGACGTCGAGCGCTGGCCGATCCACCGCGAGGCCCCGAAGTTCACCGCGCTCCAGCCGAAGACCGAGATCTTCGAGACGGGCATCAAGGTCATCGACCTGCTCGCGCCGTACGTGAAGGGCGGCAAGACCGGCCTGTTCGGCGGCGCGGGCGTGGGCAAGACGGTCGTGATCATGGAGCTCATCAACAACATCGCCATGGAGCACGGCGGCCGCTCCGTGTTCTGCGGCGTGGGTGAGCGCACGCGTGAGGGCAACGACCTCTGGCTCGAGATGAAGGAGAGCGGCGTGCTGCCAAACGTCGCGCTCGTGTACGGCCAGATGAACGAGCCGCC
>CAYUIG010000018.1:0-68087 GCA_964444685.1 uncultured Gemmatimonadaceae bacterium | reverse complement strand
GTCGTAGTCGGGGCTCGCGCAGGCTGCGAGGGCGAGGGCGAGGGCGAGGGCGAGGGCGGGCGCGGGCGCGGGCGAGATGGGTTTCATGGCTCGGGGGGCTAAAGGGTTGCCCGGATTGTACCGATTGAAAATCCAATCTTCAATCGGAGCGGCGATGTCCTCCCCCTCGGCACGCAGATCGGGCGCATGCATGGCGCGGCGAGGTCGTGCGGGCTACCGTAGGACTGGGATCCCGTTGGGATCGTCGTAGTCCTCTTGCAGATCGGCAGATGGTTTCGCTTCGAAGCCTGAAGGAGCGCAAGCTCGTCCAATGGGCGATCGCTTACGCCGCCGGCGCGTGGGCGCTCCTCGAGGTAGCTGCATTGGTGGCCGATACGTACGGCTGGCCGGATTCCGTTCTCCGCATTGCCACGGCGCTCGTCGGTGTCGGGTTTATCGCGGTCCTCGTCCTCGCCTGGTTCCACGGAGAGAAGGGCGCACAGCGGGTCTCCGGGATCGAACTCGCCATGCTCACCGGGATCCTCGTGATCGCTGGTGTCGCCGTGGCGTGGTCGCGGGGCGCACACGGCTTCGGCGGCTCGTCGCGTGGCTCGGCGATGAGTGCCGAGCAGGGTTCGATCGCCGTGCTGCCGTTTGCGGACATGAGCCCCGACAAGGACCAGGAGTATTTCTCGGACGGCATTACCGAAGAGCTGCTGAACGTGCTGGCGCAGATTCCCGAGCTGCGCGTTGCGTCGCGTACGAGTGCGTTCAGCTTCAAGGGCAGCGACGTCGGGATCGACTCGATCGCGCGCGCACTCAACGTCCGGCACGTACTCGAAGGGAGCGTGCGGACGGCGGGTGACCAGGTCCGCATCACCGCGCAGCTCATCGATGCCTCGACGGGCTTCCACCTGTGGAGCCGGACCTACGACCGGAGGATGGCGGACATCTTCGCGGTGCAGGATGAGATTTCCCGGGCGATCGTCGATCAGCTCGAGATTCAGCTTGCGGGACGCGATGGTCCGCTGGCGCGCGTGCGGACAGCCGATCCGGAAGCGCATCGGCTGCAACTGCGCGCACGCGAACTGGTCCTCAGCGGCGGCACGGCATCGAGTCTGCTGACGGCCGAACGGCTGTACAAGGAAGCGCTCGAACGGGACAGCACGTATGCCGCGGCATGGGCGGGTCTCGGCAACGTCTACCGACTCAAGGCGCGGGACAATCTGATGCCCTCCGAGGAGGGCGTGGCGCTGGCACGCACCCACGCGCAGCGCGCGCTCGAACTGGATTCGCTCGAGGGCGATGCGGATCTGGTGCTGATGGCCACATACCCGGCGCAATCCGAGGAAGCTCGCGTGCACATGGAGCGCGCCCTCGAACTCAATCCGGGCGATGAGCGCACGCTCAGCTTCTATTCCGGCTGGCTCAGGGTTGTCGGGCGGCTGGAAGAGGCCGCCCGAGCGGCCCACCGTGCGGTCGAACTCGATCCGCTTTCACTGAACGCGCTGCGCACTTCCGCAAACCTGTACGTAGCGATCGGCGACGTCCGCGCTGCCGAGGAAATGTTCGGGCGGCTCGCAGAACTGTATCCGGACAACGCGGACGGCCTTCTGCAGCTGGGGTTCATGCGTGTGCTGCTCGGCCAGCGGGAAGAGGCGTTCGAGCCCGTCGATCGTGCGATCGCGCTCTCGCGAACGGCAGAGAACCTGGGCAACGCCGCATGGGTCTATGCCTACGCTGGTGACTTCGACCGCGCCATCGGGATGTTCCGGGAAACCGTCGAACTGGAACCCGACAGCCCGCGCCGTCTTGCTACGCTCGCCAACGCCCTGGCAGCGGCCGACCAGATGGATGAGGCGCTGCGGTTGATGGACCGTGTCATCCAGATCGACACCTCGGGGATGTACGTCACGTACGGCTCGTACGTGCTTGCGAAAGGGGGACGCAGGCAAGCCGCCCTCGATGCGCTCGGCCATCCCGATATTGACGATTACCATCGTGCAATGATCTACGCGAACCTCGGTGACGAGGACCGCGCGTTCGAGGCCCTCGAGCGTGCGATCGCCGAGAATCCCGGGGACGCCATCGAGATCGGCGCCGACTGGTGGCTCGACCCTCTGCGCGGCGACCCGCGGATGGATCGCCTCATCGAGAGGGTGGGCGTGCCCGAGATCGCAACGCGCCGCTGACCTCACACCCGATCGCCGACGTCCGCCGTAGGCCTGCGAGATCACGATTCCGCCTGATCCTCGGAATCATTCTCAACCACGTGCTTTCCGCTCCTCCGCGCCCGAACATTCCGGCGTAGTCGCGTCCCGTACAGACGCATCGGCGGGAGCCGGACAGCCGCGATGTTCGCGGGCCGCCATCGTGGAGAGTGTGGCTGTCACTCGGAGGAGGGGAGCATGTCGACGAAGCGATTGGCCGTGATGGTGGGGGCGTTTCTGCTGCTGGCGGAGTCGCTGCCCGTCACGGGGATTCCTGCGTTCGCGCGCAAGTATCGGGTTACGTGTGCGCTCTGTCACTCGCCGGTGCCGCGGCTGAACGCGTTCGGCGAGGCGTTCGCCGGGAACGGGTTCCAGTTCGCGCCGGGTGAGGACCCGCGCGACACGATCCAGACCGGCGACGAGCTGCTGACGTTAATGGGCGATCTGCCGCTCGCTGTGCGGCTGGATGCGTATCTGAGCGCGCTGACGGATGCGCCGGCGGGTGCTGCCGACCTCGATCTGCAGACGCCCTGGGCGATCAAGATGCTGTCGGGCGGTCCGATCGCGAAGAACGTGAGCTACTACCTGTACTTCTTCATGAGCGAGCGCGGCGAGGTCGCGGGTCTCGAGGATGCGTACGTGCAGTTTACGGACATCGGCGGCAGCGGTGTTGCGCTGATGGTCGGTCAGTTCCAGGCGTCGGACCCGATGTTCAAGCGCGAGCTGCGGCTCGAGTACGAGGACTACAACGCGTATCGCGTGCGCGTCGGCGATGCGCGCGCGGACCTCACGTACGATCGCGGACTGATGGCCGTGTGGTCGCCATGGGAAGGCGGCGATCTCGCGCTGCAGATCCTGAACGGCCGCGGCCTCGATGCGTCGGGCGCGCGCAAGACGTTCGACACCGACGGCTTCAAGAACTACGGCGCGCGCTTCTCGCAGTCGTTCGGCCCCGTGCGGCTCGGCGGTTACGGGTACTTCGCCACGGAGGAGCTGGCGGGCGGCAGTCCGAACAACGAGATCGTGGTGTGGGGTCCCGATGCGACGGTGTCGCTGACTCCCGATGTCGAGCTGAACGGACAGTTCCTGCGGCGCACGGACTCGCGGCCGTTCTTCCAGGTGGACGATGCCGAATCCACGGTCGACGCGGTCGTCGCGGAGCTGGTGTGGTCACCGAACGGCGCCACGGGCCGCTGGTGGTTCACGGGCCTCTACAACCGCGTGTGGTCCGACTCGCCGGTTTTTACGGTGCGACAGGGTGAAGCAGGGCTGCTGGACGAGTACGAAACCGCCTCGGCGTCGCTGAGCTGGCTCATGGCGCGGAACCTCCGTATGCTCGGAGAGGTCCAATACGACCTGGTGCGGGAAGGTTTCCGCCTGACCGCGGGGTTCAGCTCGGCATTCTGAGGAGGATGTATGCGACGTCTGGTGTTGCTGTGCGCGGCGTGGATAGGCTTCGCGGCACTGCTGAACGACGGTGCGCCGGTGCGGGCCGATGCGTCGCGGGTCGTGGCCGCGGACACGATGGGCAAGCGGATCTTCGAGACGAAGGGAAACTGCTTCGCGTGTCACGGCATGAACGCGAAGGGCACGCCGCTGGCACCGGACCTGACGGATGCCGAGTGGCTGAACGCCGACGGCACCTTGGAGTCGATCCTGAAGGTCGTACGTGAAGGTGTGGCAAAGCCGAAGAAGCATCCCGCGCCGATGCCGCCGTTGGGTGGCGGCCCGCTGAACGATGCAGAGGCAGAGGCGGTCGCGCGGTACGTGGATTCGCTGACACCGTAGCTTTGCGGGTTGCCTCCTGCGGACGACATATTCACCGCAGAGTCGCAGAGGACACGGAGCCACCCCGCCCTGAGGAGTTGTTTTCACATCGGGTGGAGGTGGGGCTCCGCGTCCTCTGCGACTCTGCGGTGAATTCCGTTTCTCGAACCAGCAAATGACATGAGGAAAGTCGTCATCCTGGCGCTGCTCGCGCTGGCCCGGCCTGCCTACGCACAGGACATCGAACGCGAATACGCCGACGAAGCGCAGCGCATCATCGCAGCGGCCCTGTCGGACTCGACGGGCTGGCAGCGGCTCACGGAGATGGTGGACCGGTTCGGACCGCGCCTCTCGGGATCGGAGAGCCTCGAGCGCGCGATCGACTGGATCCTGGAGCGCATGCGCGAGGATGGCCTCGACAATGTGCGCGGCGAACCCGTCATGGTGCCGCACTGGGTGCGCAACGATGAGTCGGCGACGATGGTCGAGCCCTACGCGCGCGATCTGCCCATGCTCGGGCTGGGCGGTAGCGTCGCGACGCCCGCGGGCGGGATCACGGCGGAGGTGATGGTCGTCTCGACGTTCGACGAGCTGGAGCGTCGCGCGTCGGAAGCGCGCGGAAAGATCGTGCTGTACGACATGGAGTGGCAGGGCTACGGCGCCACGGTGCGCTATCGCACGGAGGGCGCGGTTGCCGCGGCACGCGCGGGTGCGGTTGCGAGTCTGATCCGGTCGGTCACGCCGTACTCGATGCGCACGCCGCACACCGGCACGATGCGCTACGAAGACGGCGTGCAGCGTATCCCGCACGCGGCGATCACGGTCGAGGATGCGGCACTGATCCGCCGGCTGATCGATCGCGGTGAGCGTGTGGTCGTGCGACTCGAGATGAATGCGGAGACGCTGCCCGATGCGCAGTCGCGCAACGTGGTGGCGGAGCTGCGCGGGCGTGAGTCGCCGGATGAAGTGGTCGTGCTCGGCGGCCACATCGACTCCTGGGATGTCGGCCAGGGCGCGATGGATGATGGCGGCGGCAGTGTGGCCGCGTGGGAGGCGGTGCGGCTGCTGAAGGAGCTGGGGCTCACGCCGCGTCGCACGATCCGCGTGGTGCTGTGGACGAACGAAGAGAACGGACTGCGCGGCGGCGAGGGGTATCGCGAGGCGCATCTGGGTGAGCTGGACAAGCACGTGCTCGCGATGGAGTCGGACGCAGGCGTGTTCGCGCCGCAGGGGTTTGGCTTCACGGGGAGCGACGCGGCGTACGAGATCGTGCGGCGGATCGGGTCGCTGCTCGAACCGATCGGTGCGAACAACATCGTGAAGGGCGGCGGCGGCGCGGACATCGGCCCGATCATGCGCGAGGGTGTGCCGGGCATGGGGCTGAACGTGGACGGCACGCGCTACTTCTGGTACCACCACAGTCCCGCCGACACGATCGACAAGCTGGACCCGAACGAGTTCGCGCGCTGCGTCGCGGCAATGGCAATCATGGCGTACGTCGCCGCGGAGCTGCCGGAGCCGCTGCCGCGGTCGTGATGCCGCGCGGGTTCGGAGTCGTCGTCGCATGCCTGCTGCTGGCGGCGGGTGTGCGCGCACAGGATCCGCCGCCGGTCGTCACCGAGCTCTCCGTTGCGGATAGCGCGTACGCCGCCGGGCTCGAGGTGTGGCTGGTCACGATCGGCCAGGGCGACTTCGTGTGGGAGAAGTTCGGCCACAACGCGCTGCGCGTCGTGGACCGCAACACCGGCACCGACTTCTCGTACAACTGGGGCATCTTCGACTTCGACGAGCCTGGCTACCTCGGCCGGTTCGTCCGCGGCCGCATGATGTATCGCATGCTACCGTTCGATACCGAGCGGATGGTGCAGGCGTACATCCAGTACGACCGCACCGTGTGGTTCCAGCAGCTCGACCTCTCGCCCGCGGAGAAGCTGTCACTCCAGCGGTTCGTCGAGTGGAACGCGCTGCCGGAGAACCAGGAGTACCGGTACGACTATTACCGCGACAACTGCTCGACGCGCGTGCGCGACGCACTCGACCGCGCGCTGGGCGGTCTGCTGCGCGGCACGCTCGAGCGGCGCGGCACGAGCATGACGTACCGCAGCGAGACGCAGCGGCTGACGGCACCGACGCCGGTGTGGTACACGGCGCTGCTGTACGCACTCGGGCCGTACGTGGACCGACCGATCGACGCGTGGGAAGCGTCGTTCGTGCCGATGCGGCTGATGGAGTACGCACGCGAGATGACGAACGCGCGCGGCACGCCGCTCGTGATCCAGGAGAGCGTCGTGTACCAGTCGTCGCGCACGCCGCCGCCGGACGAGCAGCCGAACTGGCTCGTGTGGTTCATTCTGGCCGGCGTCGTTGCCGGTGCGTTGCTGCTCGGCCTCGCGCGCGCCGGCCGCCGCTCACGTCTTCTTGCGACGTCGTTCGGTCTGCTCGCCGTCGTCTGGTCCGTCCTCGCCGGCGTCGTCGGGTCCATCGTGTTCTTCGCGTGGCCGCTCACGGACCACGTGGCATCGTTCGGGAACGAGAACCTCTTCCAGGCCAATCCGCTGTCGCTGGTGCTGGCGTTCCTGCTGCCGTTCGCGCTGATGCGCCGGCCGCTGGGTCGCTGGGGATTCGGGTTGGCTGTGGGTGTGGCCGGGCTCGCGGTGCTGGGGTTCCTGCTCCAGGTGCTGCCGCTCTTCGATCAGCGCAACGGGGAGATCATCGCTCTCGGGTTGCCGATGCATCTGGGTGTGCTTCTGGGGCTCTGGTTGCTGCGGAGTCGGGAGTCGGGAGTCGGGAGCAGGGAGCTGGGTTGACGGCGGGCCTGCGGGGGCGGACGTAGCGTCCCCGGGCGATGACAAAGGTTCCGGCCGGCCGAGGACGGCAGTCGGGAGAACCGTTGTGCGGCAATGGGCGTGGTATGGCACCGAGCTTGCGCCTCCAGCGGCCGAAACATCGACCAACCAGTCTGTGAGGCCGATATGAGAGCGGGAAATCGTTCGATGGCAGTCGTGCTTGCGCTGGCCATTCCTCTGGCGGGATGCGCGAGCATGAACAAAACGCAGCGCGGTGCGGTGATCGGTGCGGCGGGTGGTGCCGCGGTCGGCGGCGCGATCGGCGCGGCCGCCGGATCGACAGCGAAGGGCGCGATCCTCGGTGCGGCGATCGGCGGCGTGGCCGGCGCGGTCATCGGGTCGCAGATGGACAAGCAGGCGGAGGAGCTGCGGGCCCAGATCCCGGGCGCGAAGGTGGAGCGCGTGGGTGAGGGGATCCTGGTGACGTTCGATACGGGTCTGCTGTTCGACTTCGACTCGGACGTGATCAAGGGCTCGGCGGCGGACAACCTCCGCAATCTGGCTTCGAGCCTGAGCGAGTACCCGGAGAGCGAGGTGCTGATCGTCGGGCACACCGACGCGGTCGGCACGGACAGCTACAACATGGGGCTGTCGCAGCGGCGCGCCGCATCGGCGGCGCAGTACCTCGTGGGGCAGGGCGTCGGGTACGACCGGATCCGCCAGACGGGGCGCGGCGAGACCGAGCCGGTGGCGTCGAACGACGATGACTACGGGCGCCAGCAGAACCGGCGCGTCGAGGTGGCCATCTTTGCCTCCGAGGAGTATCGGGAGCGGTTGATCGGGCGCTGAGCAACGGGCGACCTACGACGGGCGACCGCCGGCGGGCGACCTACGGCGGGTAACAGCGGGGGGCGGGTCCTTGTGGATCCGCCCTTCGTTCATCCGCCGTCAATCAATGAACGCCAGAATCTTTTCGGACTCGACGACTGGGTGTCCGGCTATGCGGGCAATGACCAGGTCGGAGATTTCGGCGCTGCGTCCGCTCTCGGTGTATGCGATCGCGATCACGCGTATCAACGATTGGTCCGGCTCATCACCGGGTCGCACGCGGTCGAAGGCGAGGACGACCAGGTCGGAGGGGTCGCGGGAAATCGCGATCGGCCGGGGATCCACGGCGAGCGTCGATCGCTCGCGGCGCTCGTCGAACCAATCGACTGCTGCGGCGAACACCTCGCGGGCCAACATCGCGCCACTGCCGGAACGCGACGGAAGCGCGCAGCCGGACAGCAGCAATGTCGTCGCAACCAGGTTGAGCAACGGCCACACACGCGGCCTTCCCACCCGATGCCTTTCGATACAATTCGCCATGATGACGAAAATAGCACGCCGAGTCTTTCGCGTGCCCGAACGAGCGGCCTTCGTGAGCGTGCCGGGGTGCTCGCAGCCACCACTCGAAAACGCCGGCCCGAACCCGGAATCCGATGGAGGTCGAAGGAACGAGTACCGTCTTGGGGCCGCTATCCAGCCCTGATCCGGAACGCGTGAGCGAAACAGCCCACGCGTTCCGGGTTCGGGGCGATATCCGGACCTGATACGGAACGCGTCCGCAGCGAACGCGTCGATTTCCGAGTTCGGGCCGGTGCGCCGACGGTGTACGGCTCAGCTTGCGGTCGCGTGTGCGGCGGGGCGGCCGTAGCGCTGGGTGGCGTAGCCCACGATCATGCCGAGGATGCCGCCGGGGAGCATGATCTGCCAGTAGTAGTGCTCACCGGTCTCGGCGGGCATCACGGCCACGAGGAACGCGAAGAAGAGTCCGACGATGAGGCCGAAGACGATGCCGAGCGGCAGCGAGTCGAACTTCTTCGCGAACCAGCCGATGAGCACGCCGGTGATGATGCCCTTCACCGTCGAACCGATGACGATGCCGGTGATGTATGGCGACGTCTCGGGGGCGGAGACGAGGGCGGACAATCCGTCGAAGATGCCGAGGAATCCGCCGAGCAGCATGCCGAGCACGGGCTTGTTCATTCTGTCCTTCCCTTCATCGGGGGTTACGGTCGAGATACCGTTACGCGCGGGAACCGCGGTCCTTTACGGCTGCACGAGCAGGAGCGCGACGCGCAGGAGCAGATAGGTGAGCACCAGCAGTATGGGCACGCGGTAGAACGACACCAGCCGCCCCAGCCGCTCGAATACGGACTCGCGATACGCAGAGACGGGCCGGCCGTCGAGGAAGCGGCGCAGGTCGGCTGCGAAATCCTCGGCGCTCGGATAGCGCAACGACGGATCCGGAGACAGCGCGCAGTCGCGGATTGCGCGCAGGGGTTTCGGCACCGGGTCGCTCGAAACCTCGAGGGCGAAGCGGAGCAGCCCGCCGAGTCCGTGCACGTCCGTGCGCGCGTCCACGGCGCCACCGGTTTCCTGCTCGGGCGCCATCCATCCAGGTGTGCCGGCGCGCATACCTTCGCCGACGACCGCCACGCCCCAGTCCATCACCAGCACCTCGCCGAACGCGCCGAGCATGATGTTGGACGGCTTGAGGTCGCGGTGGATGATGCCGTGCGCATGCGCATACGCGATCGCATCGCAGACGCGTAGAAGAACGCGCAAGCGCTCGAACCGGTCCATCGAAGCCGCAACCGATTCGAAGGTCGCGCCGCGAATGAGCTGCATCGCACACCAGAAGCGTCCGTCGGGGAGACGGCCGACGTCGTGCACGGGCGGGATGCCCGGATGCTCGAGGCGCGCCAGCACGCGCGCCTCGCGCTCCATGCGCCCTCCCGCGTCGGCAAACGCTTCGACCTTCACCGCCACGTCGCGATCGAGCGAGCGGTCGCGCGCCTGCCAGACGACCGCCATGCCCCCGCGGCCGATGCGTCGCAAGGGTTCGTAGGACGTGGCAGAGAGGTCGGGCGCGTCCGTGACGTCTTTCAGACGCTCGACGAGACCGTCGGAGAGGAAACTCACGGATCGACGCCCAGGACCTCGATGGCTTCGGCGCGGAACTCCGCTTCGGTAGCGCACAGCTCGCGCAACCGCTCCAGAACCAGCCGTCGCAGTTCACGACGACACCAGTGCAGGTGGTTGGTCACCTGCGTGACGGGGATCCCCAACTGTGTCGCGATCGATGCGTACGAAGGCCGCGCCGAATCCTCGGGTGCCAGATCGTACGCCTCGAACACCCGTACGCGCTCGGGACGGCCGAGCGCACGCAGATCGTCCAGGGCGAGCGCAAAGAGGCTGCGCACCGCCTCCGCGCGAAAGAACGCATCGGGATCCAAGGCACCCGGAGCGGCCAGGACGAGTTCCTGCTCCGCCTCGCCGAACTCGAGCGACATCGTCACCGCACCGCCGCCGCGCTTCAGCCGCTTCGCGGCCTGGTCGCGATTCGAGAGGAATCGCTGGAGGCACGCGCGCAGATACGTGCGGAAGCGCGCGCGTGCGGGGTCGTAGCGGTCGAACCAGTCGCCTTCGATGGCGCGGGCGAAGAACTCCTGCGTGAGATCGCGCGCGTCCTCCTCCGAAGCATTCCACTGGATGCGCACGTACTTGTAGACGGGCTTCCAGTAGGCGCGGACGAGGACGTCCCATGCGGCGCGGCGCGTCGCGGGATCGGGCGCGGCGACGGCCTCGATGAGCGACTGCCGCGTGGCCGGGAACCGGTCACGGGGCGAGCCGGCGGCCATCGGCTGGGACTGCGGCATGGGATCCCCTGCGGCGTGTGGTCCGCGAAAGGTCGAATCACCGGCGAACCGAGTCAATCCGGCGCGAACCTTGCCCCCTGCCACGCGCCGGAAGGAGGGTGGATTGCGGAGGATGCTCGTCATTGCCGCGGCCGGACTGTCCGCGGCCACGCCCGCGCGGGCGCAGAGCGTGTTCGAGATCGTATTCGAGGACGCGAAGAACGTCGTGCTCGACGTGGGTGCGGTGTGGACGTCGCCATTCCGGGGCGGGTGGTCGGACTACCGGACGGCGGGGCTCGTGCTCGGCGGCGCGGGGCTGCTCCTGCTGGCGGATGAGCCGGTGGCGGACTGGGCGCGGGACAATCCGAACAACCTGCTGTTCGAGGCGCTGGAACCGTTCGGCGAGGAGGGCGATCCGGAGATCGAGAAGGTGGCGCAGGCACCGCTGCTGGATCAGATCCCGTTCGCGTTCTACGGCATCGGCCTGATCGTCGGATCGCGCAGCCTGCGCGACGGCGCCCTCGGCTGCCTCGCGGCGCACCAGGCGCAGGGTATGCCGCGCCACTACTTCTACAAGGTGGTCGGGCGCGAGCGGCCGTGGGTGGTGGACGGCGAGCGGAAGAAGGCGGCGGACGAGTCGGGCGGCCGGCCGGGCGACCCGATGCAGTGGAACGTGCCGGGCGAGTCGACCTGGTACGACAACTCCTTTCCGGGCGGCCACACGCTCAACATCGTGTCCTGCATCTCGTACCTGAACCACCGCTTCGATCTGGGCGTGGCGGAGCCGGTGCTGTGGACGCTGGCGTTCGGGATCGCGGCCGCGCGCATTCCGGATCAGCGGCACTGGCTGAGCGACACCGCGCTGGGCAGCGCGATCGGCTTCGCGATCGGCAGGTACCTCGCCGAGCGCTCGCTCGACCGTCTGCACGATGACGAGGGCGAGCAGCACGGCAGTACGCGCGGCGGTCTTGGTGAACCGATCGTGGCACCCGTGCGCGGCGGCGCACTGGTGGGGTGGCGGATCAAATTCTGACGGGGGATCCATGCCGGAGCAGCGTGCGGGAGCGGTGAAGCTGCAGGTCGCGGGTGCGAAGCCGCAGGACGTGGGCACGGGGACCGCGCGCGTACCGCGCAGTGTTCTCCAGGGTCTCGGCCTGCGCGACGGCGACGTGATCGAGATCGCGGGCAAGCGGCAGACGGCTGCGCTCGCGCTGTCGCCGTATCCCGAAGATGAAGGGCTCGAGGTGCTGCGGCTGGATGGTCTCCAGCGCGGCAACGCGGGTGTGAGCATCGGCGATCACGTGGAAGTGCGACGCGCGGAGTCGAAACCCGCGCGCAAGGTGCAGCTCGCGCCCGCACAGAAGAACCTGCGCCTCGTCGGCTCGGGCGAGATGCTGCGACGCACGCTCTTCCAGCGCCCGCTCGTTTCGGGAGACGTCATCTCGACGTCGATCTACAGGCGCGGCGCGGCCGGTGCGCCGCAGCGCGGCAACATCCCCGAGGATCTCTTCCGCATGTTCTTCGAGCAGCCGGCGTTCGGTCTCCAGGAGATCCGGCTGCGTGTGATCTCGACCGTGCCGCGCGGCGTCGTGCAGATCGCGCAGGACACGGAGATCGACCTGCTGCCCGAGTTCGTCGAGGTGCACGAGGACGGGCCGCGCCGCAGCGACGTCACGTACGACGATGTCGGCGGGATGGGCGACTCGATCCATCAGGTGCGCGAGATGATCGAGTTGCCGCTCAAGCATCCCGAGCTGTTCCAGCGGCTCGGCATCGATCCGCCGAAGGGTGTGCTGCTGTACGGCCCGCCGGGAACGGGCAAGACGCTGCTCGCGCGCGCGGTCGCGAACGAAGCGGCCGCACGCTTCTTCCACATTGCGGGCCCCGAGATCATGGGGCGCTACTACGGCGAATCGGAGCAGCGTCTGCGTGAAATCTTCCAGCAGGCACAGCAGCAGGCGCCGTCCATCATCTTCATCGATGAGATCGATTCGATCGCACCGAAACGCGAGCAGGTGACCGGCGAGGTCGAGCGACGCGTGGTGGCGCAGCTGCTGACGCTGATGGATGGGCTGGAGCCGCGCCAGAACGTGGTCGTCATCGGTGCGACGAACCGCGTCGATGCACTGGACGAAGCACTGCGCCGGCCGGGCCGCTTCGATCGCGAGATCGTGGTCGGTGTGCCGGATACGCAGGGACGTCGCGAAGTGCTCGGCATCCACACGCGCGGCATGCCGCTGGCCGATGACGTGAACCTCGACGAGCTCGCACGCACGACGTACGGCTTCGTCGGTGCCGACCTGAGTGCACTCGCGCGCGAGGCCGCAATGGAGACGCTGCGGCGCGCGCTGCCCGAGATGGACCTCGACAGCGGTGAGATACCGGCGGACCTGCTCGAGTCCCTGCGCGTTTCCGGCGACGACTTCCGTGCCGCGCTCAAGCGCGTGCAGCCGAGCGCGCTGCGCGAGATCATGATCCAGGTGCCGAACGTCGGCTGGGATGATGTCGGCGGACTCGAGGACGCGAAGCGCGAACTGCGCGAAGGCATCGAGCTGCCGCTGAAGCATCCCGAGGCCTTTGCACGGCTGGGCATCCGCCCCGCGAAGGGGTTCCTGCTCTTCGGTCCGCCCGGCACGGGCAAGACGCTGCTCGCGAAGGCGGCCGCGCGTGAGGCGGAAGCGAACTTCATCGCCACGAAGTCGTCCGACCTGCTGTCGAAGTGGTACGGCGAGTCGGAGCAGCAGGTCTCGCGTCTGTTCGCGCGTGCGCGCCAGGTGGCGCCGACCGTGATCTTCATCGATGAGATCGAATCGCTCGCGCCCGAGCGCGGCGGCGGACTCGGCGAGCCGGCGGTGACGGAGCGCGTTGTGAACACGCTGCTCGCGGAGATGGACGGGCTCGAGGAGCTGCGCGGCGTCGTGGTCATCGCGGCCACGAACCGTCCCGGCCTGATCGACCCCGCGCTGTTGCGACCCGGCCGCTTCGACGACCTGGTGTACGTCCCGGTCCCGGATCGTGACGGCCGCCGGCGCATCCTCGGGATACACACAGGCAAGATGCCACTGGGCGACGACGTGGACCTCGACGTGCTCGCGGACCGCACGTCCGGCTACACGGGCGCCGATCTCGAGGACCTCGTCCGGCGTGCCGGCCTTTCCGCGCTGCGCGAGAACATGGGGGCCGAAACGGTACCCATGCGTTTCTTCGAGGAAGCGCTGAAGGAAACGCGCGCGTCGGTCACCGAGGAGATGGAGAAGGAGTACCAGGAGCTGGCGCGGACGCTGAAGTCGGAATCACCGCGCGGGAAGCGGATCGGCTTCGCGGTCTGATCACAAAAACCGCGCGAAACCGGATCGGATGCAGTAGTTTCGATCCGGGCAGGACGTTGCGCGGCGCCGGGTCGCCCCGGGCCGGACGTTTCTGCACGTGGGGCTTCTGGCTTCCTCGAAAGTATTTCGGCGATGACGCTCCGGACGCGGATCGTGCTGCTGTTCACGGGCCTGGCCGCGGCTCCGCTGGTTCTCACGGCTGCGTACCAATTCCGGGCGTACGACCAGCAGTGGCAGCAGCTGGTGTCGAGCCATCTGGCGCAGGTCCATCATTCGGTCTCGCGCGATCTGACGGCGCAGTACCTGTCGCTGGCGCGCGAGCTGGAGTCGACCGCGGCCGTTCTGCTCTCCGGGGAGTCCAACCGATCGTCCGAGGCCGGCCGCCGGCTGGTCAACGGGATCTACGACGCGATCGAGCTGCGCCGGCCGGACGGCCAGGTGCGGCGGTGGGAGGGCCCGGTCTCACTGCCCATGCCGGACAGCATCGGCTGCGGGGTCGAACCGCGCGGGCAGGTCCGGATCCACGCATGGTCGGGGCAGGACGCGCTGAGCGGATCGCTCACCGGCTGGGTGGACGCGTCCCGGATCATCCGCGGGCTGCACTCGTCCGCGGTGGGGCAGAACGGACGGATCATCGTTGCGGATCGGCAGACCGGCCGCATTCTGTTCGTGGGCTGCGGCCGCGCCGCGGATGGGCTCGGCCTGCCCGACACGCTTCCCGATGCCGACCTCGCGACGGGGCAGGACGGCCCGACCGGACAGTTCCGCTTCCGCGAGGCTGACGTCGCGCGCACCGCGATCTTCACGAAGCTGACGCAGCCGCCATGGCTGGTGGTCAGCTCGCTGAGCCATGCCGACTTCCCACGTCCCGCGGGTTATGCGCGCCTCGGTCCGCTGCTGCTGACGCTCGTCGTCGCGGTGCTCGTCACGCTGCTGTTCAGCCTGATCGTGCGCGAGTTCACACGCCGGCTCGAGGAACTCACCGCTGCGGCGGAGCGCATCGGCGAGGGGGACCTGATTCCGTGGCTGCCACTGCCCCGCTCCGATGAGGTGGGCCGGCTCTCGGACGCGATCGGCAGAATGATCGATCGCATCCACGACTCGATGCAGCAGCTCGAGCGCAGCCGCCAGCTTGCGTTCGTGGGCGAGATGACGGGGCGGCTCGCGCACGAGATCCGGAACCCGCTGAGCTCGATCCAGCTCAACCTCCAGATCCTCGAGCGCGCGGCGAAGCGCGGGCAGGCGCCGCCCGACCTCGAGGAAACGCTGGATCTCTGTCTGCGCGAGATCACGCGGCTGGACAATGCGGTAAACGGCGTCCTGCGCATGGGCAAGCCGCAGCAGCCGCACATGGCGCCGTGTGACGTGCACGCGCTGATCACCGACACCGCGACGTTGATGCGGCCGCGGCTCGAGCAGCGCGGCATCGCGGTGGTGCTGGAGCTGGATGCCGCCGATGCGATCGTAGTCGGCGACGACGAACAGCTGCGCGGCGCGCTGCTCAACCTGCTTGCGAACGCAGCCGACGCGCTGCCGAACGGCGGCACCATCCGCATCCGCACGGAGAGCAGCAGCGACACGATCCGCGTGCGCGTAGCCGACGACGGCATCGGCGTGGCGCCCGAAACGCGGCGCCGGATCTTCCGGCCGTTCTTCACGACGAAGGCGGAGGGCACCGGCATCGGTCTGCCGATCGCCCTTGCCACGGTCGAGCGGCACGGCGGGCGGCTCTACCTCGAGAAGCGCTCCGAGCTCGAGGCCGGCGCCGAGTTCGTCATGGAGCTGCCCCTGGGCGACGCGTCGATGGTGCCCGAAAGACAAGGCGAGAGCAGGACGTCCGCGGGAAGGTCCTGGTGATGGGATCGTGGGTCTGGCGTTCCGATTGTCTTCTTCCGCTGGTGGCCGGAGTGGTGGCCAGCTGCGTCCCGCAGGAACAGGTCGCAATCGACGAATCGGAGAACTGGCAGCAGTACTGGCTCGTTGCTCCTGGGTACAGCCTGGTGCGGGAGGCTTCCGGTTTTGCGCTGCCCACCGCGATTGCAGTCGTGCCGGCGCCGGGTCCTGATCCGAAGGACCCGGCCTATTTCGTCGCCGAGCTCGGCGGCCGCATACGCGTAGTCACCAACGACCGATCCGTGCTGACGTTCGCGGAACCGGGGTACCGGCTCGACCCGGTTGAGTTCGCGGGCGTATTTCCAAGCCGCGAACTCGGAATGGCGGGCCTTTGTCTGGATCCTGAAACCGGGTACGTCTTCGCGACCTTCGTCCGCCACGACAGTGCGGGCATACTGCGCAACGGCCTGGTGAGGTTCGAGACCAGGCCCGGAACGTTCGCGACGCAATCCAGGGGTGCGATCGCGATCGCCGATCTCTTCGAGTCGTACCGTTCCGCGCCTTCGCACCAGGTCGGGCAGTGTCAGATCGCCGACGGCATGCTGTTCGTGAGCGTTGGCGATGCGTTGGATCCAACGGAGAGTCGTTCGCTCGGATCGCCGGCCGGAAAGATCCTGCGAATGGATCTGAACGGGGATCCGCTCGACGACAATCCGCATTTTACGGCGCGGGATCGCAGCCAGCCGTCCAACTACGTCTGGGCGGCCGGTTTCCGAAATCCGTTTGGTTTGAAACGGATTGCAGGAGAGCTGTTCGCGGCCGACAACGGCATCGCCGTCGATCGCATCGTCCGTGTGCTTGGAGGTGCCGACTACCTGTGGGATGGCCGGGACGCGAGCATTGGTACGAATGCCGTGATCGTGTTCCTGCGCGGACGCGGATTGGCGCACATGGACGCCCGCATCGAGTCGGACAGCTCCGTTCGGATCTACCAGGCGGCGTCGGGGGACAGCGAATCATTGGACGCGGACGTGCCGCCCCAGATTCTCACGTTCGAGTACATCACTGCGAGCCAGCGTACGGCGGAGGCACCGCGGCCCGTCGTCATGTTCGACGACACCGTGCTGCAGACGCTGACAGCGGTGGCCGTCGCCGACATGGACGTGCTTTTTGCGGGCCTCTTCCCGGATCGGTCGGGCACGACGTGGGTCTATCGACTGTATCCGACCGATGACGACCCCTACCCGTTCCGTCTGGAGGAGAGGCGATCGCCCCAGGCGCTCATGCAGCACTACGGCTGTCTGGATTGTCATCGGCTGTATGCCAACGGTGCGGCTGGGCGTGCGCCCGTACTGGATCGCGACTCGCTGCTGGCACGACTGCAGATTCGCCTGCTCGATGAGAATTACGCGGCGTCGTTCGCCATGCTGGACACGATCGCCGATCCCGATGTTCGACACGCGTCAGAGTTCCGACATGCGCTGATCGACTTCGAGGGCCGGGAGCGCATTCGGAAATGGGTCGAGTTCCGGATTCGCGAACCGCGCTTCGATGATCCGGGCGCCGCGATGCCGCAGCTCGCTGTAGCCGAAGCCGATGCGGAGGCGATCGCACGGTTTCTGGTCGGCTCGGATTCGGTGAGTACCGATGTGCATGGTTCCCTCCATGCCGACGCTCTCGAGGAACGCGGCATCGCGTTTGACCTGGCGCTCGTCGGCGCCGGAATCGCCATCGGTGCGGTCGCCGGCCGCCGGCTGCGCCGCGCGCGCAACCGGGACGGCGCGGGGCACGCATGACCACGGTTGTGCGTGCGACCGCCAAGGGCGTGGGATCACATCGCCCCACCCGGCGCCTGCTTACGACATGGCGATTCTGGACCTCCGAGGTCTGGGGGCCGGAGTGGGACCGCGATCGCAGACGCATGCTCATGCGCCACTACGGGTCGTATCTGCGCAACCCCGAACTGCCTCAGTCCTACGTCCCCACACCAGCGTCGGTGCGTCAACAGGAAGAGTACTCCGCCTGGTTCCGCTTTCGTATCACGTCTGCACAGGCGTCCGATCGCGTTGCCACGTGCCGATTGACGTTCCGGCCGCTCGGGAAGAACCTCCGCGCGGTGGGTACGGCGCTTCGTCGCAACACGCTCAGGAATCTTCGAACCGTCATTGCCCAGGACGCACCGGGCGACGAGATCCGCCTTCTTCGGGCGCATGGGCACGAATGGCATCCCTGGCCGTGGAGCCGTGGCGTTCTCGCGCATGAAACCGCCGATGCCCGTGCAGCATGGCATGCCATGTTCGTAGAACCGCATCCGCGGCCACGCGAGCCTTCCTTCATCCGCCGCCCGCGACTGGGAAGCGACGAACCATTTTCGATACGCCTGCTGCAAGCGGTGCTGGAGCTGGCGGCAAGCACATCCTGGGTCTTCGCTCCGCAGCCGGCTTTCGCCGACGCTGCGGACAGGATGATGCGCCGGATCGAATGGCCCGCCAATGAGCCGGTGCTCGGCATCCACGTACGTCGCGGCGATGCCGCCGCGGGTGGCGCACCCGCGTACGACCGAACGAACGCGACACGCGCATCGTTTCCCATTGAAGAATACCTGCGAGCCGCCGATCGACTGTGCGAAGCGTACGGGATCCGGCACATCTTCCTTGCGACCGAATCGGCTGCCGAGATCGAAGCGGCGAAAGAGCTGCGGCCACAGTACCGATTCCTGGTCGCCGAGCACGACCGAGCGATCTTTCCCGACCTCCAGGATTCTCCCAGGTTCATCGAGTTTCTCGCACTCGAGGATCCGGCGCGCGGGCTCGCCCTGGCGGAATCGGCGATTGTGGACCTCGCCTGCTTCCACCGGTGCCGAGCGTTCGTCGGTTCGTTCAACTCCGAGTTCAGCATGCTGGCCTGGCTGCTCGCGACGGGGCATTGCGGCCATGTCGTGCCGTTCGTGAGTCTTTCCAGCCCGCGGCGCCGACTCAGCCTGCATCCCTTCCGGGCGCTGCTGAACATCGAGAACAACTGCCCACTCGAGCTGCATCACTGGTGAGTCGCATGCAACCCGGTGCTTCACAACGGTATCACCGCGGCCTGGACGGTCTGCGTGGGATGGGGATCCTGTTCGTTGCAGGCTATCATTTCCTGCTGCTAAGCGACTATGACTGGACCGTCCTCGGGTTCACATGGATCTGGATCCAGATGTTCTTCGTTCAGTCGGGATTCCTGATCACGCGAATTCTCCTAGACCTCAGGGGCGAACGACTCGGCATGGCGCTCGGCCGCTTCTATTGGCGCAGGGTGCTGCGAATTTTCCCGATCTACTTCGCGTATCTCCTCCTGCCGGCGATCACTTTCCTCCTGCTCGACCTGCCGCGCGATTTCGATCGGCGGGCGCTCGGACTGTTCACGTACACCTACAATTTCGCGGATGCGGGGCGCGAGGTCGTTCGCGCCAATCTCTGGTTCATACATTTCTGGTCGCTGTCTGTGGAAGAGCAGTTCTATCTGGCGTGGCCGTGGCTCGTGCTGCTCCTCCGTCCCGTGCACCTGCGATACGTTCTCGGTGCCATCGTTCTGCTGGCGCCCGCATTCCGCTTCCTCTACGCGGAGCACCTGACCGGGCAGGGCATGACTGCGGATCAGGTGGGGGGCCTCGTGTACGTTCATACGCTCGGCCAGATCGATGCCTTCGCGATCGGCGCTGCCATCGCCGTCCTGGGGCTCAATGGACGCGTCCGGAACAGCGGGCGGTGGGCGTACGGGATCGCGATCGCGGCTTTCGTGGCAGGGATGGTGAATCTGGTATCGCTGCGCCAACAGGGTGTTCCGATCAGTGTTACGAGCCTGGGTCTGACCGGCCACATGACCGGCAACTATCAGCATATCTGGTCGTACACCCTGATCAGCGTCCTCTTCGGTGCAATGCTGCTCCACGTCGTACGGGACGACTACTCGGGCATCTTCGCGAACCGCCTGCTCGTTCGAATCGGCCGGGTTGCATACGGAATGTACGTACTGCACATGGCCGTGCTCATCCTGTTCGACCGGTGGAACGAGCGCTGGCTGCAGAACGAATGGATAGCAGGCTCGATCGGCATCGTGGCGGTCTACGTTGTCGCCGAGGTCAGCTACCGCTTCTTCGAGAGTCGCTTCCTGGCACTCAAGAACTCGCGCTTCGCACGGTCCCGCGCAGCGGAATCGAGTGCGCCCGGACAGGGTGTGGCCGCGACGCGCGCCGGACGGACATGATGGCCACTCCCCCCGCCTGGACGGACGGGGACGACGTTTCCATCGTGGTGATCGCGCGCAACGAGGAGCGGCGCATTGTGCGCTGCCTCGAATCGATCGCTCGCCTGACGACGGCGCCGGGAGAAGTTCTCGTCGTCGACAACGATTCGACCGATGCAACAGCGGAACGGGCGTGGACGGCTTCCCGGGGATTGGACTGTTCGTTTCGCGTGATCGCCGAGCGAACCCGCGGCATTCCGAATGCGCGCACGACGGGTGCAAGGGCGGCGCGCGGCCGGATCGTCGCCTTCCTCGACGCCGACTGTGAAGCCCCGGCCGATTTTCTCGCAAGGATCAACGCCGGGTTCCGCGATACGGACGCGGCGGCCGTCACGGGCCGGTACGTGCTCGAAGGATCGGATCCTCGGATCGCCGGATATCGTGAGCGAGGCTGGGCTTCGACGTTCGGCTGGGACGGTCCGCGTCAGCTACTGGACCGGCCGGACGGCTACGTCGGAATGACGGTGGGCGGCGCAAGCGCGTTTCGGCGGGAATGCCTCGAGTCCGTGGGCTGGTTCGACCCGCAGTACGGAAGCGCCGACGACATTGCAGTATCGCTGAAGCTGTACGGTCGCGGATACCGGATTCTGCTGGACCCCGGCCTGCGCGTCCGTCATCACATCGATACCCGCGCGCGCAGCATCCTTCGAAAGGACATCGCCTACGGCCGTGACGCGGCGCGGCTGATGCGCGACATGCTGAGACAGCGCTTCGTCATCGACTGGAAAGCCTATCGGCGGATCGGTGGCCATTTCGCTGCATGGCTGCGCACGCGCGACGGGTACGACCTCTTCGAATCGCGCAGGCGCGCGGTCCTCAAACTGGCAATTGCCTGGGAGGGACTGCGCTCAGGCCGGGTCTACCTCTGAGGCTTCGCGCACCGGGTCGGGGTGGAAGGCCCAGCGAACCCACGCCGCGGTCTTTCGCATCCCCTCATCGAAGGACAGCGGAGTGCGGCCGCCGAGTAGTTCGCGCGCATGATCATCTCCGATCCGGACATCACCGAAGATGTTGAACATCTCGGCTTCGTGTCGCGACATCTTCAGGTCTTGCACATCCGACGGCGGCGGGTCTCCATGCTGCACACGCGGTTGCTTGGGCTTTCCGATGGCGCGCCGGAAAGCGACCCAGCTTCTGTGCACTCCGGGCACGGAGAACACGGCCGCGGCCGCACGCGAGAATCGGATGCGTTCGAGCATCCCGGGAGCCGGCGGTGCGGCGGGCGCGCCCTCCCATGCCCGCAGAGCAGCAGCGTAGTCCAGGGTGGGGAGCGCAGGCTCGCTTTCGTAGAGAGCATGAGCATGGGCGAGGATGAAGTCGCGCCATCGAGCGTGGCCGCCCGCTGCGATGTGGAATATCCGGCGATCGGGCGACACGGATGTGAGCGAGGCGAGCAGCATCTCCACGAGATCATCCACGTAGATGCCGTTGAAGTGGCCCTCCGCTCCGTCGACGAGCGCCATCCTTCCTTCGCGCAGCAGGCGAATGGCCAGGAGATCGTGCGATCCCCATGGGCCGTACACGATCGCGGGCCGCAGCGTGACCAGAGACAGCCCGCTCCGCGTGGACACGTCACGGATCGCGATCTCCGCGCGGATCTTTCCATCGCTGTAAGGATTCCCTGCGCGCACGTCGACCGGACCCGGAAGCAACTCCGGCGTCTGCGGCGTCAGGCCGAAGACGGCGAGGCTGCTGACGTGCACCAACCGCTCTACACCGCAGCGGACGGCGGCCTCCGCAACGTTGCGCGCCCCCTCGGCAATCGAGTGCTCCATGTCGGCGCCACGCGCGCGATAGTCCGCCGCGAGGTGGATCACGGCGTCTGCGCCCGCCACGGCGCGTTGCAGGGACTCCGCGTCCAGTACATCGCCGCGCATCAGGCGCACGGGCAGGCGGGCCACACGGGCGGTGCGGCCCCAATCGCGCACAATACCGGACACGCGATATCCTCGCGCAACGGCGGCCTCGGCTACGCGCGTACCGATGAACCCGTTGATGCCGGTAATGAACACGGAAGGCGCGCTCAGAGCCGGGCCTCCCACGTGCAGTGAAGCGGACGTCTAACTGCATAGCAGGCTTCGATCAGTTCGATCGTCGGCAGCGCCACCGCGGCAGGCACGAACGCGGGTGCTTCCCCGCGTAGAGCGGCCGCGAACGCCTCCAACTGGAGGACGAACGCATCCTTGTAGCGTTGCGGCGGGAGCGCCGTATCCACCGACTCGTACCTCCTGCCTGCAACCTCCATTCGCAGCGCGCCGGGGCCCACATCGGTTTCGAGGGTCAGTACCTCCCCTTCGACGCGTGCCGTGTTGCGCAGCGTTCGCAGCCGGCTGATGGCAACCGTGCCGGGTACAGCCCGGACCGTCCCGGCCTCGAGGTGAAGCAGGCATTCGGCCTCGACACCGCCGCGCTGGTCGTCACGGCAGGATACGACGCGCATCGGCCCAAGCCACCACGACAGTAGATCGAGCAGGTGGCTTCCCAGGTCGATCAGTACACCACCACCGGAAAGGGAGCGCTCGACGGCGTAGGCAGAGACAGGACTCCATTCTTCCACCATTCCCAATTCCACCGAGAATCGCCGGATCTCGCCGAGCGCGCCGGTGGCAACGAGATCGTGTACGAGGCGGTTCTGCTCGAAGTACCTGTGCATGAGGCCGGCGTGGAGCTGGACGCCGGCCTCGTGAGCCGCGGCGATGAGGACCGTGGCATCGGCCGTGGTCGTAGCAAGAGGCTTTTCAACCAGACAATGCACACCGCGGCGGACGAGGTCCCGAGCTATCGGCGCGTGCAGTGCGCTGGGGGCCGCGACGATGGCCGCATCGATTGCGGATCGCAGCTCGGCCACATCGGATAACGCCTCGGCCACCTCGTGCGCAGCGGCCAGACGCCGCGCCCGCTCGGTATCCGGATCGACCAGTGCGACGACCTCGAAGCCTGCCGATTTGGCCGCGGGCAGATGAAACCGTTCGGTGATGGCGCCGCAGCCGATGATGGCGAGGCGGATGCCTGCGCGGGCATCACCCACCGGTGCGGTCCACCTTGCGTGCTGCGGAGGCATGGGTGAGGAGCGCCTGCTCATCGTCGACGAGCCGACGGACATCCTCCAGCTGCTTGGTTGCGAGGTACCAGTCGAAGGTACGTCGCAGTCCCTCCTCGAACGGGACGCGTGCTTCCCAGCCGAGCAGCCGTTTCGCCTGCGACGCATCGGCCACTCGATTCAACACACCCGCGGGCATGTTTGTGAGCGCGCGAATCTCCGCATGATATCCGGCCAGCCGCATCACGAGCTGCGCGCACTCGCGCACCGTGACACCCTCGGACGTCCCCAGGTTGACAGGTGTCGCGTCGTCCACCACCTCGGCTGCGCGAACCAGGCCGTCCACGACATCGTCCACGTACGTCCAGTTGCGAATCTGCTCGCCCGTACCCCAGACGTGGAACGGATCCTGGCGGACCGCTCCGCGCGCGATCATGGCCATGACCGCGTGACTCTCACCGCAACGCGGCCCGTAGACGGTGAAAAGCCGGCAGACCGCGCTGCGCTGGCCGTACTCCTCGTAATACGCCCTGAGTGTGAACTCGCCCATCAATTTCGCCCACCCGTAGAGGTCGTCCGCTTCCCACGGCGGACCCGCGCTGTCTTCGGAAAGGCGAACGTCCCTGCTTGTATCGAGTTGCCACGAGACGGGATATACGCACCCCGAGGAGGCGTAGACGATCTTGCGCACGTCTGCCTCGCGGCAGGCGTTGAATACCACACCGTCCAGGATGAGGTTGGTCGAGCATTCGACAGGGTGCGTCGCGATGTAGCCTCGACCGCCGTGGTTGGCGGCCAGATGGAACACCGTATCCTGCCCTGAAGCGGCGGCCGCGGCAAACCGAGGGTCGCGCAGATCGCCGATCAGGAGTTCAACGCGGCCGGATCGCACGTGATCGGCGATATTGTCGCGCATGCCCGTGGACAGGTCATCGGCCACGCGGACGACGGAGCCAAGCTGCAACAGGGCGTCGACCAGATGCGACCCGATGAAGGAAGCGCCGCCGGTCACGAGAGTCGCACGCCCGCTCCATTCCGGGTTCACGGCCGCGCCTCCTGCCGGGTCCGGCCGCGCGCCATCGTCCGGACGAACCGCGCGCAGCGATGCCAGAGTCCGGTGGAGCGGTCGAACGTCGGCCATTGCGCCTCGTGGGGACGGAGCACGCCGAGCCGAAACATGTCGAGCAGCGTGTGAACGCGTGCTAGCAGCACCAGCCACGCGAAACGCACCGGCTCGGGCGCTGTCGACGCCGCCCTGCCGGTTCGAGGGGGTGTCACACCCTCAATCACCTCGACCGCGGCCAGGCCCCAATGCGGCCCGTTCGTTTCACTCGCCCGCTGAACCTGATCGTCGGCGCGCGGATTGGTCGGCCGCGCCGGCTCGGCGCGGAGCGGATCGATGTGATCGAGATGCCATATGGCATGGTCGGTGAGCGCTCCGAGATCCACGAGCGTCATCCTGTCTCGAAGGCGGAGGTACATGTCGGATTCCATCCAGTTGCGGTGCACCATGCGTTCGTCGAACCCGCGCGCCGCGTGCCACGCATCACGGTGGAGTAGCCAGATGCCGACGAAACTCTGGTAGAAGCGCTCGGGCTCCATGGGGAACATCAGTGGAAGCCGTGATCCGTAGAGGTCGACGAAGCGGTGCACGGACCAGAGCGACGGCCGCCGCGCTGCGAAACGGAACGGCACCTGGCGCCGGTTCGCGAGGAACATGGCGCGCCGGGGATCGAGGCCGATGTCGAGGCGGCCTTCGAGGATGTCCAGCATTCGAGCCAGGAAGCGCGGCCGGATGATCGCGTCCTGGTCGATCCGGCCGATCCAGGTGCCGCGGGCGCGGCGGACGGCGGTGTTGAGGGCGAGCACCTCGGCGAATGGGCTGCCTGTCGAGACCTCGGAGACCACCTCTTCGGGAACGTGCAGGATGCGCACGCGTGCCGCGGCGGCGGCGGTGAGATTCAGACAGTCACGCAGCGGCTCGCGGCTTCCCCAGTCCGCAAGCACGATCTCGAGGTCCTCGGCCCGGCCGACCGCGCGTGCGGCTTCGCAGGCAGAATTGAGGGCGATCTCGAGCCGCCACTTCGAGTCTCCCTGGTACCTGTCGTTGCGGGAGCAGAGCACGAAGGAAAGCAGCGGTGCATCAGTCGCGTCGGGCGAAAGCGACACGGCCGCAACTCGTTCCGTTCCATCGTCGGCGATGGCCATACAGGTTGTGCTCGAGCAGGGGTCAGGCAACCGGCCGGATCGCGGCCCGTCACCCGTAACGAGACAACCCATGATCGCTCATGGACCCTCGTCATAGGAATTCACGTCGAGCCACTGGTTTTCACAATACACGTAGTGCTGTTCGCGCGCGAGGAACTCGCGCATCCGGGCGTTGAATGCCCAGACGTCGCCGGTGATGGTCCGGATCCCGCGTTCCCGGGCGAAGCGCACACCCGCGGACACGAGCGCGTGGCCCACGCCCTTCCCCTCCTCGCCGGCGGCGACGCCGATGTGTTTGAAGTGGAGGCGTGTCCATGCGTAGCGGACCGGTGTCTCCGGTTCTCTCAGGATCATGCCTCGGACGAAGCCTGCACGTTTGCCCTCGCGCTCGGCCACGAGCACGACGGCGTCGGGGTGTTGAAGCAGCTGCCGGAAGAACGCCTCGGCATATGCATCCGGTCCCGGCGGTTTGAACAGCTCGGGCAGTGCCTGCGCGTGCAGCCGTTGCACCTCGCGGCTCACCTCGCTCAGGAACCCAATGTCATCGATCGTCGCGGACCTTACCCTCATGTCATGTCCTGCGCCGCAGTGTGTCTGCGCGATAGGCTGGAAAGAATCCGTGGTCCTCGTGCCCCCGGGACAGCGTCCGATAGGCGGCGGGATCGACGATCATCCGGATGGACCGGGACGGTACTCTCATTCTGGAGAAGCCCAGCTTGAAGTGATAGAGGGAATCCTCGCTGCCTCCCACGCCCCCGCCCAGGTTCAGGCTCGCAGCCCCACGGTCCCGCGCCCACTGGATGCCTTCCCAGATGAGCAGCTTCGAGGGGGCGCCGCGGTACGAACCCTCGCGCGTTGCACAAAAAAGATACTGGGCATGCTCGCGCCATGCGCTGAACAGCCCGGCCGCTACCACTTCTCCTGCTGGGGCGAGGATTACGATCAGGGTGATGGCATCGCCGAGGACTCGCAGCAGCCTGGCGAAGTATCCCGGTCCGAAATGAAAGATCGGCGCCGCGCGCACACGGTGCATGGCGGCGAGGTAGATTTCAGCGAATACCTCGACCCGGCTCCGATCGTGGACGGCAGCAAATCCCTGCTTTCGCAACGCCTCGATGTTGTGCCGGTGGTCCTTCCGGAAACCTGCCCACGGATCCGCCGTCAGATCCACCACCACGTTCCAGCCGTGCTCGAGCAGTTCGCCGGGAGGCAGATCCGGAGCGGGCAGCAGCGGGTGGACACGACTGAAGTAGGAGATGATTCCGGCCTCCCGCATGACGCTGCGCATCAGGTCCAGGTCCTTCGCGTCCGTGAACAGAGGCGAGGGGTAGCCGAAGCCCGTACGCGCGTCGTGTGCCCCGCCGGGAAGTGGCTGGATCAGCATCGGGGCCAGGAGCCGCCCCTCGACGAGGACGGCTGCGGGGCGCCCGCCTTCGTGCTCGGCCGCAAGCGCCGTGTATTCTCGGGTGTGATAGAAGTCGTGTGAGACGTCGCGCAGCTGCAGGCCCCACCGCGCGTCGTCGGTATCCACAATGACGCCGGTCATGATCGTGCTCGGCGCAGGTGGCGCCACAGCAGAGACGCACCACGCGGCCGGCGTGCGAGCGAAAGCAGCGTGCGCCGACGGAAGCCGGCCGGAACCTCCGGCGATGCCAGCGCCGAGAGGTGCCGCTCGATCAGTCCCTCGAGATACTCCTGCTCCGGCGGGTCGAACCATGGCAGGAGATCGGCCAGGGTCCCGATGTCGCGTGCAAGCCGCCGGTATTCCGCGAGTCCCGTCCACGCGCCTCCCGCGTGCTGCCGGTACACGGCCACCTCCCGGTCGAGGAAGCACACGGGCCCGAAGCGCGTGTGAGCGATCAGCCACATCGTCCACGCGTAGTCCCGGTTGAAATGCGTCGGCACGGCAAGGAGCAACGACCGGGACACCATCTTCGTGCTCGTCCGGAACCACCATTGCCCGGTGAACAGTTCACGCGCGCCCCAGCCGCTCACGTCGCCGTCGGGCAGGACGGAATGCGCGGGCGCGGAATCTCCTTCAACGACGACCTCGGCTCGCGCGCCGCAGATGAAGGCGCCGGGGGTCGATTCGAGCAGACCGACCTGGCTCGCGATCTTGCCCGCGTCGGTCCAGTAGTCGTCACCCTCCAGCATGGCGATGTAGCGTCCGCGACATGCGCGCAGCGTATCCAGGGCATTGGCTGCAGGCCCCACGTTCCGCCTCTGAAGCACGAGACGAATGCGATCCGGATACCGGCGCTGGAATTCGCGAACGATGTCGCGCGTGCGATCGGGCGACGCGTCGTCGCCAATGACGATCTCGAAATCGAAGGGGGCGACCTGCGCGAGCGCGCTTTCGACGGCCTGCGTGATGAATCGCTCGTGCGCGTACGTCGGCACCCACACGCTGACCATGGGATCCGCCGGCAGGGATGGCGCCGTGACTTCCACCGGACGCCGTCGAAAGCGCGGTGACCGCCAGGTGAGTGCTCGGCGATTCACGGCGGCGACACGGAGCGCTCGACCGCCTCGCGAATGATGTCACAAATCGCGGTGGCGTCGTCTTCCGAAACGGCGGTGCCGCTGGGCATGACGAGCACGCGTCCGGCCACTCGATCGGTGCGCGGGAGGGAGGGAGCCGGTCCGGGCCGATCGGCGTACGGAGGCAGGCGATGGCACCCCGGCCAGAAATACCGCCGAGCGAGGACGTTTTCGGCGTGCAGGACGTCGAGAAGCTCATCCCTGGACAGGCCGGCCGCCGGATCGACTTCGATCACGACATACTGAGCGTTGCGGCGGCCGGGACCCGGCCGGCGCAGCCGAAGCCCGGGAATGCCACGCAAGCCGCGTTCGTACGCATCGTGGTTCCGCAGGTTCGCCTCGACGAACGCATGCATCGAATCGAGGCTCGTAAGACCCATCGCGGCAGAGATCTCGTCCATGCGGCCGTTGGTGCCCAGGAATTCCACACGGTCGCGCGTCGTCATGCCGAACCGCCGGATCGCACGAAGACGCTCCGCGAGTCCGGAGTCATCAGTGGCGATGGCGCCGCCCTCGATCGCGTGAACGAACTTGGTCGCGTGGAAACTGAACACCTCGGCGGCCCCGAAGGAACCGACCGGTCGTCCCGATTGTGAAGCACCGAACGCATGTGCCGCGTCGAAGAGGAGGGGGACGCCATGCTCCGCGGCGAGGGCCTCGAGCGCATGAGTGTCACAGGGCTCGCCCCACATGTGAACGGCGAGTATCCCGCCCGTGCGCGGACCGATGAGATCACGGACACGGTCCGGATCGAGGTTGTGCGTGGATTCATTGATGTCGCAGAAGACCGGGGTGAGTCCGAGCCATGTGAGGGCGTGGGCCGTGGCCACGAAGGTGAAAGCCGGCATGATCACCTCGCCCGTCATTCCGAGCGCGTGAGCTGCGATCTGAAGCGCGGTCGTGCCGTTGCACGTTGCGATGCAGTGCCGAACGCCCGCGATGGCGGCAACCCGCTCCTCGAACTCCGTGACGAGAGGGCCCTCGTTCGTCAGCCACCTGCGATCGAGGGCTCCTTCCACGCGCTTCATGAACGCGGCCCTGTCCCCGATGTTCGGTGCGCCCACGTGCAGCGGCCGCGCGAACCGCGGTGCAGCACCGTCCCGCGGCAACCGCGGCATCAGCCTGCCTCGAACGATATGGGCGGCGCCGCCATCTCGAATTTCATGACCATGCTTCGACGATGTCGTGTTTGCGCATCGGGGACAAGCGCCTTGCGAAAGAGCCGTTCGTCGTGTAAAGCTGACGGAAATGGAACCCGCCGACGAAGCCCATCCGCACGAGCCATCCCTTCTCTCCAGCGACAATGGCTCGGCGCAAGGCCGGTTCGACGTGGCGTGGATCCTCGTTCTTGGACTGCTCGCGCCGCTTCCGTACCTTCGCGGCCTCGGGTTCTACTCCGACGACTGGTGGGTCATTGGCCGGGCCGTCCTGTGGGCCGATGCGGGCGTAGCGGAACTCTTCCTTCGAATCTACTCCGAGAAGCCGCGGCCCGTGCTGTACATGATCATGGCCGTGGCATTCAAAGCGGCGGGCCCCGGCGCGTTCGTGTTTCACGCCCTGAACGCCGTCTTCATCGCCGGCGCGGCGGCCGGTCTGTACGGGGTGCTGCGTCAGCTCTCGATGCCGCGCGCTCCGTCCATGGCGGTCGCGATCACCTACCTGTTCATGCCGCAGTACTCCGCGACACGCTTCTGGGTCGTGGGATGCGCCCTGAACCTCAGTCTCGCCTTTGCGTTCGCCGCACTGTACGCGGCACTACGTTCCGTCCGCCCCGGCGCCCGCCGATCGTGGCAGGTGCCGTGGCTGTTCTGCAGCGCTGCGAGCCTGCTCACCTACGAGACTCCGCTTCTGCTGCTGCTCTCCGCGCCGTTCCTGATGCGCTTCGCAGCCCGCTCCCGCGACGCCGGTTCCAGACCGTCCATCGTGCGCAAGGCGGTGCAACTCGCGTTGACGCTCGTACCGGTGATCGTCTTCAAGGCGCTGGTCACCACGCGGCTCAGGGAAATATCGCTGCCGGACCGGACCGACTGGTTCGTATCGTTCATCGGCGAACACGCACGGCACGGCTGGATCACGTTCGGCCTGGGCTTTCCACGAGCGGCTGCGCGCGCTGCCGGGTGGCTGGATCCGATCGCGCTGCTATTCGCCATATCCATGGGTGTGGCGGTCACGGTCCTGCTGCATCGGTGCGCGCGTACATCGGGCGATACGTCCTGGTATGGTGTGCGCCGCAATGCGTGGCTCGTGGCATGCGGCCTTGCTTTCTGGATTGCGGCGATGCTGCCTTTCTTCCTCACGCACGGCCCGAATCCCTCCGCAGCCGGCATTGGCAACCGCGTGGTCAACGTGGCAACGATTGGAACGGCCATGGCAGCCATCGGCGTTGCCGGCGCGTTCGCCTCCTTGCTGCGCTCGCAGCGCGCCCGGAGACTCGCGTGGAGCGCCCTGCTCGGCACTCACACGGCCGCGGGCCTGATCGTCATTCAGGGACTTGCGACGTGGTGGACGGGCGCCGCTCGCGAGCAGGGGTCGATCCTGAGGACCATTCGCGCGACGCTTCCCGCGGGTGTGCCGTCGTCGTCGTTCCTCGTGGATGGCATCTGCCGCTACCATGGACCGGCGATCGTCTTCGAATCCCCGTGGGACCTGCGCTTCGCGCTCGCCGCGATGTACGGCGCGCTGCCGGAGCTGGCAGGTCCGATCGGACCGAACACGGTCGTCGAGGAGAATGGTATCGTGACCGAGATGTACGACGGGTTTATCCGGAGGGTCTATCCGTTCGATGATCTGCACGTCCTGGACATTCGGACCGGCACCATCGTCCAGCTCCCGGACGAAGCGTCTGCGCGTGCGTATTTCGAGATGCGTACGCCCCCCGGATGCGACCCGGGCCGCGCCGGCCGCGGGGTTGCGGTCTTCGGTCCGCAAACCTAGAGTTTGTAGCAGCTCCGGAGCCGCGTCCCTCCTCCCCGTCGGGGCCCGGTGCGACGCGTATCCGATTCTCACGCGAACAGCATAACGAACGCGCAGCGGCATGACCGGCCCGGGCCTCGGTCCGGGGTGGGATCGTCCGCATCCTTCGAGCGCCGTCCATGAACCACCTGATCGTGTCCCGTGAGTACCCACCCTGCAATTATCCGCAGGGAGGGATCGGTACGTACGTGGCGCATATGGCGCGCGTGCTCGCGGAGGCGGGCGAAACAGTACACGTGATCGGCGAGCAGTGGGCCGGCGCTCCACTCGACCGCGAGGAGTTCGTGGGCGGCCGGCTCATCGTGCATCGGGTTGCACTCGACACACCACTCGACGTCATTGCCGACACCGAGCGTGCGTCGGAACGCGAGCTGCTGGCCGCCATGCTCCGGTCGGAATTCACAGCCCAGGCGTTCTCATGGCAGGTGGCCCGTCTCGCGGAAGCGCTGATCGAGGACGGCCATGTCGACTGCATTGAAGCGCAGGAGTTCGAGGGGCCGCTCTACCATCTGATGCTGCGTCGCGCACTCGGGCTGGGTCCGGAACGCAAGCCTCCATGCATCGTGCACCTGCATACGCCGATGCAGTTCGTCTGCCTCCACAACGACTGGTCGATCGCACTGCCGCGGCACATGACCATGAAACGGCACGAGGACTACGTCATCGCGGCGGCCGATGCGGTCCTCAGTCCGAGCCACTACCTCGCCCGCCAGGCCGAACATCACTACGGCCTCGAACCGGGATCGGTGCAGCGAATTCCGTATCCGATGGGTGAGGTCCCTCGAATCGAGCGCCAGCGAGATACGTGGGAGGGTGGAAGCATCTGCTACTTCGGGCGGATGGAAGGGCGCAAAGGCGTCTTCGAGTGGCTGGAGGCCGTGATCGCCGTGGCAGCAGAGCGGCCGGATCTGCGCTTCGAGCTGATCGGCTCCGACACTTCCCTGACATGCGTTGGACCGACGATGGTCCGCGAGGTCCTGGAATCTCGCATTCCCGACCGGCTGCGCGATTCGATCCGCATCCTCGATGCGATGCCGCGTGACAAGCTGATCCGCCACCTGGCCGGGGCGCGAATGGCCGTCGTTCCCTCGCGCTGGGAGAACTTCCCGAACACGTGCATCGAGGCGATGGCCACTGGACTGCCCGTACTCGTCACATCCGAGGGCGGCATGGTCGAGATGATCGAGGATGGGCGCACAGGGTGGATTGCAGGGCGCGTAAGTCCGGCCGAGCTCGCGGCGGTATTGCGACGCGCACTCGCGACGCCGCCCGCCGTCCTCGAGCAGATGGGCGTCGCCGCCGCCACCGAGATTCGCAGGATCTGCGATGAGCGTACCGTGCTCGATGCCCAGATGGCATTCCGGCGCGAGGTGGCTGCACGCGGTGCTGTACGTTCCACCGTCCTCCCGCGTCGGGGTTCGAGCCTCATCCCGAATGTGCCGCCGCTGCCGATCCCTGCGCGGGCGTCCTCGGAACGCACCGCCCGGCCATCCGGCGATCCCGCGACGTACGTGGAAGCGGGGCACCGAGACGCTTTCACCGCAGCGCTGAACGCCGGTGATCCGGATGCTGCCATCATTGTCGTCGAGCCCGGCTTCGCTCCGCGGGCCGGCGTGCTCGACGCGATGGCTCGGGCGATCGCTACGGACGGCGCGATCGGTGCTGCGATCGGATGGTACGTGGATGCGGATGGCGCGCCCCACTTTCCGCCGCCCCCCGGGCGGCCGTGGCAATGGGTCGTGGACGATCCGGGCCCCTGCATCGCGTTTCGCCGGCGTGCGCTCGCATCGGTCGAGTGGATGGAGAACACGGCCGGTGCGCCGGGGGCGGCCGAGCTCCTGCTCGCCGTCCTGCTGGAAGGCTGGATCGGCACGACGGTACCAGTCTGGCTGGGGCACCGACGCGTCCGCGCTGCGCGCCTGTTCGACGAACGGCTCGCCATTCGCAGCCAGCTCCTGCCGCGGCTCGCCCAAAGATATCCCGCGGAGCATGCTGCCGATGCCGCCCAGCTTCTGACGCTCGCTTCGGCACCGCGTGCTGTCGTCCTCATCGGCGGCGCCGCGCCGGCGGAGGGGCAGGGCGTCCGCGCTCCGTTGCGTGCGCGCCTGCGGCCGTACGAACGCATGCTGGACCGGCCGTGGGCATCGCTGCGGTGGCTGCTGCGCCGGATGGCACGTCCCGGCCGGGATTCCGGGTGACGACGTCAGCCGCACACAAACCCCTTCGCGTGCGGGCGTACTACACACGATATCCGCACTGGGGGGCGCACACGGGCTTTCACCAGGTCTGCGCCTACGTGGATCCGCGGGTCGCGTCGATCGCGCTGCACGCGGCCTCCGACAGCCACGAGGACTGGCCGATCCGCAACCGCTGGGTCAACGCGCGCATCCGCAGTGCGATCGGCCGGCGCGGCATGCTCTGGTACAAGCTCAGCGATTTCGCTGCGGAGGTACGTGCCTGGCCCAGTGTGACCGCCGGCCGCGCCGACGTGGTCCACTACTTCGATGCGGAACATGGCGTGGCGTTCCTGCCCGACTGGCTGTCGCGGAGGCGGCGCGCGCGCGTTCGCCTGATCGGAACGTTCCATCAACCGGCGCGGCTTCTGCCCGAGCTCGTGAGTCGCGCGATCGCCGGCTCGCTGGACATGGTGCTGACGGTCGCGCCTTCGCAGGAGGAGTTCTTCCGCGAGTTCATGCCCTCGGACCGCGTGCGCACCATTCTGCACGGCGTCGACACGGCGTTTTTCACGCCGGCGAAAGAGGCCCGCGACAGCCGCCCGTTCCGTTGCATCACGGTGGGCCATTGGCAGCGCGACTGGACGGCGATGCGGGCGGTGGTGGAACGGTTTCAGGGCGATGGCGACATCGAGTTTCACGTCGTCACCGCTGCCGAGCCGGAGCTCCCTCAGACTGCGAGAGTGGTGCGTCACAGGAATGTCGATGACGAAACGCTGCGCCGGCTGTATCAGCAGTCGGACCTGCTGCTGCTGCCGCTGGTGGACACGACGGCGAACAATTCGCTGCTCGAGGGAATGGCAAGCGGTCTTCCCGTAGTGTCCACGCGCCTGCCTGCGGCGGAAGTGTATGCTGCGGGTTCAGACGCCGAACTGGTAGACCGCAATGACGTCGACGCCCTGGTCTCGGTCATCCAGTCGCTACGAGAGGATGAGGCGCGACGCGAGCGGATGTGCGCCGCGTCCCGTGGACGGGCCGAGCAGCTGGCGTGGCCGCGCGTCGCGTCGGAGCTCGAACGGCTGTACCGGGACCTGACATGATCCGCGTCGCTTTCATGGCGCACGACGGTGCGGGAGACATGGGCGGCGTTGCCACGTGGATGGCCGACCTCGTTCCGTGGCTGCGCGCTGCCGGTGTGGATGCACGCGTCATCGGATATCGCAGACCGGGGGCCACGCCGCTCTTCGATCACTTCGGCCGGAGCGGCGTGCCGCTGGATATCCGCAGCCACTTCGATCCCTTTCCCGATCGGGTGGCATGGCTGGCAGAAGTCGTGCGTACACGTGCAATCGACGTGCTGGTGCCCAACTACTTCCTGAGCGGCTTCGTCGCCGCGCACCGAATGGGACGCGAGCGCTCGCGCGTCGTGGCCATCCTCCACTCCGATGATTCACTCTATCGGCGAGTCCAGGCGGGCGTTGCCCGGCGCGAGTGGCTCTTCCCCGCCGACGCACTGGTGGCGGTTTCACGGGAGTTGGCGCGGCTGGCCGCTTCTGCGGCTGCCCGCGTCCCGCTGCGACGGATACCGTACGGTGTTCCGGAGCCGGCCCGCGTTGCGGCCCCGCCGGACCAGGAGCTGCGCGTGCTCTACAGCGGACGGCTCGAGCAGGAGCAGAAGCGAGTCCTGGATACGATCGATGTCGCGTGTGCGGCGGTCGAGGCGGACCCGCGCATTCGCGTCGATTTTCTCGGGGACGGCACGACGCGCGCGGAATGCGAGCACCGCATTGGCGCGCGCGGGACCGAGGGAGCCGTGCGCCTGCTCGGCCGCCTGCCGACGGAAGAAGTGCGTCGACGGCTGCCGGACTACCATGCGCTGCTCCTGCTCTCCGACTATGAGGGGCTCCCGCTCGCGCTGCTCGAAGCGGCCGCAGCCGGCGTGGTGCCGGTATGCACGCGGATGCGTAGCGGCATCGATGAAATCGTGAGCGACGGCGAGTCGGGGTTCATCGTCGACGAACGCCCGCAGGCGGTGCTGCGGCTGCGCCGGCTGCTGAACGAGCCGGAAGTCTGGGAGCGCTGCTCGGATGGTGTGCGCGCCGCGAGCCGCGACTACCGTCTCGAGCGAAGCGGTGCGGCATGGCTGGAACTGCTCGAAGCGACGGCGCGCTCGCCGCGCGTGAGCGCAGGCGTTCGGCCTCCGTGGCGGCGCGGGATCCCGCGTCACATGAAAGAGTTCGGCTTCGACTTTCCGCGGCCGGCCGAGTGACCGTTCATCAGCGTCGCAGCCTCGCGGCACGCAGAAGTCGGTCGAGTCCATCGAGCATGAAGCGGAGCGGCGCGGTGACCTTCCAACTCATCGTGTTCTTCATGCGCTCGAGACGGTACCGTGTGTCGGCGAGTTCTGTCTCCGCCGTCGCACGGTAGGCGCTGAACTCGTCCCGTACCGCATCCAGCTCGCTTCCGAGACGATCCTTCAGCTCCTCGATGGCGCGCCGAGCCTCGGCGATTTCCGCGAGCGACGCGGCCCTCTCCCTCTCATGCTCCGCCTTCAGGGATTCGACTCGTTCCCCGAATGTCGAAATTTCGTATCGGGCGGACTCGAGCTCGGCTCGCGCGGTTTCGAGTTCGTGCCGCAGTGCCTCCGACTCGGCGCGGCTCGCGTCGAGCGCATAGTCGAATTCATCGCGCTCCGCGCGCAGCGCCTCCAGCCGCTGCCGCTGGAATTCGGCATGCCGCGCGAGCTGCTCGTAAGGGGTGGCTGCCGTGGTTGGATCGTCCATGCCGTACCTCTCGCGTAGCTGACTGTAGAGGCTTCCAGCCGGTGCGTAGTCGGGATCCAGATCGTTCGCGACCCACTTCTGATGCCACAGATGCACAGCTCGTGCGCCGACGAGGCGCTCGACGTCGAAGCCCGTCGTGACCAGGTCGGAAGCGGAAGCGTAGTCGATGGGTGCGAATACGTGGGGGGGTGTGCGGAACCGCGTCAGATCGAACCGCTCCGTAGCCTTGTGCACGAGCCGCGGCCCGATCTCACCCCACTCGATGGTGGTCATGTCGGTCCGCCGGCACACCTCGATGCACCACGCCAGCCAGGCCGCACCGATCGGGGAACGGATGGCACAGCTCGCCGTCGTCACCGATCCGTCCGGATGCCGCTCGGTCGCAAAGACGTAGGGGCTCTCGTCATCGAACGGCCGCAGACAGACGAGGTCCGTGTCCACCCACCATCCGCCTTTCTCGAGGAGCAGCACGTAACGGAAGAGATTCGAGAATGCGGAAACGCTTCCCTTGCCGAAGCCGCGCCGGTACGTGAAGACCTGGTCGCGAGGCAGGATGCTGGCCGCGTCGAGGACGGTCACGCCCTCGGGGAGGCCGTCCGGCGGATCGTAGGCGTAGAGCTGATACGGATGGCCGTTGGCAACGAACGACCGGATCGCGAGCCGATGCGGAGCGGAGAGTGTGCCGCCGATCCAGAGGCTCTGCACGGGCGGCCGGTTCGCCGAGCTCGCTTCGAGCGGCCCCGGCCGTTCGGCCCTCGCTACGTTGGAAATCGTTACCGGCGGCCGGGCCGCGGACGGACGGGCTGCGTCCCGGAACCGGGACAGGTTTCCGAGGAAGACGCGTCGGTCGTCGAAGAACGGGGAACGAAGCAGCGCCCTGAACTCGTCGTGGCGTGGATGCGACGGCCGGTGAACGGCGCGCGACGCGTACTCCTCCTCGCTGAACGTGCCCCAGTTGGAGAGCTGACTGAACAGCACGCGGTCCGCATCGAAACGGCGGCCGAGTTCCACGAAGGCCGGCATCTCATCGAAGTTGTTCTCCTGCACGACCATGTGGACCGCGACATAGCGGAGAGGGCCGTCGGCGCGCAGAGACCGCACGAACTCGAGATTCTCCAACAGCCGCTCGAAGCGACCGGGCCACCGATTGATCGCGTACGTCCCTGCCGTCGCGGCGTCAATCGAGATCTCGGTGCTCGTCACCAGCGCGCGCACCTCCGGCGCGATCGTCTGCCACAGCCGTGGCGTCCACATCTGCGCGTTGGTGTGCAGATGGATGCGCTTGAGCACGGGCGCGTCGGCGCGCCTCAGCGTCTGGAGCCAGCGCCGGAAGAACGGGCTGCCGAACGGGTCTCCCGATCCTGTGATGTAGAGAACCTGCGCATCGTGCAGTGCCTGCGCCGTGATCCGATCCTGGAGATCCATGATCTGACGCTCACGGCCGCGCTCGACGATGATCGTGAGACGGCAGGACGGACAGGCCAGATTGCAGCTGCGGTCGTAGCAGCAGTTGATGACACGCGGCCCGTAGCTCAGTTCGATCTGCGCCTGCTCGAGTGCCTGCCGCACGGCCGGATCGACCACGGACTCCACGGAACGAACCGGTCCGGCTCCTTCATTGTGCAGGTACGGGCAGCGCGCCTTGTCGCAGAAGCGGTAGGACCCGTCGAGGATCGAGGCGCGGATCTCACGGGCGACCGGGCCGTTCCAGATCTCCGCAACGGATTGCTCGCCCAGATTTCCGGCCGGAGTCGGCAGCCATGTCGGGCAGCACAGGAAGACATCGCCGAGGCGCGGCTGATTACCGACCTCGAACCACTCGAACGGACGCGTGCAGATGCTGCCCCGCGCAACGACGGGCAGAGCGGTGTCCACCGTCTCCGCAGGTGCGGTGAGCGGCGACGCGCCCGGCTGCGTCAGATCCTCTGCAGCCGGGCTCCGTGCCCGTTCAGACGAAGCGGGATCAGACACGACGCATCAATCCCGTCACGAATCCATACCGCCAGGCGGCCTCACAAAGCAGCTCCATGCCGTGCACCGTTTCCCTGGCCGCTCCCTCCAGGCTCGCGAGCCGCGTTGCCGATCGAAGGAACGGGCCCAATTCACGCCGGAGACGCTGCAATCCACGCTCGCGGTGGAGCTCTTTCTCGAGCCGCCAGATTACCGCGTCGGAAACCCCTTGCGAGTAGAATCGCTTCCGGAACCACGAGCGCTGCAGTCGTTCTGCAGCCACGTGGTGACCAACGTGTGCGCGCGGCTCGAACCAGCAGGTTCGTCCCTCCCCCAGCAATCGGCGTTGGAGGAACACTTCCTCCCCCGACAGCAGCCGCTTTCCGATACGACCGAGACCCTCCGGAAAGCCGCCGTGCCGCTCCAGAACCGCCCGCTCGAACGCGATGTTGGCGCCGACCAGCCACTCCCGGGAAAGGTCGGTGATCGGCCGCGCCTCCTCCGACCAGTCGGCGACCGTCAGAACCAGCGCAAGGAAGTCCGAAAGCCAGGGCGGCCTCGGCGCGCCCCATATCGGCGTGACCCGGCCGCCGACGCACGCCCGCCGGCCATCACCTTCCTCGAAGGCCGTCAGCATCCAGCGCAGCCACGAAGAGTCGGCGACGGCATCATCGTCGAGCAATGCGACCCATCGTCCGCGCGCCGCGCGCCAACCGGTATTCCGCGCGCGCGAAAGTCCCGCTACCGGCTCGCGCACGTAGCGGATGTCCTGGCCTGTCGAATCCACGACCTCGCGGGCCGCGGCGCGCGGGCCGTTGTCGACCACGATGACCTCGTACGACCGGCGCGGCAGATCCTGCTGAACGACGCTGCGCAGGGCGCCGCCCAGCAGCGCCGGGCGGTCGTGCGTGCAGACAACGACGGATATGCGCAGATCTTCGCGCAAGGGCATGGTCGCCATGGGTGACGTTCGCGGAAGAGCCGCCGGGACACACCAATATAGCGCTACGGCCCCGCGCATCGGTGGGGAAGATGGCTGTTGCCGGGACACCACAACGGTTGGCGTTGCTGTGGCGATGCCGCAACATCCGCCCTGCCGGGAGCCTGTCGATCGCAAGTTCGCAACAGGTGATTCAACCGGTCAAATTGCTCTCGGACCGCAGTTTCACGCGCTTTGCGCGTGCTCGCGCGCGTCTCGCGCGTGCGAGGTGGCGCCCGTCCACGTGCGGTACAGGGAGTGCAGCGTGACGGACGACGGCAATTCGCGATGATGAGGTCGCGTTGTTCCGGCGCCGAGAGCCGGACTCGAAACGGAAGCCCATGAAATACCGGATACTCGTTGCAGAAGACGATTACGCTCACCGTGAGACGCTGAGGCGTCACCTGCAGTCGGTGGCGGAGGAAGTGTGTGCGGTGGAGAGCGCGGAGCAGGCGCTGAACGTGGTGGCATCGTTCGACCCGACGATGGTGTTGACCGACGTCCGGATGGGCGGGATGTCGGGGATCGAGCTGCTGGAGCGGCTGAAGGAAGTGCGGCCGGAGACGCCGGTGGTTGTGATGACGGCGTACGGCGACACGCAGAGCGCGATCGACGCGATGAAGAAGGGCGCGTTCGATTTCGTGCTGAAGCCGCTGGACATCGACCAGCTCGACGCGGTGGTGGGGCGCTGCCTGAGCGAGGTGGCCTCGCGGCCAACCCAGCTCGCATCGGGCGGCGGCGCGGGGCAGGACCAGCTCGTCGGCCGCGACCCCCGCATGATCGAGATCTACAAGATCATCGGCGCCATCACGGACACGTCGACGCCCGTGCTGATCCGCGGCGAGACGGGGACGGGCAAGGAGCTGATCGCCCGTCTGATCCACGAGAACTCGAGCCGCGCCGGGGCGCCCTTCGTGCCGATCAACTGCACGGCGGTGCCGGAGAACCTGCTCGAGTCGGAGCTGTTCGGGCACATGCGCGGCTCGTTCACCGGCGCGGTATCGGACCGGAAGGGCCGCTTCGAGCTGGCCGGGGACGGGACGGTGTTCCTCGACGAGATCGGTGACACGACGCCCGCGTTCCAGGCGAAGCTGCTGCGCGTCCTCCAGGAGCACGAGTTCTATCCGGTGGGTGGCGAGAAGCCGCGTCAAACGAAGGCGCGCACCATCGCCGCCACACACCGGCCGGTCGAAGAGCTGATCGGCCAGGGCCACTTCCGCGAGGACCTCTATTTCCGGCTGCGCGTGGTCGAGATCAACATCCCGCCGCTGCGCGAGCGGCGCGGGGACATCCCGTTGCTGGCGTATCACTTCGCCAACCGGATGAGCGACGAGCTCGGCCGCCAGATCCTGATCTCGGATGAAGTCATGGCCACGCTCCTCACCTACGACTGGCCGGGCAACGTCCGCGAGCTCGAGAACGCGATCACCCGGGCGGCGGTCCTCTGCCGTGGCTCGATGATCCGCGTGGAGCACCTGTCGCTCGGCCAGCCGGCGGCGGCGCTCCCCGAACTTACGGGCGAGGAGAGTCTCGAGGACGTGGAGCGTGTGCACGTCCAGCGGGTGCTGGCCGAGCTCGGCGGCAACAAGAGCCGGGCGGCGGAGCGGCTCAAGATCTCGCGGCCACGCCTCGACCGGATCATCCAGCGGCACCGGCTCGTGGTGTAACGAGCGGCCCGCGCGGCCTGCCACGAATCGTTGCAGCGCGGTCGATCGGCGCGGGGCATCCCGCGCCGATTTCATTCTCTCCCAACAGTTTTTTTCGTTTGGCCGGACCGGCACCGGGATTGTACGGACGGAACCGGGTCATCCCCGTTCGCGCCGGCAGGGGTGGGCGGCGAGGCGGACGGCCGCCGGCACGACTTCGACCAGAAGAGCGAGACATGATGCGAGGACGCACGGCGAGCGGCTCCGAGCCGCGGCGCGCATGGCGCATTTTGACGCCGGCGCTGGCCGCGGCCATGGCGGCCGCCTGCACGGGCGAGACGCTGTACGACAGCGGCCCGCCCCCGGACACTCCCATTCCGGCGGTGGCCATTGTCGCCCCCGACTCCGGCGCCCAGGTCCAGGCCGGCCGCCGCGTTTCGGTGCGGGTGGCCGCCGAGGACTCCCTCGGCGTGGCCGAGATCGAGGTCTCCTGGCGGGGTGCGGCGACGGGCACGATCACGATTCCGATCGTACCGCCGCGTTCACCGGTCGTCCTCGACACCGCGTTCACGGTGCCCGAGGGCGTTTCGGGTCAGCTCGAGCTTCGTGCCAAGGCGCGCAACGGCAGCGGCGGTATCGCCGAGTCGGCCGTCCGCCGCATCGCCGTGGCGATCAACGACACCATCGCACCGAACATCGCGATCACATCGCAGGTGCCGGCACGCGTCGAGCTGACGGACACGCTCCGGTTCGTTCTTGCCGCCAGCGACAACAACGGCGGCAGCGGTCTCGCCCGCATCGGACTCACGGCGCTCGTCACGAGCCCGGGTGATCCGGACACGATCGTCGTGAGCCGCGCGATCGAACTGGGCGTGGTCGACGGCAGCGTTGAGCGCGAGATCGCATTCGTCCCGCCGGGCGTCGATGAGCGCGACCTTCCCAAGCCGTTGCTGCTCGGCATTCACGCATGGGCCGTGGATGTCGAAGGCAATTGCGGCGCGAACGTTTCCGCAGCCTCGGTGCGTGTGCCCTGCACGACCTTCCGCGATGCGACGATCGCAGGAGCTGCAGCTCCGCAGACGCCGACTCGCGTCGTTGCAGGCCGCAGCGTCGAACTCGACGACGCTTCCGACATTCCGGACATCGCCGTCGACCCGCAGCGCCAGCACGTTTTCGTTTCGAACCTCGGCAGGCATCGCGTCGACGTCCTCGACATCGAGGACTACAGGTTCCTGCCGCCTGTGCTCGCGGGTTCGCACCCGTGGGGTCTGCACATGAATCGCACGGGCGACACGCTGCTCGTGGCGAACTCGGGTGGTACGAGCATCTCGTCACTCGCACTTCAGAGCGGCACCCCGGTCGAGGTAATCAGCCGACGGCTGGAAACACATTTCAGCACGAACGTCTGGATCGTCGAACGTCAGAACACACCCGACGGCACCCGCGCGTTCGTCAGCTTCATCGACTTCAGTGACCGCCCCCAGCATCTCGCTCAGGATGCGCTGGGCCGACTGCTGTTCTCGACGCTTCCGACCCCGGCCGCGCCCGCGGGCACGATCCGCGTAGCGGAGCGGCAGCAGGGATGGGAGCAGGCCGAGGTGCGGCTGCTGCTGAGCGCACAGCGCGTCATACCGGACCCGGCGAAGGTCACGATCCTGAACATCGATCGGGTGGAAGTGACGTATCGGCCCGGAGCCGAGGATCTCGTCGATCTCATCGACCATCGCTCCGGGTTCCCGAGCCAGGAGATCCGCACGGGTCCGTTGCCGCTGTTCGCCGCACTCGATTCGCTCACGAATCACCCGCAATCCGACATCGAGTGGGGATTCGGCGAGATCGACATGACGTTCGCCGGCCTTCAGGACACCACGTTCGTGGAGGCTTCCGGCAACCGGATGCGCGTTGCATTCGGTGAGGGCGATGCCGGGCACGGGCGGGTCTTCATGTGGGACGCGCCGACGGCCACGGTGTCGGACATCGTTCAGGTCGCGGACCTCGTCGGTAATACCGCCGAGCACATTTTCGGGCTCGACCTGAACGTCGATGGCTCGTTCAACGTCGCGCGCGGCATGAACGCGGCCTTCTACTTCAAGCAGGATCTACGTCTGCAGGGTCACTTCCACACGGATCTCGGCCCGGGCCGCTCCGGCGCCGGTCTGCATCCGCTCCATCCGATGTACGGCCCGACGCCGCCCTCCGGCCCGAACACACTGAGCTTCGTCGCTTCGGGCAACGTGGTGCGCATCGTGGACACGACGCACTACGCCGAGCGCGGCAACATCGAGATCCGCGACAACATCATCGGGCCGGTCGAAGTGTCGGGTCCGCTGCCGGGTGAGAACTCCGGCTGTGCGCAGGCCGACTGCATCGTAGCGCGGCTGTATGGTGTGACGGATGCGGGCACGGTGGTGATCGTGCCGATCCGCAATCGGGACATTCAGTGAGCGGCGGGGGAACGATGTCGAAACGGAATCTCTTCCTCGTCGCTGCGCTGCTGGTGGCCGCGCCTGCGGCCGGGCAGGACTACAAGTACAGCGCGCACTGGAACGCCGGCGCTCTGTACGTCACGCCGCTGAACGACAACGGCGCGGCGCTGGACCTGGAAATCAAGACCGGCTGGGTGGTCGGCCTCACGTACGAGCAGTGGCTCGGTGCGGGTCGCATTGGCTGGCGTGCGAACGCCGCGCTCACGGAGCGCCCGCTCGAGCTGCCGAACCAGACGCGTGACATCGGCATCTGGATGGCCGACCTCGCCGTGCTGCTGCGGCTGCTCCCGGCGGACCCCGGCCGTGCCGTGAACGCGTTCGTGGCCGCGGGCGGCGGTGTCGTACGCTACGGCCTGGGCCGGGGCGAGTTCCTGACGTTCGAGCCGGCCGGCGCCGTGTATCCCGGCAATCCCGACCCGAAGCTCGCAGCGGTCGGCGCGTTCGGCCTCGACTTCCTGACGCCGTTCCAGTGGGACGGGGAGCCGGTGGGTGTCCGGGTGGAGCTGTCGGACCACGTGGTCTTCGACTCGCCGTTCGAGCCGATCGGCACCGATGACTTCGGGCTGGTGCACAATGCGCGGCTGACGATCGGCCTGTTCGCGGGCTGGGGCGTGATCCGCTAGCGCAGCGGTCTGTAACGCTTTGCGGGCGCGCGCGTGCTACGAGGTGATGCAGATGCCCGCACGCACGACCGGACGGAATGACTCAAGTAGCTGCCGGACAATGAGTTGGGTGCAGGACCGCGGTTGGTACGCGGGTTGAGATATCGAGGACTACCTGCGGCGCTCTCCCCGAGAGGGACGCCGATCGCGGCGCACGGGGCGCCGCTATCCCGTGACGAGGCGGGTAGGGTGCGAGCGGCCACATCGGGCCGCCGCAAAATGAACGGGCCGGCTCGGACCGGCTCCAAGGAGGCCAAATGTCCAAGCTGTGGAGCTTCTGGAAGGACGAGTCGGGCCAGGGCCTGACGGAGTACGCGCTGCTGGTGGCGCTGATCGCGGTCGCGCTGATCGCGGCGCTGTACATGTTCCGCAACAACGTCGGGTTCGTGTTCGACACGGCGACGAACGAGCTGTCGAACGCGCCGCAGATGTACTCGACGTCCGGCCAGCCGGCGGCCAGCTGACGCGGCACGGCGTGCGGGTTCGGGCGTGGCGGCCGTGTAGCGGCCGCCCGCCCGTCCCCGCAGGCGCCCGCAACTCGAGATGATGGCAATCGAAGTGGTCGGTACGGTTCTGTTCGTCGCGGTCCTGGTGGCCGCGGCCGTGTGGGATGTGCGAAGCCGGCGGATCCCCAACGGTCTGATCCTAACCGGCCTCGCCCTGGCGCTCGCGCTGCGGGTGCCGGCCGGGTGGGACCCCGTGGTTGCGGGGGTGACGGGTGCGGGGGTGGCCTTCCTGCTGACCTTCCCGCTGTACGCGCTCGGAGCGATGGGCGCGGGCGATGCCAAGCTGCTGATGGTGGTGGGCGCATTCCTCGGCCCGGGCGGATTCATACCGGCTCTGCTGCTTTCGGCCGTTGCCGGTGGCGTTCTGGCGGTGGGCTACGCGCTCCGTGGAGGTGTGATGCTGGCGGCGTTGACACGCACGTGGATGCTGGCCGGGCGTGCGCTGTCCTTCGGCCGGACGGGCGAGCGGCTGACGCTCGACTCGCCTGGAGCGCTGACGATTCCATACGGCTTGGCGATCGCGGCCGGGTCGCTGACTACGTGGTTCCTGCTCCGGCCCTTCTGAGGCGCACATGAGGAGACGAGCGACAACGATCCTGATCCTCGCGATCGTGGCGGGCGGAGTGGCGGGCTACTCCGCGCTCCAGCTGCTGTCGAATCGCGCGACGCCCCTTGCTGCCGCGGGTCGCCCGCAGGGCACCGAGGTGGTGGTGGCCGCGCGCGACGTGCAGGTCGGCGAGATCCTGGGCGAAGAGGACGTGAAGGTGGTGGGGTGGCCCGGGGAGGTTCCACTCGGTTATGCGCGCACTCCGTCCGAGGTGATCGGGCGGGGCGCGATCACGCCGATCCTGACGAACGAGCCGCTCCTCGAGAGCAAGCTCGGCGACCGCGCCGGTGGCGGCGGTCTGCCGATCGTGATCCCGGAGGGGATGCGCGCGATCAGCGTCCAGGTGGACGAGGTGAGCGCCGTCGCCGGGTTCGTGACGCCGGGTACGCGCGTGGACGTGCTGCTGACCACGACGGATGCGTCGGGCGAGCCGTTCACGCGCGTCGTGATGCAGAACGTGCAGACGCTGGCCGCAGGGCAGCAGATCCATCGGGACGCGGAGGGCCGGCCGATGTCCGTCGGCGTGCTCACGGTGCTGGTGACACCGGAGGACGCGGAGCGGCTGGCACTCGCATCACAGCAGGGCCGCATTCAGCTCGCACTGCGCAACATGCTGGACGTGCGTGACACGCGCACGATCGGCGCGCGCATGAGCCGGATGTTCGGTGGCGGCGGAGAAGCCCCGCCGCGCGTGGCGCAGCGGCCGGCGCCGCCGCCGGCGGAAGAGCCGGGTCAGACGATCGAAGTCTACAAGGGCGGCGTACGCGCTCTCATCTCCTTCTGACGGATCGGAGCAAGGGAATGGTTTCGAGGCGAGGACGCGTGACGACGCGCGGGGTCGCGCTTGGGTGGATCGTGCCTGCGCTCGCAGCGGTGCTGCTGTGGGCTGCGCCGGCGAACGGGCAGCAGGTGCTGTCCCAGGCCACGGGGACGATCCAGGTCGAGATCGGCAAGGGCGCGCTCGTGACGCTGCCCGCACCGGTCTCCCGTCTGGCCGTGGCGGATACGACGATCGCCGACTTCCAGTTTCCGGGCGGCCCCAACGAGATGATGGTGCGCGGGCTGCGCCTGGGCACCACGAGCCTGATCGTCTGGGAGCAGACGGGTGCGCGGCGCATCTACAACATCGAAGTGGTGCCCGACCTGACGGCCCTGCGCACACAGATCCGGACGCTCTTCCCGTCCGAGTCCATCACCGTCACGCTGACCGGGAGCTCGATCATCCTCTCGGGCGCGGTGGCGGATCCGATCACGGCCCGACGCATCCGCGAGCTGGCGGAAGCCACGGGCGTGGCGGTGATCGACAACATCCAGGCGCCCGCCGCGCAGCAGGTGCTGCTGCACGTGCGCTTCGCGGAGGTGCGCCGCTCCGCGGTCGACCGTCTGGCAGCCGACCTGTTCGCCACGGATGTGGGCAACATCGGCGACGTCGTGAGTTCGGGTGCCCGCGCGGATGTCACCACGCTGTCGGAGGGCATCGTCAACCTGCTGCTCGCGGGCGGCACGGCGCGGCTCGACGCCGCGATCCGCGCGCTCCGTTCGAGCGGCGAATTCCGCAGCCTTGCCGAGCCGAACCTGATCACGATCGACGGCCAGGAAGCCACGTTCCTCGCCGGCGGCGAGTTCCCGTACCCGATCGTGCAGCCCGGTGCGCAGACCACCGCAGTTTCGATCCAGTTCAAGGAGTTCGGTGTGCGGCTGCGCTTCACGCCCACGATCACGAACACGGGGGCGATCCGGCTGAAGGTCGCGCCGGAAGTATCGTCGCTCGACTTCGCGAACGGCCTCACGGTGTCGGGTTTCCAGATCCCGAGCCTGCTGGCGCGCCGCGCGGAGACGGAAGTGGAGATGCGACCGGGCCAGCACCTCGCGATCGCGGGACTGCTCGACAACACGTGGTCCGAGAACCTGGACAAGATCCCATTCCTCGGGGACCTGCCGATCATCGGCACGTTCTTCCGTGCGCGCTCGAACCTCCAGGACCGCACGGAGCTCCTTGTGCTGATCACGCCGCACATCGTGGCGCCGTCGGATGTGTCGCCGACGCTGCCCATGGGCGAGCCGGGCACGTGGGGCTGGATGCGCAACATGCGCGAGCGGATGGACCAGAACTGGACGATGCCGCACGTGCGGCGGAACTGAGAAGGCCGCGTCATGCAACAGGGGTCGCACCGTGCCGCCGTGATCTCGGCGGACGCCGATCTGCGGGCGCGCGTGGTCCGGCTGGCGAAGGACCCGCGTCACGCACTCGGCCGGGTGCAGCAGGTGCCGTCCACACTCGAGGACCTGCCCGCCTCGACGGTCGATGAGCTGAAGCGCTCCGAGCTGAAGCTCGTCTTCGTCGACGTCGGCAGCGACCCCGCTCTCGGTCTCCGGCTGGCGCGCGTCCTCTTCGAAGCGGACCCGTCGCGCATCATCCTGCTCGCCGGTCCGGCGGTCACACCGGACGTGCTGATGGAAGCGATGCGCGCAGGCGCGGCGGAGTACCTGACCCAGCCCATCGGTGACGAGGAGCTGGGCGCCGCCATCGGCCGCGCTGCGCGCCGCATGGGCGGCGCCGCGGGCAAGCCGACGCGCACGGGCCGGCTCATTACGCTGGTGGGTGCGAAGGGCGGCGCCGGCACGACGACAGCCGCGACGAACCTCGCGGTGCACATCCATCAGTCGTCGCAGAAGCGAACGCTGCTCCTCGACCTCGATCTCGAGCTGGGTGCGGTCGCGACGCTGCTGTCACTCCAGCCGCGCTACAGCTTCTTCGACCTCGTGTCGAACCTGCACCGCATCGATGGCAGCCTGCTCGAGTCACTGACGGAGCGGTACGAGTCAGGGCTCGAGGTACTCGCGTCGCCGACGCAGCCGAACGTATCCGAAGCGGTCGCGGCCGAGCAGACCGGACGCGCACTGGAAGTGATCCGCCAGCACTACGAGTACGTCGTCGTCGATGTCGCGCGCTTCGCCTCGCCGGCGACGCGCCCGGCGATCGAGCAGGCGGACCTCGTGCTGCTCGTTACCACACCGGATCTGCTCGCGTTGCGCAACGCGAAGAAGCTGCTCCCGCTGCTGGAGCGCGCGATCCCGAGCGGCAGCCAGGTGCACGTGCTGCTGAACCAGGTCGGCAAGGACACGCTGGTGTCGCCTGCGGACGTGGCGCGCACGCTCGACCGCGAAGTGTTCTGGACGATCGATGCGGATCCCGAGACCGTGGCGCTCAGCGTGAACGCGGGCGTGCCCGCCGTGCTCGGCAGGAAGTCGAAGTACGTGCGCGGCATTCGCGGCCTCGGCGACATGCTGTCCGAGTCGCCGAACGGCAATCACCAGGGCGGCGGGCTCTCCGGCCTGTTCCGCTTCCGCCGCTCGAAGACGACCGCGGACGAGTCAGGGGGCGACGAATGAGAATGGAGCCGGATCAGACGGGCGCGTCGATGGACGGACGTCCCGGCTGGAGCACGTCGCACCTCGCGGGCATCGAGGAGGTGAAGGCGCGCATCCACCGGCGCGTACTCGACCGGCTGAACCTCGCGAACCTCGAGCGCATCGGGAAGGACGAGGCGGCGGTCGCGATCCGTCAGATCGTGCAGGAGCTGCTGGCCGGCGAGCACGTCGCGGTCAACCTCGAGGAGCGCGAGGCGCTCGTCCAGCAGGTGCTCGACGAGATCTTCGGCCTCGGCCCGCTCGAGCCGCTGATGATGGACCCGGAGGTCTCGGACATCCTGGTGAACACGCATCGCAAAGTGTTCATCGAGCGGCGCGGCAAGATCCTGCCGACCGACATCAAGTTCCGCGACGACCGGCACCTGCTCCAGGTGATCGACCGCATCGTCTCCGCCGTCGGCCGGCGCATCGACGACTCGTCGCCGATGGTGGACGCGCGTCTCCCGGACGGCTCGCGTGTCAACGCGATCATTCCGCCACTCGCGATCGACGGGCCCCACCTGTCGATCCGCAAGTTCAAGCGCGACACGCTCACCTCCGACGACCTGCTCACCGCGAAGAGCATCACGCCCGAGATGGTGGAGTTCCTGCGCGGCGTGGTGCAGGCGCGGCTGAACGTGCTCGTGTCGGGTGGTACCGGTGCCGGTAAGACGACGCTGCTGAACATCCTGTCGTCGTTCGTCCCGCCGGACGAGCGGATCGTGACGATCGAGGACTCGGCCGAGCTCCAGCTGCGCCAGCCGCACGTCGTGCGCCTCGAGACGCGGCCGCCGAACATCGAAGGGCAGGGCGAGGTCCCGCAGCGGCAACTGCTGGTGAACGCGCTGCGCATGCGTCCGGACCGGATCATCATCGGTGAGGTGCGGTCGGCGGAAGCCGTCGACATGCTCCAGGCGATGAACACCGGTCACGAAGGTTCGCTGACGACGCTGCACGCGAACTCGCCGCGCGACGCGCTCAGCCGTCTCGAGACGATGGTCTCGATGGCGAACCTGAACCTGCCGGACCGCGCCGTGCGCCATCAGATCGCGAGCGCGATCCACGTCGTGATTCAGCTCGCGCGTCTCTCGGACGGCGCGCGCAAGGTCGTGAGTGTGTCGGAGATCACCGGGATGGAAGGCGAGGTGATCACGATGCAGGAGATCTTCGTGTTCGAGCGCCAGGGCATCGCGGAGGATGGCACGGTCAAGGGCCGTTTCCGCCCGACGGGTATCCGGCCGCAGGTGTCACAGCGGCTGCACGCGTACGGCATCGACCTCGGCGAGACCATGTTCGCGCCGGATCCGAGCGAGGTTCGCTCGGCCACGCGGGGCTGGTAATGGATACATCGCTGCTGCTTCCCGCCGCACTGATCTTCGTGGCCGTGGCCATGGGCACGGTCGCACTGATCCTGTCGGTGGAGACGTTCGGCGCCGCACGCCGGCGCCGCTACGTGCTGGAGCGGCTCGAGCATGACGTACAGGCCGCGCAGGAGGGTGAGGAGCCCGGCTTCCTGCGCCGCGAGGATGAGGCGCAGGCCACGCGGCTCGAGACCGCGGCCTCACGGCTGCCGCGCCTGCGCGACGCGGGTCTGATTCTCCAGCAGGCGGGGCTGCCCTGGAGCACGCACTCGTTCCTGCTCGCGAGCGCGGGCATCGCGCTCGCCATCGGTCTCGCGACGCTCGTGTTCACCGGGTCGCTCATCGTCGCACTGGCGGCTGCGTTCGGCGGCGGGTTGATCCCGGACATGTTCGTGCGGTGGAAGCGTCGCAACCGCATCAAGAAGTTCGAGGAGCAGTTCGCGGATACGGTGGACCTGCTCGGCCGCGCCATCCGCGCGGGGCATCCGCTCTCGTTCGGGATCCGCACCGTGGCCGAAGAAGCGGCGGAGCCCGCGGCGTCGGAGTTCCGGCGGATCTTCGAGCAGCAGCGCTTCGGTCTGCCGTTCGAGGAGGCGCTGCTCGGGATGTCGGACCGGATCGACCTCGTCGACGTGCGCATCTTCGTGACGGCCGTTCTGGTGCAGCGCGAAGTCGGCGGCAATCTGGCGGAGATCCTCGACAAGATCGCGCAGACGGTGCGCTCGCGCTTCTCGATTCAGCGGCAGCTCCGTACGTACACGGCGCAGGGCCGCCTGACCGGGTACGTCGTGGGTTTCCTGCCGGTCGGCCTCGCCGTGCTGCTGTACTTCCTGAATCGCGACTACGTGATGGAGCTCGTGAACACGAACCTCGGCCGCCTCTTCGCGGGCGGTGCGCTGTTCATGCAGGTCATGGGCTATCTCTGGATCCGCCGCATCGTGAAGATCGAGATCTGAGGACGTCGTGATCTATCTCGCAGCCATCAGCGCGGCACTCGCCACCGGCCTCGTGTTCCTCCTCCTGGCGGAACTGGTCACGGCGCGCCCGCGCGTCGTGCGCGACCGGCTCGCCGAAGTCGAAACGATCGGGCTCGACGTCGAAGAGATGCAGCACCGCCGGCGCCGCCGGGAGCAGCGCGATCAGCTCATGCGCTTCTTCCAGCAGGTCGGCCTGCGCATGCGCTCCGAGCCCGAACAGACGGGCAACTTCCGCCGCATGCTGATCCACGCCGGGTACTCGAATCCCGGCGCGGCGACGATCTTCTGGGGCGTCCGCCTCATCCTCTCGCTCGGTCTCGGCGCGGCCGCGTTCGTGGTCGCCGGACTCGCGGGCGGCAGCTTCGCGGGCGCGGTGCTCATTGCCGTCTACTTCACGATCATGGGCTGGGTCGGCCCGATCTTCTACCTGCGCTCGCGCGTGCGGAAGCGGCAGAAGGAGCTCCAGCTCGCGCTGCCGGACACGCTCGACCTGCTGGTGATCTGCGTGGAGGCGGGGCTCGGCCTGAACCAGGCGCTCGTGCGCGTGTCGGAGGAGATCCGGCACGTGAGCGAGACGATGAGCCTCGAGCTCACGCTCGTGAACCTCGAGATCCGTGCGGGGATCGCGCGCGACCAGGCGCTGCGGAATCTCGCGGAGCGTACCGGGGTCGAGGACCTGCGCTCGCTCATCGTGATGCTGATCCAGGCGGACCGCTTCGGTACCTCCATCGCCCGCTCGCTGCGCGTGCACTCGGACACGATGCGCGAGAAGCGGCGGCAGCGTGCGGAAGAGGCGGCGGCGAAGACCACGATCAAGATGGTGTTCCCGCTCGTGCTCTTCATCTTCCCCGCACTGTTCGTCGTGACGATCGGCCCCGCGTTCATCCAGATCATCCGCGCGCTGAGCGGGTTCGAATGAGGTACATCCGCGTCGTCAACAAGACACGCGACAGCGTGGTCGGCGCGAAGGTGCTGCTGGCGGACAGCTTCTGGCTGCGCGCGCGCGGCTTCATGGGCCGGCCGAAGCCGGAGGCCGGCGAGGGCCTGTTCCTGAGCCCGTGCCGCGCGGTCCACATGGTCGGCCTGCGCTATCCGCTCGATGTGATCTTCCTCGACCGCAAGGGCAGCGTCGTGGCTGCGTACGAGGATCTGCGGCCGTTCCGCCGGACGGGATGGCATGCGGAAGCCGAGTACGCGCTCGAGGTGCCGGCCGGCACCGTGCGCGCCACGTCGACGCTGCTGGACGACGTGCTCGTCTGGCTGCCGGCGGAAGAGAACGGGAACGGACACGCGCGCGGGAGGTCGGAGTGAACGTCGTCGCAGACGCAGTCCGCAGTGCGGCACCGCCGCCGCCCGCGTCCCTGGCGGAATCGGGCCTCTCGCAGGAGGCCGTGAACGAGCTGCTGCTCAAGCTGCTGTACACGCAGGGGGCGCGGAAGGGACAGGAGATCGCGGAAACGATCTGCCTACCGTTCGCGATCGTGGACGACGTACTGCTGCGGCTGCAGGAGCGGCGGCTGATCGAAGTGGTGCGCACCAGCGGCCCATCGCGCGGCGGGTACGTCTTCGAACTCACGTCGGCCGGGCGCGAACGCGCGCAGGAAGCGCTCGCGAGCAGCCAGTACGTCGGCCCTGCACCGGTGCCGCTGTCGCTCTATCGTGCGTGCATCGACGCGCAGTCGGTGCGCCAGCTCGCGGTCACCCGCGAGCGCGTGCGGTCCGCGTTCGCGCACCTCGTGCTGCCCGACACGCTGCTCGAGTCGCTGGGTCCCGCCATCGCATCGGGCAGCTCGGTGTTCCTGCACGGCGAGCCGGGCAACGGCAAGACCGTGATCGCCGAAGCAATGGCCACGCTGCTCGGCGGCGACATCTACATCCCGCGTACGGTCGACATCGACGGTCAGCTCATGTCGCTCTTCGATCCCGTGCACCACCAGGTGGTGGAGCACGAGGTCGACGATCCGATGGGCTGGGTGCGACCGCGCGCCGATCACGATCGCCGCTTCGTGCGTATCCGGCGCCCGGTCATCTTCGTGGGCGGCGAGCTGTCCCTCGATCAGCTCGACCTGCGCTACGACGCGACCACGCGCACGTACCAGGCGCCCTTCCAGCTCAAGGCGGCGGGCGGCCTGTTGATCATCGACGACTTCGGCCGGCAGCTCGTGGAGCCGCACGACCTGCTGAACCGCTGGATCGTGCCGCTCGAGAAGCGCGTCGACTACCTGACGCTGCATACGGGCGGCAAGTTCCCGGTGCCGTTCGACTGTCTCATCGTCTTCGCCACGAACCTGGACCCCGAGCAGCTCGTGGACGAAGCCTTCCTGCGACGCATCCAGTTCAAGCTCTCCGTCCGCAGCCCGAGCCACGACGCGTACGAGACGATCTTCCAGCGGGTGTGCGAGGAGCAGCGGGTGCCGTTCGATCCGGACGCCGTGCGCTACGTGCGCGAGCGCTACTACGAAGCGCTCGGCATCCAGCCGCGCGCGTGCCATCCGCGCGACATCGTGCAGCACGTCCTGCACATCGCGCGCTACTCGGAGCGGCCGCCCACACTCGAGCGTGACATGCTCACGCGGGCGTGCGAGACCTACTTCCTGATCATGGCCCGCCCCGCAATGGCGCGGGCCGCCGGTGAGGTGGCGTGATGGAGCCCAGGGAAACGGAAGCCGGGCCGATCAGCGCCCAGATGGCGGAGTCGCTGATCGCGAAGGTGACCCGCTTCGAGCGCGAGCACGGCCGCCTGAAGCGGACCAATCGCATTCTCTCGCTTTCGCTCGCTGCGACCGCGGCGATCGCACTCGCGGCGCTGTTCATTGCGGGCATCGGCAGCAGCGATGTGGTCGAGGCCTCGCAGATCCTTCTGACCGACGCGAACGGCGTGGTGCGCGGCCAGTGGTCGGTGCAGGAGAACGGCGCGACTGCGCTCGCGCTCCAGGACCGCAACGGCATCGCCCGCCTGCGCATGACCGTGCTCGATGGCGGCGCCCCCGGTGTGGCGCTCACCGATGCACGCGGCCGCTCCCGCGTGGTGCTCGGCGTACTGCCGGATGAGACCTCCACGCTCGTGTTCGCGGACGGCGAGGGTACGACGCGCACGGTGCTGGGCGTGACCCCGAACGGCGGTGCGAACCTCGTGTTCGCGGACGGCGTGGGCGCAACGCGCGCAGAAATGGGTGTCGGCAATGGCGGCGCGCCGGTGCTGACGCTGTACGAGGACGCGCGGGCGGCACCGCCGCCCGTTGTACCGGAGCCCGAGCCCGACACGACGGGCAGCGGCGGCTGACCGGGTCATGCCGCGCTCGCAGAACCGGCTCGGCATCTCGATCGTCGACCTGACGTTCGCCATCTGGGCGCTGGTCGTCCCGACGATCCTTGCGCATCGGCTGCTGAACAGCGACGGCGACCTTGCGCGGCATCTGAGCCTCGGCCGTTCGATGCTGCGCGACGGTCTGGTCACGGTCGACGACTTCTCCCACACGCGCGCCGGCTCGCCGTTCCTTGCCTACGAGTGGCTCAGCCAGATGCTGTTCGGCTGGCTCGAGCGCGTGGGCGGGCTCGCGGCCATCACGCTCTACGCCGCCGCCGTGATCGGCGCCACGTACGCCGTGGTCGTGCTGTTCATGCGGCGCCGGCGCGTGGACGCGCTGCTCGCGTACCTCACCGGCATTCTCGCCGCAATCCTCGGCTCGGTCCACTGGCTGGCGCGGCCGCACCTGATCACGGGACTCGCAGTCGCACTTCTGCTGCTGCTGCTCGAGTCGCGCGGCCGGCGCTCCGTGCTGCTCGCTGCGCCGCTCTTCGTGCTGTGGGCCAACCTGCATCCGGGATTCGTGATCGGCCTCGCGCTGATCGGCGCGTACATGGCGGGTGAGGTGATCGAGGCATGGACGTCGGACGCACGTGCAGTGCACGTGGCACGCGCGCGCCGGCATCTGCTCACGTTCGGCATCGCCGCCGCGGCCACGCTGCTCACGCCGCACGGCTACCATTTGCCGGTGCACGTGATCTCGCATCTGAACAATCCGTTCCTGATGGGTGTCACGAACGAGTTCATCTCGCCCAACTTCCACTCGCTGCACGGCAAGATCTTCCTGCTCGTGCTCCTGGCGATGGTGGTGGGGCTGGCGATCGGGCGGAAGCGGCCGTCGTGGCCGCACCTGCTGGTGATCGCGATGATGACCGCGGGCGCACTCATCTCGCGCCGCAACATCCCGCTCTTCGGCATTGTCGCGCTGCCGCTGCTGGCCATTGCGCTGAATCCCGCGTGGCGCCGCTGGCGCGTGCCCGTGCTGTCGCACGTGCGGCGCGTGTTCCAGGAAGGCGAGCGCATCGCGAAGCCGGGCCGCGCCGCCGCGGTGCTGGCGGCCCTCATGCTCGTGCTGGGCGCGGCGGATGGACGCGTGGGCGGCGCACAGCTCGTACGCGACCGCTTCGACGCGCGCACGTTCCCGGTCGAGGCCGTGGCGTCCGCGCGCGCGGCCGGACTCGATGGCACGATCTTCAACGAGTTCACCTGGGGCGGCTTCATCCTCTACTCGTGGCCGGAGCAGCGCATCTTCATCGATGGGCTGACGGACTACTTCGGCGCGGATCTGACACGCACGTACATGGACATCGCGATGCTCCAGCCCGGCTGGGACCGGAAGCTGGACGAGCACCGCGTGTCGCTCGTGATCGTGCCGCCGAAGAGTGCGCTCGCGTACGCGCTCCGCTCGCGGCCGGAGTGGCAGCCGTGGTACGAGGATGCCACGGCGGTGATCCTGCGCCGTGACACCGCGGCCGGAACACTCAGCCTGTCGGCAGGCGGCGAATGACACGCACCGTAGTAGTGGTCCCCTGCTTCGACGAGGCCGCGCGCCTGCGGCCTGACACGTTCCTCGGGGCCGTGCGTGCGCAGCCCGGACTGTCGTTCGTGTTCGTGGATGACGGCAGCCGTGATGGCACCGCGGCTGTGCTCCGTTCGCTGTGCGCGCGCAGGCCTGACCGGCTGGACTTGATCGAGCTGCCCGCGAACCGCGGCAAGGCGGAGGCCGTGCGCGCCGGCGTGCAGGTCGCGCTGGATCGCGGCGCGGATTACGTCGGCTACTGGGATGCGGATCTCTCGACGCCGCTGCCGGCCATCGCGGACTTCCGTGCCGAGCTCGACGCGCGGCCGCACGCGCGGCTGGTCATGGGTGCGCGCGTGCAGCTCCTCGGGCGGCGCATCACGCGGCGCGCGAGCCGCCACTACAGCGGGCGCGTGTTCGCCACGATGGCGTCGCTGGCGCTCGGGCTGCCCGTGTACGACACGCAGTGCGGCGCGAAGCTGTTCCGCGTGACGCCCGACCTCGCGCGCGTGTTCGGCCGGCCGTTCCGCTCCCGCTGGATCTTCGACGTCGAGATCCTCGAGCGCATGGTGCACCCCGATGGGCGCCGTACGCTGGGCGACCCGGGCATCGTCGAGCTGCCGCTCCTCGAGTGGACGGACATCGCGGGATCCAAGTTGCGCGCGCTGGACTTCCTGCGCGCGGCGCTCGACCTCGCGCGCATCCGTCTGTCCCGGCGCTCCGCCCGGGCCGCTGCGGCCATCCCGCACGCCGAGGCCGTGCGTCCGCTGGCATGATGTCCCTCGCGGGCGACCGGCTGAGCGCGGCGCTGAACGCAACGCCGGTGGGCCGCGCGCTCGCGCTGATGGCGCTCCTCGGCCTCGCGCTCGTTCCGCTGCTGCACGACCCGCTCAACCGCGACGTCGCATGGCTGCTGCACATGAGCGAACGTTTCGTCGACGGCGGCCGCCTGTACGTGGATGTGGTCGACAACAATCCGCCGCTCATCGTCTGGCTCGGTGTTCCCGCTGTTCTGCTCGCGCGCATGACCGGGATGGCAGTGCCATCAGCATGGCTCGTTCTCGGGATCGTCGTCACCGGCGTTTCTCTGGCCGCTTGCAATGCGTTGCTCGCCCGCATCGCCGCACCCGCGCGCGGATTCCTGGTGCTGGCCATCGCGTTCGCGTTCATTTCTCTGCCCGGCCGCGACTTCGGCGAGCGCGAGTCCATCGCGCTGATCCTCTTCATGCCGTACGCGCTCGCCGCGGCCGCGCGACTGCGCGACGTGAAGCTTTCCGTGCTGTCGATGGCGCTGCTTGGTGTGGCGGCGGGAATCGGCATCTCGCTCAAGCCGTTCTTCCTGCTGCCTTTTCTCGCCGTGGAAGCGCTTGTGCTCTTGCGCCTCGGCGCACGACAGAGCGTGCGGCCCGAACTCATCGCGGCCCTTGCCTGCATGGCTCTGTACGTCCTGAGCATTCCGGTCCTTGCACCCGAGTACCTGGAAACGGTACGCGTGGCTGCGGCCACATACAGTGGCGTGCGCGCGCCCTGGCTGATCCTTTTCCTGCGACCCGGTCTCCTCGCCGTACTCGCGGCCCTCGTGATCCTCGCCGTGCGGCGACGATCGATCGAGCCGTTCGAGTCCGTGACCTCTGTGGCGATGCTCGGCTTCCTCGTCGGTGCGTTCGTTCAGGGCAAGGGCTGGGAGTACCACTACATCCCGGCGATTGCACTCGCGCTGCTCGTGTGCGCGTGGCGCATCGCGGCGACACACGGGCGCTGGGCGGGTACCGCCACGCTTGCCGCAGCGCTTGGGCTGCTCCTCTGGCCCGCGCTGGACGCGCGCGATTCGCTGGCCGGTGCGGCCGCCGCAGAGTCGGAATACAATGCATACATGGCTGCGCACGTTCGTCAGACCGGACCGGAACCCACGGTCGTGGTGCTCGGTAACTGGCTCGTGAACGCCTTCCCGATGGTGAGCGTCAGCGGAGCCGAGTGGGGCATGCGCTACAACGGCCTGTGGTTCCTGCCGGGTCTGGCTGACGGTGCGCTCGCGGACTCGCTACGCACGCGTGTCGTGTCCGACATCGACCGGTCGCGGCCGGACCTGATCATCGTCGAGTTGCCGGTAGGATGGATCGGTGAGAGGCCTGTGGATCCTTCACTCCAGATGGATTTCCTCGGATTCCTGTCCGAGGATCCGCGCTTCGCAGTGCTGCTGCGCGAGTACGAACACGTGGAGGATGTGAACGGCTGCCGCATCCTGCGGCGCGCTCCAGGCGCGGCGCGTCCGCTTCCGCCCGTCGAACCCGTAGACACGCAGTGCGGCCCGACGGCCGCGTGGGTGGCATCGTGATCGAGATGCTGCAGGCGTGGCTGAGCGCGGCGCGCAACGCCGATGGCGGCTGGGGCGCGGGCCCGGGGCTGCCGAGCTGCACGGAGATGACGTCGCTCGCGGCGCTCGCGCTCCGCGCATCGGGCGCGCCCGAGGACGGCGCAGTGCAGTGGCTGGTGGGGCGGCAGCAGCCGGACGGCTCCTGGCCCTACTACGAAGGCGTGCCGGGCCCGAGCTGGAGCACGAGCCTCGCGATCCTCGCCCTCGCCGATGCGGGCGGTCACGCAGACGCGGTGAGGTCCGGCATCGCGTGGCAGCTCGAGCAGGCAGGTCTCACCCCGACCTGGCGCGACCGCATCCGGCAGTTCCTCATGCCGCAGGACCAGGTCGTGGATCTCGATCTCAACATCCCCGGCTGGTCGTGGACACCGGAGACGTTCAGCTGGGTGGAGCCCACGTCGTGGGCGCTGCTCGCGCTCAAGCGCGCACGGCCGCAGCTCGATTCGCGCGCACTCACGCGCCGCATCGAGGATGGGGAAGCGCTGCTGCGTGACCGCGTCTGCACTGGCGGTGGCTGGAACTACGGCAATCGACTCGTGCTCGCGCAGTCGCTCGATCCCTTCCCGGACACGACCGCGCTCGCGCTGCTCGCGCTGCACGATGTGCCGCCAAGCCCCGCGGTTACCGAGGGGATTTCGGCGCTGAACCGGCTGCTGGAAGTCACGGAATCGGGGCTCGCTCTCTCGCTGGGGCTGCTGGCGCGGCGCGCGCACGGCCTCGAACCAGGCGACCTCGCGGAGCGGCTCGCACGCTCGTTCGAGGACACGCACTTCCTCGAGCAGACGCGTGTGGTCGCACTCGCCCTGCTATCTCTCGCGGACGCACAGGCGCTGGTGGTGACCGATGCGACGGCGTGACTTCCTGAAGGTGGCCGCCGCGGGCGCGGCCGTCCCCGCGCTCGCAGGGTGCCGGAGCGATGAACCCGCGCCGCCGCGCTGGACGCCGGAGGCGATGATCCGCCCCGCGAGCTCGCGCGTGGCCGTGCTCTCCGCCGCATCGTACGACGCGTCGCTCGAGGATGTCGTGCGCCGCGGTCTCGAAGCGTGCGACGTTTCCGTGCAGGGTCTGCGCGTCCTGCTCAAGCCGAACCTGGTCGAGTACGACCCGAACGGCGTGATCAACACGCACCCGTGGCTGATTGCCGCCACGATCGAAGCGCTGCGCTCGATGGGCGCACGCGAGGTCATCGTGGGCGAGGGGTCGGGGCACCGGCGCGACAACGAGTACCTGCTGGCCGCATCCGGCCTCTCCGCAGCGCTGAAGGATACCGGCGCGCGCTTCGTCGACCTGAACCACGATGTGGTCGGGCGCGTACCGCTGCGCTCGTCCTACACGCGTCTGCCGGAGCTCTGGCTGCCGCGCACGCTGCTCGATGCGGACCTCTTCATCTCGATGCCGAAGCTCAAGACGCATCACTGGGCGGGCGTCACGCTCTCGATGAAGAACCTGTTCGGCATCGTTCCGGGCGCGATCTACGGCTGGCCCAAGAACATCCTGCACTGGAACGGCATCCAGCCCAGCATCCTCGACATCAACACCGCGCTCGAGGTGCCGCGCTTCAACATCGTGGATGGCATCGTGGGCATGGAGGGCGACGGCCCGATCCGCGGCGAGGCCCGACCGAGCGGTGTGGTGGTGTTCGGCGCAGATCCCGTCGCGGTGGACGCGACCTCCGCGCGGCTCATGACGATCGAGCCGGAGCGGATCGCGTATCTGTCCGAGGCCGGCAAGTTCCTCGGCAACGTGCACGAGGAACGCATCGAGCAGATCGGTGAATCGATTTCATCCTACCGGCAGGACTACCGCGTGCTCGAGTCGTACGCGCACCTGAAGGCCTGAGTCACGCGGGCTCGTTCCGCCCGCGCCACCACAGCGCGACCAGCGGCGCGAGCGCGGGCAGGTACGTCGGCCGCAGGATCGGCGCGAAGAGGAGCGCGGCCGCAAGGGTGAGGGCGAGGTGGACGGATGCGGAGCGGTGGCGCGCGAACCACGCCGTGGCAAGCGGTGCACCCACCGCGCAGATCGTGAGGTACGCCTGCGCCGCCGCGGGCAGCTCCGCTCCGCTCCATTCCCAGCCGAGCAGTGCCGCGATTTTCAGCGGCAGCATCGTGAGCGAGAGATTGTAGGGCACCCACTCGGCGGACAGCTCGATGCCGGCGACGGTGATGGTGTCATCCGGCCGCATGAACTGCCCCTGCCTCAGTGTGGGCAGCACCTCCCGCAGCCATACCAGCGATTCCGCCACGAACCGATCCGCGCCGAGCATCACCACGGCAAGAATGGTCGCGGCTACCGCGACGGCCGCGGCCGAAACGACGACGCGGACGCGCCCGGGTCGCAAGCAAGCGGCGAGGAGGGGCCAGACGGTGAAGACCTTGATGAGCGCAACGGCCATGAAGCCGGCGCCCGTGAGTGCGGGCCACGCGAGCGCTGCACCGATCAGGGTCCAGGTCATCACGTCCGCCTGTCCCAGCTCGAGTGCGTGGCGCGTGCCGGGGATGAGGAAGAGCAGCGCGCCGGCGACGAGCGTCCCGCGCAACGAAACCCGGTTGGTCGCGATGCGCGAGAGACACGCCGCGAACGCCCAGTATGCAACGAGTGTCAGCAGCAGCCAGACGCGTGCGAAGGTGAGGAACCCCATCGCGGGCAGGAGCGCGACGGCCGCGGCGAAGAACGGGGGATAGAGGTAGTAGATTGGCGCGGGCTGATGCGGTCCCGCGGGCGGGCGCGGATCGTAGAGCGTGCCGCCCGCGTCGACCTGCCCCGCGACGCGGTAGTAAACGGTCAGGTCCCGCCGCGCATCGGTGCGCTGCCACTGGAGCGGCAGGAACACGAGGAGCTGGATGAAGGGGAAGACGTACGCGTAGCGGACGACGACGCGTCGCAGCATGGCGCGGCGCGTGGAGGGCTCCCTCCTCGGTGTGACCCCCGCTTCATTCACGCAGGAAAGATGGTGGACACTCGATCCGCGCGCAGCGTATCTTGGCGGTTGCCGTTCGCGGGAATGCCGGCCGCGTGCAACGGATCATTACCGGGGCCGGGATGCGGAGCGTTACAGGCGCAGCGTCCGATGGGCCGAAGGCGCCGGCGGCCGTCCCGGCCGAGCGCCCTGCCGTCCGATTCAAAGGCTTGCGCGACAATAAGTTGCGGCCCGTCGCACGGGCAGGCTTCCGCCCTCCCTGCCGGGCCGAGGGCCGGCCGTGACCGGTACGTGGTTTGCCCCCGTCGGTGCGGGGAGAGAGCCCATCGAAATGATCCGCGAGCCCGAAACCGCGTTGCCGCCCAGTCCGCAGGATCGGAAGATCCTCGTCCTCGCGCCTCAGCCGTTCTACGAGGACCGGGGCACGCCCATCGCCGTGCTCGAGCTCGTCGAGGCACTGATCGAGCTGGGGTACCATGTGGATGTGGCCACGTTTCCGGTCGGCACCGGCGTGTCGCGGCCGGGACTCACGATTCATCGCACCGCGAACCCCTTCCGTTTCCGTCACGTCCCGATCGGCTTCTCGCTGCGCAAGGTCGTGCTCGATGCATTCCTCTACTTCACCGGCCGCCGGCTGCTGAAGTCGAACCGCTACGTCTGCATTCACGCGGTGGAGGAAGCGGGATTCCTCGGCGTGCTGCTGAGTCGGAAGTTTCGCACGCCCGTGATTTACGACATGCAGTCGAGCCTGCCCGACGAGCTGACGAAGATGCGCGTGTTCCGGCCGCGCTTCGTGCAGCGTGTGCTGCGCGCCTGCGAGCGCTGGCTGCTCGCGCGCGCCGATCTCGTCGTGACCAGCGCAGGACTCGGCGACCGCGCGAAGTCGGATGTGCCGGCGGCAACCATCCAGGAGTGGTGCTTCCCCGCGCGCGCGACGGCTACGGACCCATCGGAAGTAGATGCGCTGCGAATCGAGCTTGCGATCCGTCCGGGCGCGCCGGTGGTGCTCTATACGGGCACGTTCGAATCGTATCAGGGGCTGGACGAGCTGGTGGCCGCGATACCATCGGTGCTGGCGACCGCACCGGAGACGGTTTTCGTCCTCGTCGGTGGCGACCCTGAAACCGAACCCGCGATCCTGCGACGCGCGGCGAAGCTGGGTGTGAGCGGTGCGCTGCGCATCGTGCGACGCCAGCCGCGCGAGCGGATGCCCGCGTATCTCGCGCTCGCCGACGTCCTGATCTCGCCTCGCGCGCGCGGCCGCAACTTCCCGATCAAGCTGTTCCACTACCTCGCCGCGGGCCGCGCGGTGATCGCGTCCGGACTCGAGCCGCACCGTCTGCTCGCCGGTGACCACGCGCTGGTGATCGAGCACACGCCGGGCGCACTCGCGGAGGCCATCCTGCGCGTGCTCGCGGATCCGCAGCTCGCCGCGCGCCTCGCGGAACGTGCGCTCGCATTCGCCGAGACCGAGCTCACACCCGCCAACTTCCTGCGCTCCGTGCGCGGACTGTGCGACGACGCTGAGCAGCGGCGGGCACTGCTGTTGGAAGCGAAGTCATGAACCGACGGGTGTCGGTGGTCGTTCCGGCGCGCAACGAGGCGCGGCGCATCGGGAACGTCGTTCAGGCGGTGCTCGCGCAGCAGGTCGCGTGCGAGATCGAGGTCATTGTCGTCGACGATGGCTCGTCCGACGGAACGGCGGATGCAGCACGTAAAGCCGGCGCACACGTTGTGCAGAGACTCGGGTCGAGCGGCAACCCCGGTGCGGCGCGCAATCATGGCGCGCGCGCGGCCTCGGGGGATCCTATCGCATTCCTCGACGCGGACTGCACGCCGTCCGGAGGTTGGCTGGCAGCGCTGCTGCGCGCACACGACAGCGGTGTGAAGGTGGCTGGGGGTGCAATGGCCCGCCCGCCGGCCGCGCGCCTCAGCGCGCGCTGCAATCACTACTGCGCGTGGTACCACACACACCCCCGACGGCGGCGCGGGATCGTTCCGAATCATCCGCCCGCGAACATCAGCGTGCGCCGCGATGTCTTCTTCGCAACGCCTGGCTTCACGGAATCGATGCCCGTGGCGGATGGTCATGAGGAGCTCGTCTGGCAGGACACGCTGCGCCGCGAAGGGACCGGTATCCTGTTCGAGCCCGATGCCATCGTCGTGCACGATGATCGTCCCGGTTGGCGCGAGCTTCTGAGGCGCAACTATCGGTGGGCCTACAGCTCGATCCAGGCGAAGACGGCGAGTCGCGCGGTGCGGGCGCCCTGGCTTTATCAGCGTCCCTGGCTGCTCGTGCTTGCAGCGCCTGCCGTGGCGATTGCGCACACGGTTTATACAGCGGCGTGCTGGGCGCGTGCCGGTGTGATCGAACCCCTGGTGCTGCTTCCCGCACTCTTCCTCGGACGCGTTGCGTATGCGAGCGGGATGGCCGCCGGCGGAATCGCATGGCTCACGGGCCGGCAGCCTGCACGACCTGCAACCTTCGCACGCTGATGACCCGGCCATCGATTACCGCCGCGATCTGCACCTGCGGAAGACCCGGCGCCCTGCGGCGCGCACTGGCGTCCCTGCGTGCCCAGACACTGGCACCGGATGCCCTGCTGGTGATCGAGAATGGAACGGCGACGCACGAGACCGCGCGGATCGCAAGTGAGGCGGGCGCCTTATACCTGCACGAGCCGCAGGTGGGTCTGGACGTCGCACGCAATCGTGCGCTTTGCGCGGCCTCCACGGAGATCGTCGCATTTCTCGATGATGATGCCGTGGCCGATGCGGGTTGGGCCGCGGCGTTCGGGGCAGCCTTCGAGGACCCGGGGCTCGGTGCGTGCACCGGCCGCGTGGAGGCGCTGTCGCTCGAGCGTGCCGGCGCACGGCTGTTCGAGGCGAACGGCGGCTTCTCGCGCGGAACCGAACCGATCCAATTGCCTCGCGATGCGCGCCGGCCGCTCCATGGACTGCCCGCCCCCATGATTGCATGGACGGTCAGCATCGGCAGCGGTTGCAGCATGGCCGTTCGACGCAGCGCGGCCGTGGAGGCCGGCGGATTCGACGAGCGGCTTGATCGCGGAGCGGAGCTTCCAGGTGGCGGCGACCACGACCTGTTGTGGCGGCTTCTGAACGCGGGCTGGTCCGTTCGCTATGACCCGGCCGCCCTCGCCGCCCATGAGCACCGCGCCGAGGTCGAGTCGGTTCTCCGCCAGATCGCGGGGCACCAGAAGGCGCTGGTTGCCTTCCTTTCAAAGGCGCTTCGCGAAGTCCGCGGCACCCAACGCATCGGTGTGGCCGCGTTCCTTGTCTGGCGGCTGCTGAAACCGGGAGTTCGCATCGTCCGCAGGATCGCCGGACTCGACCCTCTGCCGCTGCGTCCGCTGCTCATGATATGGGTCGAAACCATCCGAGGTCTTTCGGCGCTCCACCGGAACGCGCACGCATGACCAGCGAGGAATTGGAATTGGAAGCGAAGGTACTCGAGCTCAAGCTGCCGAGGCGGGCGGGAGAAACGGGGCTTCCTGTTTTCCAGGAGCTGCTGCGGACGCTACGACTCGTACGCCATCTCACCGTACGCGGCCTCAAGGTGAAGTATCAGCGGTCGGTGCTGGGTTTCATCTGGACCCTGCTCAACCCATTGCTCATTCTCGCCACGTTGACGGCGCTGTTCGGTTCGATCGTGCGCATGCCGATCGACAACTACTGGGCATTTCTTCTCAGCGGGTTTTTTGCCTGGAACTTCCTGCAGCAGACGATCAGCTCGTCGAGCCACGTTCTCGCCGAGCACGCCCAGATGCTCAAGGGTGTGCGGGTTCACGGGGAGGCGCTGGTGATGGGGATGGTAATGGCCCGCGCAGTGGAGTTCGTGATCGAGCTCACGCTCGTCATGCTCGCCCTGATCGCATTCCATCACGGGGGCATGCCGCGCAGCATGATGATCGTGCCTGTGCTGATCCTCCTCCAGACCATTTTCGCAATCGGTCTGGTCCTCCCGGTGGCCGCGATATCGGTGTACTTCGACGACGTGCAGCACAGCCTGCCCCCGCTGCTGATGGTGCTCTTCTACATCTCGCCCGTTTTCTATCCGGTGGCCCTCGTGAGCGAGGCGGTGAAGCCGCTGTACGCGTGGAACCCGATCGCTCGACTGCTCGATATGTGGCACGCCGTCCTGTACGAGGCGACAGTGCCGCCTCTGGAGTCGGTCCTGTCCTTTGCGCTGGTTGCCATCGCAACCTGCACGGCCGGGTGGCTCATCTTCGCGCGGCACAAGCGCAGGTTTGCGGAGGTTCTGTGACGCTGCGGGTAGCGAGTGACCGCCCGGAGTTCCGGTTTGCCGCCTTCGTGCTGGTATCCGTCGCAGTGCTGGCGGGAGCATGGCTGCGCCTCTCCAACCTCGCGACTGAACCTCTCCGGGCGGACGAGCTGAATCATTACTATGCAGCCGAGTCTCTCCGTGCGACCGGTACTCCCCTGTTGCCGTCCGGAGAATGGTACGGCCGCGCCCTCGATTACACTCGCCTCGTGTCTCTCGCGCTCGAGTGGACCGCCGTGCCCGAAATCGCCACTCGGGTTCCCTCGGCGCTATTCGGCTCGCTGGCTCTGTTGATCCTTGCCGTCGGGGCATGGCGCTTGGCAGGTGCGTGGCCCGCCTTCTGGACGACGGCGCTCATGGCCTTCGCGCCTGCCCTGCTGGAGCAAAGCCGGAACGGCCGGATGTACACGATGCAACTCGCGTTCGGCCTCGTTGCGATGCTGGCCGGCTGGGTCATCGTCCGGGAGGCGGGCCGACCCCGGCGGCCGGATGCGCGCGGGGTCGCACGCAAATGGGCGTGGGCGGCCGCAGCGTTGCTCGCGTGGACGTTCTGTCTGCGCCTGCAGGTAACATCCCTGTCCGTCGCGGCGGCATGGGTGACCGCGATGACAACGGCCGCGTTCTTCGACGTCCGACGCTGGCGCGCGCAGGCGTTGCTCACGAGCGTCCCCCTTCAGCTCGTGCTGCTCAGTGCCCTGGCCGCTGCCGGCATCGTGCTAATGCAACCGGACATTCTGCACTCGCTCGCGAATCGGGCCGGCGAGGTGCCGTATTGGGCGCGCGCGATCGGGTCGGAACGGCTGTCCTACGCCCGCGTGGTGCTCGGAACGGTGCCGCCACTCTCATGGGTTGCACCGATCGCCATTGCAGCCGTCGTGCTGCGGCGACGGTCCCTCGGAGCCTATCTGCTTGCATGGCTGGCGGTTCCACTCCTGCTGCACACGCTTCTACCGTGGAAGGCCACACGCTTCGTGCTGCTGGCGCTCCCGGCGCTCCTGTTGCTGCTCGGCTGCGCGATCGCTATGGCGATCGGTGTAGTGCGCGATGCGGTTCGAAAAGCGACCCGGCGGTACGGCGGGTTCGCACGTGAAGCCGTCGCCCACGCCGCCGCCGGGGCGCTTGGGGTTGCGCTGCTGCTCGCGAACCCGGCGCTCGTCCTCGCCGCATGGCAGGTGAGCGCTCACCGACCGGCCGAATGGAGGACCAGCGAGGCGGTGCTGCGGGCGGCCCTCGCAGAGGATCCGGTCCCGATCGGCCATGCCAACTCGCTCCCCGCTCTCCACTACTGGGGCCGTCTCGACTTCACCGTGAACGAAGGATTGCGCGAGCGGTGGCTTTCGGAGTCCGATCGCGCGCGCCGCGGAATGCCGGAAGGCGCCGGATATGCCATCCTCCCGATGGGGGCCGCAGACCTCTATACCGGCGCCCCCGTCCTGTCGACGCCGGAGGCCATCCGCACGCATTTCGCCGCAGCAGGCGGGGTGATCATCGGGATCGATCCCGACCGGGCCGTGCTCGAAGGCGTGCGGGGCGAGCTGCTCGACGTCCTGGAGGCCGAGGCCGTGGAGCTGTGTCATGGAAGCTGCGGCCGCATGCGGCTGTACCGGTGGCGACTCGGTGCAACATCAACCGTGGTCCGGGTGCAATGATCTGCGCTGCCCGGCCCGCTCCAGGCATGGCGGCAGGAAAGCACGGGGGGTGGTATGTGGATTGCCCCGCGTGTCATTATTCCGTTCAACCATCCCGATAGCGCGGAAGTCCGACGCTGGACCGATGACACCAGAGACTGGAACCGCGGCTCCGGCCGTCGCCGAAGCGCCTGCACCGCGCCTGCGCACGCTGCGGTTTCGTGGCCGGCCGGTCCCCGTCGCGCCGCCGCCCGCCATCCTGTGTGAAGGCGTGGTGAAGCGGTTCTACCGTTATGAGCACAGGTCTCGCACGCTGCGGGAGATGTTCATCCGTACGGTGATGCGGCGGCCCGTGCATGTGCGGCGTGCGGAGTTTTCCCTCACGGGGCTGAACCTTCGCATCGAGCAGGGGGAGTCCGTGGCGCTGATCGGCGCGAACGGGTCCGGTAAGAGCACGGCGCTCAGGATTTTGGCCGGGGTGTACCAGCCGACGGAAGGCCAAGTGATGACGTGCGGGCGGGTCGCCGCGATCATCGCCCTCGGTGTCGGTTTCCATCCCGAGCTTACGGGTGCGGAAAACCTGCGGCAGTATGCCGCGGTCATGGGCATACCACCCGGCGAGGCTGCGGCGCGTTACGAGCGGATCGTGGAATTTGCGGACATCGGCGCCTTCATCGATGAGCCGCTCAAGTACTACTCATCCGGCATGGCGGCACGACTCGCGTTCGCCGCGGCGACGCAATCCCAGGACCCGGACATTCTGCTTGTCGATGAGGTTCTTTCGGTGGGTGACCAGGCATTCCGCAGGCGCGGTGAAGCATACATGCATCGGTTCCGCGCCGACGGCGGGACTCTCGTGGTCGTGACGCATAGCATGGACGAAGTGCTGGAGCTGTGTGACCGCGCCGTCTGGCTCGACCATGGGCGGGTCGTGATGGATGGCGCGACGCACTCCGTGGTTCCCGCTTACCTCAGCGGTCAGGCTCCGGAAACGCTGGCGTAACCGAGAGATACCGACCTCTGAAGCGAGGCATGGACGGAGCGATCGCATGTCGGCGCGAGCAGGCACAGTGAACGCTGCACGCAGGTCCGCCAGCATAGCGGTCGGAGTCCTTCTCATCGGCGCGATCTCCTGTGCCGAGCCTCCACCACCTCCGGAGCCCGGCGTCTGGGAACTCGGCCTGCACGAGGGAGCGACCGCGACGGTCGACACGTTGACGGGCGGCGTGCTCGACGTGACGGGGATCTCCTCGGACTATCACATCGTCTGGCACGTTCAGCTCCGCCATCCAGGGTTCGGCGTCGTCGCGGGTGAGAGCTATGTAATTCGCTTCAGCGCGCGCTCCAACCTGCCCCGGCACATCGACTATGGCGTCATGATGTCTCACGAGCCCTGGGGGGACCTGGGCGTGTACACGACGGCCGACCTGGTGCCGGTGTGGCGCACCTTCGAGACACCCTTCATCGCGAAGGCCACCGATCCGCAGGCGGAGATCCTGATCAACCTGGGTCAGGATACCGCCGGTGTTTCGATCCGCGACATGGCGGTGCTGCGTGCGGCCGACGGTGCCCGCCTCTTCCCGCCCGACCCGCCGACCGGTCCTTGATCGAGGCAGTAGAACGCCGCAACGAGGTCCTACCCATCAGCGTCATTGTGTGCACGCGCGACCGGCCCGCCGACCTCGCGCGCTGCTTGAACGCACTGGCCGCAGTCGACTATCCGGATTTCGAGGTGGTCATCGTCGACAACGGGTCCGCGGCCGGCAGCGTATCGGCCGAGGTGGAACGGTTCGGGTTCCGGTCGGTGCGCTGCGACACACCCGGGCTCTCTCGTGCACGCAACGCCGGAGTTTCCGCCGCA
>CAYUIG010000017.1:0-68983 GCA_964444685.1 uncultured Gemmatimonadaceae bacterium | reverse complement strand
CGGCGAGCTACAGTGCGTCGGCGCGTCCACGCTCAACGAGTACCGCAAGTACATCGAGAAGGACGGCGCCCTCGAGCGGCGCTTCCAGCCCATCGTCATCGATCCGCCCTCCATCGAGGAGGCGATCGAGATCCTGAAGGGCATCCGGAAGCACTACGAGGAGCACCACCGGATCGTGATTCCGGACGAGACGCTCGCATCCGCGGCGCGGCTCTCCGAGCGCTACATCACGGACCGCTTCCTGCCCGACAAGGCGATCGACGTGATCGACGAGGCGGGTGCGCGTGCGCGTCTCGCCACGCAGGTGCCGCCGCCCGAGGTGGCGGACCTGAAGGAGCAGCTCGAGGCGCTCGGCGCGCAGAAGGACCTCGCCATCCGCGAGCAGGACTTCGAGCGTGCGGCCGAGCTGCGCGATTCGGAGCGCGAGCTCCAGGCCGCGATCCGTCGCATGCAGGATGAGTGGGAGCAGGACCGGAAGACGCACCGGCCCGTGATCAACGAGGACGACATCGGCTTCATCGTGAGCCGCTGGACCGGCATCCCGGTCTCCCGCCTGAAGCAGGCGGAGACGGAGCGCCTCGTGAACATGGAGGAGGAGCTGCACGAGCGGGTGATCGGGCAGGACGAGGCCATCCGTGCCATCAGCCGCGCGATCCGCCGCAGCCGTGCCGGCCTGAAGGATCCGAGCCGGCCGATCGGCAGCTTCATCTTCAGCGGCCCGACGGGCGTCGGCAAGACCGAGCTCGCGCGTGCACTCGCCGAGTTCCTGTTCGCCGACCGCGATGCCCTCGTCCGCGTCGACATGAGCGAGTACATGGAGAAGTTCTCCGTCTCGCGGCTGATCGGCGCGCCGCCGGGATACGTCGGCTACGAGGACTCCGGCACGCTCACGAAGGCCATCCGCCGCCGGCCGTACAGCGTGGTGCTGCTCGACGAGATCGAGAAGGCGCACCCGGACGTGTTCAACATCCTGCTCCAGGTGCTGGACGAGGGGCGGTTGACGGACAACTACGGGCGTGTGATCGACTTCAAGAACACCGTGCTGATCATGACGTCGAACCTGGGCGCCCGCGACATCACGAAGGGCCGCTCGCTCGGGTTCCATCAGCATGATGAGACGACCGCGTACGAGACGATGCGCGAGCGTGTCAAGGAAGAGATCGAGCGCGCGTTCAATCCGGAGTTCCTGAACCGCGTGGACGACATCATCGTCTTCCACCCGCTCAGCAAGGAGCAGATCGGGCAGATCGTGCACATCATGCTCAAGGAAGTGCACTCTCGCCTTGCGGAGGAGAACCTGAAGCTGAAGCTGACGGATGCCGCGCTCGCCTTCCTGGTGGAGCACGGCTACGACGAGAAGTTCGGCGCCCGCCCGCTGCGGAGGGCCATCCAGAAGTACATCGAGGATCCGCTGTCGGAGAAGATCCTCACATCGGAGTTCCCGGGCGGCGAGGAGATCGAGGTGGATGTCGCGCCCGGCGGCGACACCCTCGAATTCCGAGTGTTGTCGACGAAGGCATGATCCTGACGAAATCGAGCGGCCGGATCTTCAACTTCCCGCGGGCCGCCGCCTACGCGGCGGCCCTTGCCGTTTGCACGGCCGCACCGGCGTTCGGACAGCAGCCCGAGCGCGTCCCGCCCGTGCCGATCGGCCGCATCGAGGTGGTCGGCATCGACCGGCTTCCCGAGAACCAGGTGCTCTCCGTCACGGGCATCCAGCCCGGCGACTCCATCCGTGCACTGGACGTCGAGCGCGCGGTGAACCGGCTCTGGCGCACGCGTGAGTTCGACGACGTCATCGTGCGCAGCATCCCGGACCCGAACGACCCGACCGCGCCGATCACGCTGCGCATCGAGCTGGTCGAGCGGCCGCTGCTCGGCTCCGTCCAGTTCTTCGGCCTCGAGAACATCCGCCCTGCGATCATCCGCGATACGGTCGGGCTGCGCGCGGGCCGCCCGTTCGGCGAGGCGCAGATTGCGCAGGCGGAATCGATGATCCGCACGCTGCTCGGAGAGAAGGGCTACCGCGTCCGGTCGATCGAGCACCGCGTCGAGCCGATCCCCGACCGCCCGCACGAGCGCACCCTCATCTTCGAGGTGTCCGAGGGGGAGCGCGTCGCCGTAGTGGATGTCGAGTTCGAGGGCAACAACGCGTTCACCGACGAGGAGCTCGAGGCGCAGCTGGCCACGCGCGAAGAAGGGTTCTTCTGGTTCCGGAGCGGCAGCTTCGATGACGAGCAGCTGCGCTCGGACATGCGCGACCGGCTCCCTGCCTTTTACCGGCGGCACGGCTACATCGACTTCGCCGTCGGCGGCGACAGCCTCGTCGTGGACCCCATGACGGGGAAGGCGCGGCTGATCATCCGCGTGAACGAAGGACCGCAGTACCGCCTCGCGTCGTTCGATGTGCGCGGCAACCGCCGCTTCGCCGCAGAGGATCTGCGCCGCTACTTCGAGGAGCGCCGGAGCGGCCTGCTGGGCGGCTTCGGCCTGGGCGCAGCGGACCGCGTGCAGACCGGCGACGTGTTCGATGCGGTCGCGTTCGATGAAGCGACGCGTGCGATCGAATCGCTGTACCGCAACGAAGGCTACCTGTACATCCAGGTGGGTCAGCTCGTCGAGCGCGTGCCGGCCGAGGGCGATGGGCCGCCGGAGGTGCGCGTGGCCTGGCAGATCCAGGAATACCAGCCCGCGTACATCAACCGCGTGATCATCACCGGCAACCTCAAGACGCACGAGGACGTGATCCGCGACCAGATCCTGGTCGTACCGGGCGACGTCTACAACGAGGACCTGCTCATCCAGAGCTACCAGCGCATTTCGTCGCTCGGCTTCTTCGAGGCGCCGCTGCCCGAGCCGAAGATCGAACCGGTGAACGGCATCGGTCCGAACGTCGACATCATCTTCGAGGTGCGCGAGCGGCAGACGGGCTCGATCAACTTCGGTACCGCACTGGGCGGCGCGACGGGCGTCGCGGGCTTCCTCGGCTACGACGAGCCGAACCTGTTCGGCCAGGCAAAGCAGGGACACCTGCGCTGGGAGTTCGGCCGCTACTCGAACAACTTCGAGGCCAGCTACGCCGACCCCTCGATCCTGGGCTCGCGCTACAGCGGATCGCTGTCGCTCTTCAGCTCGCGCGACCGCTTCTTCACCTTCTCCGAAGGGCAGCGGCGGCGCACGGGCGCCGCGCTGCGCTTCGGCCTGCCGCTCTTCGCCGACCGCTACACGCGCTTCAGCGTCGGCTACTCGCTGTCGCGCACGACGTACGAAGAGTTCGACGAAGACGAGGCGGAGTCGCTGTTCTCGCTGCCGCCCGGCGTGCAGAGCACGGTCACCTTCGGCGTCGTGCGCAGCGCGCTCGACCACCCGTTCTTCCCGACCGTCGGTTCACGGCAGTCCCTGACCGCGGACCTGACCGGCGGCATCCTCGGCGGCGACGGCACCTTCCAGAAGTATCTCTTCGAGGGTGCCTGGTACGTACCGGTGGGACAGCTCGGTGAGAGTACGGGCGGCGGGTCGCCGATACGCATGACGCTCGGGCTCACGGCCGAGGCGGGCGCGATCTTCGGTGATGCGAGCCGCTTCCCGTTCGACCGCTTCTGGATGGGCGGCGTTCAGTTCGGCCGGCCTCTGCGCGGCTACGATGAAACGACGGTCACCCCGTTCGGGTACATCGACCGCGACGCACAGGACGCACCGCTGTCCCGCCGTTTCGGTGACGCGTTCGTCCGGCTGAGCGCCGAGTATGCGATCCGGCTGAACAACAACATCTCGCTCAGCGCGTTCTACGACGCCGGCAACGTGTGGCGGCGCCCGTCGGAGATGAACCCGACGCGCCTTCTGCGGGGCGCCGGTCTGGGCCTCACCCTGGTGACGCCGTTCGGCCCGCTCGGACTCGACTACGCGTACGGCTTCGACAAGACCGATCCGGGCTGGCAGCTGCACTTCAAGTTCGGGCAGGGCTTCTAAACTCCAACACGAGAGATATCCAGGTGATGCGTACGTTGCTGTCCGCGGGGATCGCGGCGATCGGATTGGCCGCGGCGGCGTCGCCCGCCTTTGCACAAGGCCGGGTGGCCTACCTCGACTCCCGCCGGATCATACAGGAGGCGCCCGGTGCACAGGCGGTGCGCGACTCGATCCAGGCGGAGATCAACGCGTTCCAGTCGCAGCTCCAGGTCCTGGAGGACTCGCTGCGCACGATGATGGAGGAGTACAACCGCCAGTCGGTGACGCTCTCGCCTGAGGCACGCCGCCAGCGCCAGCAGGAGATCGGCGCACGCCAGGCTCAGCTCGAGCAGCGTGCCGCACAGCTCGAGCAGCAGGCGGCGCAGCGGCAGGAGCAGCTGATGGCGCCGATCATGGAGCGCATCCAGAGCGCGATCAGCGTGATCCGCCAGGAGGGCAACTGGTCGATCATCTTCGATGCCGCCACCGGTGCAATGGTCTCCGCCGACACGACGCTCGACCTTACGACGCAGGTGATCGAGCGACTGAGAGCGAGCGGCGGAGGCGACGCCCCGCGCAACGAGTGATCGCACCACGGCTCGTGCGGTGAAGGCGTCGCAGATCGCGCTCGCGGCCGGCGGCCGGTTCGAGGGCAGCGCGGACCCCGACATCACGGGTGTCGCGCCCCTCGACCGGGCCGGGCCCGCCGAGCTGTCCATCGTGGCGCAGCCGAAATACCTGGGTGACGTGGCCAACAGCCGCGCCGGTGCGCTTCTGCTGGCCGAAGCACTCGCGGATCGCGTGACTTCGGGGGCGGCGTTCATCGTCGTCCCCGACGTGCATCGCGCTCTCGCCGCCGTCCTGCCCGTGCTCCTTCCCGAGCCGCCCGTCGTCGAAGGCATCGATCCGACCGCGCGCGTCGCACCCGGCGCACAGCTCGGCCGCGACGCCGCACTCGGGCCGTACGCCGTGATCGGCGCGGGCGCTCGCATCGGAGACCGCGTCCGCATCGGTGCGCACACGGTGGTCGGACGCGACTGCGAGCTGGGCGACGACGTCATCCTCCACCCGCACGTGGTGCTGTATCCGCGCACGGTACTCGGCGCACGTTCGATCGTGCACAGCGGCGCCCGCATCGGTGTGGACGGCTTCGGCTACGCGTTTACGCCCGAAGGCCACAGGAAGGTGCCGCAGGTGGGCCGCTGCCGCATCGGCAACGATGTCGAGATCGGCGCGAACACCACGATCGACCGCGGCTCCATCGGCGACACGGAGATCGGGGACGGAGTGAAGATCGACAACCTAGTGCACATCGGTCACAACGTGCGCATCGGCGAGCTGAGCGTCGTCGTGGCGCAGGTAGGGATCGCGGGCAGCACGCGCATCGGCCGTGGCGTCACACTGGCGGGGCAGGCGGGCATCCCCGGACACCTGACCATCGGCGATGGCGCGACCATCGCCGCACAGGCCGGCGTCTTCGGCGACGTGCCTGCCGGCGAAACGTGGAGCGGTTATCCTGCAAGGCCGCACAAGGAATCGCTGCGCACGCTCGCGGCACTGGCGCGCCTGCCCCAGACTATCGAGCGGCTGCGCGCGCTGGAAAGGCAACTGAAAGAGCGGATCGGCCGATGACGGCACCGAGACAGAATACGATCGCGGCGGACGCGGAGTTCGAAGGCGTCGGCCTCCACACGGGCGAAACGGCGCGGCTGCGGTTCCGTCCCGCACCGCCCGACAGCGGTGTGACCTTCCGCCGGACTGACCTCCCGGACGCGCCGGCCGTGCGCGCGCTGCTCGACCGGGTCACGTCCACCGACCGCGGCACGACGCTGCAGGAGGGCGAGGCGCGCGTGCACACCGTGGAGCATCTGCTGGCTTCCGTGGTCGCGCTGCATATCGACAACCTGACGATCGAGCTGGATGGCCCCGAGGTTCCGATCGGCGACGGCAGCTTCGCGCCGTTCCACGACGTGCTCGCGCGCGCAGGCCGCGAGGAGCAGCCGGTCGTCGCACGCGAACTCGCGGTGGTCGACCCGCTGAACAGCGGCAACGGCAGCTACGTGGCCACACCCGCGCCCGGGCTGCGCATCTCAGCCACGATCGAGTTCGACCACCCGCTCGTGCGCCGTCAGTTCGCGTCGTTCGAGATCACACCTCAGGAGTTCGGGACCGAGATCGCGCGCGCGCGCACGTTCGGCTTCCTGAAGGAGGCCGAGGCGCTGCGGAGCCGTGGTCTGGCGCGCGGCGTGACGCTCGAGAACGCGCTGGTTCTGAACGACACGGGGCTGGAGTCAGGGGAGCTGCGGTACGCGGACGAGTTCGTGCGCCACAAGATCGGCGACATCGTGGGCGACCTCGCCCTGCTCGGCCGCCGGCTCAAGGCCCACATCGTCGCGCACCGGCCCAGCCACGCCGGCAACCTCGAACTCGCCCGCACCCTGGCGACCCGTTCGGCCGAGCGGCCGATCGTAGACATCCAGAAGATCCTTCAGCATCTTCCGCACCGGTACCCGATGCTGCTGGTGGACCGGGTGGTCGAGTTCGAGCCGGGCCGCCGGATCGTCGGGATCAAGAACGTCACCATCAACGAGCCGTTCTTCCAGGGCCACTATCCGGGGCACCCGGTGATGCCGGGTGTGCTGATCATCGAGGCAATGGCGCAGGTGGGCGGTCTGCTGCTCATGGACGCGATCGAGAACCCGGAGGAGAAGGTCGTCTACTTCATGTCGCTCGACAACGTGAAGTGGCGCCGGCCCGTCACGCCGGGGGATCAGCTCCGCTTCGAGCTGGAGATGATCCAGATGCGCCGGCACGTGTGCCGCATGCGCGGGATCGGCATGGTCGACGGCCAGCTCGTGGCCGAGGCCGAGATGATGGCCCGCATCGTGGATCGCTGACATGGCCATGTTCGAAAGGGGAGTCACGGTCGACCCGAGCGCGGTCGTAGACGGCACCGCCGAGCTCGGCGCCGACGTCGTGATCGGCCCCTACGCCGTAGTCGGGCCCAACGTCGTACTCGGCGACGGCGTGCGCCTCGGGCCGCACGTCGTGATCGAGCGCGACACCACACTCGGCGCGCGCTGCGTCGTGCACGCGCATGCCACGCTCGGTGGCGACCCGCAGGACCTCAAGTATCGCGGCGAGCCGTCCCGCCTCGAGGTGGGCGAACGCACCGTGATCCGCGAGTACGTCACGCTGAATCGCGGCACCGCCGCGTCGGGCGTGACCCGCGTGGGCAGCGACTGCCTGCTCATGGCGTACGCGCACGTCGCACATGATTGCACGATCGGCAATCACGTCGTGCTCGCCAACTCGGTCGCCATGGGCGGCCACGTGCAGATCGAGGACTGGGCCGTCGTCGGCGGGCTTACCGCCATCCACCAGTTCGTGCGCATCGGCTGCCACGCCTTCATCGGCGGATCCGCCGCGGCGCAGAAGGATGTGCCGCCGTACTGCAAGGCGGCCGGCGCGCATCCGATGAAGCTGTATGGCCTGAATTCCGTCGGGCTGCAGCGGCGCGGCTTCGATGAGGCGTCGCGCGCGGCGCTCAAGCGCGCGTACCGACTGTTCTTCCAGTCGAAGCTCAACATCGGCCAGGCGCTCGCAGCCGCGCGCGACTCGCTCGAGTGGACCCCCGAGGTGCAGCACTTCGTCGAGTTCATCGCGCGCAGCGAACGCGGCACGACGATCTGACGTGAGCGCAGCACTCCGTACCGCCGTCGTGGGGGTGGGCAGTCTCGGCTACCACCACGCCCGCCTTCTGCGCAGCATCGACGGCGCCGAGCTCACCGGCATCTACGACATCGACACCGCACGCCTCCAGCACGTCGCGGCGGAACTCGGCGTGCCGGCCGCGTCCGACCTGGACGCGCTGCTCGAGAGCGTGGACGCGTGTGTCATCGCCGTGCCGACCGCGGCGCACGAGGAAGTCGCGCTCGAGGCCGTGCGACGCGGTGTGCACGTGCTGATCGAAAAGCCGATCGCGCCCACCCTCGACGCCGCCGACCGCATCCTCGACGAAGCGGAGCGCGGCGGTGCGCAGGTGCAGATCGGCCACGTCGAGCGCTTCAACGCCGCGCTGCGCGCATGCGAGCCGTGGCTCGAGCGGCCGCTGTTCGTGGAGAGCCATCGGCTTGCGCCGTTCGGACCGCGCGGCACGGATGTGGCCGTCGTGCTCGACCTCATGATCCACGACCTCGACCTCGTGCTCAGCCTGATGAAGCGGCCCGTCACGGCGATCGCCGCCGTCGGTGTGCCCGTGCTTACACCGAGCGTGGACATCGCGAATGCGCGTCTCGAGTTCGAGGGCGGCGGTGTGGCCAACCTGACCGCGAGCCGCGTGTCGCTCGAGCGCATGCGCAAGATCCGCTTCTTCCAGCCTTCCGGTTACATCAGCCTCGACCTCGCCGCGGGCACGGGCGAACATCTGCGGCTGAAGCCGGGCGTGTCGCTCGACCCGATGCAGGCGATGCGCCCCGGACGGCTGGAGGACCTCGTCGAGCACATCCCGCTCCGCGGCGACGGCGAGGAGCCGCTCGCATGCGAGCTGCGCAGCTTCGTCGCCGCTGCGCGCGGTGAGGGAGAGATCGCCGTGACCGGCCGCGAGGGCCGTGAGGCGCTCGCAGTCGCACTCGAAATCGTCGAACGGATGGGTGGCCGTGTCCCTGCTTGAGATCCGGCGCGACCGCAAACGCGAGATGGGCGGCGACGCCCGCCCTCCCCGCCTCTGGAAACTCCTCGCCGCCCTCGCCCTCGTGATCGTGGTGTACCTGATGCTGAGTTAGGGGGAACGATGTTCCCCGTAGCAATTCCCGCCGTTCGTCGCCCGCCGTCCGTCACCCGCCGCGGGTCGCCCGCCGTTCGTCGCCCGCTGCTCTGATGCCACGCATCCTCCTGTCGGCCGGCGAACCTTCCGGGGACCTCCACGGCGCCGCGCTGGCTACGGCGTTGCGCGCACGCTGGCCCGACGCGGAGCTGTACGGGCTTGGCGGCGCAGAGATGGAGCGGGCCGGTGTGCGACTCCTTGCGCATGCAGATGACCTCGCGGTCATGGGCCTCGTCGAGGTGGCGAAACACCTGCCGTTCCTGCTGGGCGTGCTCAGGAACGTGAAACGGGAGATCGTCGAGCGCCCGCCCGATCTCGTCATCCCCATCGACTACCCGGGCTTCAACCTGCGGCTCGCACATTATGCGCGCTCACGCGGCGTCGCGGTGTTGTACTACATCGCACCGCAGGTGTGGGCCTGGCATCGCAGCCGCATGGCGCGCCTGGCGCGCGACACCGACCGCATCGCGGTGATCCTGCCATTCGAGGAAACGCTGTTCAGCGAAGCGGGTGCGCGCGCGCAGTTCGTCGGACATCCGCTGCTGGATGCGCTGCCGCCGGCCGTGCCGCGTGAAGCGTTCTGTGATCAGCTCGGACTCGATCCGCAGCGCCCGATCCTCGCCGTGTTCCCCGGTTCACGACGCCAGGAAGTGACGCGGCACATCGAGCCGTTCCTCGAGGCTGCGCGGCTCGTACAAGAGACGCATCCCGGTGTGCAGCCGGTGGTTGCGGCCGCACCAGGCATTCCGCGTGAGCTGTACGGCGATGCGCGCATCGCGATCGACGGCTGGCAGCTCCTGCTGCACGCGCACGCCGCGCTCGTGAAGTCGGGCACGACGACGCTGCAGGCCGCGGTAGCGGGCGTGCCGATGGTAGTGGCGTACCGGATGCACGGGCTCACCTTCGCCATGGCGCGCCGGCTCGTGCGCGTGCCGCACGTCGGACTCGTGAATCTCGTGGCGAACGAGCGCATCGCGCCGGAGCACATCCAGGAGGACGCAACGCCCGAGTCGCTGGCGGATGCATTGCGACCGCTGCTCGATGACGGGCCCGCACGTTCCGCCGCACTCGATGGACTCGCGCGCGTTCGTACGGCGCTGCGACCCACAACGCCCGGCGCCACGACCGCCGAGCGGGTAGCCGCGATCGCAGCCGAGCTGATCGCGCGATGAAACCGTGGCAGATCGGGGCCGCCGCCACTCTCGGTGGCGGCTTGGCAGGCACGCTGCTGGGCAGCGCACGCATCACCACAGAGGATGAAGAACACTTCCGGCAGTTCCACCGTGAAGGAAAGCCCGTGGTGTTCGTATTGTGGCACGGCCGGCTGCTGCCGCTCGCGTACCATCACCGTAACCAGAACCTGGCCACACTCGTCAGCCGCTCCGCCGATGGCGAGATCATCGCGCGCATCGTATCGCGATGGGGATACACCGTGGTACGGGGCTCGAGCAGCCGCGGCGGTGGCGCGGCCGTGCGCGCACTCGTCCGCCAGATCCGCGCAGGCCGATCGCTTGCCATCACACCAGACGGGCCGCGCGGGCCGCGGCAGAAGATGAAGGCGGGTGCACTGCGCGTGGCACAGCTCGCGGGTGCGCCGCTCATTCCCGCGGCCGCATCCGCGAATCGCGCCTGGTGGGCCGCAGGCGGTTGGGACCGCTTCCTCATTCCGCAGCCCTTCGCACGTCTGCACCTCGCCTACGGCGAACCGATCTTCGTTCCATCCCACGCGGACGATGCCGAGATCGAACGCATCGGCGGCGAGGTCGAGGTCGCGATGAATGCGCTGCTGCAGCGCGTGGATGAGCGTCATGCGGGTCCGTGAGCGCGTGGCGCGTGCTGCGCATCGCATGTGGCAGGGCGATGGCGGGCCTGCACTCGAGCTCGCACTCCTGCTCGCGCCGTTCGAAGGGGTGTATCGCGCCGTCGTGGCTGTGCGCAATCGCGCCTACGATGCGGGCGTGCTGCGCGCGCATCGTGCGGCAGTGCCCGTCATCACGATCGGCAACATCGCCGTGGGAGGGTCGGGCAAGACGCCGTTCGCTGCATGGATCGCGGACAGCATCGAAGAGCGCGGGCTCCGCAGCGCGATCCTGCACGGCGGCCGCACGGCAGACGAGCCTGCGCTGCACGCACACTGGAACCCGGAACGCATCGTGGTGGCGCGCCCGGATCGTGTGGCGGGAGCGGCGGAAGCGGCGGCGCGTGGCGCGCAGCTTCTCGTCCTGGACGATGGCTTCCAGCACCGCCGCCTTGCCCGCGACCTCGACATCGTACTGATCGCGGCGGAACGGTGGCGCGCGAGGAGGCCGCTGCTGCCGCGCGGGCCGTGGCGCGAACCTGCGAGCTCATTGAAACGCGCCGGCCTGATCGTCGTCACGCGCAAGTCCGCACCACCGGAGCGGGCGGCCGCGGTCGAGGCCGACATCCGCCGGATCCTGCCGGGCAAACCGACGGCGCGCGTGGCCCTGGTCCCGGACGGCTGGCGCCGGGGCGGGGCACCGTCCGATCCACCGGGAGGCGAGGTTTTCGCCGTCGCGGGCGTTGCGGACCCCGATTCGTTTCTGCACGCCGCGCGCGCGGCGGGTGCAGACGTCGCCGGTCTCATGGCTTTTCCGGACCATCACGCGTACGACGATGCGGATCTGCAGAGAATCCGTGCCGCCGCGGGCGGGCGTCCGATCGTCACGACGGAAAAGGACTGGATGCGGCTGGCGGTGCTGCTGGCTGCAGACGAGGCGTGGCTGCTCGCGCAGACCGTGGAGGTGGAATCGGGCCGCGAAGCGATCGTGGCCGCGCTGGACCGGGTCGCCGCCGTTCAACAGGCTGGCGAACGGGCGCAAGATAGCCTACCATGAAGGATTGCGCCGTTGCCATGCGCCGATACGCCGCGGCGAGGAAACGGCAAACGAAGGAAACGTAGCGCGGTCGGCGACGGGGCTCCACGGGAGCTTCCGCCTGCGCGCGTGGGCGCGATGTCGCGCCGGCATAGCTGAGGAGAACAACCCGAGCCATGGAAGGCGCCCGAAGCCTCGACGCACGGGGCCCCAATCCGGTCTTCAACGAAGACAATCCATTCGAAGGCATGATGCAGCGTTTCGATCGCGCTGCCGAACTCCTGTCGCTGGACCCCGGCATCTACAAGATCCTCCGTCACCCCGAGAAGCAGATCATCACCTCCATTCCCGTTCACATGGACAATGGCGAAGTGGAGGTTTTCACCGGCTACCGCGTGCTGTACAACACGTCGCGCGGTCCGGCGAAGGGAGGGATCCGTTTCGACATGGGTGTGACCCTCGACGAGGTGACCGCACTCGCGGCGTGGATGACGTGGAAGTGCGCGGTGGTGGACATCCCGTTCGGCGGCGCGAAGGGCGGCGTGATCTGTGAGCCGTCGCGCCTGTCGGCAGGGGAGCTGGAGCGGCTCACGCGCCGCTACACCGCATCGATTCTCGAGGTGCTGGGTCCCGAGTCGGACGTGCCCGCGCCGGACGTGAACACGAACGAGCAGGTGATGGCGTGGATCATGGACACGTACTCCATGCACAAGCGCCACACCGTGACGGCCGTGGTCACGGGCAAGCCGGTTGCGATGGGCGGTTCGCTCGGCCGCCGCGAGGCCACGGGGCGGGGCGTGAAGATCGTCGTGAAGGAAGCGCTGCGGGAACTCGGGATGCCGCTGAGTGGAACCAAGGTGGCGGTCCAGGGCTTCGGCAACGTGGGCTCCGTCGCGGCGCGTCTGCTCGAGGAGGAGGGGCTCACGGTCATCGCGATCGGCGACAAGTCCGGCGCGGTGTACAACCCGAACGGGATCTACGTGTCGGAGGCCATCGACTGGATCCGGCAGAACAAGTTCCTCGAGGGCTTCCCGAATGGTGATGCGATCACGAACGAGCAGCTGCTCGAGATCGAGACGGATGTGCTGGTGCCAGCCGCGCTCGAGAACGTGATCACGCGCCACAACGCGCGCAACATCAAGGCGAAGATCATCGCCGAAGGTGCGAACGGCCCGACGACGGCCCTCGCGGATGCGATCCTGGATGAGAAGGGCATCTTCGTGATCCCGGACATCCTCGCGAACGCCGGTGGCGTGACGGTGAGCTACTTCGAGTGGGTGCAGAACCGCGAGGGGTACTACTGGAGCGAGGACACGGTCGTGTCGCGGCTGCGCGAGGTGATGATCCGCTCGTTCCACAACGTGCTCACGTACGCGCGGCAGCACGAGGTGAACATGCGTACGGCGGCGTACATGCTGGCGATCGATCGCGTATCGGCCGTGCATCGGCTGCGCGGCATCTACGCCTGAGGCCTTTGCGGGTCGGTGTCCTCGTCGTCGGCCGCACCGGTGCGCTGCTCGCCCCCGCGGTCGAGGAGTACGAGAAGCGGGCCGCCCGCTACTGGACGCTCGAAGTCTCGGAGGTGCGTCCGGCGGGCGGCCGCGATCCCGTGTCGGCGCGCGGCGTCGAAGCGGAGCGGCTGCTCGGCCGGGTGCCCACCGGCCATGACGTCGTCGCACTCACCCGCACCGGCGACGCGTGGTCGTCGGAGCGTCTCGCGGAATACCTTTCGCAGCTCGCGGTGCGTGCGGCGCCGGGCGCGATGTTCGTGATCGGCGGCGCGTTCGGTCTCGGTGACGCGGTCCTCGATGCTGCGCGCCACCGCATGAGGCTCTCGTCCATGACGCTGCCGCACGAACTCGCGCGGCTGGTCCTGGCGGAGCAGCTCTACCGCGCCGGCACCATCGTTCGCGGCGAACCCTATCACAAGGGCAGGGGATGACGCTGCCTGAGATTCGTACACATCCGGTTCGTGGTTCCGGTCTCGCGCAGGCCTATCAGGCCGGCGACCCGGCGCTCGCACCGTTCTACGTCGGAAGATTCAGCGACTCGCAGGCGTACGTCCGTCGTGCTGCGGAAGTCTCCGCGCGCCTGGGAGCGTCCGAACGTTCCCGTCTGGCGGATGCGCTCCGGCCGACCTCGGACGCAGCCGCAGCCAAGCTGTCCCGCATCCTCGCCGGCGACGGCTATGTCGTCACCACCGGCCAGCAGCCTGCGCTGTTCGGCGGACCGCTCTACACGCTGTACAAGACGCTCACGGCCATCCGCCTTGCCGAGGCGCTCGAGGCGCAGCTCGGTGCGCCCGTCCTCGCGGTGTTCTGGGTCGCGTCCGACGACCACGACTGGGACGAAGCGCACGCCACGTGGATTGTGGACGAGTCGAACGGGTTGCACCGCTATGCGCTCGAGAGTGATGCGCCGCCCGTGTCGATGGCGAAGCGCTTCCTCCCCGACGACGTGCGGCCGCTCGTCGAGTCCGCGATCGAACGCCTGCCCGACACGCCGTTCCGCGCGTCATACGCTTCGAAGCTGCTTGATGCGTTCGCGCCGGGCCGCTCGATGGCGGATGCGTTCCACGAATGGCTGCGCGCGCTGCTCGACGGTTTCGACCTTGCCACGCTCGACTCCGCGCATCCCGCGCTGAAGCGCGCGGCGGCGCCCGTGCTGCGGCGCGAGCTGATGTCGTTCGAGCGGCACACGGCAGCACTCGCGCGTCAGACGGAGCGTCTGATCGAGGCCGGCTTCCACGAACAGGTTGCGATTGCGGAGGATGCCGCGAACGTGCTGTTCGAGGATGAGCACGGCCGCGAGCGACTCGTGCGCGATGGTGCGGGTTGGGCGCTGCGCCGCACGAAGCGCACGTTCACCGATGACGAGATTCACGCACTCCTCGAGAGCGAACCGGAGCGCTTCAGCGCGAACGTGCTGCTCCGGCCGGTCGTCGAGAGCACGGTGCTGCCGACGCTGTCGTACGTCGCGGGGCCGGGCGAGATCTCGTACTTCGCGCAGATCGGCTGTCTCTTCAACGCGCACGGCATCACGCCGCCGGTGGTGCACCCGCGCGCGGGCGTGACGATCGTCGAGTCGAAGGTCGCGAAAGTGCTGACGAAGTTCGGGCTCGAGCCGGAGGACGTGGAGCGGCCGTACCACGAGCTGGTCGCGTCGGTCGTCCGTTCGCGCATGCCGGCCGATGTCACGGCCGCGGTCGAGGCGGCGCGCAGGGATGTGGAGCGGGACTGGGCAGCGCTCGCCGAGGCCGCAGGTGCCATCGACCCCACGCTCATCGGCTGGATGGAGGGAGAGCGGAACCGCATTCTCTCGCGCGTCCGGGCGGCCGAGACGAAGGCCGCGCGGCATCTGCGCAAGCGCAGCGAGATCGAGCTCGAGCAGCTGCGCAAGGCGTCGGTGAACCTGCATCCGGGCAACACGCCCCAGGAGCGGCGCCTGAACGCGCTGCCGTACCTTTGTCGGTACGGTCCCTCCCTCCTGCGCGCCGTGGCCGAGGCGATCGACGTGCGGCTCGATGGCCGGAGCGACGGCTGGAACGGCGTGCACTGCGAGGGCGGCTTGCCGGCCGCTGCCAGCGCCGGGTAGCTTCGACCATGCTCTTCCTCGTTCTGGTCGTCCTGCTGGTGGCGCTCATGATCCCGCTGACCGCGGTGATCCTCGACTCGCAGGTCGGCCGCGCGATCGCGGCCCGGCTCGAGGGCAACCGTCAGCTCGGCGGAGAGGGCATGCCCGAGCGCATCAACGCGCTCGAGTCGGAAGTCGACCGGCTGTCGAAGGAAGTCCAGCGCCTCGACGAGGAAAGCGCCTTCCTGCACCGTCTCCTCGAGTCGAAGCCGAAGCGCGAGGAGCTGCTCCCACCCGGTGAACGGGAGTCCTGAGGGCGGGGCTCCGGCCACGCCGACCGCACCGAAGCGCCCGGCCGGCGGTGCCGCGCCGCTCGTAGCCGCAGGGATCCTCACCAGCCGCATCGCCGGTCTCGTGCGCGAACGCATCATCGCGCACTACTTCGGAACGAGCCTGCACGCCGACGTCTTCAAGGCGGCGCTGCGTGCGCCCAATATCCTCCAGAACCTGCTCGGTGAAGGCGCACTCAGCGCGTCCTTCATCCCGATCTATTCGGAGCTGCTCGAGCGCGGGCGCAGGGAAGAGGCAGGGCGCGTCGCGGGGGCCGTGTTCGCACTCCTCTTCGCGGTGGTCGGTGCGCTCACTCTCATCGGCGTTCTGCTCGCGCCGCTCTTCGTCACCATCTTCACGCCGGGGTTCGAAGGACTCGCGCGCGAGCTGACCATCCAGTGTGTGCGCATCATCTTCCCGATGACGGGGATCCTCGTGCTTTCCGCATGGGCACTCGGCGTACTGAACTCGCACCGCAAGTTCTTCATCCCCTACTTCGCGCCCGTGCTCTGGAACGGCGCGATCATCGCGACGCTGCTCCTTCTGGGGAATCGCCTGAACCTCGACCGGCTCGTCGTCGCACTGGCATGGGGTGCGCTGGCCGGCGGAGCCCTCCAGTTCCTCGTGCAGCTTCCCTGGGTGCTCTCGCTGGAGCGGAGCCTGCGCTTCCGGCCGGACACCCGCGTGGAGGGCGTGCGCACCGCGTTGCGCAACGCGGGCCCCGCGATCCTCGGCCGCGGCGCCGTGCAGATCGGCAGCTACGTGGACCTCATCCTCGGTTCACTGCTGGCGCGCGGCGCGTACGCGGCGCTCACGTACGCACAGATTCTGTACGTCCTTCCAGTCAGCCTGTTCGGAATGTCGATCGCTGCAGCCGAACTGCCGGAGCTGTCGCGCGGCCGCACCGATACCGAAGCGCTCGCGCGCAGGGTGAACGCGGGGCTGCGGCAGATGTCCGTCTTCGTCGTTCCCTCCGTGGTCGCCTTCATCGCGATCGGAGACGTGCTCGTCGCGGGGCTGTACCAGACCGGCCGTTTCGGCGGCGAGGATACGTTCCTCGTATGGATCGTCCTCGCGGCCTACTCGCTCGCGCTGCTCGCGTCGACAGCAACCCGCCTTTTCTCATCCGCGTTCTTCGCGCTGCACGACACGCGCACGCCGATGTTCGCCGCGATCGTGCGCGTCGTGCTGTCCGCGGCCGTGGGCGGCTCGCTGATGCTCCTGCTGCGCGACATCACGCTCACGGGTGAGTACTCCCTCGCCGTGGTCGGTCTCGCGTTCGGCACGAGCGTCGGCGCATGGACCGAGTGGGTGATGCTCCGGCGCTCGCTCGGCCGCCGCATCGGACCGGTCGGCTCCGGTGCGCGGCTCCTGGCCCGTCTGTTCGCCGCCGCGTTCGCCGCCGCAGCGGCCGGCCGCGCCGTACTCCTGCTCCTGCCGTCCGCGCTGCCCGTTCCCCCTTCGGTCGGCCCGATCCTCGTCGCGCTCCTCGTCGTAGCGGTCTTCGGGCCCGTGTACTTCGCGGCGGCCCGGCTGCTGGGCGTGGCCGAGGCCTCTGCCGCTCTCGACCGGATCACGCGCCGGTTCCGGCGCTGAACGCGCCTTCCGGGGTAGCAGAGAGCGGCATGAAGCGAAGGAGAAGCACCGTGGCCGCGGACACGCTCGACAGGAAGCTCCGGCACCTGCCGGCCCAGCCGGGCGTGTACCTGTTCAAGGCGCGGGACGGGGAGATCCTCTACATCGGCAAGGCGAAGTCGCTGCGCGCACGGGTGCGCAGCCACTTCTCGACCGATCCGCTCACACCGAAGAATCATGAGATGCTCCGCCTCACGGTGGACATCGACACCATGGTGGTCGGGTCGGAGGCGGAGGCGCTGCTGCTGGAGGCGAACCTCATCAAGGCGCATCAGCCGCGCTTCAACATCCGCCTGCGCGACGACAAGAAGTATCCGTACATCAAGGTTACCCTCGCCGAACCGTTCCCGCGCGTCTACGTGACGCGCCGCCTCGAGAACGACGGCAGCCGCTACTTCGGCCCGTACACGGAAGTGGGGCTGATGCGGCAGGCGCTCGAGGTGGTGAAGCGGCTGTACACCGTGCGCAGCTGCCGCTACGACCTGCCGCGCGAGGCGCCCAGCCGGCCTTGCCTCGACTACCACATCGGCCGCTGCCTCGCGCCCTGCGTCGGGCTTCAGAGCGAAGCGTCGTATCGCGTCATGATCGACGAGATCCAGGAGGTGCTCGCGGGCCGTACGGCGCCCGTGCGCGCACGCGTCGAGACGGACATGCAGCAGGCGGCGGACAGGCTGGACTTCGAGCGTGCGGCCACGCTGCGCGACGTGCTTGCCGGCCTCGACAACATCGAACGCCGCCAGCGCGCACTCGACATCCGCCACCGCGATGCCGATGTGATCGGTGTGGCGCGCGATGGCGACCGCGCGTGCGCGGTGCGGCTGCGCATCCGCGGCGGCAAGCTGCTGGGTCGCGAGCTCGAGTTCTTCGACAACGTGGCGGACGAGAGTGAGGAAGCGCTCGTATCCACCGCCGCCACGCGCCTCTATCTCCAGAGGGGCGACGAGGGCATCGAAGACCTTCCGCGTGAGATCCTCGTTCCGTTCGACTTCGAGGATCGCGACGCACTGGGCGAGGTCCTCGCGGACCGGGCGGGGCACAAGGTGCGAACGCACGCACCGGTGCGCGGCGAGAAGGCGCGGCTCGTGGAGCTGGCGAATCAGAACGCGCGGCACCTCCTCGAGGAGCGTGCAGTCATGGAGGAGTCCGTGCGTGCGCGCGCGGACGACGCACTGTACGAGCTGCAGGAAGCGCTCGAGATGAAGGTGGTGCCACGGCTCATCGTGTGCTTCGACATCTCGCACACGCAGGGCACGGAGCTGGTCGGCAGTGCGGTGGTGTTCGAGAACGGCGAGCCGAAGAAGTCGGAGTACAGACGTTTCCGCATCCGCGGCGACTGGGGCAACGACGACTTCCGCTCCATGGCGGAGGTCGTCGGCCGCTACTTCCGGCGCCGGATCGCCGAGCAGCTGCCACTGCCGGAGCTGGCGCTCATCGACGGCGGCCGCGGCCAGCTCGGGGCGGCGGTGCAGGCGGCTGCCCAGGCCGGCGCCCTCGACGTGGCATTCGCCAGCCTCGCCAAGAAGGAAGAGCTCGTCTACCTTCCCGGCCGGCCGGAGCCGCTGCGGCTGCCACGTACGAGCGCGCCGCTCCGGCTGCTCCAGCGCACGCGCGATGAGGCGCATCGTTTCGCACACGGCTACAACCGGAAGCTGCGCGGGCGGCGGACGCTGTCGAGCGAGCTGTCGCAGGTGCCGGGCATCGGGCCGAGGCGGCAGCGCGAGCTGCTCGCGCGCTTCGGCAGTGTGCGTGCACTGCGCAGTGCATCGCCGCACGAGATCGCCGGTGTGGCCGGCATCTCGGAGAAACTCGCGCAGCGGCTGCTCGAGCACCTCGCGGGCGACACCGTGAACACCGAATGAAAGCGCTCGTATTCGATCCGTTCGCCGGCATCAGCGGCGACATGGTCCTGGCCAGCCTCATCGACCTCGGCCTGCCCGAGGCGTGGCTGCGCGAGTTCGTCGCCGGGCTCGGCCTCGGCGACATCCGCGTCGAGATCGGCCGCGTCCGCCGCGGTGCGCTCGACTGCGCGCGCGTGAACTTCGAGGCACCGCGTGAGACGAAGCACCGCCACCTCAGGCATGTGCTCGAGATCATCGACGCGAGCGCTGCACCTGCACGTGCGAAGGAGAGAGCATCCGCCGCGTTCCATACGCTGGCCGGGGCGGAAGCCGCAGTGCACGGCACGACGATCGAGAAGGTGCACTTCCACGAGGTGGGCGCGCTCGATGCGATCCTCGACATCCTGTGCACGATGGCCGCGGTGGACCAGCTCGGTTTCGAGGCATTCTACACGCGCCCGGTTGCCGTCGGCAGCGGCTGGGTCGACACCGAGCACGGCCGTCTCGCCGCGCCTGCCCCCGCCACGCTGCGCCTGCTCGAAGGCATCCCCGTCACGGGCTTCGACCTTGCCGGCGAGTGCACGACACCCACCGGTGCGGTGATCCTCGCCACGCTGACCGGCGGTCGCGCCGCGCCGCAGCAGATGGTGATCCTCGGCAGTGGTTACGGCGCGGGCACGCGCGAGCACGAGGATCGCCCCAACTGCCTGCGGCTCGTTTCCTGCGATGTGGCATCGGTTGCGGCGGGCTCGCTGCTCGTACTCGTCGCCGACATCGACGACATGTCGGGCGAGGACGTGCCGGGCGCGCAGGAGGCGGTTCTCGCGGCCGGAGCGGTGGACGTGGTCGTCGCCATGCAGCTCATGAAGAAGGGCCGTCCGGGTCTGCGCATCGAGGCGCTGGTGCCCGCGTCCGCGCTCGACGCGGTAGTGGACGCGATGTTCCGCGCCACGTCGACGATCGGGGTCCGCTACTGGCCGGTGGCGCGCAGCGTACTGCCGCGCAGCGAGTCGGTCGAGGAGTGGGAAGGGCAGCGCATCCGCAGCAAGGAAGTGCGGCTGCCGGGAGGAACTGCCCGGGCCAAGCCCGAGTACGATGACCTTGCCCGCGCCGCCGAGGCGCTGGGCATGACTACGCACGAGGCGCGGCGCGCACACGCGGGCCGCGATGCAGAGGACGCAGAGGGAACGAGGACCCAGGAAGGAGTCCGCAGATGAATCGTATCGGCCTATTCGCGCTGGCCGTGCTGCTGGTGCTGCCAGCCTCGGTGCGGGCGCAGACGAAGCCATCGAACACGATGCACACGCGTAGTGCGGAGCTCTACCTGCGCGACGCGCGCTCGTCGAGCGGCGACCGCGAAGGCACGCTCCGCAAGGCGATCGAGGTGCTCTCCGAGGGCGACAAGAGCAATCCACGCGTCTGGCTGCTCATGGGCCAGGCCTACGCAATGCTCGAGGACGTACCGGGCGCCGACTCGGCGTTCGACAAGGCCCAGGAACTCTGGCCCGAGTACGAAGAGGAGATCTCGCCGCACCGCGAGGCACTCTGGGCGAGCATGTACAACGCGGGCGTCGCGTCGCTCAACGCGGGCGCGCTCGACGAGGCGACGCAGCGCTTCGAGACCGCGGACATGATCTACCGCGGCCGTCCCGAAGCGCTCATGACGCTCGGCTCGCTCTACACGAACCAGCGCGACTACGCGAAGGCGGAATCCGCGTACAAGTCAGCGCTCGAGGTCATCGCAGCGGCTCCCGAGGACACCGATCCGCAGCTGCTCGCCGAGTGGCAGACGCTCGCGCAGGATGCCACCAGCCGCATCGGCTCGCTGCTGGGCGCGCAGCAGAAGCACGCCGAGGCCGCCGCGTTCTACCGCGACCTGCTCGCGAAGGACCCCAACAACACGGCCGCGAAGGCAGAGCTCGCGCTCGCACTCTCCCGCTCCGGTGATACGGCCGGCGCGGCGGAGATCTACGGCACGCTGCTCGACGATCCGTCGGCCGACGAGGCCACCCTGTTCAACATCGGCGTCGGGCTCTACCGCGCCGAGCAGTACGACCGCGCCGCGGCCGCATTCAGGCGGGCGCTCGAGCGCAATCCGCACTCGAACGAGACGCGCTACAACCTCGGCCAGGCGCTGTACGCCGCCGCGGCCGCGATCGAAGAGGGATCGAAGGATCCCGCGCAGCTGAAGGCGCTGTACGAGGAGCTCTCGCAGGTGGGCGGCGCACTCACGCAGGCGGCGCCGAACAACCGCAACGCGTGGATGATGCTCGCGCAGGCCGAGCGCAGCCTCGCCGACCTCGAAGGCGAGGGGTCGACGCGGCGCACGAACGTGACGCGCGCGCTCGAAGCGGCGGAGGCGCTCACGTTCGAGGTGGCCGACGTCTCGATGGAGCCGACCGAGACCGGCGTGCGGTTGAGCGGCGCAGTCTTGAACCGCACGCTGGCGCCCGGCACGGCCGTGCGCGTCCGTTTCGATCTCCTCGATCCGTCGGGCGCGACCGTCGCTTCCGGCGAAGCGCAGGTGACCGCCGGCGCGGCCGAGCAACCCGTCGAATTCACGATCGACATTCCGACCAACGCCACGGTGGCGGGTTGGAAGTATCAGCCGATCGGCTGATGCACATTTCCTGACGGCGGAAGGGCCGTCCCGCAGTGGGGCGGCCCTTCGTGTTTTGGGAGGAGTCATGGCGAACGAGGTCTGGCGCTGTCCGCACTGCGACAACGAAGTCGATGCCGGCGAAGCCGCGTGTCCCGCGTGTGGGCGGCTGCGTGAGCCCGCACAATGCGAGCGCCATCCGGACCGCAAGGCCGAAGGGCAGTGCGCCATCTGCGGCACGCCCGTATGCGACGAGTGCAACTCCGGCGGCGCGGGTGCCTATCTCTGTCCCGCGCACGCCGAGGTCAGCGTGATCTCCGGCTGGGCCCAGGTCTACAGCACGTCCGACGACATCGAGGCCCAGCTCATCGCGGAGAACCTCCAGGCGGAAGGGCTGCAGGCCCAGGTCCTCTCCCAGAAGGACAGCGCGATCGCGGTCGACCTGGGCGAGTTCAGCCAGGTCCGCGTCCTCGTGCCGGCCTGGGAGTACGCAGAGGCGGAGCGTGTGATCGCGAGCCACATGGACGCCGCCGGCGAGGTCTCGTTCGCTTGTCCCAACTGCGGGGAGCCCTACGAGCCGGGTCAGAAGGCATGCGAGGCCTGCGGCCACGCCCTCCCGGGCGCCGTTGAACAAGGCGGCGGAATGCGCTAACTTTCACAGTTGCGCGAAGATCGGGGCAGCTCTCGAAACGGGCTGCCCCGTATCGTACGGGGGACCATGGTGCGGATCGCCGAAATCCAGGGCGGCACGGTAGCCGACGAGCTCCAGCTCGAGATCGGCAGCCGCATCGTACGCATCAACGGCGCCCCCGTCCGCGACGTCGTCGACCTCCGCTTCCTCGAGGTGGACGAGCGCCTCGAGCTGGAAGTGGCATCCGGCTGCGGCGGCGCGACCACGATCTACGAGATCGAGAAGGAAGCCGGCGAGCCGCTGGGTGTCGTCACGGCGCCGGATGCCATCCGCGAATGCGCCAACAAGTGCGTGTTCTGCTTCATCGACGGCAATCCGCAGGAGGCGCGGCGTTCGCTCTGGCTGCGCGACGATGACTTCCGCCTCTCCTTCACGTACGGCAGCTACGTCACCCTCACGAATCTCGGTCCGCGCGGATTCCAGCGGCTGATCGACCAGCGGCTGTCGCCGCTGTACGTCAGCGTGCACGCCACCGAGCCCGACGTGCGCATGCGCCTGCTCGGCGTGCCGCGCGGCGGCGACATCGTCGAGCAGCTCACGCGCCTCACCGGCGCGGGGCTGGACGTGCACACGCAGATCGTGCTCTGCCCGGAGTGGAACGACGGCGATCACCTCGATCGCACCCTCGCCGATCTCTGGTCGCTCGGCCCGCGCGTGCTCTCCGTTTCGGTGGTGCCGGTCGGCCTCACGAAGTACAACCTGAATCGGCCCGTCCGGCTGCTCACGCCGGCGGAGGCCGTCCGCGCATGCGAGCAGGTGGACGCGGCCCGAACGCGCTCGCTCGCGGAGCGCGGTGTCGGCTGGGCGTACGTCGGCGACGAGATGTTCTTCATTGCCGGTCGTGAGCTGCCCTCCGCCGACTACTACGATGACTGGCCGCTCACCGAGAACGGTGTCGGCGCGGTACGCACGCTGATCGACTCGTTCGATGCAGCACTGCCCTCATTGCCGATCGAGAAGGGTGAGCGCATCGGCATCATCACCGGAACGCGCATGGCACCCGTGCTCGCATCGCTCGCTGCGCGCGCAGTCGAGCGGACGGGTGCACACATCGAAGTGATCAGGGTGGAGAACGTGTACTTCGGTCCGACGGTGACCACCGCGGGACTGCTGCCCGGCCGCGCCATCGCATCGGCCCTGGCAGCCAGGCGCGGTGCATTCGACCGCGTGCTGCTTCCGGCCGAAGCGCTGAACAACGACGATCGCTTCATCGACGATATGCCGCTCGAAGACGTGCTCGCCGCGGCGGCACCTGCACGCGTGGTGGCGGGGCACGACCTCGCCGGAGCCCTGGCGCTGCCGTGACCGGAGAGCTGCCGGTCGTCGCCGTGGTCGGTCGGCCGAACGTCGGGAAATCCACCTTCTTCAATCGCGTGCTCGGTCAGCGTCGTGCGATCGTCGAGGATGTCGCCGGCGTAACGCGCGACAGGAACTTCGCGCGCGCCGAGTGGGCCGGGCGTCGCTTCTGGCTGGTCGACACGGGTGGCCTCGAGCTCGAGGATGAAGGCCGGCCGCTCACGCAGGCCGTGCGGCGTCAGGTGCTGGCAGCCATCGAGGAAGCCGATGTCCTCGTGTTCGTCGTGGACGGCCGCGCGGGGCCGCATCCGCTCGACGAACGCGTGGCCGACGTACTGCGCCGCGCCGGCCGACCGGTCGTACTCGCCGTCAACAAGATGGACCGCCTGCCGGACGACACCGCGCACCACGAGTTCTGGTCGCTCGGACTGGGCGAACCGCACCCCGTCAGCTCCATCTCCGGGAAGGGCTCGGGCGACCTGCTCGACGCCATCGTCGCGCATCTGCCGGAAGTCGAGGAAGAACCGGCGGGTGACGTGCTGCACGTGGCGGTCGTCGGCAAGCCGAACGTCGGGAAGTCGAGCTTCATCAACAAGCTGCTGGGCGAGGAGCGGCTGGTCGTGAGCGAGGAAGCGGGGACGACCCGTGATTCGGTCGACACGCCGCTCCGCTATCACGGCCGCGACCTCGTGTTCGTCGACACGGCAGGGCTGCGCAGGCAGGCGCGCATCGAGCCGGGACTCGAGTATTACAGCGCACTGCGTACGGAGCGCGCGATCGAGCGTGCGGACGTATGCATGCTGCTGATCGATGCCACCGAGCCGATCCACGCGCAGGACCTGAAGATCGCGGAGAAGGCGTGGCGTGCCGGGTGCGCGCTGATCATCGTCGCAAACAAGTGGGACCTGGTCGCGAAGGACACGATGACCGCGCCGCGCTTCGAGGAGCAGCTGCATGCGCGCGCCCCTTCGCTGCGCTGGGTGCCGGTGGTGTTCACGTCGGCATTGACGGGGCAGCGTGTGCGGCGCGTGCTCGACCTGATCCTCGAGGTGGCGGACCAGCGTTCGCGGCGGATCGCAACGCGTGAAGTGAACGAGGTCGTGCGCGAACTGGCGCAGCGCTCGCGCCCGCCGCATCATCGGGGCATGCCCGTCAAGCTGCTCTACGCCACGCAGGCCGAAACCTCACCGCCGACGTTCGTCCTCTTCACGAATCATCCCGAGGGCCTGTCGGAGCCCTACCTCCGCTACCTGCGCAACGGATTCCGCGCGGCGTGGGGATTCCAGGGCTCGCCGCTGCGCATCCGCGTGCGCGGCCGCAAGGAGAAGGAGTCGGCGCGGTGACCTGGCTGCTGCTCGCTGCCGCGTACCTCACAGGGGCATTCCCGACCAGCTACGTCGTCGGACGGATGCGTGGAATCGACCTGCGCCAGCACGGCAGCGGCAACCTGGGCGCGACGAACGCCTACCGCGTGCTTGGCTGGCGTGCCGCAATCCCCATTTTCATCGTCGACATCGCGAAGGGCTGGTTCCCGACCTTTGCGTTCCCGCTCTGGGATGGATCGCCGCAGTGGGAGTGGGCGCTCGCGTACGGCGCCGCGGCCATCCTCGGCCACGTGTTTCCCGTGTACGTCCGCTTCCGCGGCGGGAAGGGCGTCGCGACATCCGCGGGCGCATTCCTCGCGCTCGCGCCTGCGGCGCTCGGCACCGGATTCGTCGTCTGGCTGCTGCTCGCGTTCGGGACGGGTTACGTCTCCGTCGCCTCCATCGTCGCCGCGCTCACGATTCCACCGATGGTGTGGTGGACGCTCGGCCCGGGTCCGGTGCTCTGGCTCTCGATCGGGCTGGCCGCGTTCGTCGTGTTCGCGCACCGCTCGAACCTGCGCCGGCTCGTACGCGGCGAGGAGCATCGCTTCCGGCGCGCGAGGCCCGCGTGACCGAGCGCATCGGTGTGCTGGGCGCGGGGAGCTGGGGCACCGCGCTCGCTGCACTGCTGGCGGGGAAGGGCCACGACGTGCGACTCTGGTCGTACGAGGCCGACGTCGCGGATGCCATCGACAACCGCCACGAGAACACGCGCTACCTGCCGGGCATCGCGCTGCCGGAATCACTGCGCGCGACGACCGACATGGCCGAAGCACTCGCGGATGCGGGCATGGTGGTGTCGGTGAGCCCTGCGCAGCACGTGCGCCGCGTGCTGAAGACCGCGCGGCCCCACATGTCCGAGGATGTGCGGCTGGTCAGTGCGAGCAAGGGGATCGAGACCGGCACGCTCGCCACGATGGCGGACGTGATCGGCGCCGAGCTGAGCCGCACGATTGCGTTGAGCGCATCGTATCTCTCGGGGCCGAGCTTCGCCGTGGAGGTGGCACGCGGACTGGCAACCGCGGTCACAGTGGCCAGCCATGACGCGCAGGCCGCCCGCCATGCACAGGAGGTCTTCCAGACCCCGTACTTCCGGGTCTACACCTCCGCGGATGTGGCGGGTGTCGAGCTGGGCGGCGCGCTCAAGAACGTGATCGCGCTCGCGGCCGGCATGGCGGTGGGCCTCGGTCTCGGCCACAATGCGACGGCTGCACTCATGACCCGCGGCCTCGCCGAGATTGCGCGGCTGGGCGTCGCGCTAGGCGCGAATCCGCTCACGCTGTCGGGTCTGGCCGGCATGGGCGATTTGATCCTGACGTGCACGGGCGACCTGTCGCGCAACCGGCACGTCGGCGTCGAGCTGGGACGCGGTCGCGCGCTGAAGGATGTGCTCGCGGAGATGACAATGGTGGCCGAAGGCGTGGAAACCGCGCGCGCCGCGCGCGAACTGGCGCACCGCGAGAAGATCGAGATGCCGATCGTCGAAGAGGTGTACGCGGTGCTGTTCGAGGGGCGCACAGCACGCGAAGCGCTGGAGAACCTGATGCTGAGGGAGCCGAAGCCGGAACTGTGGCGATGATGAAGCAGGACGAGCTCTTTCCGTGGGAGGATGAAGGACTCACGGACAACGAGAAGGAGCGAGGCATCGATGAGGTACTCGAAGCGGTGGTCCGAAGCGACACGGCGATGGCACGCGTGGTGAGGGACCGGCCGATCGCCCCGAAGGAGTACTACTCGATCAGCGAAGTGTGCGAGCTGACGGGGCTGAAGCCGCACGTCCTGCGCTACTGGGAAACGCAGTTCCAGCTGCTGAGCCCGTCGAAGAACCGCTCGGGCAACCGCGTGTACCAGCGCAAGGAGATCCAGCTGATCCTCCTCGTCAAGCACCTGCTCTACGGCGAGAAGTACACAGTCGAGGGTGCACGCGCGCGGCTCGATCAGATCCGGCGCGAGGGTGTGCTCCCGGAAGTGGCGCGGCGTGCACTGGACGCGGATTCGGTGGCAATGCTGCGCGCGGAGCTGACGGGGCTGCTGGAGCTGCTGCAACCGGAATCGCAGGACTGAATGCGCATTCTCGTCACCAACGATGATGGTTATCTCGCCCGCGGGCTGCGGGTGCTCGCCGATGCCGCCGCCGACCTTGGTGAGGTCACGGTCGTGGCGCCGGACCGCGAGCAGAGCGCCACGAGCCATTCGCTGACGCTCCATTATCCGCTGCGCGTGCGGAAGCCCGAGGAACGCCTGCACGTCGTGGATGGCACGCCCACCGACTGCGTCGTCGTGGCCGTCGGCGAGCTGCTGGGGGAGCGGCCGGACTTCGTGCTTTCGGGTGTGAACCACGGTGCCAACCTCGGCGATGACGTGCTGTACTCCGGCACCGTCGCCGCCGCAATGGAGGCGACCATCCTCGGCATTCCGTCCATCGCCCTGTCCTACTCGGGGCGCGAACCGGACGACCTCGAGGGCTGGCGCGACCCGCTGCGCGCCCTGCTGCGTCAGCTCATCGTGCGCGACGACTTCCCGTCCGAGACGCTGATCAATGTCAACCTGCCGGCCGTGCCACCCGGCGACGTTGCGGGCGTGCGCATCACGACGCTCGGGCGACGCGAGTACGTGGGATCGCTGACGCGCGCCGCGGACCCGAACGGGCGCGAGTACTTCTGGATCGGCGGCGGCAAGAGCCGGTGGTGGGGAAGCGAGCAGTCCGACTTCCAGGCGGTGCACGAGCGCTACATTTCCGTGACGCCGCTCCACCTCGACCTGACGAACTACCGCCTGCTCGAGGCAATCCACGGTTGGGACCTGAAGGTCTGAACACCGGCCCGTTCGCGAAGCAGCAGCGCCAGCTCGTCGAGAAGCTGCGCGCCGAAGGCATCTCGGATCCTGCCGTGCTGCGCGCGTTCGAGACCGTGCCGCGCCATCTCTTCCTCCCCGACGCGGTGCACCATCGCGCGTACGAGGACGCGCCGCTGCCGATCGGCTTCGGTCAGACCGCATCGCAGCCGTCGCTGCAGGCGCTGTATCTGCAGACGCTGCAGTTGAAGCCGACGGACCGCGTGCTCGAGATCGGTACCGGCACCGGCTTCCAGACCGCGCTGCTCGCAAGGATCGCGGCGAACGTGTACTCGATCGACCGCGTGCGCGAGTTGTCCGCGCGCGCGCGCGCCACGCTCGACCTGCTGCGCATCGACAACGTGGCGCTGCTCGTCGGCGATGGCACGGTCGGCTGGTCGCGCTACGCGCCGTACGACGCGATCCTCGTTGCGGCGGCCGCACCCGCGATCCCCGAACCGCTGCTCGAGCAGCTCGCGGCCGGCGGCCGCATGCTGGTTCCCGTCGGCGACCGCGGCGAGCAGATGCTTCAGCTCGTGCGCAAGACGGATGCAGGTGTCGAGGTCGAAGACATCACGCGCTGCTCGTTCGTGCCGCTGGTCGGCCGCTACGGCTGGCCGGAGTGACCCAGGCCCAAGGAGACTCGACCGGATGGAGCTGATCCAATCGCTGATCGACTTCGTGCTGCACATCGATGTGCACCTGGACGAGATCATCCGGCAGTACGGAACCTGGACCTACGCGATCCTGTTCCTGATCATCTTCGCGGAGACCGGCTTCGTCGTGACACCCATCCTGCCCGGCGACTCGCTGCTCTTCGCGGCCGGCGCGTTCGCGGCGCGCGGATCGCTCGATCCGATCACGCTCTTCCTGCTGCTGTCCATCGCAGCCATCGCCGGCGACACGGTCAACTACTGGATCGGGCGCTACGTTGCCCCGCGCCTGCAACGCGGGATCCCGTTCGTGAAGCAGTCGTACATCGACCGCACCCACGCATTCTACGAGAAGCACGGCGGCAAGACCATCATTCTCGCGCGCTTCGTCCCGATCGTCCGTACCTTCGCGCCATTCGTAGCGGGCATCGGCGCGATGACGTACCCGAAGTTCATCACGTACAACGTGGTCGGCGGTATCGTGTGGATCGGCTTGTTCGTCTTCCTCGGCTACTTCTTCGGCACGATCCCAGCCGTCGAGGAGAACTTCACGCTGGTCATCTTCGGCATCATCTTCCTGAGCATCCTGCCTCCGATCATCGAGTGGCTGCGCAGCCGCCGCCGGCGGACCGCGGAGGGGTGATGCGACGGCTGGCCGTTCTCGCACTGTTCGTGACCGCCGTTCCCGCGGCGGCGCAGGAACGCGACTCGGCCGCCGTACGGCTCGACAGTCTGCGCATCAGCGTGTCGCGCAGCAGTGTGCCGCTGGCCGAGACGGCGCTCGCTGTGTCCGTAGTTGCGGCGGATCGCATCACGGCCGGGCGCCCCGGTGTCGGACTGGACGAACCGCTTCGCTACGTGCCCGGTCTGCTCGCGAGCAACCGCTACGCTCCCTCACTCGGGCCGCGCATCTCGATTCGCGGCATGGGCGCGCGTGCGGCGTTCGGCGTGCGCGGCATCCGCGTCGTGGCGGACGGCATCCCGCTCACCATGCCGGACGGCCAGGCGAATCTGAACAACCTCGATCTGGCCTCCGCCGGCCGCATCGAGATCGTGCGCGGGCCGTCGTCCTCGCTCTACGGCAACGCCGCGGGCGGTGTCGTGCTCGTCGAGTCCGCATGGAGCGGCGTTCCCGCCGCGCACGGACGCATGGTCGTCGGAGACCAGGGACACGGCGGCGACGACGCCGCGAACCTCCGGAAACTCGAGGCCGGCGTCGCGGGTGACGCAGGTTCCTGGGAGTATGCCGTGGACGCGTCGCATCTGGAGTTGCGAGGGTGGCGCGAGCACGGCAGCGCGCGCCAGACGAACGTGAACGCGCGTGCACGCCTGCCCGCGGCCGGTGGGCGGCTGACGCTTACGCTGAACGGCGTGGCGCAGCCGGTGGCGGACGCACCCGGGTCGCTGCCGATCGACTCCGCCCGGATCAAGCCATCCATGGCATGGCCCGCCAACGCGCGCACGGAGAGCGGCGAGGCGGTGGATCAGGTGCAGGCGGGCGCGTGGTGGCAGCGGCCGATCGGGACGGGCGCGCTCAACGTGTCGCTGTACGGCATCACGCGTTCGCTGGAGAGTGCCTTGCCGTTCGCGTTCGTGGACCTCGGCCGGCGCGCCGGCGGCGTGCGTGCCGCGTATCGCGGCGCCGCCTTCGAAGGGCTGTCGTGGAGTGCGGGTCTCGATGCGGAGCTGATGCGGGATCACCGGCTGGAGTTCGACAACGATGGCGGCGCGCCGGGCAGCGACCAGCGACGCGACCAGGTAGACCGCGTGTCGGCGATCGGGCCGTTCGCGCAGGCCACGCTGCGCCTAACGGACAGGTTCGCGCTCTCGGGCGGCGTTCGCTGGGACGCGGTGCGCTTCTCGACGGACGACGAGCGTACCGTGGATGGCGATGAGAGCGGCGAGCGCACGATGCGCGCGTTCAGTCATCGCATCGGCGCTACCTGGGCGCTCACGCCCGACGTGCACGTCTACGGCCTGCGCGCCACCGCGTTCCAGACGCCGACGACGACCGAGTTGATCAACACGCCGCCTGCGCCGGGCTCGCCGTGCTGTCCGGCCGGATTCAACGAGCAGCTCGATCCCGAGACCACGACGAGCTGGGAAGCGGGTGTGCGCGCGAGCTTCGACATCGGCTGGATCGAGGCGGCCGCGTACCGCATGAGCGTGCGCGGTACCCTCGTGCCCTTCCAGGTCGAGGGCGCGGAGGGCCGCGAATTCTTCCGCAACGCGGGCCGCACACGCCATGTCGGCGGCGAGATCGGTCTGACGCTCGCGCCATCGGAGCGCTGGACGCTCAATGCGGCGTGGACGTACAGCGATTTCACGTTCGTCGATGACGGCCGGCCCGCTGACGATTTCGAGGGGAACGAGCTGCCCGGCGTGCCGCCACATCGCCTGGCCGCGTCCGTGCGGCATCGACCGTTCGGCGCGCTCTGGCTCGAGGCCGAGGTCGAGCGCACCGCCCGCATGTACGGCGATGACGCGAACGCCGCCGAGAACCCGGCGTTCACCGTGGTCGATCTGCGCGCTGCGCTGACGCACGCCGCGGGCGGCGTCACGGTCGAGCCGTTCGTGGCCGTTCAGAACGTCTTCGACGAGCGCTACAACGGTTCGCTCGTCGTCAATGCGTTCGGCGGCCGGTACTACGAGCCTGCGCCCGGACGGAACTTCCTGCTGGGGCTCGCGCTGCGGCCAGGATCGTGAGGCTGGATATCATCGCATTCGCGCGTATCTTGTGATCATGGCCGATTCGAATCTCCTGCCGCCCATGTACAGCCGCGCGCGCTCGGCGCAGCCCCGAAACGGGGCCGCCGCGCTGGCGCCGCTGCCGCCGTACGTGCCCGGACGCGCGATCGCACCGCCGCCGCTCGCCGTGGAGGAGCCCGCCGAGGAGGAACTCACGCTCGAGCCCGTGCCCGTCGACAGCGTCGAGGATGCGCTGCCCGGGAGCTGGGAAGCGCGCGAGGACGTTCCCGTCATCGACGTCGAGGACGAGATCGATCTCGAGGGCTGGGATACGGGCGACAACTTCGCGTTCGAGGAGGAAGCCCCCGCAGCTGCCGCCGAAGCATCGCCCGAAGCGGCCTTCCCCTGGGAGATGGGCCCCGCCGCAGCGGAGCCCGAAGCTGCGGTCGAAACGGCGCCCGCTGCCGCACCCGTAGCCGAAGCCGCCACGGTTGCGGAAATCGTCGCCGAGCCCGAGATGATCGAACTCATCGAGACGACCATCTCCGAGTCGCGTTCACCCTGGGATGAGCTTCGCGAGGCAGCGGCCGAGTCGATCGGCGCCGTCGCCAGTGAGGTCGGCGCAGCGGAATCGATCGATGAAGTCGCAGGCGAGTTCGCACGCCGTCTCGAAGCGCTCGCCGAACGGCTGCGCACCGAGGGGCTGCGCGCGATCGATCGCACGCTGGCCGAAGGGGATCGACTCGATGCCGCCGTGGCCGGCTTCCTCACGGGGCTGATGGCTTCGCGCGACCGCTGAGGGTACCACCGGTTGGAATCGGGCCGCGTTGCCGGTAGATTTGAGGATTGCGGGCCCGTAGCTCAGGTGGATAGAGCGGCGGATTCCTAATCCGCAGGCCGCGCGTTCGAGTCGCGCCGGGCCCACCTCATGAAGATGAACGAGCCGCCCCGACCGGGCGGCTCGTTGTTTTTTTCGTGTCAGGCGCGGCCACGCGCAGGCTGGTCACTCAGCGAACTGGGCGCATTCACGTGCGCGCCCTCGTCCACGCCGATGCCGAGCCGGTCGACCAGTTCACCGCCGAGCCAGCCGGCCACCATCGACAGCGCACCGCCGGCGTAGGAAAGCACCAGCGCGGCCGCGCCGGGTGCTGCGTTCGCATCACCGCGCAGGAACCAGCTCGCGGTAAAGAGTGCGAGCACGACCACGTTGCTGAGTGCGTGGAAGATGCCGATACGCTTCGCACGCGTGTCCGACGGAATGCCAGTCCAGTCGAGGAAGCCGAACACCGCGGCGAGCAGACCGCTCAGCACGCCCGCGGGTATCAACCAGTACGAGACGAAGGAGAAGCCGTTGCCGTCCGCGATCAGGTGGATGGTATCGAAGACGACGGCGCCGGTGAGCAGGCCGAGCGGCAGGACGATCAGCATCTGGTGAACCGGGTGGCCGAGCAGCTTCACGCGCGCTTGCATGACTTCCTCCTTGCCTCGTGGGCAGAGTTGCGGGGCAGGGGAGCAAACATTGAGCCATGGTGCCTCATATGGAGCCGATGACGGAACTTGCGGAGACCGTGCGGGCGGCCTGTCTCGAGGCCGTCCGCGAGGCGTGGGAGGATGGTGGCATCCAGGGACTCTGCTGCGAGGGCCGCTGGGAGCTGGCGGTGGCCGCGCTGCAGCAGCTGGACGTCCGAAGCCTCCTCCCGCCGTCGCGCTGATCGTCCTACCTTCCCGCCGCACGAAGGAGGGCAGATGGCGGAACACATGGTTGCGGTCGCCGCCGCGATCCCGAACGGGGAAGCGCGCGGTTTCACGGTAGCAGGACGGGAAGTGGTCCTGTGTCGCGTCGAGGATGAGATCTATGCGCTCGACGGCATCTGCACGCACGAGGAGCTGCCGCTGGACGGCGGCGAGATCGATTCGGATGGTATCCTGACGTGTCCCTGGCACGGCGCGCGCTACGACGTGCGCACGGGCCGAGTGCGGGCGCTGCCTGCGATCAAGCCTCTGAAGGTCTTCGAATCACGTGTCGACGACGAGGGCCGCGTCCACGTGACGCTGCCGGACTGAGTCGTGTACACGCTCGTACGACGTTTCATCAAGACCGGGATCGCCTTCCTGTTCGCGGGGCTGCTGCTCGGCGGCTGGCTGCTCGTGCGGCGCGAGTTCTACGGCGAGTTCCCACATCCGCACCTCGCCTCCGCGCACGCGCACGCCGTGTTCGTCGGCTTCATCATGTTCCTGATCCTGGGCGTGGCGCTCTGGCTGTTCCCGCGTGCCGCAAAGGACGACACACGCTACTCGCCCGCGCGCGCCGAGGCCGCCTACTGGATCCTCGCGCTCTCGACAGCGGCGCGCTTCCTGTCGGAAGCGGCACGTGCATGGTCCGATTCGCGCGCGCTGGCATGGATCGTGGTCATCGGAGGACTGGGCCAGATCGCGGGTCTTGCGGTCTACTTCTGGACCATGTGGTCGCGCATCCGTCCGGTCGGCAGCCACCTGCGCGAGGCGGCCGGCGAGAAGTTCTAGGAGGTTTGCATGCGTATTCCATCGAAGGCACCGGAGCGGCTACCCAATGCCGCGTTCCGCGATGTGCACGGCACGAGCACGACGCTGCGGCGCGGCCGCGGCCCGCGCTTCGTGATGGCCGTGCACTCTCTGCAATGTGAAACCTGTCGCCAGTACGTCGAGAGCGTAGTGGCCGCCGCGCCGCAGCAGGAGTGGGGCGGTGCGCTGTACGTGATCGTACCGGGAGCGATCGATCCCGCCCGCAGCATCGAGGGCGTGAATCTGCTCGCCGATCCCGAGCACACTTTCGCCAAGGGCAATGCCCGCGTGGCCATCGCGGACGAGTGGGGTGAGGCCTACTTCGACCACGACGCGGGAGCGATGCACGACCTTCCCGATCCCGCTGAAGTGACAGAGTGGTTCCGCTTCATCGCGATCCAGTGTCCTGAATGCGAGGGACCGGAAGGTGCGTGGCGCACACTGTGACACGGCGGCACCGTGATGTTCATCTGAAGAGGGGGAGACGATGAAGGAACCCGGCCTGCTGTCCGACGCGCTCGAAGCGGCGACGTCGCCATTCTCGAGACGCCGGTTCATGGCGAGCATTCCTGTGGCCGCACTGGGCGCGGCCGCGTGTGCACGCGAGCCCGCCCAACAGCAGGAGCAGGAACCGCCGGTCCGCAGGGGCGCGATCAACAGCGACAGTCGCCTCGACACCGCGCTGCTCGGTGGCGACCGGCGTCACGGTCCCGGCTCGGCCACGGCCGCATTGCGCGCAGCGCAGGCTGCACCGTACGCACGCTACAACCCGGAGCTGCCGCCGGCACCGGACCAGCGCCGCCACGAGATCCACTGGCGTGCGCAGGAGGTGCCGATCCACATCACGCCCGAGCTCGCGGTCGCGGCATGGACGTTCGAGGGTGATGTGCCGGGACCCGTGATCCACGTCCGGCAGGGCGACACGATCGACTTCACCCTCACGAACGAAGGCGACGTGCCGCATTCGATGGACTTCCACGCCGCGCAGATCGATCCGAAGACCGCGTTCCGTTCGGTGCCGAAGGGCGAATCGGTGACGTACTCATTCGAAGCGCGGCGGCCGGGTGCGTTCATGTACCACTGCGGCACGGCGCCCGTGCTCATGCACATCGGCACGGGGATGTACGGTGCCATCATCGTCGACCCCGCCGAGCCGCTCCCGGAGGCGCGTGAGTTCGTGCTCGTGCAGAGCGAGTACTATCTCGGCGAACCGGAGTCCGGCTTCGCGGAGTTCGACTACCGGAAGATGGCGAGCACGCTGCCCGACTACGTCGTCTTCAACGGACGCCCGGACCAGTATATCCGGGAACCGATCCGCGTGGCGCGCGGAGAGCGCGTGCGCTTCTACGTGGTGGCCGCCGGGCCGACGCACTCGTGCAGCTTCCACGTGGTCGGCGGGATCTTCGACACGGTGTACATGTGCGAGCCGCCGGTGAACCCGCTGCGCGGCGTTCAGACGTTCGGCGTGCCCGCGGGCGGCGGGATGATCTTCGACCTCGTCGCCGACATCCCGGGCGAGTTCCCGTTCGTGAACCACGGTTTCGGACATGGCCAGAAGGGCGCGATCGGCTTCCTCGTGGTCGAATGAGAAACCGCTGGCGGCTGGCGGCCGTAGCGGATGTATAGGTACGTTGCGCACACGAGGAGGAGGCGTCGCTTGAAGCTCTGGATCGCCGCGGTGTTGTCCGCCGCGTTTGCTGCGCCGGCTGCGGCGCAGCTCGATCTGCCGCAGCCGGTCGGTTACGTGAACGATTTCGCGAACGTGATCGAACCGGCACGCGAGCGTCAGATCCAGATCGTCATCGACGAGGTGCGCGCGAAGTCGGGTGGCGAGATCGTGGTCGTCACGCTCCCGGACCTCCAGGGCCGCACGCGCGATGAGGTTGCACTGCAGATCGGGCGCGAGTGGCGCATCGGCCGCGCCGGCGAGCCGGGCGACCCCGCACGCAACACCGGCATCGTCGTCCTCGTCGTCCCGAAGGAGACGTCGAGCACGGGGCGGGGCGAAGCGAAGATCGAGACCGGACTCGGCACGAGCACGTTCATCACCGCGGCCGAGGCCGGCGAAATCCTCGATCGTTTCATGATCCCGTCGTTCCGGGAGGGCGACTACGGTTCCGGGATCCTGCTGGGTGTGGCCGCCATCGCGCATGACTACGCGGAGCGCTTCGGCTTCGAGCTGACCGGCCAGGTCCCACAGCTCCCGCAGGAGGAGCCCAGGCGGACGGATGACGGAGGCGGCATTGGCTTCATCGCCTGGGTCATCCTGATCATCGTGCTGCTGTCCATCTTCGGCGGCGGCGGGCGCGGCCGGCGCCGGCGCCGTCGCAACGACCTTTCGTGGCTCCTGTGGCCGCTCATCTTCGGAGGCGGCGGCCGGCGCAGCGGCTGGGGCGGACACGGTGGCTTCGGCCGTGGCGGTGGCTTCGGTGGTGGCGGCGGCTTTGGCGGATTCGGCGGCGGCGGCGGGTTCGGCGGCGGCGGCGCGGGACGGAGCTGGTGACATGAAGGACGCACGGCAGGCGGCCGAGTCGCTCGGCCGCGACCTCGTGGCCACGATGAAGGAGGAGCTGCGCAGCGTCGTGCTGTACGGCTCCGTCGCACGCGGCGAGTACATTCCGCGCGTGAGCGACGTGAACGTCCTCATCCTGCTCGAGGACATCGACCCTGCGATCCTCGAGCGCGCCTCGGAACCCGTGCGCAACTGGACGCGCGCCGGGATCGCACCGATGGTGCTCGAGTCGCGCGAGTGGGCGCGCGCCGACGACGTGTTCGCGATCGAGGTGCTCGACATGCGCGATGCGGGCGTCGTGCTTCAAGGCGAGGACCCGGTCGCGGGACTCGTGATTTCGGATGAGGCGCTGCGGCTCCAGGCGGAACGCGAAGTGCGCAGCCGCCTCGCACGGCTGCACACGGGCGTGCTGCATTCGGCCGAGCAGCCGCTCGAGCTGGGCGGGCTGCTCATGACCGCGCTGCCCTCGTTCGTGACGTACCTGCGCGCCGCGCTCCGCCTCGCGGGCGAAAGTGTGCCGCCGGATATGGACGCCGTGATCCGGAAGGGCACCGAGCTGATCGGCGCGCCGGCGCAGGGATACCTCGCGGCCCTCGAGGCGCGGCGGCGTGCAAAGCCGTGGAAGATGGGCGTGAGCGATCCTCTGATCGCTGCGTACCATGACGCTGCCGAACGGACGGCGGCGTTCCTGGACTCACTGGAACAGGCAGGCGAACGATGAGCCGTACGGCACTTCTGCTCCTCGTCCCGTTGGTGACGGGTTGCGGCTACAACCGGATCCAGCAGCTCGATGAGACGGTCGAGGCGAACCGCGCGAACATCGAGGCGGAGCTGATGCGGCGCAACGACCTCATCCCGAACCTGGTCGCGACGGTCGAAGAGGCCGCGTCGTTCCAGCAGGAAACGTTCACGCGCGTCGCGGAGGCGCGCTCGGGGCTGACCGCCGCACGCGAGCGGCTGGCCGCGGCGGTCAACGAGGATGCAGACGCAGGTGAGCTGAGTGCCGCATCCGCAGCGGTGTCGGACAATCTGCGGCTCTTCCTGAACGTTGCGGTCGAGGCGTACCCGAACCTCACCGCGAACGAGAACTTCGTCCGGCTCCAGGACGAGCTGACGGAGACGGAGAACCGCATCGCGGTCTCGCGCCGCGACTACAACGAAGCGGTGCAGACGTACAACACGTACGTACGCCAGTTCCCGCAGGTGGTGACGGCGAAGGTGATCGGTGCGGATCGGAAGGAGCCGTTCGCCGCACCCGAATCCGCACAGCAGGCGCCGCGCGTCGAATTCGGCCGCGATACGGCGCGTTAGCCGCTACTCGGACCAGGCGGAGGTGATCGGCAGGCGACGGTCCTTGCCGAAGGCGCGCTCGGTGATCTTCACACCGGGCGCTGCCTGCCTCCGCTTGTACTCCGCGTGGTCGACCATGGAGGTCACGCGGCGCACGAGCGCTTCAGGATAGCCGGCCGCGATCAGTTCCGCGCGGCTCCAGTCATCTTCCACATAGCGCTCGAGGATCGGATCGAGCTCCTCGTACGGCGGCAGCGAATCGGTGTCGAGCTGATCCGGCCGCAGCTCCGCCGAAGGCGGCTTCACGATCACACTCTCCGGAATCACCGGCGCACCGTCGCGCGCATTGCGCCAGCGCGCCAGCTCGAAGACCAGCGTCTTCGGCACGTCCTTGATCACGGCGAAGCCGCCCGCCATGTCGCCGTACAACGTCGAGTAACCCGTGGCCAGCTCGGACTTGTTGCCCGTCGTCAGCAGCAGCCAGCCGAACTTGTTCGACAGCGCCATCAGCAGCACCGCGCGGATGCGCGCCTGCACGTTCTCCTCGGTCACGTCCGGCGGGCAGCCTGCAAATGCGGGCGCGAGTGTCTCGAGCGCGGCCGCATGCATCCGTTCGATCGGCAGCTCCAACGTGGGCATGCCGAGCGCGTCCGCGAGAGCCAGCGCGTCGGAGCGGCTGGACTCCGAGCTGAAGCGTGATGGCAGCGTGACACCGGTCACGGCATCGGCGCCCAGCGCATCGGCAGCGGCGACCGCCACGAGGCTCGAGTCGATCCCGCCCGACAGTCCGAGCACGACCCGGCTGAATCCGTTCTTGCGGACGTAGTCGCGCGTGCCGAGCACGAGCGCATCGTAGACCTCGGCCACGTCATCGTGATGGACGTGCAGCGGCGCGGGCAGTGACGGACGAGCCGGTGCCGGCGCGGCGCCGAGCGATACGCGGCGCACCGACGGCGTGTCGCGGTGCGGCGCGTGACGGCGCCGCGGATCGTGGAGCCGTGCGCGGAATACCTGCTCGAGCTCGAGATCGCATACGAGCAGATGCTCGACGAAGAGCGGTGCTTCCGCGAGCGGGGAGCCCTCCGCATCGAACACCATGCTGTCACCGTCGAACACCAGCTCGTCCTGGCCGCCGACGAGGTTCACGTACGCGAGTGCGACGCCGTGGTCGGACGCGCGGGTCGACAGCAGCCGATGCCGCGAACGCCACTTCCCGCGATGGTACGGCGACGCGTTGATGTTGATGACGAGGTCGGCGCCCGCCCGTGCGAGCCGCGCCACCGGTCCGCCGGGGAGCCAGATGTCCTCGCAGATGCTCACGCCCACGCGCGCGCCACGCAGCTCGAACAGCAGCTCACCGGTGCCGGGCTGGAAATAGCGCAGCTCGTCGAATACGCCGTAGTTGGGCAGCCGCTGCTTGCGGTAGGTGTCGAGCCATTCGCCGTCGTGGATCAGTGCGGCGGCGTTGTGGAGGTCGTGCTCGCGGTCGACGAAGCCGACGATTGTCGTGAGCCCGCGGCAGCCCGCGGCAAGGCGCTCGACGGCCACGCGGTTGGCGCGGACGAAGGACGGCTTGAGGAGCAGGTCCTCGGGGGGGTAGCCGCACACGGCCAGCTCGGGGAAGGCCAGCACGTCGACGCCCGCCGCCCGCGCTCGCTCCGCGCAGGCCAGCAGCTTCGAGACGTTCCCGTCGAAGTCACCGACGGTCGCGTTGACCTGCGCCAGTCCGATCCTCAGCGTGCCCATGGCCACCGCCAAGATGCGCGCGCGCCCGCGGCCGGTCCAGAGCCGTACCGTTGAGCGCGGGCAGGATACTCGCTAGACTCACGCGCGGCCGCGATGCCGCGGCCACCAGAAACGAGCGAGCATGTTCCCGGTCCTCTTCCGCATCGGCGATTTCCCGATCACCAGCTTCGGCCTCATGATGTTTCTCGCCTTCCTCGTGGGGGCGTGGGTCTGGGGCCGGCAGCTCGAACGGTACGGGCTGGATCGCAACCACGCGTGGGACATGCTCGCCTGGATCGCGCTGGGTGGCATCGCGGGCGCCAAGCTCTACTACGTCGCACTCCACGCGGGCGACCTCAGGGCCGACCCGCTGGGCACGATCTTCAATCGCGCCGGGCTGGTGTGGTACGGCGGGTTGATCGGTGGAATCGTCGCATACTGGCTCCAGATCCGCGCCCGCAAGCTGCCGATGGCCGTGATGTTCGACTCGACGGCTCCGGCGCTCCTCGTGGCGCACGCACTCGGACGGCTCGGCTGCTTCCTCGTCGGCGACGACTACGGCCTCCCGACCGACTCGGCCGTCGGCATCGCGTTCCCGCTGGGATCACCGCCCAGCACCGCGGGTTACTTCCGCTCGATCGGGGTCGACATCCCCGCCGGCATTCCCGATACCGCCGTGCTGCCCGTGCACCCGACGCAGCTCTACGAGATGTTCATCGCGCTCGTGTTCTTCGCCTTCCTCTGGCGCATCGCCTCGCGCCGGCTGCACCAGGGCCAGCTCTTCGCACTCTATCTCGGCCTGTACGGTGTCGCGCGCTTCTTCATCGAGATCGTGCGCGCGAAGAGCGACCGCATCGTCGGCTCGCTGTCGACGTCGCAGCTCATGAGCCTGCTGCTCGTGGCGGCAGGCACGTGGCTCTGGTTCCAGCGGCGCAGCGCACCGCTCGCACCGGTGGCCGGTGAGCCCGGGCGGGCCCGCTCCCCCAAACGCGCCGAACGGCGCGCCTGAGCCCCGGTGAAGAGCAACGTGACGATGCGCAGCGGCCTCGCCCTCCTTCTGGGCCAGGCGACGGCGTACATGCTCGGCAACCTCGAGATCCGCAGGCTCCGCTCGGAGGCGCAGGAGGCGCTGGGCGACGCGTTCGATATCCGCGCCTTCCACGATCGGGTGCTGGAGGACGGTGCCGTCCCGCTCGTCATGCTCCGGCGGAAGATCGAGGCCTGGGTCGCGAACGGAGGTGGTTGAAGTGGTCCGCGTATTGCCCTGTCCAGTCTTCATGAAGTACTCGCGGATCCTCGCTGCCGCCGCACTGCTGATGTGCGCCCCTTCCGGCGCGAACGCGCAGGCCACGGCCGAAGCCATGTTCGAGCCCGGCACGATTACGCTGTCCGCTACGCTCGGCGGGGTGGCGTTCACGGACTTCCGCCGCACCGAGGCGCGCGCGTCCTCGGCCATTCCCGGTGAGGAAGGGATGGAGCGACGCCTCTCCGCGCAGACCAGCCTCGCCTTCGGCGCCGGTGCAGGGGTGTGGATCGGCCGGTCCTGGGGCCTGCGTGTCGAGGGCAGCTACGCGCCCACGCGCTTCGACATCGACATCGTGTCCGAGGATGGCAGCGCGGGCACGCAGCAGATGGAAGGGGCGGGGCTCGATGTGTGGACCACGGAGGCGCACCTGATCTTCCGCCTGCCGTTCGGCATCGATCGCCTCGTGCCCTACGGTCTGGTCGGTGGCGGCGCTGCGTTCTACGATGTCCGTGGCGACGACGAGGCCATACCGTTCGAGGCGCGCGACAGCTTCGCACGCGGGTCACGAACCCGATTCGCCGGCGTATTCGGACTGGGCGCGGTCCTGCCTCTCGAACGTTACGGCCTGCTGCTCCGTTTCGAGCTCACCGACCTGATGACACGCACGCCCGTCGCTTCCGGTGCCATGGGTACGTTCGAGGCAGAGGACGGGAACCAGCACGTGGCCGAGAGCGACCGAAGCGATGGCATGACCAGCCACGTGCGCTTCAACATCGGACTCACACTGCCGATCCGCTGAGTCAGCGCTCGATTCGTATTCGTCGGACCGTTTCCACTTCACCCGCCACACCGCGTACCCGCAGGACCAGATCGTAAAGACCGTCACGGTCGACATTCAGTGGCACATCGAACGCGAGAACCTGCGCGCCCGCCGTCCAGCGCAGACGGGTGGGTACGCGTTCCGATGAGAGCCCGAGCGTGCGGCCAACCCAGCCGACGGCGCGGGCCAGCGCGGACGGTCTGTCGACGGGATGCAGTGCCAGCTCCACATCGAACGTTTCGTCCTCGGTCGCATCCGCGATTTCGGCATACACGCCCACCACTTCGCCTCTTTCGAAACGAAGGCTGCCGTGCGGGACGAGACGTGCGTCCCCGCGCATGATCGGCGGGTCGCCCTCGAAGGGCTTCGTGATGAGCGGATCCGAAAGCCAGGGCGCGCTACGAACCTTCGCGCTGTCGAGCGACCAGCGTGCGCGCCACGCGCGCTGCGTCTCCGCGTCGATCACTTCGAGGCTGTATCCATCCCCGGAGCCCAACGGAGCCTCCAGGAAAATGCGCGCCGTGTCCGTTGCAGTTCGGACCTCTGCCTCCGATCGGCGACCCGGCCGCCCGCGGTCCAGCAGGAACAGCGTCGCTGCGGGTTCAGCTCCTTCCGGTAGCGAGTCGAGCGGCACGATCGCATCGATGCGCAGCGTCGTGCCCTCGGGCGAGGGGAAACGCGTGGCCTGGTGCTGCAGCTCGGCAAGGCGCGGCATCGCGGGGAGCGCGAAGCCCTCGCGTGCACGCGGCTCCTCCAGCGGCCATGGCGCGCCCGGGTCCGGAGCGGGCGGCAGCCCGTGCGCCAGCGCACCGGCTGGAAGGAATGCGAGCTGATCGGGATCGAAGTGTTCGACGATGGACGTTTCGTTGCGATACGCCACCTGCTGACGCGACCGGCCGGCGGGCGTGCCGTAACGGATCGTGAGCTGCTCGAGGTCGTCATCCCAGCGCATCATGTCGCGCACGCGCGGCGCCATCGCGAGCATGCGCGACCACACGCGTCGCGCGATGTGGCCGTTCCATCGTTCGTTGCCGGGCGTCACGTGCAGCGGATCCGCGATGCTCCAGAGCCGCGCGGCCGCCGTGTCGCGAGCATCGCGAGGAAGGGCGCGCCAGAGCCGGCGGTCGTCGTCCGACAGGAGCCAGTATGGATCCGTGAACGAATCACGCGCAGCCGGCGACATCCGCGCGACCGCTTCCCGGAACGACGCCTCCGCTTCTTCCGCCTCACCGTTGCCGTGGAGCGCGAAGCCGATGAGCAGCGGCCCCCACACCGAATCGCGCGAAAGCGCAGCGAACGTGCGTGCACTCGCGACCGCTTCGCGTGCCCGCCCATCCTCTACCAGGTAGCGCACGAGCGGCGCAGCCGTCTCGAGATCGTCAGCGAACCAAGTGAACGACAGCCGCAGCGCCTCGATCGCTGCGCGGCGCGCGTCGATCACACCGACCGGCTCGGGCGGCGGGTCGGGTGGCCGGCCGTCATCATAGTTCAGGCAGAAGCGGCCTACGATCTCGTCGCATTCGCTGCCGCTCCCGCTGGCCCACTCGACGGGCGCGAGCCAGCGGGCCAGCCGTTCGGCCTCGGCCTCGGCGTCGCGCGCGACTTCACGCAGCTTCGCCAGCGAGTCGGCGCTGGGCTGCTGTGCCGACGCGGGTGCGGCCAGTGCGAGGAGCAGGAAGAGGAAGCGTCGCATGCTTCCGCGAACATGAGGCCGCGTGCTCAGTACGTCCAGCGGCGCCGCAGCTCGAGGAAGAGCTGCTGCGCACGCGTACGCGCGGGCAGCGCCGCACCGAGGCCGCGCAGGAAGCGTGTGCGCGTGACCGGCTCCCAGCCGACACGTGCGGAGGAGTTGCGATCGAACGCCCATTCGAGTCGGATCGCCCAGCTGTCGCCCGCCTCCGCCTCCGAACCGAACAGTGCGGCGAGGCCCGACTCGACCGTGAGAAACACATCGGTGGCGAGCTCGCGACCGACCAGCACCGTCGGCGCGGCGGCACCGCGCACGCCGCCGGGGAAGCGCACCTGGAAGATGTCGAGCGCCACGCCGAGGTCGCCGACGATCGCCTGTTCGAGCTCGAGTGTGGCGAGTTCGAGGAACGTCGACTCGAGCAGCGTCTCGCCCGGCAGTCCGCCGCCCGCGAGTTCGAGCGTGGGCCGCCCGAACAGCAGGAAGCTGAGCAGCTCGGACTCCGGGATGTTGGCGAGGTCCGCACTGGCGAGTGCGAGCGTGGGCCGGCGCAGCGAGCCGCCGATCGTCACCACCACTTCGATCTGGCGGCCGGTCTCGTCGAACACGAAGCGGCGGGCCGTGATCGCGAGTGCCGGATCGATGTCCGGCGATCCCAGGAAACGCACCTCCGCATCCAGCACGTCGAAGCGGCGGATCACCGGGCCCGCGCGCAGCGTGTACGTGCCGCGCTCACCGGCCAGTGTACCCTGGATGCGCATCGACTCGCCTGACTTGTTCACCGTCAGCTCACCCGCGAGCTGCGCACGCGCTTCCTCCGCCACGAACCACACACCTTCACCGACCTGAACCGAAAGGTCTTCGATGCGCAGGCGGCCCATGAGTCCGCCGCCCGGCGCAGCAGCGAGATCCTGACCGATCACCGGCGCCGCCACACCCAGATCCTCGAACGCCGCGGTGGCACCGAACTGCGGAATCGTGACGTATCCATCGCTCACCGCGAGCTGGCCCGACAGAACGGGTGCATCGAGTCCGCCCGCGATACTCATACGCCCGGACACGGCCGCATCCGTACGATCACTGACCCCGACCGGACGGAAGCCATCGAGATAGGCGAGGAGCTCGAAGGTCGGATCCGAAATGGTTTCGAACGTCACATCACCGGCGATCGTGAGCGCGCCGCCGCTGTGCGCTTCCGCCCGGTTCACGACGAGACGCCGGCCGATGAGTGCTAGATCGGCGACGATATCCGTGTACCGCTGATTCAGCGCGGGTATGGTCATCGCGCCGCCGCTCACGGTGAGCCCGCCACCGAGTTCGGGCGCGTCCGCCGTGCCGGTGAGTGTGACGCGGCCATCGAGGACACCCGTGACGTCGCGAACCGACGGCGACAGCGCGGCGAAGGACGCGAGCGACAGCGTGGTCGCGACCAGCTCGCCATCGACGACGCCGCTGTCAAGGACACGGAACGCAGGGTCCGAAGAGAGCCGCGCCTCGACAGGCAGTCGTGCCCGCAGGTCCAGCGCGCCGGCGGTGTCGGCCGCGAATCGAGCAGCCGCGACGATGTCCAGCACATTGCCCGCGAGATTCACCTCGCCCGAAAGCGACGACAGCGCGACGCCCCGGACCGCGCCGTCGGCGAGACCGTAGGTGAGCTCGACGACCGGCGCAGTCGTAGAGCCGCTGATCCGACCCTGCGCCGAAAGCATACCCGTCACGATCGGGTCGACGTTCGCGAGCCGCTGCACGTCCTCGAGCGGCAGGTCCACGATCTCCAGCGTTGCGTCCGACTCCTCGAGCGGCCACACCCTCCCATCGATCGCGAAGCGTCCGCTCGCACGCGCATCCTGTATCCTCAATGCGACGACATCGACGCGCCCGCCGCCCCATTGCACGCTTGCCGGCGCCGCGAGCGTCCACTGCCCGCCCGCAACATCGAGGCGCAGCTCCCGCAGCATCGCCGTGGTTGCTCCGGAATCCGGCACCACGCCATCGGCGACGATGCGGATCACCCGGCCGTCCGTTGCCGAAGCATCCACCTGCACCGCGAGTGACGGCGGCGACTGCGCGAACGAGAACGCGACGTCCTCGAAGACGCCCTCCGTCGGCGTACCGAGGGCGCTGCCGGTTCCGCGCACATCGAACGTCATGCGCATGCCCGTGCGCGCTGCGTACGTGGCGGTGAGCTCACCGACCGACCACCCACCCGACTGGACATCCTGTGCCGTCAGGCCACCGTCGAGCTGAAGGTCGTCCAGCGTACCCGATATGGTTCCGCGCAGCGCGAGCGTACCTACGGCAGCCGTGTCGCCGATCACCGGCAGGTACGGACCCCACGCGTCCAGCGTGGTGAACGTCGCGTCGTATGCGACGCGTCCGGAACGCGGCTCGACGAACCGCCAGTTGCCCGCGGCCTCGGTTTCGAACCCGGCCAGGCGCAGGTCGAGCTGGCTCACGGACAGGAGACCGCGGTCCACCGCGAGCGCAACCGCGATCGTGTCGCCCGGCTCCGACTCCCAGCCGCTGAATCCTCCTGTAGCGACGAGTTGCGCCTGCGCGCTGTCGGGCGAAACGCCACTCCCGCGCAGCGTGAATCGCGCGCCCACGAGGACCGGCGGTGCACGCGCTGTAAGAACGCTCGCGTCCACAGCGGTCACGGTTCCGGTCAGGTCGTAGGTCGTCGTGCCGCCTTCCATGGCGACCTGGCCGGTGGCCGTCACGCGACCGCCACCCAGATCGGCGCCGGCATCGAGGTTCACACGCATCCCGCCGTCGGGCGCGAACGCCATCATTCCGGTCAGCGTGCCCTCGAATGCATCACCGCTGCTCTCGAGCACGAGTGCGGCGGCGAGATCGAAGCGGATGTCGCCTCCCGTCCCGCGCACGGTGCCCGTAAGATCTCCACGAATTGGGAAGTCGCGCGCACCGAACTGTTCGAGCAGCGCGATCGAGAGCGGCGCGACCGTCAGGTCCGCTTCGGGCAGCGCCGCGCGCTCCTCGCCGAAGACGAACGTCAACGACCCGGTTGCCTGAGAGCCGTTCGTCGACGCCGTCAGGTCGAAGAGGCGGATCTGTGTATCACCGTCTGGCAGTGACTCGACCGCGAAGCGGAAGTCCGCGCTTCCTTCCTCGGGGATACGATCGGGGGCGATGAACCGCAGGTCCGCGAGTCGCGCGTCCGCAGCGGTGCCAGTCACGTCGATGCCGTACCCGGGGCCACCCGGATCCCACACACCGGCGACGCGCGTAACCGCTGCATTTCCGATGATTGCGCGCTCGGCATCGAACGCGACCGTCGCTTCGGGGAAGCGCAGCTCCGCTTCTTCCACGCGAACGGGGAGCGTGCTGTCGGGGCGGGAAGGTAGCAGCCCCGTAATGTCGGCCGTGCCGATCGCGACGTGCATGCGCGGCTCGGGCAGCTCCGGGCCCGCGAGCTGTACGCTGCGAATGTCGAGCTGTATAGTGCGCGCCGTCACCGTCCGCTCCGGCATCACGATGTCCGCACTCCCATCGATCACGCGCAGCCGGCGGATCGCGATCGTGCGGTCGCTGCCGTCATCATCGTCATCATCCTCGAGCAGGCGCGCGAGCGGGATCTCGTAGTTCCAGTCCCCGGTCGCGGATTGCTGCATCGCGACGGACGCTCCCGTTGCGGTGAGGTCCGAGATGATGATGTCGCCGGTACGAAGTGCGTTCGTCTCGAGCGTGCCGGTCACGACATCGGCGGTCAGGAAGTCACGGCCGGGCGCTTCGATACGCACGCGCGCGGCGCGGAATCGAAGTGGCCCGCGCAACGGCGCTGTCGGTGGTGCGTTGCTCGCGAGCCGATCCGCGACCGTGCGCATCAGTGCGCCGATGACCGGTCCGTCCTCACCGGTGTGCCGCGCACGACCGGGCGCCAGGCGATCCGGCTCCGCGCCACCACCGGCGCGCAGCACCCACAAGCCGACGACCGCGACGAGTGTCACGACCGCCGCGACGAGCGCGGCGCCCAGACGCCGGTCGAGCGCCATGTCAGAACGCCTGGCCCACGGCCAGGTGAAGCTGGAGCCGCCGCCAGAACGAATCCTCCGGCCGCTGGAAGACGTCGCGCACGCGTACGAGGCGACCGGTCTCCGCATCGGACACGTACAGCGGCCCCGGCTGCGTGCGCGCCGGACCGTAGGCGAGATCGATGCGCACCGGCCCCACCGGCGTCGTGATGCGCAGGCCGATGCCGGGCGTGATCGTCAGCCCATCCGTTCCAGCCTCCCAGAGATGGCCCGTACCGATGATGCCCGCATCGACGAACGCGGCGAGGCCGAGCACATCGGAGCGCCACGGGGAAGGGAAGCGCAGCTCCGCATTCGTCACCAGCCGCGTCGTTCCACCGGTGGGTACGAAGCGCGCGCGGGTGGTGTCGGCCGTCACGTCACCGGTCAGCGTGTCGCGCGTCGCCACCGGTGCGACGTAGATGCCAGGACCGAGCGCGTTGCGCGAGACACCGCGCACCGTAGCCGCGCCGCCCGCGTAGAAACGCTCCTCGGGCGGGAGGAAGTCCGCTTCGCCGGCGAGGCGTGCGGTCTGGAAGAAGTTGCCGAGTCGCAGCGACAGCGCACCGACGACGTTCGGAGCGAGCCGCCGGTACACCGAACCTTCACCGGTCCAGCGTACGAACGTGACATCGGAGAAGAGCCACGGCGGCGCCCACTCGATCGCGGAGCTGAGCGTGTAGCCCGACGACGGATCCAGCGGGTTGTCCGTGCGGTTGCGGAACGCCGACAGCGTCAGACTGTTGCGATAGCGCGGCTGCGTCAGCCTGTCGATGTCCTCCGGCAGACAGACGAGGAACGCGGCGCAGAAGAGCACGGGTGAGGCGAATGTGGTGCCGCGCTCGAGATCGAATGAGAGCGTCACCGCCGAGCGCAGACCCAGCCGCCGCGTGACTGCGAGACCGCCACCCTGCGCTTCGCGCTGGAACACGCCCGGCTCCGAGATCCGCTCCGCGAACACGCCGAGCGTCACCGAGTTGAGCGGGCCCAGGAAGTAGGGCTGCGTGAGCTCCGCCGTTGCGCGGTAGTCGAGACGGTCGCGCAACGTGTCCGACTCGAACGCCGAGCACAGCGAGCCGCCGAGGCCGGCGCCGATCCCCAGCTTGCTCACCGACGCGCCGAGCGCGAGACGGCGCGCACTGTGGCCGAAACTGCGGCTCAGCCAGCTCGCGTCCGCGCGGAAGCAGTCCACCGTACCGAATCCTGCGGCGGCATCCACCTGATGAACGGGAGCCTCGGAGATCTGCACGATCACCGTGGCGCGCGTGCTGTCGCCCGGCGTAGCCTGCAGCGAGTCCGGTGCCAACGACACGCTCGCGAACTGCACGAGGTCGAGCGCGTACAGGTTGCGCTGGCTCTCGAGCAGCTCCGTCACGCGCAGCAGGTCGCCCTCGCGGAACGTGAGCTGCCGCACCGCACCCGCACGACCCAATTCGTCGGCGCCGCGTACCACGATCGAATCCACCGCGACCTGCGGTCCCGGTATCACCAACAGCGTCGCTTCGGCACGGTCGCGCGCGGTGTCCACACTGAAGTTGCGCAGCACCTGTGCGTGCGGACGACCCAGCTCCTGCAGCGCACGCAGCACCTGGTCCGCCGACTCCGTGAAGCGGACGAGATGGAAGACGTCGCCCGGCTGCGACGGCAGCTCCGCACGCAGCGAGTCCGCGTCCAGCACGCCGTCGAGACCCTCGATGCCCAGGCTGTCGAGCACCACCGGGTCGCCGCGCCGGATCTCGAACCGCACCTCGACGCCGCCCGACACGGAGTCCACGTGTGGCTGCACCGCCGTGCCGAAATAGCCTTCCGTTCGATAGAAGAGCGCGAGCCGCGACGCGTCCGCCGCCAGTCGCGAGAGGTTCAGCCGATGCACCTGCCGGCCGACGTCGGTGAACGGAATGCAGAAGGGAAGTCCCAGCAGATTGCAGCGCGTCGGCTCGGTCGTGACCAGCGCCGAGAGCGTGTCGCCCCCGAACGGCGCAGCGTTCTCGAAGTCGACGTCAGAGACCTCCAGCCCCTCGTACTCGACGAGCTCCGGATACAGCGACGCGCCACCCGAGCGCACTCCGCACCCGGCCGCCCACATCGTGCCCGCGAGCACGAGCGCCTGCGCCACCGCTCTCCGCATCACCTCTCCAAGTCCCCGTGCGTCGCAGGGTTGCAAGGGCAGGGCCACGGCTTGACGTACCCTCCGACCCTCCCTACCTTCCTCTGTTGCTCCATCGCCCGCGCCGCACCGCGGCTGCGGGCGATCGTTTCGAATACAGCACGCAACGATTACATGGTCCGCCACCCGACCGCTCGCCGGACGCAGAAGACCGCGGCGCAGCCCGACGACGTGTTCGTCGAGCGCGTCCTACAGTCCACCGTCTGGGCTCGCGAACACCGCCGACTCCTGACCTTCGGCGGCATCGCGCTGGTCGTACTCCTCCTCGGCTTCTTCTGGTTCCGAAACCAGCGCGCCGTAGCCCGGGAGCGCGCCATCGCCGAGATGGCACAGGTACGGCAGACCGCCCTCAGCGGCAACGCCGCCCTCGCCGTTCAGGACCTCCAGCGCTACATCGCAACGCACGGGAACCAGCCCGAGGCACAGGAGGCACGACTCCTCCTCGCCCAGGCACAGCTCGAGATCGGCGACCACGCGGCAGCAATTCAAACGGTGCAGGGCCTCGCGTCCAATCTCGACCGGCCCCTCGGCGCTCAGGCCGCATTCCTGCTGGCGAGCGCCCAGGAAGTCGCCGGGCAGACCGCGGAAGCGGAGCAGACCCTGCTGCGCATCGCCAACCGCGCACCGTACGTCTACCAGCAGGTACGCGCCCTCGATGCGGCCGGCCGCCTGCGGACCGACGCGGGTAACCACACCGGCGCCGCCGAACTGTACGAGCGCGCCGTCAACCTGCTGCCGATCGCCGATCCGCAGCGCACGATCTTCGAGATGCGCCTCGAGGAAGCTCGGGCCGCGGCCCAGGGCTGATCGCCGAACCCTCCGGCCCGGCCGATAGGACCGCGAGCGGCTGCAGCGCGTGCTCGCGCCGAAGGTGTCCGGACGGATTCCCATTGGGGTCCGCACCCACCGGCTTTGAGAGTCGGGAAGGGGCGGACCCTGCCTCATCCGGACTCTGCGTCATCGGGACGGCCCCTTCCCGGACGGACCTGCCCAACCGAGCGGAATCTGCCTCACCAAACAACGCTGTTCGCGAAGCGTGTTGGTGCCTCTCCGCAGCCGCATAGCCCCTGAGCGGCAGCCTCTGCCATTTCCGATCGCGACAAATCGTCTCAAATCGACACGTTGCGCCAACACGCACCGCGAACACCGTGTTTCCGGGGCCGGAGCCTGCGCGAAAAGCCCTAGGCCAGGCGCCGCGGACGCTGATCAGCATCAGCGGTGCACTCGACTGCGCGCGCGTGAACTTCGAGACACCGCGTGAAGGGGTGCCTGAACGCCGGGCGTCCCTGTCCCGGCGAAACTGATCGTGCCGGAACCGCCATGCCCGACGTCGCTCGTACAACTCGAGGCATCCGGAGCCCGAGATGAACGGTCGACCTCGTAAGGCGGGGTCGAATCGGTACGTCGGGCTCGCAGACACTCGAGATGGCGATTTCACTCCGGTCGTGCGCTACCGATTTGCCGCGGTTCGGATTCCGGTGGATATCCATGCCGTTTCATCCACACGGAAGGGGGTTCGGCCCGAGGATTCGGCCCTTGGGCGCCCGAAACCGTCCCAACGAGGCATAACACAGTCCCGAAAGGCCCAATCCCGCTTCGCATAATCAGCATTATGTAAACTAGAGTTGTGGACAACCCACGGAACCGTCCACAACGACCCGGCCTTCCCCTCTCCACTCCGCGATCACGCCGCTGGTCGAGGGGCGTCCGGAGGCGAAGCAACCGCCCGACCGGCACCCCACTCACCGGCCAGCCTCGGGTTCGGGCTCAGTTGCGCACGAGCGCGGACAAACCCAGGCGGAAACAGCTGGCCATGGTGCAGCCGGCGCGAGGCGATGCGCACGCCTCAGGCCGTACTTATTCGGGCGCGCAGGCACGATGCGGTCGGAATTGCCCCGGGACGCTCGACCCTCTCTCCTGGTGCACGATCGGCTGCGCGTCAAGCTGTGAAGCGTGCCCCACTCCCGGTTCCGGCGCAGCCGGGGTCGCCCTGACGGCGCGCGGAGCTGCCGAATCGGCCCCAGCTACAGCGTGGGGCAAGGTTCACAGCAACGGGCACCCTCGCTCGGACCTCTATAAGGCCCTCTGAATCTCCGGACGCACTCCAGAGCACCTCGATTAGCCAACGATACGCACACACGCACGCCGAGCCATTCTATTCGCGGCAATTGGCCAAGTGTGTATGGATAAAGACCTTGCAGCACGGTATCTCACAGCTAGCATGAAAGCGTGTCCAGCGAATGTCCAGGTCCCGACCCGAGGTGACGAATCGACAGCGGGCATTCTCGAACGAACTGACCGAGAGAAAGAACGGAAACGAACGGACCGCGGGCGCGGACGAACGAACTCAGGCGAGCAGTGAACGGATGGCACCCATGAGACGTTCGGCCGTTTCGGGAAGCAGCCGTGCGCGGGTGGCGCGATCGTCGACCTGGGGGAACGCGAGAGGCTCGCCGAAAGCGATGCGGATCCGCCAACGTGCGGGCCGGGATGCCCAGCGCGGCCAGGCCTCGTAGGACCCGCTGATCCCGACCGGGACGACGGGGACGCCGGCCTTGAGAATCAGCCTGAGGGTGCCTAAGCGTGGGCTTTGGAGGCGACCGTCCCAGCTCCGTTCGCCTTCAGGGTAGACGGCCACCCCCTCCCCCTGCTCGAGTCGCCGGAGCGCGACACGAACGGCCTGCGGGTCGATCTGGTAGCGTCGCACCGGAAAGGCGTGGATATGAGGCATGAGCGGGCCGAGGATCGGTACGGTGAACTGGCTGCTCTTGGTCATCGCGTAGATGATGCGCGGGCAGACGGACTGGATGAGGAGCGGGTCGAGATTGCTCAGGTGATTTGCTACGAGGAGAAACGGTCCCGTTCGGGGGATGTGATGCCGGCCGGTGACCGTGAGGCCGCCCATGAAGCGCCACAGGATCCGCGGCCAGGGCTTGATGAGGAGGTAGACGAGATCGTTGCTCCTCATGGGCGGCGCGAGATACAGACGCGGGGCTGGAACTCCGCGATTTCTGCCCCGCGTGACGCGTACGAGCGCCGGAGCGCGGCCTGGATGCGTCGCTCCCAGTCATACACGGAACCCTCGAGCAGGCGGAAGGACAGCACGGGCCGGCCCGCCATCTTCAGCTGAAGGCTGCGCGAGGACGGCTGGAGCCCGGTCAACTGGTCGAGCGCCAGCGTGGTGACGGAGCCGTCGTCGCCGGTGAAGACGAGCGCCTCGTCCTCGAGCCGCAGGGTGCCCTCCCGGCCCGGCCCGAAGCGCTCGGCCCAGCCGAGCAGCTCCCCGCGCCGCCGTACGGGCCGCGCGGGCAACGCCTCCGCCATGCGGACCCGTGCGGGCGGCAGAGGTCCTTCCGCCAGCGGATCGAGGCGCAGGAGGCCGTCCAGGAGCTCGCGTGCGTGCAGCCGGGTCTCGACGCCGTTCGTGGTACGCTGAATGACGTCCGCGCCGCTCCCGCGGCGCCAGGCCGCGCCACAGGCCGCGCAGGCGGCCGTTCCCTTCCCTGCGCGGATGGAGTCGCGCCGACCGCAGACCGGGCAGGCCCAGAATAGGTCCGCGAAGGGCATCTACAGCTTTCCGATGAGGTCGAGGAAGCGGAACTTCCAGACCTTCCAGATCCCTTCGCGCACGATGCTGCGCGACATCTTGGATTCACCGGAGAGCCGGTCGACGAACACGATCGGCACCTCCGTGAGCTTTGCACCTTTCTTCCAGCAGCGGAAGCTCATCTCGATCTGGAACGCGTATCCTTCCGACTCGACCTTGTCGAGATCGATGCTCTCGAGCGCGGAGCGCCGGAATCCCTTGTAGCCCGCGGTCGCATCCGCGACGGGCAGTCCGGTGACCCAACGCGCGTACACGTTCGCGAAGTACGAGAGCAGCAGCCGTCCGATCGGCCAGTTCACGACGTTGACGCGACCGCCGATGTACCGCGACCCGGTCACCACGTCGTACTCCTCGAGCGCGTCGAGGAACTCCGGCAGATGCTTCGGATCGTGGGAAAAATCCGCGTCCATCTCGAACAGCCAGTCGTACCCTCGCTCGAGACCCCAGCGGAAGCCCGCGAGGTACGCGGTACCGAGGCCCAGTTTGCCGCTCCGATGGATCACGTGCATGCGTTTCTCCGCACGCGCCATCTCATCTGCGAGCTCGCCCGTTCCATCCGGCGACGCATCATCGACGACCAGCACCTCGAGCCGCGGGTCCTGCGCCAGCACCATCGGCACGAGGCGGGCGAGGTTCTCGCGCTCGTCGTAGGTCGGGATGATCACCAGTCCGCGCTGCGTACCGTTCATACCGCCTCGGGCGCGTTGCGCGGAAGGAGTGGCAGCAGCGCGAACGGGAGGAGTTCCGCAGCGGTGAACCAGAGCCGCGACACGATCGATATGACCACGGCCGCGGATGCATCGGGCACGACGCGCATGAGCAGGAGCGCGAGCGCCGACTCGCGTACGCCGACGCCCGCCGGCGCCACCAGCACGACGTACCCGGCGAGGTATGACGCGGCGATGGTGCCCGCGAGCCAGGGCGCATCCGCGAGCGCAACGGGCGTGAACGCGTGCACGAAGAGGGTAAACGCAACACCCAACACGACCCATGAGAGCGCATAGCCCGCTTCCCAGAGCGCGGCATTCGCCGGCCGCACACGATCGGCGACGGTGAGCGCCGCACCCGCGCGTTCGCCGAGTGCCGCCCCGGACGCCGCGAGCCGCGCGCGCAGTCCGTGTCCGAGCGGCGTAGCCGCGAGCAGCCAGATCGTGATGCCCGCCAGCGTCAGAAGCGCAGCACCGATCCACGCAGGCGTGCCGCCTGCCCATTCGGGAAGCAGCAGCGCGGTGAGGAAGAGTCCCGACGTCAGGAATCCCAGCTGCCCGAACACGGCGGCCGCCGCGGCCGTACCGCGCGGCATGCCCGCACCCTGCGCGAGCACGACGAGCCCGGCGAGCTGCCAGAGCTTGCCGGGGATGTAACGGCCGAGACTGGCGAGGAAGTAGACGCGCAGGCTCGCACGCGCGCTCGCCGCCGGCGCGCCGAGGTCGCGCATGATCCTGCGCCAGAGCCACGCGTGCATCAGGTACATCACGGTGAGGAGCAGCAGCGATGCAATCAGCGGCAGCGCACGCGGCCGCCACGCCGCGAGATCCTCCCAACGCAGACCCCGTAGCTCCGGTGCGAGTGTGCGGTACGCGCCCCAGATCACGAGCGCGGCAAGGACGATCTGCACGCCGCGCAGCAGCAGCCGCCGCTCGCGCGTCATCGCGTCGCCTTCCGCGCCACGATACCTATCCGTCGGCGCAGCAACGGCACGCGCGCAGCGAACGCGCGCTCGAGCACGTTCCAGCCCGGCAGATGCGACGGCAGCCACCGCACGCGCTCGACCTTCAGCCCTGCGCGCTCGACCGCCGCGGCCAGCTCCTCCGCGCTCCGCACACCGATGTGTGACGGATCCTGTCGCATCGTACCGGCGGCGCGCAGGCGCTCGAACAGGTGCGTCGCCGAAGGGGTGTAGAGCACGAGCGAACCGCCGGGCTCGAGCACGCGCACGGCCTCGCGCAGGATGCGGTCGAGCGTGTCGTCGTCGAGGTGTTCGGTCAGGTCCGCCGCGAGCGCGACCGCAGCGCACGCGTCGCGCAACGGTAACGCGGCGGCGTCGGCGCGCACGAAGCGCGCGGGCACATCTTCCTCGGTGGCCACGCGGCGCGCGGTGCGCACGGCCGCCGGAGCGGGGTCGACGCCGATTCCCTGCGCACCCGCACGGGTCGCTTCGATTGCGAACGTGCCCATGCCGCAGCCCAGATCGATCAGGCGCCGGCCGCGCACATCCGGCAGGAGCGCGAACACGTTGGCAATGCGCCGGCGCGCAAAGCGGTTGCGCCGGCGGTAGCGCTGCGCGAGGTCACCGAAATACGACTCGTCGTAGTGCTCCGCGACATCGTATGCGGTCGGCGACGCAGCCGTCACGCGTTCTCCTCACGGCGCGCGCGCAGCCAGCCGCCGAGACCGATGGCCGCGAGCGCGAGCAGCAGCAGCGCGGACGCGGCCGCGGATGCGCGCAGCGTGTCCGATCGGTAACGCAGTGTCACCGTATGCGATCCCGCGGGCACGGGCACGGCGCGCAGCGCGTAGTTGGCACGCAGCAATGGCGCGGCGTTTCCATCCACCTCCGCATGCCACGCTTCGTAGTAGTTGTCGCTCATGACGAGCAGTGCGGGCCGGTCCGTGGTGACCTGGAGCGTCATCGCGTCCACCTGCCGCTCCGTCCAGGCCACCTCACCAGCCGGCCCCGGCTCCACCGTCACGCCGTCGGGCAGCGGCTCTTCGAGGACGGCGGTCGTACGCGGATCGAAGTCCTCGGCCAGCAGCCGCTCGAGCGCGGCGTCCGGCTCGTGCACTTCGACCGCGCCCACCAGCCACGCGCGTGGCAGCGCAGCAGGTCTCCGATACACGGCGGCACGCGGACCGACGAAGACCTCCTCGAGCGATGGATCATCCAGCTGCGCGGGGACGATGAGATATGAGACGTTGAGCATGTCGGACAGACGGAGCTGCGTGCGCGCGACGTTCGTCGGCGCGTCGTTGACCGCACCGATGAGATTCCGCCACCGGCCGATCTCGTTGCCGTGATGCCCGTCCATCTGCTCGAGTCCGTGCACGGCCAGCACATTCGGTCCGTACGCGGGACCCGTCTGCATCAGTATGCCCAGGTCCAGCACCCGGAATACCTCGCCTTCCTCCTGCCGCTGCTGGAGGAAGCGGATCGTTGCGTCCGCCTCGAAGATCGGATCGGCGCGGCGGAACTCGCCGAGCAGCACCGTCGCCTTCACGAACGGGCGGTCGGCGCGATACAGGTCGACGAACGCGAGCGCGCACAGAAGGAAGACGAGCGTCGTCGCCCCGTAGAGCCCGCGGGCGCGCAGCTCCCAGGCACCTGCAGTCAATGCGGCGAGCCCGAAGGCGATCCAGAAGCCGCGCGTGATCGCAGGGATGTTGTCCGCGAGTGCGCCGGGCTGCACGGACGGGCGGAGCGACGCCCAGACGCTGGTGATCACGCCGGCCGTCTGGAGCAGCGCCGCCGCGAGCAGCACACCGGCCGCGATCCAGAGCGCGCGCCGCGCGATACGATGGCCGTCCTCGTCGGCCGCCCACTCGCGGAGTCTTTCGAGCGCGAACGCGCCCAGCGTCGCCACGGACAGGCCGTACAGGAAGATGATGAGTGACGGCGCACGGAAGAGCCGCACACCCGGCACCATGTAGAACAATCGGAAGAACGGCGTCGATGCGCCCAGCGCGTAGAGCAGGGCCAGCGCACCGAGCCCCGCGAAGAACCAGGTGCGCGGATCGCGACGGCGGAAGAACAGCAGCGGAATCAGCAGCAGTGGAACGAGGCCCGCATACTCGCTGTTGAACTTGAGCGGGTTCGGCCCCCAGTAGCGCGGCGACGGCTGCTCCGTGACGAGGTCGGCACCCGGGAACTCCGGCACGACGAGCGATACCAGCTCTTCCGCGTTCATCGCGTACGACGTCGAGTACGCGTACGCCTCCGCGGGATTCGCATCGACCGTGCGCTCGCTGCGGTGCGACCACTCGCGCAGGTACTCGAGCGGCGGCACGAACTGGACGGCGGACGCGGCCACGCCAAGCACACCCGCGGCCGCGAACAATCCGAGACGCGCAGCCGCGCGGCCGCCGCTCCGCTCCTCGCGCCAGTGTCGCCAGACCAGGAAGAAGAACCAGAGCGACACACCCCACACGGCGAAGTAGGCGAGCTGCATGTGCGAGGTGAACATCACCATCGCGAGCGCGAGCGCGAAGAGCGCGTACTCGTGAATGCGCAGGCCGGCCGCAGCGCGGTCCGCGAGCAGGAAGAGCAGCGGCGCGAGCGCGGACACGAACAGCTTCCCGTCGCCACCGGGATGGAGGAGGCTCACGAGGTCGGCGCCCGCCATGTAGACGAGCCCGCCGAACAGTGCAGCACCCCGACCGAGCCGCAAACGCCGAAGCCACAGGTACGCGAGCATACCCGCGGCGAAGATGTGCAGCGCCATCTTCCAGCCCCACATGGCGCGCGCGTCGAGGAAGAAGAGCGCGAGCGAGGGCGGATAGAAGATGTCGCCGTGCATGCCTTCGACGAACGGCAGCCCGCCGAGGAGATACGGGTTCCACAGCGGGAATCGACCGAAGGCGCGGACGAACTCCGTGTAGAACTCGCGCGCGAAGTAGCTGAGCGCGAACGTGTCGCGGCCGAGGAGCAGTCCGCCGTTGAAAAAGAACTCGTGCAGCAGCAGCACGGTCGCGAGCGCGAACACGAGCGGCGGCAGCCACGCGGGCAGCTCGGTCTCCCGCCGGGCAGCGCGCGGGGGGGCGGTGGTGGCCGCGGGCTTACGCGTCGTTCGCTTGTTCATTTCGCAGTTCGGTATAGATCTCCACGTGGCGCTGCACCAGCCGCTCGATGCTCCAGTGCGCGACCACCCGCTCGCGTCCGTTACGACCCAGAGTTTCCAGGTCCGGCCGCTCGAGCAGTGCGAGCGTGCGCCGCGCGAGGTCCTCGGGGTCGGCCGGCTCGAAGAGCGTGCCGACGCTCTCGTCCACGATCTCCGGCAGCCCGCCCACGCGCGACGCCGCGACCGGCACGGCGCAACTCATCGCCTCGAGCGCGGCCACACTCGTCGCCTCCATGAGCGACGGCAGAATCGCGACATCGGCCGAACACAGCCAGCCCGGCATCTCGATGTTCGGCCGGGCGCCAATGAAGCGCACATGGTCGCCCACACCGAGGCTCTGCGCCAGCGCCTCCAGCCGGGGCCGCTCCGGGCCGTCCCCGACGACCAGCATCGACGCATCGGCTTCCGCACGGATGAGCGGCAGCGCGCGGACCGCGTACTCGACGCCGTTCTTCGGGAAGAGCCGCCTCGGCACGACGAGCCTGAACGTCCCCGCTTCCCGCGGAATCGTCGGCGAGACGGGCTGGAAGAGCTCCGTATCCACACCGTTCGTCAGCGCCTCGGCCCGCGGGTGCGGATACAGATCCAGTGCGACATCGCGGATCTCCTCGCTCGCGGCGAGCAGCCAGTCCGCGGCGCGGATGATGCGCCGCAGCACGGGCCGCCACAGCGGCTTCTTCGCGAGCTTGAGAAAGTGCGATGTATGGAGCGTGAGCACGAGGGGCCGGCCACGCTTCGCGAGCATGCCGGGCGGCGCCGACGCGAAGGTCTGCGCGTGCAGGATGTCCGCATCGCGCGCGACCTCGAGGAAGCGCGGGATGGACGCGGCCGTGTGCAGCATCCAGCCGAGCGGATTGCGCGCGGGGAACCACGTGCGCACGACATCCACGCCGGCCATCGTCTCCCGTGCCGGCACACCCGGCAGCGACCGCGACGTCACCATGGTCACGTCGTGACCGAGGCGCACGAGCCCGCGGCAGAGATAGAAGACGTGGCTCTCGAGGCCGCCCACCTCCGGCGGGAAGTAGATGCACTGCTGGACGATCCTCAAGGCCCCTGCCAGTCGGTGGTACGCCGCGCACTGCCCGTCAGCGCGTGCACCACGATGTCCGCGATACGCTCCCCTGCCCTGCCGTCGCCGTACGGATTCGCCGCGGCGTGACCGCCGCCCTCCGCCAGCCGCGCCGCCGCCTCCGCGACAATGCGGGCCGGGTCCGTCCCCACCAGCGTCGCGAGACCGGCCTCGACCGCCTCCGGTCGCTCGGTCACCTCGCGCAGCACCAGCACCGGCGCACCGAAGCTGGGCGCTTCTTCCTGTATGCCGCCCGAGTCCGTGATCACGAGCGCGGCCGCGCGCAGCGCGTGCAGCAGGTCGAAGTAGTCCAGCGGCGACGTGAGCAGGATGCGATCGTGACCCGCAAGCGTCGCATCGACCGCTTCACGCACGTTCGGATTCGGGTGCACGGGATAGAGCACGACGATGTCGGGGAACGCATCCGCGACGCGCCGCACCGCTTCCAGCGCAGCGCGCAGCGGCGCGCCGAACGACTCCCTGCGATGCGCCGTCAGCAGCACGAGTCGGCCTTCGTGCGCGAGCGCCGAGACGAGATGCGGGTCGCGCGGCTCAGGCAGCGCGCGGACCACCGATGCCAGCGCATCCACCACGGTGTTGCCCGTGATGAAGATCGTCTCCGGCGCGATCCCCTCCCGCAGCAGGTTGGCGCGTGCGCGCGCCGTGGGCGCGAAATGCAGATCCGTGAGTGCGCTCGTCAGCCTCCGGAACGCTTCCTCGGGGTACGGCCGCCACTTGTCGCCCGTGCGCAGGCCCGCCTCGACGTGGCCGATGCGCATGCGCTCGAAGAAGCCGACCAGCGCGCCGAAGAACACACTGCCCGTGTCGCCCTGGACGATGAGCAGATCGGGGCGGGACTCCGTGACGATGCGGCGCAGCCCCGTGAGGCAGCCACTGGCCACATCGTACAGGTCCTGCCCTTCGCGCATGATGCCGAGCTCGTAGTCGACCTGTAGCTGCATCACATCGAGCACCTGGTCCACGAGGTCGGTGTGCTGTCCGGTGAGCGCGACGGCCGTCTGGACTTCGGGGCGCGCCTTCAGCGCGGTGATGACGGGGGCGAGCTTGATCCCTTCGGGTCGCGTGCCGATCACGACGAGCACGCGCGGCCGCACGGTCCCGCCCGGCTGCGTGCGCAGCGACTCGGTCATCGGCTCAGGAATGGTCGCGCCGCACGGCCGCGTCCAGCCGCCGCGAGAGGGCATCCAGCTCGGCCCGCTGCTGCGCGACGAGCTCCGCGATGAAGCCGAAGCCGAACAGCAGGAAGCCGAGCACTTCGAGGAGGATCACGAGATACAGCAGCGGTCGGAATCCGAACGGCGGCATCGTGCCCGCCACGCGCAGTACGATCGTGATGATCCCGACGACGATGCCGGTGGCGGCCAGGGCGAGGCCGCTCAGGCCGAAGAGGATGAGCGGCTTGCGCGAGAAGAACAGGAAGAACGCGACCGAGACGAGGTCGAGCAGTCCGACGAGGATGCGGCTCCGGCCCGAATACTTCGCCACGCCGTGGCGCCGCGGCCGCAGCTCGATGTCGATCTCCGTCATCGAGTAGCCGCGCGCCCACGCCAGCACCACGAAGAACCGGTGCCAGTCGTGGCGCAGCCGGACTTCCTCCATCACCTGCCGCCGGAACGCCTTCATCGAGTTCGTGTCCGACACCGGCACGCGGAAGATCCAGTGGCTGAGCCGGTTGTAGATGCGCGAGACGATCGCCTTCTCGTAGTGCCCGACCTTCCGGCCGGTCACGATGTCCCAGCCCTCTTCCAGCTTCGCGAGAAAGCGCGGCACCTCTTCGGTGTCGTGCTGGAGGTCGGCGTCGAACAGGACGATGCGCGCGGCGTGCGTGGCCTCCACGCCCGTCACCAACGCTTCCGTCTTCCCGAAGTTGCGACGGTGCTCCACCACCTTCAGGCGGTCCCAGCCCTCCGCCTCCCGGCGCGCGGCGTCACCCGTGCCATCCGTCGAGCCATCGTCGACCAGCACGACCTCGCCCTCGAGACCGTGGCGCTCGAACGTGGCCCTCAGCTCGGCGATCAGCTCAGGAACGTTGTCGACTTCGTTGTAGGCAGGAACGAGCACAGCGAAATCCCGGCGGGCTCGGGCCGGCAGGAGAGACTCCTGGGATCGGTGCTCCAGCGCGATGGACATCCCGCGGGCAGGACGGCGCTCCGGTCAGACCCGCTTGCGCATCCGTGCGGACAGGATGCCCAGCTGGTCCCGGTACTTCGCCACGGTGCGGCGCGCGATCTGGATGCCCTCCTCCTTCAGGATGTTCACGATGGCCTGGTCGGTGAGCGGCCGGCGCGGCTCCTCCTCCGCCACCAGCTTCTGGATCTTCGCCTTGATGCCGCGCGCGCTCACATCCTCGCCCGACGTCGTCGACAGCCCGCTCGAGAAGAAGAACTTCAGCGGCAGCACCCCGCGCGGCGTCTGCACGAACTTCTCGTTCGTCACGCGCGACACGGTCGACTCGTGCATGTTGATGACTTCCGCCACTTCGCGCAGCGTCAGCGGCTTCAGGTACTGCACGCCGCGCTCGAAGAACTCGCGCTGCCGGTCCACGATGAAGTTCATCACCTTCAGCATCGTCTGGCGCCGCTGCTCGATCGCCTGGATCATCCAGTTGGCGCTGTTCAGCTTGTTGCTGATGAACTCCTTGTTCTCGCCCTGGAACTTGCTTTTGTCCTTGGCGATCTCGCGGTACGCGCGCGACAGCTTCAGCCGCGGCAGGCTCGTGTCGTTCAGGAACACCAGGTACTCGCCGTCGATCTTCTCGACCACGAGGTCCGGCGTGATGTAGTTGGCCGCGGGCGCCGCGTACTTGAGGCCGGGCTTTGGATCCAGCTTCGCGATCTCGTCCGCCGCCTCCTGCACGTTCTTCGGCGTGATCGCGAGGTCCTTCGAGATCTCCGACCAGCGGTGGTTGATGAGCTGGTCGAAGTAGTCCTTCACGATCCGGTACGCGAGCGTGTCCTCCAGCTCCGAGTCGCGGAGCTGGAGCAGCAGGCATTCCCTCAGATTGCGCGCGCCGATGCCGGACGGATCGAAGGTCTGGATCGTCTTCAGCATGGCCTCGGCCTCGGCGAGGGAGAACGGCTCCAGCCGCTCCCCCTCCTCGCGCGACCACTCCTCGCCCGACTCCTCGACCCACTGATTCAGACCGGTCACCACCTCCTCGAGCGAGCAGGTCAGGTACCCGTTCTCATCGATGTTGCCGATGATCTCCTCGCCCAGCAGGATCTCGCGCGGCGAGTGCCGCATGAGCGTGAGCTGGTCGCGCAGGTGGTCGTACAGGTCGCGCGTGTCGACCGTCACCGGCTCGTAGTACTCGCGCTCCTCGTACTCCTGCCGGCGGCCGCCCGTGTCGAAACCGTCGAGAAGGATCTCCTCCCAGTTGATCTCCTCTTCCTTCTCCTTCTCTTCCTTGTCCTTCTCCTTCTCCTCTTCCTTCGAGGCCGTCGCCTCCTCCGACACCGCCGGTTCCTCGAGGTCGAGGAACGGATTGTTCAGCATTTCCTGCTTGATGTGCTGCTGGAGATCGAGCAGGGGCATGTACAGGAGATCCATCGCCTGGTACAGGCGTGGATTGATCTTCATCTCCTGCTTGAGATGCGTGCCCTGATAGAGTCCGGTCTTGATCGGAGTCATGCTACCAGTTCCGGTCGGGGGTACCGCTCCCTCATGCGCGCGGTGAGTGTCGGGCCGAAGTAGATCTCGGCAACCTCTTCGTTCCAGACGAGCTCGGCCACGCCGCCGGAGACTCGTACACGGCCATCGTACATGATATAGGCGCGATCGACGATGTCCAACGTCTGCTCGACGTTGTGGTCGGTGATGATCACGCCGATGCCGCGGTGGCGGAGGTCCGCCACGATCTGCTGGATGTCGTGGACGGCGATCGGGTCCACGCCCGCGAAGGGCTCGTCCAGCAGCATGAACTTGGGCCGGCTGACGAGCGCCCGGGTGATCTCCAGCCGGCGCCGCTCGCCGCCCGACAGGGAGTACGCCTTCGCCTTGCGGAGGTGGCGCAGTCCCAGCTCATCGAGCAGCTCCTCGAGCCGCTGCTTCCGCTCGGAACGCGACAGGCCCATCGTCTCGAGGATGGCCTTGATGTTGTCCTCGACCGTCAGCTTGCGGAAGATCGATGGCTCCTGGGCGAGGTAGCCGATGCCGGCGCGTGCGCGCTTGTACATCGGCGTGTGCGTCAGCTCCTGGTCGTCCAGGAACACGCGCCCTTCGTCCGGAGAGATCAGCCCCACGATCATGTAGAACGTCGTGGTCTTGCCCGCGCCGTTCGGGCCCAGCAGTCCCACGATCTCACCCTGTGAAACCGTCAGGTCCACGTCGGCGACGACCTTGCGGCGGCGGTACACCTTCTCGAGGCCGCGCGCCGTGAGTGTGCTGCCGCCCTCCACGGGACCGGTCCTGCGTTCGGGCGCGGTGCGCAGCTCGTCGCCCTGCTCGCGCAGCGCGGCCAGCGCCGCATCCAGCTCCTCCACCACGCGTTCCCTGTCCGCCGCGATCGAAGACCAGAGGGCGGGATTCACGCGGACGCGCTCCCACGCGTCGCCCGCCGGTTCCGCGCTCGCGATCTCCTCGGCCGTGAGTCGCGCGAGGATGTGATCCTCGAGGTAGCGCCCGGCCTGATCGGCTTCATCGGTCTCCACGCCCGCCGTGGTCGACGGGAAGGCCGAGCGCGTGGCCGCGAGCCATTCCCCGCGGTCGAGCGCGCCCGTCTCATCCGCGCGGCGCACCAGCTCGACCAGCGCGATGCCCACGGATGCATCGTGGCTCGGCAGCCCGGCGATGAACTCGAGCAGCCTCAAGGCGACCTCCGCACTTCGCCGCTCGCGGCCGTGCGCGGCTGCGGCTCGAGGTAGACGCCACGGATCTGTCCCTCCGCTTCCACCGTCACGACCTCCCCCGCCGCGAGCTGCACGCTGATCCGGTTCGCCACCATGTAGTTGTACGCAGGTTCCTCTCCTTCATCTCCAGGAAAGCGGTACACCGAAGACGCCGGTGGTTCCGCTCCGATCGCCACGATCGTCTCGAGCACACGCTCGGGCCGATCGCTCTCTACACTGTCCGCCGGCGCCACCGTCTCGGGCGGCGCATCCGTGAACGTCGCGATGATCGTGTCGCCGCGCACCCAGTCGCGCGCGATGACGGCAGGCAGCGCTGCGCGCGCACTGTCCTGCCCGATCTGCTCGCCCAGCGCCGAGCCCACGGCGACGACGCGCTCCAATACCTGCGCCGGCGCAGCCGCGTCGATCGAGTCCGCCACGAGGCGGAACTCTTCCGAGACCGCCACCGCCTGTGCAGGTTCGACGCCAGGCTCGGGCGGCCGGCGCGCCGCCCCCAGTGCAATCAGCCGGTTCACCTCGCCGTCGGCGAAGAACACGCGCACCAGCGGCGCGTCCACGCGCATGTTCTCGCCTTCGAGCACCGCTTCACGCGACGCTTCGACTTCGCGCAGCTGCTGCTGCGCATCCGTGCGGCCGCGGATCTCCTCGCCGCTCAATCGGAACTCCTCCGATTCGAGCCGGGCCGCACCCGAGAGCACCATGAGCTGCTGCCGCTCGTCGTAGAGCGCGTTCTGCCCGTAGCCCACCGTATTGCCGCGGATGATCTCCACGTTGCCGCGCCCGGTGAACTGACTCTCGCCGACGATCGTCATCGCGTCGGCATCGATCACCGTCGTATCCATCGTGCCGGGCTCGCTGCCTTCGCGCACGAGCACCGCGTGCGGCCGGCCGCTGTGCACCTCGATGAGCGACTCCGGCCGGCCGTCCGTCGGCTGGAAGTAGTTCAGGTGCGGCGCGGTCAGCGTCGCGCCCTGCTTCAGGTCGCGCAGCCGCACGTTGCCCTGCGCAAGGAGTTGACGCTGCCGCCCCATGTACTGTGCGTAGTCGGACAGCAGACGCTTGATCGTGTCCTGGAACACCACGTTCCCGATGAACTCCGCGATCCCCGTCACCTCGAGATAGGCGAGGCTGTCCGACTGGATCGTGAGGCCGCCCTCGCAGCGGAAGAAGACGCCGCCGCCGATGAAGATCATCGTGTTCTGGTTCAGCGCCGTAAGCCGCGTGTTGTCGCGCGGCTCGATGCTGCACGCCTGACCCTGCGTCTGCACCGGCTCCGCCGCGGGGTCCTGTGCGGACACACGTTGCGGCGCCAGCACGGCGGCAAGGGCGAGCAGTGCGAGCGCGAAACGCATCAGAACTGCACCCCGATCCCCGGCACGCGGCCGCGCGGGCGGATGATCTGCACGTTCCGGAACTGGTCGTCCGCCTGGAAACCGCCCAGCCCCTCGGTCACCTCGCCGTTCAGCGTCTGCACCGTGTGTACGTCGCTCCAGATCCGGCGCGTCTGTGAATCGTAGTGCAGCTCCTCGGTCTGGATCCGGCGCCCGTCCTCGAGCACGATCAGCACGACATTGCCGAGCGCGACCATGACCTTCGTGTTCTGGTCGGTGCGTCCGGAGTCTGCCGTAAGCGTCGCCGACTGGCGGCCGGTGCTGTCATAGAGCCGCACGTCCACACCCTTCACCTTCGCGACCGCGGAGTCGTCGTACATGAAGACCGTGTCGAACTGTGCTTCCGCCGACACGACGCCGTTCGACGTGTACTTCGTCTCGGTCGCCACCAGCACCTGGTCCGCATCGATCGACTGGAACCCCTCGCCGACCGGGTCCGCACCGCGGCCGCATGCGGCCAGCGCAATCAGCAGTACAATCCGCTTCCTCATACCTCTCGTCATACCGCGTTCGACCGCAGAAGGTCGTGCAGGTGCACGATGCCCACGAGCCGCCGCTCCGCATCCACCACGGGCAGCGCCATGATGCCGTGCGTCTCCATCTGGAACACGGCCGCGGCGGCGAGCGTGTCGGACGTCGTCGTCTTGGGCGAGGTGTTCATGACGCGCGCCACCGGCATCGTCATGACATCCACCTCGCGCTCCATCAGCCGCGTGAGGTCGCCGGCGGTGACGACGCCCAGGACGCGGCGGTCGTCATCGACGATCGGGACCGTGCCGCGCTTCTCGGCGAGCAGCACGATGCACTGGCGCATGGTTGCGTCCGGCCCGAGCGACGGGTAGTCGCGATCGAGCATTACATCCGCCACGCGCAGCGTGAGCCGCCGCCCGAGCGCGCCGCCCGGATGCAGCCGCGCGAAGTCCTCTCGCGTGAAGCCGCGGCGCTCGAGCAGCGCCACCGCCAGCGCATCGCCGAGCGCGAGTGTGGCCGTGGTCGATGACGTGGGCGCGAGGTCCCAGGGACACGCCTCCTCGGACACGCTCACGTCGACCGTGATGGTGGCCGCGCGCGCCAGCGCCGAGCCCGGCCGGCCCGTAAGCGCGATCATCGGCACGCCGAAGCGGCTCAGGAAACCGGCGAACGCGAGCAGCTCTTCCGACTCACCGCTCTTCGACAGCAGGATCGCCACGTCGCCCCGGCTGACCAGCCCCAGGTCTCCGTGCAGCCCTTCGACGGGGTGCAGGAAGGTGGCGGGCGTACCGGTGGAGGTAAGCGTCGCCGCGATCTTGCGCGCGATGATCCCGCTCTTGCCGATCCCGCTCACGATCACACGACCCGTGGCGTCGTGGACGAGGCGCACGGCTTCATCGAAGCGTTCGTCGAGCCGCGCTTCCACAGCGCGGATCGCATCCGCTTCCATGCGCAGCACGCGCCGCGCCGATTCCGTCGCAGTCCCCACCATCGCCTCGGTACTCACGCAGCCTCCGGATCCCGTTCGCGATAGTACGCGCGAACCAGATCGTTCCATTCTCCGCGCGCGCGCAGCAGCGCCTCGCAGAACTCGCGCACCGCTCCATGCCCGCCCTCGCGCGTCGTGCGCCAGCGCGCGACCGCATGCACCTCCGGCACCGCGTTCGCCACGGCCACGGGCAGCGCCGCGCGCCGCAGGATCGCCATGTCGGCGAGATCGTCGCAGACGCAGGCGAGCGCATCCCAGCCCGCGCCGTGCCTGTCGAGCAGCGACTGCACGATCTGCAGCTTGTGCCCGCCCGGTCCCTCGTGCAGCTCGACGCCCAGCTCCTCCGCGCGCCGCCGGTTCGCCGGCGATACGCGTCCGCTCACGAAGGCCAGCTGCAGGCCGGCCATGCGCAGCAGCTTGATGCCGAGCTGATCGAGAATGTCGAAGCGCTTCAGTTCGACCATGCCGTCGCCGGCATCACCCATGTACACGCCGCCGTCCGTGAGCACGCCGTCGACATCCAGCACGACGACGCGGATCGCTCGGGCCAGCTCCGCGGGGATCAGCTCAGCCACGCGCGGCCTCCACCGTCTCCTCCGCCAGCGCGGCGCGGATGGCCATCACCTGCGCGAGCAGCGCGGGCAGCGCATCCAGCGACATCATCGTCGCAGCATCCGAGGGTGCGCGCGCCGGCTCCGGGTGCACCTCGAGGAACAGCCCGTCCGCACCGGCAGCCACCGCGGCGCGCACGAGCGCGGGCGTGAACTGCGGGTCGCCGCCGCTCGCACCTCCGGCGCGACCGGGCCGCTGCACGGCGTGCGTTCCGTCGAAAATCGTCGGGCAGCCGGTCGCCTCACGCATGCGTGTGAAGCCGCGCATGTCCACGACAAGGTCGCCATACCCGAAGAAGGTGCCACGCTCCGTCACCGCCACCGCCGGGGCGCCCGCAGCGCGCGCCTTCGCGGCCGCGCCAACCATCTCCTCGGGCGCCATCCACTGCCCCTTCTTCAGATTGACCGGCCGGCCCGTGCCCGCGACCGCCATCACGAGATCCGTCTGCCGGCTGAGGAATGCCGGCACCTGGAGCACGTCACATACTTCAGCACACGCTGCAGCCTGTGCCGGCTCGTGCACGTCGGTGAGCACGGGCAGCCCCGAAGTGGCACGCACGCGTTCGAGGCGGCGCAACCCTTCGTCGATCCCCGGCCCTCGTTCGGCGCCCGGCGTAGCCCGGTTCGCTTTGTCGAACGACGCCTTGAAGACGATCGGCAGCCCGAACGCCTCGGCTGCGCGCGCCAGCGCATCGGCGATGCGCAGGTTGAGCGCATCGTCTTCGAGGACGCACGGACCGGCGATCAGAAAGAACGGGCCTTCGCGCTGGAACAGGCGAACCGGATCCGTCACGCCTCTACCGCCCCCCCGACTTCGACGTGCGCACGCTCGCGCGGAACGGCCCGGCCGTTGCGCCGCTCGAGCGCCGCCTTGACGAACGCGGCGAACAGCGGATGCGGGCGCATCGGCCGCGACTTCAGCTCGGGGTGGAACTGGCAGCCGAGGAACCACGGATGCGAGGGCACCTCGATGATCTCGACGAGGTTTCCATCCGGCGAGACACCGCTGAAGCGCATCCCGTACTCCGTCAGCCGGTCGCGATACGCGTTGTTCACCTCGTAGCGATGCCGGTGTCGCTCGCTGATCTCCAGCACGCCGTACGCCTCGTGCGCCTTCGATTCGGGGCGGAGCCGCGCGGGATACGCGCCCAGCCGCATCGTCCCGCCCATGTCGGTCACATGCCGCTGCGAGTCCATCAGGCAGATCACCGGCTGCTCGACTTCCGCGAACTCGCTCGAGTGCGTCTGCTGCATCTGCGCGACGTTGCGCGCGTACTCGATCACCGCGCACTGGAGTCCGAGGCAGATGCCGAAGAACGGCAGCTCGCGCTCGCGCGCATAGCGGATCGCCTCGAGCATCCCCTCGATCCCACGCACGCCGAAACCGCCTGGAATCAGCAGGCCGTGGAACTCGGAGAGGATGTCCGCCGGTGAGCCATCCTCGAAGTCCTCGCTCGACAGCCACTCGATGTCGACGCCCACATCGTTCGCGATGCCACCGTGGATCAGCGCCTCCTGTACCGACTTGTAGGAGTCCACCAGCGCCGTGTACTTGCCCACCACCGCGATGCGCACGCTGCCGTTCTTCGGGCGCTTCACCTTCGCCACCATCGCCTCCCACGCCTCGAGCGACGGCGGCGGCGTCTGCAGCCCGAGGCGCGCAACGACCAGCTCATCCAGCTTCTGGCGGCGGTACGCGAGCGGCACCTCGTAGATCGTCTCGACATCGCGCGCCTCGATCACGCCCGCGGGATCCACGTTCGTGAACAGCGCGATCTTCCGCTTCAGCTCGTCCGTCAGCGCGCGCTCCGTACGGCAGATCAGCACGTCCGGCTGGATTCCGATCTCCATCAGCTCGCGCACCGAGTGCTGCGTCGGCTTCGTCTTCAGCTCGCCGGCCGCGGCGATGTACGGAATCAGCGTGAGGTGGATGAAGAGCGTGTGCTCTCGACCCACGTCCTGGCGAAACTGTCGGATCGCCTCGAGGAACGGCAGCGACTCGATGTCGCCCACCG
>CAYUIG010000016.1:63942-69249 GCA_964444685.1 uncultured Gemmatimonadaceae bacterium | reverse complement strand
CGGCCGGCCCGAGCCTTCTCAGCGGGATCGAGATCGTTGCCTGCTTGGCCAGAGTATGCACACGCGTTCCTCGAGGTCGTCGCGATTCCGCGGCGAGATCGATGCGGCGGGACCCTGCGGGCCCGCGGCGATCCGGAGTCGGCCTGTGCCTTCTGCGCCGCTCCGGGGCCACCCTGGCAGGTAGGGAGGAGATGGACTTATTAAACGAACGTTGTTCTACTGTCAACCTTGCGTGATGCCGGGGGTGGGGGTCGAACCCACACGCCATCGCTGGCCGCGGATTTTAAGTCCGCTGCGTCTGCCGTTCCGCCACCCCGGCGGACTTCGCGGCCAATCTAAAGGTTCACAGCCGTCGGGGGCAGGCTTGCGCGGATAAAAAACGGCCCGCGTTGTGCGCGCGGGCCGTTGCACGGGCTCTCGATCGTGTCCTGTCACTCGTCCCGGACGAACTGCACTTCGCCTTCGATCCGCACCTTGTTCGCGACGAGTACGCCGCCGGTCTCGAGCACCTGATTCCATTTCAGCCCCCATTCGCGGCGGTCGATCTCGGTACGGAAGGTGAAGCCCGCGCGCGTCTTCCCCCACGGATCCTGGCCGCGGCCTTCGTACTCGCAGTCGAGCGTCACATCCATCTCCGTATCGCGGATGACCAGCGTGCCGATCACCTTGAACCGGTCGCCTTCCTGCTTCGGCGCGTCTCCCTCGAGACGTTCCATACGGAAGATGATCTCGGGATGGTTCTCCGCATCGAAGAAATCCGGCCCGCGCAGGTGTGCGTCGCGGTCCGGCACGCCGGTGTCGATGCTGCCGGTCCGCATACGCGCCTCTACGCCCGCATCCTCGGGGTGATCGCGATCCCCGCGCAGCGTGGCCTGTACCTCTTTGAAGCGTCCGCGAACGGTGGTCATCATCATGTGCTTGACCGAGAACTCGACGCTCGAGTGCGCAGGATCGAGCTGCCAGGTCGTGACGCCTGCCTTCGGTGCGGCGGTGGCCATGGGATCTCCTTGACGGGGTGAGCCGGAGTGGCTCGGCCCGGCGCAAGACTCAGGCCTGTGCGGGTCCCGTGGCTGCGGAAGCGGCGTTGCGGAGTGCGGTGATGTTGTCGAGGACGGAGCCCGCGCCGCCGTACACCGCCGCGCCTGCGACGAGCACGGTGGCACCGGCACGCACCACCGCGCCCGCGGTGTCGGGTGCGATCCCGCCGTCCACCTCGAGTTCGACGTGCACGAGCCCCCGCTGGTCGAGCTCGTGACGCAGCGCACGGATCTTGTCGACGCTCGTGGGGATGAACTTCTGCCCGCCGAACCCCGGGTTGACGCTCATCACCAGCACGAGATCGACGTACGGCAGTATCTCGCTCAGAGAGGCTGCAGGCGTAGCCGGGTTGATGGACACGCCGGGCCGCACGCCGCGCTCGCGGATGGACTGCACGGTGCGGTGCAGATGTACGGCGGCTTCCTGATGCACGGTGAGCAGGTCGGCGCCGGCGTCGCAGAACGCGGGGATGAGGGCGTCGGGCCGCTCGATCATGAGATGCACGTCGAGCGGCAGCTTCGTCACCTTCCGGATGGCCGCCACAACGGGCGGCCCGATCGTGAGGTTGGGGACGAAGTGGCCGTCCATCACATCGACGTGGATCCAGTCCGCACCCGCTTCTTCGGCGGCCGCGATGCCGTCGGCGAGCCGCGCGAAGTCCGCAGACAGGATGGACGGTGCGATGCGGATCACGCCGCGCGCTCCAGGACTTCTACAGCACTCGCATCCGCCACCACGACGGCGGTCGCGATGCCCAGGAACAGCCCGGTCTCGACGATGCCGGCGCGCCGGCGAACGGCTTCTTCGAAGCCCTCCGGATCCGGCACACCGCCCTCGAACCGGCAGTCGATCAGGTAGTGTCCGCCATCCGTGATGACGGGCGCACCCGTCGCACCAGTGCGCAGTACGGGATCGGCGCCCGACGCGCGCAGGAACTCGAGGTGGGTGCGCCACCCGAACGGCACGACTTCGATCGGCACGGGCGCTTTCGCGCCGAGGCGCGGCACACGCTTGCTGCCATCCGCAACGACGATCATCGCGTCGGAGGATGTGGCGACGATCTTCTCCCATAGGAGTGCGCCGCCGAGTCCCTTGATGAGGTTGAGCTGCGGATCGAACTCATCCGCGCCGTCGATCGTGAGATCGAGATGCGGCACGTCCTCGAGCGTCGTGAGCGGGATGCCCAGGCCTTCCGCGTACTCCTCGGTCGCGCGCGATGTGGGCACGCCGACGATGTCGTGGAGCTGCCCGGCGCGCAGACGTTCCCCCAGCACGTCGAGCACGTGACGCGCGGTGGAGCCGGTGCCCAGCCCGAGCCGCATTCCCGACTCGACGCGGTCGACCGCGCGCTCCGCGGCCCGCCGCTTCGCGGCCTCTGCCGTCAACGCGCGTTGCCCGTCAGGGACCAGGAGTCGGACCGGCGCTCGTGCGCGCGGCGCGCAGCCGCTGCGATGCGGTCCGCCGTGAGCCCGTACTTCTCCAGCAACTTGCCCGGGTCGCCGCTCTCGGCGTACGTGTCGTGCAGGCCGACGAACTCCATCGGCACCGGCTGCAGCCGTGCCACGGCCTGTGCGACGCGTGCACCGAGACCGCCGTGGATCAGGTGCTCCTCCGCGGTGACGATCGCACCGGTGTCGACCGCAGCAGCATGCAGCTCCTCCTCATCGAGCGGCTTCACTGTCGCCATGTCGACGACGCGGGCCGCAATGCCATCGGCCGCGAGCTGGTCCGCGGCCACAAGCGCCGCCGCGACCATGAGCCCGTTCGCGACGATCGTCACGTCCCCGCCATCGCGCAAACGCGTTGCACGGCCGAACGCGAAGTCGGTCGGCGTCGCATCGTACACGAGCGGCGCCTTCGGCCGGCCCGAGCGGATGTAGACGGGACCATCGTGTTCGTACGCGGCGCGCGTTGCCGCGCGCATCTGATGCTCGTCGCACGGAACGCACACGACGAAGCCGGGCAGACTGCACGCGAGCGCGACGTCCTCGACAGACTGCTGGCTCGCGCCATCCTCGCCCGGCGAGATGCCGCCGTGGCTGCCGACCACCTTCACGTTCAGCTTCGGGTACGCGACCGCCATGCGGAGCTGGTCGAAGCCCTTCAGGATGACGAAGCACGCAAAGCTCGAGATGAACGGGACCTTGCCCGCACTCGCGAGACCGCCCGCCATCCCGACCATGTTCGCTTCCTGGATGCCGACGTTCAGGAAACGGTCGGGAAACGCCTCGCCGAAGAGTGCGCTCTTCGTGCTCTTGGCGAGGTCCGCATCGAGGACCACGATGTCCTCGTGCTCGCGGCCGAGGTCGCGCAGCATCTCGCCGTACGCATCACGCGTGGCCTTGCCCAGTGTGAACCCGGGGTACAGGCGCTTCACGATTCCTCCTCCGCCTCGTTCGAGATGGAGCGCTCCGCATCCATGAGCACGTCCAGCTCGGCGAGGGCGCGCGCGAGCTCCTCTTCCGTCGGCGCCACGCCGTGGTACGCATTCTCGCCTTCCATGAAGCTCACGCCCTTGCCCTTGATCGTGTGCGCGATCAGGCACGCGGGGCCGCCCTCCTCGAGCGCCCAGTCGAGGCCAGCGCAGACGTCCTGCATGCGATGGCCGTCGAGCTCGCGCACCTTCCAGCCCATCGAACGCCATTTGTAGGCGAACGGCTCGAGGCCGATGATTTCTTCGATCGCGCCGTCGAGCTGATACTTGTTGTAGTCCACCATCGCGAAGAGGTTGGCCGGCTTGTGATGGCCCGCGGCCATCGCAGCCTCCCACACCTGCCCTTCCTGGCATTCACCATCGCCGAGCAGCACGAAGACGCGCCAGTCGGCGTTGTCGATGCGTGCGGCGAGCGCGAGACCGAGGCCGATCGAGAGGCCCTGCCCGAGCGAACCGGTGGCCGCTTCGATGCCGGGCGGCGAGTTGTACACGGGGTGACCCTGGAGCCGGCTGTCGATCTTGCGCAGGGTGCGCAGCTCCTTCGCATCGAAGTAGCCGGCCTCCGCCATCGCCGCGTACTGGACGGGCACGCCGTGGCCCTTCGAGAGGATGAAACGATCCCGCTCCGGCCAGTCGGGCCGGAGCGGATCGTAGCGGAGGTATCCGCCGAAATAGAGTGCGGTCACGAGCTCGACCGCGGAGAGAGAGCCGCCCGGATGGCCGCTCGCGGCCTCGTGCAGCATCTCGACGATGTGGCGCCGCAGCCGCGTGGCCGTCGCCCGCAGCGTGCGCATGTCCCGCGGTCCGGCCGCGGCGGTTGTCTGCGACATCGTTTTCTTCAGGAAGGTCCACGGTCCTGCGAACGCGGCAATCTACGGCCCGGGTGGAGCGCCCGCAAAACGGGCGCGCAGGCTTCAGGCGCGGTCCTGATCGACCACGCGCAGCCGCCGCTCGCCGCCGTCGCCCATCGCGAGCGGGCCCGCGGGCAAATAGCGGTCGGCAAGGCGGGAGAGCGCAATGTAGTAGGTGACTTCGGCGATGCTGTCGCGCACCTCGAGTGCCTCCAGATACAGCTCGACACCCTCCGCAACCGGCATCTCCGATTCCAGCAGCTCGACGAAGTGCAGCGCGTTCTCGACGTGCGTCTCGAGAATGGCCACCTCCGTGCGCGCCGCCGCCAGCTCGACCCAGCGGCGCAGGTCCTCACGCACGCGCCCGCGCAGCCGCTGACGCATGATCCGCAGGAACGCGCGCCCCGGGCCCAGCTCTTCCTCTGGCTCCGGCGCTTCCGCCACGAGGTCCGGCCATGCGTTCGTTTCCGCCGCCTGCTGACCGAGCGTGGCCAGCGCGCGCGTCGTGATGACGCGCGCCTCGTCCTCGGACAGGCGCAGCATGCGCGTGTAGATGCCGAGCGCGTTCTCGAACGGGACCTGCTCGCCGACGAGCTGAATGAGGCGCAGTGCGTGCTGGACATGCGTGGAGAGCAGACGCTCCTGCGCCACCGCGATGGCCAACTCGACGCGGCGCCGCAGCGTCTCCGACAGCTCCCGCGACGCAAACGGATTCTTCACTCGCACCCTCACCTCCACCGGGACGACGGGCGGGAGGGGCAATTTCTGTTCCGAATGGCCGACGGCGCCCATCCGGAGACCGCGGTGGACGGGGGGGCGCGTCCGGTCCGCAGTACCGAATGGACGCCGTCCGAAGGACTACCGCAGGAGTGCGTTCCGTGCCTGCTCGAGCTGTCCCAGCACCCGGGCCCGGGCGGTCCCGCCCATGGCCGCGCGGGCCTCGACGGAGGATTCGGGGTTCGGCGCGTCGATCCCTTCGAACGC
>CAYUIG010000016.1:61833-63842 GCA_964444685.1 uncultured Gemmatimonadaceae bacterium | reverse complement strand
CGCGAGCGGCCCGTGTGCAGCTTGCCGGCGAGCGCACCCACCTCTTCGTACAGCAGCCGCTCGACGAGCGTGTGGATGTCCTCGTCCTTTGCGTCGGCGGCCTCGCCCTCCTGAAGCCGCTCGCCAACGCGCGCGAGGCCGCGATCGAGCGCGGCGGCTTCGGTGCGCGTGAGCACGCCGACGCGCAGCAGCGCCTGCACCCACGCACGGCTGCCTTCGACGTCTTCGCGCCAGATCCGGCGGTCGACGGGGAGGCTGCGGTTCAGCTCGTCGAGGCTCGCCGCAGGGGAGCCCTCGAAGCGGCCGCCCCACAGGCCATGCCCCGCCTGCCGCGCCACCTGCGACAGCGGCGCTGCACCTGCGACCGTCGTCATACCGCCACCTCCGCGAGCGCGGGCTTCGGCTGCGCGGCCGGCTCCTGCGCCTGGCGGACACCCGCCTCCGCACGCGTCGGAATCGAGAAGAGGCGGATGAAGCCCTTCGCATCGGCGTGGTCGTAGTCACCCTCGCCGAACGAGGCGAGCCGCTCGTCGTACAGCGAGAACGGACTCGTGCGACCCGCGATCGTGACGTTGCCCTTGTACAGTTTGAGACGCACGCTGCCCGTTACGCGCTTCTGCGTCGTGTCCACCAGCGCGTCCAGCGCCTCGCGCTCGAGCGACCACCACCGGCCCTCGTACACGAGGTCCGCGTAGCGCTGCGCCACATCATCCTTCAGCGACTGCGTGCGCCGGTCGAGCACGAGCTGCTCCAGCTCGCGATGCGCGGTGAACAGCAGCGTGCCGCCCGGCGTCTCGTACACGCCGCGCGACTTCATGCCGACCAGACGGTCCTCGATGAGATCGATGCGGCCGACGCCGTGCAGCCCGCCGATCTCGTTCAGCCGCTTGATCAGCTCGACCGGACCCAGCGCCTCGCCGTCGATCGTCACCGGGTAGCCGTCCTCGAATCCGATCTCGACGTACTGCGCCCGGTCCGGCGCGTCCTCCGGCGAACGCGTGAGCAGGAAGAGATCCGCCGCCGGTTCGTACGCCGGATCCTCGAGCGGCCCACCCTCGTGCGACACGTGCCAGAGGTTGCGGTCGCGCGAGAAGATCTTCTCCTTCGACACCGTCAGGTCGAGGTGGCGGGACTCCGCGTACGCGATGGCATCTTCGCGCGAGCGGATGTCCCACTCGCGCCACGGCGCGATCACGCGCAGCCCCGGCGCGAACGCGGCGTACGACAGCTCGAAACGAACCTGGTCGTTCCCCTTCCCCGTGCAGCCGTGCGCGAGCGCATCCGCACCCAGGCGGACCGCGAGCTCGGCCTGCCGGCGCGCGATGATCGGGCGCGCCATGGCGGTGCCGAGGAGATACTTGCGCGCGTACACCGCACCCGCACGCAGCGTCGGGAAGATCGCCTCGCGCACGAACGCTTCACGCAGGTCTTCGACGATGAGCGCGGACGCGCCCTGCTGCCGCGCGCGCCGCTCGAGACCCGTCAGCTCCTCGCCCTGACCCACGTCCGCCGCCACGCAGACCACTTCCGCGCCGTACGTCTCGCGCAGCCACGGCACGATGATCGACGTGTCCAGTCCGCCCGAATAGGCGAGCACCACCGTGAACGGCATCCTCAACTCCTTGCGGTAACGTGAGTCCGGTGGACCACCGGGATCTCCATGCACGTGGAACGGCGCGCACACGAGGCACAGTCGCGCGCGATCTTCTGCGGGAACTCACCGATCGGTGCGCGCTCGAATCCGAGCCGACCGAAGAAGCCGTCCTCGAGTGTGAGTGCCAGCACCTGCGGTATGCGACGACGCGCCGCGCGCGCCACGAGCCGCTCGACCAGCTGCCGGCCCACGCCGCGCCCGTGATGCGACGACGCCACCGCGAGCGCACACACCTCCGCGAGACGGTTGTCGTACACGCGCAGCATCGCGCAGCCGACCACGTTGCCATCCTCGACGGCGACGACATAGTGCCGGATCTCGGCGCGGATCTCGTCCTTCGTGCGCGGCAGCAGCC
>CAYUIG010000016.1:0-61733 GCA_964444685.1 uncultured Gemmatimonadaceae bacterium | reverse complement strand
GCTCAGCGGCTTCACACCGCCCTCGCCCTGCACCGGCTCCGCGAAGATCGCCGCCGTACGATCGGCCGCGATCACGCTGGCTGCATCCTCGAGGGCATCCGGATCCAGGAAACGCACTGCCGGCATGAGCGGCTCGAACGGTTCGCGGTACGCGGGCCGGTCCGTCAATGCGAGCGAGCCGTGCAGCCGGCCGTGGAACGAACCCTTCAGCGCCACGATCTCGCGCTTGCCCGCAGGACCGTGTGCTCCCGCCCAGCGGCGCGCGAACTTGATCGCCGCTTCGTTCGCTTCTCCGCCCGAGTTGCAGAAGAACACCGCATCCGCGAACGAGCGCGACACCAGCTCCTGCGCCAGCTCCTGCCCGGGAACGGTGCGATACAGATTCGACGCGTGGATGATGCCGGCGGCGGCCGCGGCCGCGATCGCTTCCATCACGCCCGCATCGCCGTGACCGAGTGCGGTGACACCGATGCCGGCCGTGAAGTCCAGGTACTCGGTGCCGTTCTCGTCGATCAGATGCGCACCACGGCCCGCGACGAACACGGGCGCCGCCGGGCGGTAGACGCCGAGCAGCGCATCGCGCGCCTGCGCGGTCGCCACGACAGGGGCCGCACTCACGCCGCCACCTCGAGCGCACCCACGCGCGTCCCCGCTTCCGAGTCCACGAGCATCGCCGCGCCACCGATGCGCACACATGCGACGCCCTGACCGAGCGCGCGCAGCGCCGCCTCCACCTTCACGCGCATCCCATCCCGCACCGTTCCATCCTCCACCAGTTTCTGCGACTCCTCGCGCGTCAGATGCGCCGCACGACCCTCCGCCGTGAGCACGCCCTCGACACCCGTCAGGAACAGCAGCTCCGATGCACCCAGTGCGACGGCGACCGCCGCCGCTACCTCGTCCGCATTCACGTTCAGCGCGCCGTCAGGGCCCGCCGAGATCGGCGACACCACGGGCACCAGGCCGCGCCCGACCATCCACGACAGCAGCTCGGCACGTACCTCCTGCACTTCACCGACGCAGCCGAGTGTGCCGTTCGCCGCAACGCGCGCCTCGATCAGCCCGCCATCCTCGCCCGAGAGACCGAACGCATCCGCACCGCCGCTTCGCAGCGCGCGCACGATGCGCTTGTTCACGCGCCCGCTCAACACGAGCGATGCGACGTCGAGTGCCGCTGGCGGGGTAACGCGCCGGCCGTTCGCGAACTCCGCCGGCACGCCCAGCTGCGACGACAGCGCCGACACCTCCGGACCGCCGCCGTGCACGACCACCACACGACGACCCGAGGCGGCGATCGTGGCACCCAGCTCGCGCAGGAACGCCGCGTCCGATGTGGCCGAGCCGCCCAGCTTCACTACCACGCTCATCGCGGCAGTCCCTCCCACTCCGGAAGACCCAGCATCAGATTCGCGTTCTGCACCGCCTGCCCCGCTGCACCCTTGAGCAGGTTGTCGAACGCCACCACGCACAGCACCAGCGGCGCGCTCACGTGCGCGACTTCGGCAAAGCCGATCGACACGAGGTTCCGGCCCACCACATCGCGCAGCGACGGCAGCCCGTCCTCGACGACTTCCACGAACGGCTCTTCCGCGTACGCGCGCGCGACCGCTTCGCGAATGTCGGCCGCCGTCACCCACGGCTGCACCGGCAGGTAGATCGTCTCCAGAATCCCGCGACGCACAGGCAGCAGATGCGGTGTGAACACGAACTCCACCGGCGCGCCGCCATTCAGGCGCGCGAGGCCCGCAGCGATCTCCGGTACATGCCGGTGCGCGTTGCCCACGCCGTACGCCCGGTAGTCATCCGCCACCTCGCCGAACAGCATGTCCCGCCGCGCACTGCGACCCGCTCCCGTCACACCCGACGCCGCGTCGATCATGATCGCCCGCGTCGTGTCCACCATGCCGGCCGTCAACGGGGCCGCCATCGAGAGCAGGATCCCCGTCGGGTAGCAGCCCGGGTTCGCCACCAGCTCCCTCGTGCGCACCGACTCCCGCCACAGCTCCGGCACGCCGTAGATCGCGCCGTGCTCGCCGCCGCGCAGGTCCGCCGACAGATCGATCACCCGCGCCCCGGCCTCACGCGCCGCCAGAGCCCACTCCGCCGACTCCCCCGTCGGCAGGCAGCACAGCACCACCTCCGCGTCCGTCAGCGCGATCTCCGCGAGCGGTCGCGACTTCACCCGCTGCCGCCCCACGGGCCGCCCGGCCTCGCTCTCCGACGACGCCGCCACCAGGCTGAGCGCCGGGTGGCTGTCGATCAGCCGGATCGCCTCCTGACCCGTGTAGCCGGAGGCACCGAGTACGGCGGTCGGGATAGTATTCATGGACATTGAATAAATATGCGGACGGCGGAATGTTCCAGTCAAGGCTGGCTGGCTGGCCCCGCCCCTACTGCGGGAGTCTTGCTGCGGGAGGCTCGGTCTTCGGGAGGCGAACGGCGTCAACGGCGGGAGGGACGGCGGGTGACGGCGGGAGGCGGAGGGCGGGAGGCGTGCTTCGAACGGCGGGGACTTCGGGGGACGGCGGTACTGCCGGGGGGGCGGGGGCGAGGGCGGAGCGAGATGGGAACGGCGGGCATGCCGGCGGGCGCCTGCTGTGAGCCTTACCCCAACGGCGCACCTCGCGGCCCGTGGGGCAAGGTTGGCTGCGGCTGGAGCGGTGAGACCGACACCAGCCGCTGCCAAGGAAATCCTGGGGTTGGGTTGACCGCTGGAGGCGCGGTCAGTTCGGCACCAGTCTCAGGACGCGTGCCGGTTGGGGTAAGGTTCACAGCGGAGCCGATCGAGCATTCCAGTCGAAATTCCTACGGCTTGCGCAGGATTCCACACACTCGCCTGAATACGATCGACGCGTGGTCACGTCAGCGTCGGGTCCGCCCGAACAGAAAACGGCCACGGTGGAAGCGCGAATGCCTGGAAGGACCGTGGGCAGGCAGGAGAGCCGTTGGACGCCAGATCGAGGGGATCGGCTAAGGCGAGACCAAGGAGATCAGGCGGACGTGCGCCCCGCTGTACCCGCCTTTCCCGCAGTCACCCGCCGTCCCGCCTTCACCCGCAGCCTCCGCAGTTGACGTAGTATGCCTCCCGCTTGACGTCTCCCGCAGTCCGCCTCCCGCCGCCACCCGCAGCAAATCAGTTCAAGCCTCCCCGGCAAGGTCGAACAGCCGATCCGTAACCTTCCGAAGCCGCCGAGCGTCCCGCAGGATGATGAGGATGGTATCGTCCCCGGCGAGCGTCCCGAGGATCTCGGGCCACTCCTCCCAGTCGAGCGCTTCGGCCAGTACCTGGGCGCCGCCGGCCAGGGTCTTCACGACGAGGAGGTTGCCGGTGCCTTCGGCGCCGACGAACAGCGTGGGCAGGAGTCGCTGAAGCGGCGGCGACTGCTCCCATGCTTCGGGCGGGAGCGTGTAGTGGGAGGTGCCGTCGGCGTCGGGGACCTTGATGAGGCGGAGCTCGCGGATGTCGCGCGAGAGGGTGGCCTGTGCGACGTCCACGCCGCGCCGGCCGAGGAGTTCGCGCAGATGCTCCTGGCTGGTGACGCGATGGGACTGGACGATCTCGCGTATGGCGTCGTGGCGCTCGCGTTTGGCCATGGGACGAGGCTATCCGCCGGTTGTGCGGCGCGTCAAGCGGGCACGAGGTAGAGGAAGCCGATCACGACGCCGTACGAGAGCCCGCTGAGCAGTCCGTGCGCGATGGCTCGTCGCCGGTTGGCGGGGGTCGTGGAACGGAAGCGGACGGCTGTCTCGATGAGGCCGTGCACCAGACCGAGCGCCGCACCGGTCACGAGGTCCGCGCGCCCGATGGCCTCGAATGCGAACCCGTACACCACCGGCAGCACGAACAGTCCCAGCACGGTGGCGGTGGCGAGCCGGCGGAAGGCGGAGCCCTCGCGTGGAAAGGCCAGCAATGCGCGGACGCATGCCGACACCAACGCGGCGGCGAGGCCGCTCCAGGCGAGGAGGAGCCACGCCGGCATCAGTGGGCGGTGCGCGAGCCGCCCGTGAGCGACCGGTAGCTGCGGAGATGACGGAGCGCGGCGAGGCTGTCGCCGAGGCGCTCGTGGATGCGGGACAGGTTGAAGTGCGCGTCCGCGAACCGTTCGTCCGCGCTGAGCGCCGCGTGATACGCGTCGATCGCGTCGCGGTCGCGGCCGAGATCTTCCAGCGCAACGCCGAGATTGAACGCGGCGGTAGCGTGACGTCCGCCGGCGAGTGCGCGGCGGTAGAGCGAAGCCGCGGCTGCCGGGTCGCCATCCTCGTGGATGATGCGGCCGAGATTCACGAGTGCGTCGGCGTGCGACGGCTCGACATCGAGTGCGCGTTCGTACGCGCGCCGCGCCTCGTCGCGCGAGACGGCTTCGAGCTCGACGCCCAGCTCGTACCATGCCTGCGCATCGCGCTTCTGGCGCGGGCGCTCCGCCTCGGGGCGTATGGGCTCGACCGTGCCGGCGAGGTGGTCGGTGCGGAAGTCGAGCAGGAGCTGGCCGGAGAGCGGGTGCCATGCGCCGGACGCGTCGCGCACGACGATCGTGTCTGCATCGGCACTGATGCGCAGCCCGGAGAGCGAGCCGTCCGGGAGCTGCCGGCGGAGCGACCGGAGGGCGGACAGGATGCGTCGCCCCGGGACACGTGCGCGCAGGAGGCCGGCGGCAGCGCGCAGCAGGACGAGGTCCTGGAAGTCGAAGCGGTATTCGTTGCGGGGCCCGCGAACGGGCTGGACGATGCCGCCGCGGGCGAGCCGGCGGATGCGCCGTGGATCGAGCCCGAGCAGGCGAGCGACGTCGGCGGTGGTGTACCCCTTCATGCGGACGCGGTCGCGGCCCGCGTCAGGCGCCGCCCGCCTTCCGCTTCGCGGTCTTGCGGGTAGCGGAGCGCGCGGTGCGGGCCGGCTTGCGATCCTCCTCCTCGCGCGCCTCGCTGCGTGACAGGCTCGCCTTGAGCGCCTCCATGAGGTCGATGATCTGGGTCTGCGGCTCCTCGGCCGGTGCCGTCGTGATGTCCTCGCCCTGCACCTTGCGCTCGATGAGCTCGAGGACACGTGCGCGCACCTCGTCCGAGTAGTTCTCGGGGCGGAACTCGTCCGTGGCCACCTGCTGAATGAGCTGCACTGCGAGCATCAGCTCCGTGTCCTTCACCTCCGCCGAGCCGATCGGCACCTCGTCGAACGAACGGACTTCGTTGGCGTAGTGCAACTGTTCGAGGATGATGCCGCCGTCGCCGTGCGGGCTGAGCAGGATCAGGTACGACTTGCCGCGCGCGTTGTAACGGCCGAGTGCCGAGAGACCGGTCTTGCGCATGGCGGCGCTGAGCAGGCGGTACGCGCGGTCGCCGCCCTTGTCGGGGCCGAGGTAGTACGGCTTGTCGATGTAGACGCGGTCGATGCGGTCGGCCGGCACGAACTCGACGATCTCGATCGCGCCGTCGGACTTCGCCTCGATGGCCTTGAGCTCGTCGTCGTTGAAGAGCACGTACTGGCCCTTCGAGAACTCGTAGCCCTTGACCATCTGGTCGCGCTCGACGACCACTCCTTCCTGCGCGCAGATGTACTGCTGCTTCAGGCGGGATCCGCAGTCGCGGTGGATCCAGTTGAAGGAAACGCTCGCCGACGAATCGGCCGCGGAGTACAGCTTGACCGGGACCGAGACGAGGCCGAAGGAGATGTTGGCGGTGCCGATGGCGCGTGCGCTCATGGCGGAGGTATATATGCGGGAACCCACTGCGGCGCAATGAAGAAGACGAGCGACGACGCCCTTTCGACCTACCGCGCGAAGCGGAACGTGGAGCGCACCCCCGAGCCCGCCGGCACGGTCCGGAGCGGGAGCGGCCGGCTCTACGTCATGCAGAAGCACGCGGCCCGCCAGCTCCACTACGACCTGCGTCTCGAGCTGGACGGGGTGCTGAAGTCCTGGGCGGTCCCGAAGGGGCCTTCGTACGACCAGGCCAACAAGCGCGCCGCCATCCAGGTCGAGGACCACCCGGTCGAGTACGGCGACTTCGAGGGCGTCATTCCGGAGGGCAACTACGGCGCGGGCGCCGTGATCCTGTGGGATCGCGGCGTGTGGGTGCCGCTCGAGGACCCGGAGGCCGGCTTCGACAAGGGCAAGCTGCTCTTCGAGCTGCGCGGCTACAAGCTGCGCGGGCGGTGGACCCTCGTGAAGACGAAGCGCAGCGAGCGGGACTGGCTGCTGATCAAGGAGCGCGACGCGCTCATGGGTCCGGGCCGCGACGACCTGCCCGACGACTCGATCCTCTCCGGCCTCACCGTCCATCAGCTCGGCGAAGGATTCGACAAGGCGGCACCGATCCGCTCCGAGCTCGCGTCGCTGAAGGCCCCGCGCGCGTCGGTCGATCCGCGCGCGGTTCAGCCGATGCTCGCGGAGACCGCGGACGCGCCGTTCACCGATCCGGCGTGGCTGTTCGAGATCAAGTACGACGGCTACCGCCTCATCGCGTCGCTGGAGGATGGCCGCGCCACGCTGCGCACGCGCAACGGCCGCGACGCGACCGCCGCGTTCCCCGAGGTCGCGTCCGCGCTCGCGGCGCTTCCCTATTCCCGGGTGGTCATGGACGGCGAGGTGGTGGCGCACGATGCTACCGGTCGTCCCAGCTTCCAGCGGCTCCAGAAGCGCGCCCTGCTCCGCCGCGCATCCGACGTCCGCGCCGCGGCGGCGGAACTTCCCGTGTCGCTTTATATCTTCGACCTCATCGCGTTCGAAGACTTCGATTTGCGACGTTTACCACTCATCGAACGGAAGCGCCTCCTGCGGCTCGCGCTCCCCACGATCGGGCCCCTTCGATACTGCGATCACGTGGACGCGCAGGGCGAAGCGTTCTTCGAGCAACTCGGTGGTCTGGGCCTCGAAGGTATGGTCGCGAAGCGGGCGGACTCGCCGTACGTGAGCGGGCGCTCGTCGCACTGGAAGAAGGTGCGGGCGGATCGCAGCGGCGACTTCGTCGTGGTCGGATACACGGCACCGAAGGGAACGCGTTCGGGTTTCGGTGCACTGCACCTGGCGGTGTTCGATGATGCGAGGCTCACGTATGCGGGGTCGGTGGGCAGCGGCTTCACGTCGAAGCAGCTTCGTGACGTGAAGTCCGCGCTGGATGGGATGCGTGTGGACGAGCCGCCGGCAATGCACTCCCCTGCGGGCCGGGACCACGTGTGGGTAAGGCCTGAGTTCGTGTGCGAGGTGCGCTACAAGGAGTCGACCCGCGAGGGTCTGCTGCGGCATCCCGTGTTCCTGCGCATGCGCGACGACAAGCGCCCGGAGGAGTGCGTGCGCGTTGACGCCCCGGCCGACCCGCTGCCGGAGGTCGTCGAAGTGCGCGCCGAGCCGGAGGAGCGCACCGTCCGCTTCACGAACCTGGACAAGGTGCTTTGGCCGCAGGACGGCTACACGAAGGGCGACCTGATCGAGTACTACCGCAGCGTGTCGGAGTGGCTGCTTCCCTACCTGCGCGACCGGCCGCTGGTCATGACGCGCTTCCCCGACGGCATCGCCGGCAAGTCGTTCTTCCAGAAGGATGCGCCCAGCTTCGCACCGGAGTGGATCCGCAGGGAACGCGTGTACAGCTCGGACTCCGAGCGTGAGCTGGGATACTTCGTATGCGACGACGAGCCCTCACTGCTCTACGTCGCGAACTCGGCGTCCATCCCCCTCCACATCTGGTCGTCGCGGGTGGGAACGCTCGAGCGCCCGGACTGGTGCATCCTCGACCTCGATCCGAAGGGCGCGCCGTTCACGGACGTGATCGCGATCGCGCTCGCACTCAAGGACCTGTGCGACCGGATCGAGCTGCCGGTGTTCGTAAAGACGAGCGGGTCGTCGGGACTGCACGTACTGCTGCCGCTGGGCGGCCAGCTGACGCACGCGCAGACGCGTCAGCTCGGCGAACTGGTGGCGGCGTTCGCCGTGCGCGAACTGCCGGAGATCGCGACCACCACACGCCGCGTGGGTGACCGTGAGGGGAAGGTCTACGTCGATGCGCTGCAGAACGGGCACGGCAAGCTGCTCGTCGCGCCGTACTGTGTGCGGCCGCTGCCGGGCGCGCCCGTGTCGACACCGCTCGAGTGGAAGGAAGTGAATCGCAGGCTGTCGATCGGGAAGCACACCATCCGCACGGTACCCGCGCGCCTGCGCAAGCGCGGAGATCCGATGCATCAGGTGCTGGAGTTGAAGCCGGACCTGCTCGGCGCGCTGTCCCGGCTGCGGTCGCTCTAGACGGCGACGATCTCCGCGAAGCGCTTCGCCAGGCGCGGACCGGTTCCCTCGTCCTCGTGCTTGAAGAAGACGAAGGCGTCCTTCCATTCCGTGCCGCGCAGCCGATCGGCCCACGTCTCGAGGTCCTGGTCTTCGTATGCGGTCCGGCGGAGACGCAGGTAGCCCCAGTCGGCGGTGGTCACGAACGGGTCGGTTTCCTCATCGGTGTCCGCAATGCATAGCGCCGTACCCTTCGCGCGCAACCGCTCGTAGACGGCATCATCGAACCACGTCGGATTGCGGAATTCGAACGCGAAGCGTGCATCGCCGGGAAGCAGCGCGAGAAACGTTTCGAGACGTTCGACGTCGCATTTCAGATTCGGCGGGAGCTGGACGAGGATGGGTCCGAGTGCGGCGCCGAGGACGCGGGCGTTCTCCATCAGGTACGAGACCGGCTGCTCGCACTCCTTCAGCCGCTTGCTGTGTGTGATCTGGCGTGGTGCCTTGAGGACGAAGGTGAAGCCTTCGGGCACCTGTGCAGCCCAGCCCTCGAGCATGTCGCGGGAGGGCATGCGGTAGAACGTGTTGTTGATCTCGACTGCGCCCAGCCGCTGGGCGTAGTACGAGAGGAATTCGGAGGCGGGCAGCTCCTCCGGGTAGAAGCTGCCCTTCCACTCCTTGTAGGCGAATCCGCTGGTCCCGGTGCGGATCCGCATCAGGACGAGACGCGCTCCGGCAGCAGGCGAACCATCACGTAATTGTCGAGGCGCAGCCATTGCTGCGCGGCGGCGCGGATCGACTCGATGGTGATGGCATCGATCAGCGAATCGTCGAGCAGGTTACGGGGGTCGGCATCATGATCGGCTGCGAAAACGAGCTGCGTTGCCCACCAACCGTTCTGCTGTCGACTGGTCTCGAGCCGGCGTCGCTCCTGCTCGGTGACCTTGGCCACTTCATCGGCGGTCGGCCCTTCCGTCTGGAAGCGGCGCAGCTCTTCGAGCACGACGTTGCCCAGCTCGTCGGCGCGATCCGGATCGGAGCCGAAGTCGATGATGAACGCGTACTCCTCATCGGGATGCTTGTCGTAGGTGCCTGCGACAGCCACGCCGTACGTGCCGCCGAGGTCCTCGCGCAGGATTTCGCGCAGGCGGATGTCGAGCGTGGCCGCGAGCATGCGCATGGCGAGGCGGTTCTCACGCGTGTAGTCGAAGTCCCCGGTGAACACGAAGCGGGTCTGCGCCTTCGGTTCGATGCCTCGCAGCACCGTCTTCTCGACCACGCCGGTGGGCGGATCGATGCCGAGGTCGGCGAACGTCTCCCGCCGTCCCGTCGTGGGCAGCGAGGCGAGGTAGCGCTCGACGAGCGGGCGGAGCGAGGCCGTGTCGATCGCGCCGACGAACACGAAGTGGAAGTCTCCCGCGTCGGCGAAGCGGTCGCTGTAGAACGAGAGCGCCGCATCGAGGTCGATCTCCTCGAGCATGGCCATCGATGGCGGCTGCGCGCGCGGATGATGCTGCGCGAGCGTCACGGCGAGCGTATCCGCGAATGCCGCCTGCGGGCTGGCGCTGCGGTTCTGCAGCAGCGCGCCGAACTGAGCGCGCAGGCTGCCGAGCGCCTCGTCATCGCGGCGCGGAGCTGTGAAATAGAGGTGCGTGAGCTGGAGCATCGTCTCGAGGTCCGCGGGCGCGGCCATGCCGGCCATGCCCTCCGTGGTCTCGGCGATCGTCGGCTGCACCTGCACGCGCTTGCCGGCCAGCTCCTTCTGGAGCGCGATGAGGTCGTGTTCACCGATGCCCGAGAGCGCGATGAGCGTGGGCGCCAGTTCGGCCGAGACGTGCGCATCGTCGCCGGCCAGCGAGTAACCGCCCGGGCTCACGGCGCGGAAGTGCACTTCGTCCATCTTGAACGTCGTGGGCTTTACCCAGACGATCGCACCGTTCGACAGCTCCCATTCGATCAGTTCGAGTTCGGGCATCGCCCGCTGTGCAGTGATCCGGCCGGGTGCAGGCAGTTCGGCGAGCAGCGGGACGTCGGCTGCCGCGTCCTCGTATGGCGCGATGTCCGCCGCAGCCACCTGCTGGAAGATGCCCGCCATTTCATCCGCGGTCGGCAGGGTCACGCCTTCCTTGGCCGGACCGGATGCAAGCACGACGCGATTCTCTTCCGCCAGGTTGGTGCGCGCTACCGCATTCACCTGGTCGAGCGTGATGGCGGGCACGACGGCCTGCGCCGTGCGATACTCGAACTCGACGCCCGGGATCGGCTCGCCTTCCAGGTAGTTGGCACCGTACTCGTTCGCGAGCAGTGCCGACTCGCGGTTGTCGCGCTCGTTGTAGGCGTTCTCGAGTTGACGGAGCAGGTCGGCCTTCTCGCGCTCGAGTTCCGTCGCGGTGAAGCCGTGTCGCGCTGCGCGTTCGGCCTCGGTGAGCAATGCTTCGAGTCCGCGCGGAATGCCGCCGTCGTTGACGCCCGCAGCGAGCTGGAACATCCCCTTGGTGCGCACGAACCCGCCGCGGCCGGAACCCGCGCCGACGTACGGCGGATCCGCCTGCTGCACGAGCTCGGCGAGGCGCTTGTTGAGCATGCCCGTGGCGAGTCTCTCGACGAGCAGCTGCCGGAGGTCTCCGACCGTAGTGATCCTCCGTGGCGGCAGCTTCACGATCACGCCCACCTGCGACGTCGTCTGCTCCGGGTCACTCGCGATGGTATAGAGCGGCTCGGCGTGATCCGGCACCGGGTACGCGGGCCGATCGGCCGGTGACGACGACGCGGGAATCGCACCGAACTTCTCACGGATAACCCGCTCGATCGCGTCGGGATCGAAGTCTCCGACGGCAACGACCGCCATGAGGTCGGGACGGTACCACGCGCGATAGAAGTCGATGAGCCGCTGGTGCGGCACGCTCCGCAGGATTTCCGGTTTGCCGATCGGCAGCCGCTCCGCGTACCGCGAGTCCTTCAGCATGACCGGCAGCTGCTGATCGAAGATGCGCGCATCGGCGCCGCGGCCGAGCCGCCATTCCTCGATCACGACGCCGCGCTCCTTGTCCACTTCCTCGGGATCGAAGCTCACGCGATGCGCCCAGTTCTCGAGGATCTGGAACGCCGTGTCGACTACCGCGGCGTTCTCGGTCGGCACCTGGAGCATGTACACGGTCTCGTCGAAACTCGTGTACGCATTGATCGATGGACCGAACTGCATCCCGATCCCCTCGAGGTAGTCGATCAGCTCCTGCTTCTCGAAGTCCTCGGTTCCGTTGAACGCCATGTGCTCGACGAGGTGCGCCAGGCCGAGCTGGTCGTCCTCCTCGAGGATCGACCCCGCGTTCACGGCGAGCCGCAGCTCCGCCCGGTTCTCCGGACGCGTGTTCCTGCGGACGTAGTAGCGGAGTCCGTTCTCGAGCGTGCCGATGCGCACGTTCGGATCGATAGGCAGCGGGTCGGCCGGCGCCTGCGCGGCGAGCGGCGTGGCTGCGAGCGTGAGCAGGACCGCGAGGGCGCGGCGGGAGATCGTCGTTGAGAACATGGTTTTCCTCGTGGCGACCGACTACAGATGCGGATGGCCAAAGCTCTCCCGGTTTGCGGCCGGGATCAAGGGGTGGGCCGCTCGGAGCGCCGGATTACGAGGAGAAGTCCCGACCATGTGTCGTCGACGGCAGCCACCTTGATGTCCACGAGGCCCAGTGGGAATGCGACGGCGCGCACGACATCCTCCGTGACGTCCGTCGGCACCTTCGAGGCTCGCTTGGGCCAGGAGACCCAGATCCGACCGGCGGGTTGGAGGCGCTTCCGAAGCTTAGGGAGTTGCGTCGCCAGTTCTTTGCGCTGGCGAACGAATACGTGGACGAAGTCGAGTCCGGTGCCGCGGGATCCGAGGACCACGACATCCGCGGGCCAGCCGCCGATCAGCGCTTCGTAGTCCGTGGGCGCGCCGGCTACGTGGACGCGCATGCCTTCCTTCAGGCCCAGCTTCTTCGGGAGTGGTGTGCCCGAGTAGCCGGCGGTCACTGCCGATCCGTTGCGAACCGTTGCTCGAACGCAGCGAAGTTGCGCTCCAGCGTTGCGCGCAGATGTGCCTTCGTTTCGGGCTCGACGAAGGCGTAGTCGATCGAATTGAAGGCCATGCGCTTCAGGTCGACGTAGTCGAGGTCCTGCTCGAGCACGGCCTTGAGATGCTCCATCGACAGATCGGAGCGCGCGACGCCCTCGTCATCCGTGGAGAGTGCAACCGGGACACCCGCGTCCATGTAGACGTGCAGCGGATGGTCGCGGCCGCGCACGCCCAGGATCACGTCGTTGCTGGTGAGGTTGATCTCGACCAGGATCCCGCGCTCGGCCATCGTTGCGAGCAGGCCATGGGGATCCCGCTCGTGCATGATGTCGACGCCGTGGCCGATGCGCTCCGCGCGTGCGACTTCGACGGCTTCCGTGATGTGGAAGCGCAGGCCATCGGGCGACACGAGGCCGGGCGCCAGCTCGCCGGCGTGCAGGCTCACCTTCACGTCAGGGTAGAGGGGACGGAGGAATGCGATCATGCGCATGTGCAGCGAGTAGTCGCGCATGGAAAGGTGCCAGTCCTCCGGCTGCACGAGATTGAGGCCGACGACGCGCGGGTCGCGCGCGGCCAGCTCGAAGCCGGTCAGGATATGCGCGAAGATCTGCTCCGGCGGTCGTGCGCGCAGCACCTGGAATAGGTAGCGCACCGTGACGTCGCAGCCGTCGTCGGCGTCCGGTGTGTTGCACGCCATGAGTGAATCGCGGCGCGCTTCCATCGCGTCCATCTCGGCGCGTGCGTCTTCGATGAGGTCCACGAGGCCGAGTGCGAGCAGCGTGTCGCGCATCGCGCCGAAGTCTTCGATCCATCCGGCACGCGCGGCGAGGCCCCATGCGACGACGCCGCCGGCCGTGTGCATCAGCTCGAGGTAGAGCACGTGGCCGTCGGCGGCGCGGGCCTGTGCCTCCGCGAGCATGTCGGCTTGACGGTGTGGCGCCGGACGGAAACGGTCGAAGGTGGCGAAGAACTGATCGTGGCCGCTGATGTTCGCTGGATGCCAGTTTCGCATCGACATCGCATCCACGAGCGCGCCGTGCAGCTCGGGATTCATCAGTACGTCGGCGGCCGGTACGGTGTCCGGCGTCGACGCACATGGCGCCGGAATGATGACCAGCTCGCGACGGCTTACACAGCTGCCGTCCTCGGCGGCCCATTCGATCCGCCGTTCCGCGTACGTCGTCCCGCCGAGGTGGGTGTGCAGGTCGCCGCCCTTCGGCATCGCACGCAGGAAGGCGATGAGGCGCGGCGGGTCGTAGCGGATGGATTCGAAGTAGTCGTGCGTGCGCTGTTCCGGCGTCTGCGCATGCGCCGGCCCGAGGGGCGCCAGCACGCACAGCGCCGCAGTGGCGATCAGGTGGGTTCTCATGCGCGCCAAGTCTAGGCGAGCGGCCGGCCCTGCGAAATCCGTGGTGCAGAGGCCCCGGGCGGATTCGAACCGCCGCATAGAGGCAAGAAACGGGGTCGGAAGGCGGCGAGAATCGCACCCGGCGAGCGGGCGCAACCCGCTACTGTATCAAGTGATTACGCGGTTCGGGTCGGAAGCATGGGCGGCGAGCGTCGGCGGTCGTATTTCCGGCTTTCGCCGCAAAACGGGGCACAATCGGGACACATGGAGACTGTCTAGGGGAAGGCACCTCGACTACCCTTTCCGTTCAAGCCGTTTCCGCCAGCTTCTCCCAGCTCGCCAACCAGTCAAAGCGCCACGGACGAACTGCCGGCGTACTCCACAGTGGAACGACGGGCTGCTGCGGGCTACGGTCTTCCTTGCGCCCGACAACCTAAGACTACCGATTGACACCGAGCCAGCGTTCCGTTGGGGCACAGAGAACGCTATAGCCGGATGGGACGAACACGCGAGAGGAGGCGGCGATGGCGCTGGTCCCCTGTCCCGAATGCGGTCGTGAAGTCAGCACGCTGGCCGCGGCTTGTCCGCACTGCGGCGCTCCGCTGCGCGACGTCCAGCCGGCCGAGAAGACCAGCGCCGGGACGGTGGCGGCCGGTACGTTCGGCGGGATCGCGGGGTGCGTGTTCGCGCCCGTGGCCATCCTGCTGGGGCTGCTTCTCCTGATCGCGATGTGCCAGCCGTGACCGCGCTCCGCTGGGCCTTTACCCGCTTCGCCTACGTCTTCCCGCTCATCTTCGCGGTGTTCGCGGCCGTGCAGGTCCAGCGCACCGACCGCGAGCGCGACACGGTTGTGTACCACCACGTCGCGGAACAGGCGCAGAGCGATGGGACGATCTACGACCCGCTCCCTCCGGATGGCCCGCACGTGCCCGGCCTCTACTACATCTACCCGCCGCCGTTCGCGGCTGCGGTGGGGCTTCTCCCGCGCATGGAGTTCGCCGCCTTCGCCCGCGCGTGGCTCGCCGTACTGCTCGCGGCCTTCTGGGTCACGGCTGCGTTCCTGGGACGCCTGGCGGCCGGTGCATGGACGCTGCGTGCAACGCTCGTGTGGGGCGCGATCCTGTTCTTCACGCCCGGCACCGTCGTCGCGCTGAACGTCGGCAACGCAGACGTGCTACTCTGGCTCTCCGTGGCCGTCGCGTTCCTCGGATCCTCAGTCGGCGCGGGCGCCGCGTTCTTCACGGGCGCGCTCGTGAAGCCGTTCCTCGTGTGGCCGCTGTTCGCCGCGTTGCTCAGGCCCGGACGCGGCCGCGTCCTCGCCGGCGTTGCGGTCGCAGCCGTGGCCGCGCTGCTTCTGTCGGCGCTCGTGCTCGGCCCCGGACGATTTCTCGGGGAATCACTCGTATGGGTTCGGGACGTGCTGCCCTCGCTCGGACAGGGCCAGCTCGTGCCGCGGGAGGATCGAATCAAGTACGTGCTCGCGTACTTCCTTCCGGAGAACCTGTCGATCAGCGCGGCGCCGCTACGGCTGGTCTCGGATGGCACGACGCCGCTCCCGGATTGGGCGCGTCTCTGGCTTCTCGCCTCGAGCATCGCAGCCCCGCTCGCGGCGACATGGCTGCTGCGGCACCGATCGGCCGCGGTCCACTACGGCGGGACGCTCGCGGCCGCGCTCCTGTTCGCGCCGATCTTCCGGCCGACCTACCTGCCGATGCTGCTGCCGCTGGTCGCCGTGTGGTGGCGGGAGCGGGCGGTGCGCACAGGGGCTCAGGTGTTCGCCCAGCGCGAAACCGCCAGCCGCATTTCCATCACGTAGCGGGCCGCCCGACGTGCCGTCGCACTCGACCGTCCACTCGTAGTTGCCGGACGCCTGTTCGTTCGCTGCAGGACGTGATGGCGGCGGGCGGCTGGCGCGACGGGACGTCGCTGCAGAAGGCGTATCAGCACGCCGACGCGGCGACGGTGCGCGCAGTGATGGAACTCGGATGATGGAAAACGGGGCACAATCGGGGCACATCGCAAAGCTAAGTTGTTGATTTACAGAGGCCCCGGGCGGATTCGAACCGCCGCATAGAGGTTTTGCAGACCTCCGCCTTACCACTTGGCTACGGGGCCGGAGGCGGCCGGATGGCCGCCGATGAGGCAGGAAGCGGGAAACCGGGCTCGAACCGGCGACCTCCACGTTGGCAACGTGGCGCTCTACCAACTGAGCTATTCCCGCGAAGTCCTCAAAGTTACGGGGTTCCAGCGGTCGAGTCAACGTGCCGCAGCTATTCCGCCGGAGCCGCCCCGGCCCGAATGCGGAACCCGACGCACCATGAACCGACGGGTTCTGGAAATGGGCCGGTATGCGACCCCGAACCGGCACGCATCGACCCGCTGCACGAATGCGTTCCGAATTGGGGCCCATATCCGAACCCGACACGGAATCGTCGAAGCGAACGCCATCGATTCCGGATTCGGGCCGGTTCGACCGCCACAACGCGCTTCCGCAGGAACGCGTGCACGTCTGAATGGGCCAGGACGGCCCGTCATATCGCGGTCCCGCGAGAACGTGCGCGGGTCGTCAGAAGACGAAGCCGGCTCAATCGATGTGCCCGATGGCGAACCGGTAGAGCTCGACGTACTTCCGGGCGACATCGGCCCATGAGCGATCCAGGCGCATGCATCGTCGCCGGAGGGTGGTCCAGCCGCGTCGGCCGCGCACCTCTTCGGCATGGCGTACGGCGGCCATCAGCGCGTCCACCTGCGGCTCCTCGAAGAGGAATCCGGTCACGCCATCCGAAACCGTATCGATGAGCCCGCCGGTCGCACGCGCAATCGGCGGGGTGCCGTACCGTTGCGCGATCATCTGGCCGATGCCGCCCGGCTCATACAGGGAAGGCATGAGGAAAAAGTCCCCGCCCGCGTACAGGCGCCGCGCCAACCCATCATCGAAGCGCAGAGCCACCGCGATCCGGCGCGGCGCTGCGGCGGCAGCGCGGGCGAGGGCGCGTGCGTACGCGGCGTCGCCATCACCGAGGATGGCGAGGGTCACGCCCTCATCGAGCAGCGGCCCCAGGGAGGCGAGGACGAGATCGATGCCCTTCTGATATGCCAGGCGCGTGACCATGACGAGGAACGGCCCGGACCCATCCAGCCCGAGTTCGTCGAGGACCGCGGCACGAACGACGTCTTTGCGATCCAGCGAACGCTCGGTGTAGGAGGCAGGCAGTGCAGGATCGGTGGCCGGATTCCAGACGCGGGGATCCAGGCCGTTCAGGATCCCGTGCAGTACGCGGCTGCGGAACCGCAGCAGGCCGTCGAGGCCGGCGCCGTACTCGGGCGTCTGGATCTCGTGCGCGTGCGTCGATGATACCGTGACCAATCGATCTGACAGTGCGATGCCGCCCTTGAGGAACGACAGCATGCCGTAGAACTCGAGGCCGTTCTCCGTGCGCATCAGCTCTGCCGGCAGCCCCGTGTGCGGGAACAGCGCGGCCGGGAAGTTTCCCTGGTAGGCGATGTTGTGTATGGCGAACACGGTCGGGATGGAGCGGCCGTCGGCGAGCAGGTACGCGGGCACCAGTCCGGTCGCCCAGTCGTTCAGGTGCACGACATCCGCCTGCCATGCGTCGGCGAAACGCGCGACCACGCGACAGAAGAACGCGAAGCGAAGCCCGATCGCGTTCGCATCCCCGCCGGGATCGCCGTAGGGCGGCTGATCGCCGAAGACCCGCGGCTCTTCCACCAGCAGCGCCCGACCGTGGCGGAGCAGCCGGACACGAATGGGTCCGGAAGGCCATGGCACGATCAGCTCGCCCTCGGGCTCGAACGGACCGAGCCGTTCTTCGATCCCATCGTACAGCGGATGCAGCAGCACGACGTCGTGCCCGAGCGCCGCCAGCGCATCGGGCAGCGCGTGACCCACGTCGCCGAGGCCGCCGGCGCGGAAGTACGGGGCCGCTTCGGGTGTGGCGAACAGGATCTTCATGCGCGGCCCGCCGGCGGAGTTGCGCGCAGAGACAGCGCGAGCAGCGCGGCCACACCCGCCGCGTAGTGTCCGCGCACCGCCTCGCCCGTATCCGGATTCCAGAACTCCGCCGCGATCCCGCTCGGCAGGTTCAAGGAGCGCAGGACACCGAGCGCATACTCACGGCGCGATGTCGAGAGATCCGCGCACAGCGCCACGAGGCTGGCCTCGCCTGGTGCGCCGCGCCCCGCGAGTCCGGGATGCGGGCGGTCACCGAGCCAGAACGGATAGTCGCGCGAACGCAGGAGCTCGAGTGTGTTTTCCCAGATGGGATCGTCCGCATCGCAGAAGCCGAGTGCGGGCAGCCAGGCGAGGCTGCCGCGCGGGTCATCGTAGACCGCGGCTTCCGACGAGAGATCGGTCGAGCAGGCGATCACGCGTACGCCGTCGTAGTCGGTCGTGAGCCGCTGCCAGAACGCTGCAGCGAGTTCCTCGGCGCGTCCTCCGGTCAGAGGCGGTGGCTCGTTGCGCCAGCAGCGCTCGATGGCGCCGATGGCGGCCCACACCTGCACGTTGCTCCACGCCACCCAGGGATGATCGGGTCGGTCGCCCGAGGGGAGCAGCTCGGTCGAGGCCAGGAAGATGTCGGGGTGCAACCGGCTCCAGAGGAGATCGTCGATCTCGTGCAGCACGGTCTGCGCGAGCGGTTCATCGAGCAGCGTGGCGTCACCGGTTTCCTTGACGTAGCGGTCGATGCCGAGCACGAGCGCGCACGCGGCATCGAGTGCGAAGCCCGGCCATAACACGCCGCCGGAGACGTAGCGCACCGGATTGCCCGGCCGGTCCGAGTACTGCTCCATGACGCGCTCGATGAGCTCGCGGGCGAGGAAGCGGTCGGTGATGATGAGGAGCGGCAGCAGCCACGCCAGGGCTTCCCGTTCGTCCACCGTGCCGGGCGCGTGATGCAGTGGCGAGCGCGAGCGGATCGGATAGAGCCGGTCGTCGTCGACTGCGCGTGCGACGCCGCAGAAGTGCGCGTGCAGAAAATTGCGCGCGACGATCTCCGCCTCCCTTCCCTCGCCCGTCCGCGACACGCGCGCGAGCTCGAGCCGCATCTCGCGGAGTGCGGCTTCCGCGCCCCACATCGAAGCGGAAGCAGCGGCACCGAGCGCACCGTCGCGCTCCGCACCGGCAGCGATGACGAGCACGCAGCGATTGCGGCCGCCCGCGCGCATCCGCAGCGATCGGCGCAGGGCGTAGTGGATCGGATCGCCGTTCGGTTCGACGATCTCATGACCCGCGGCAAGCGCGCGCATGTTCGCGTCGTTGTCGCCCGCCGCATGCTCGATGTCGCGGCCGAGGAGCAGGAGCGCCAGCGCGACACCGTTCCCGTCGCTCCCGGATTCCAGTACGAGCCCGTCGCCCGGACCGCGCACCAGCCGGTTCGTCCCGAGAAGCGGCCGCCCCGACGCGATGCGCAGCCGGCTCCAGCGCCACACGCCGGTGAATCCGACGTCGATCGTGCGTTCACCGCCGCGATTCGCGAAGTCGAGGATCCACATGACGACGCGTGCGCGGGCGTCGTGACCGGGGAGCGGGCAGATCGTGCCGGTGACGGCGAGATCGGGCGTCGTCGCCGAGAAGCGCGGCAGCCAGCGGTCCACGAGGTCCCACTCGGCGCCGGATAGGTCGAGCTGCGACCCGGCCACTGCCACCACCGGCGTGATGAGGCCCGGACCGTCGTCGGCCGCCGACCACTCGACGAGACCGCCGAGGCCGGCGTGCAGAACGTTCACGTTCCGGATGGACGGCGGCGACGTTTCGATCGCGGGCAGGGCGAGGTAGTGATTGGCGACGAACTCCGACATTCCGCTCCCCGGTTGCGAGGGCGAAACATGGCGGGCTCCGGAAGGGGCGTCAAAGTGGGGAAGAATCCGCTTGACCCCCTCTGTCGGGACGGGTATGTTGCGCGCACGCAGCGTCCGCGCAGGATCCCCAAGGCACGGCCCTCCGCCGCGCCTCCCCCCGGGGGTCCTCTGATTACCATTTCCCTGTGTCGACGCTGCTGCGGAAACGGGCGACGACGCCCGGCCGGTGCCAAACCCGAGAACTGAGGTTCGTTCATGCGCGCTTTCGTACGGTGGTGCCTTCCGCTGGCCCTTCTGCTGCTCGGTATCGCGAGGCCGGCGCACGCTCAGACCGGAACGGTCACCGGAGTCGTCACGGCTGCAGACAGCGATCAGCCGCTGCCTGCGGCGCTGGTCGAGCTGCGCTCGGGTGAGCGCGTGCTCTCCAGCACACTGACCAACCAGGACGGCCGCTTCCGCTTCACGAACATCCCCGCCGGCAGCTACACGGTACTCGTTTCGGCGGTCGGGTACGGCGAGCAGCGGCGCGAAAACGTGTCGCTCGCCGCGGGCGCCGTCGCTACCGTCGATCTCTCGCTGGATCAGGTCGCCTTCGACCTGCAACCGGTGGTGGTGTCCGCCTCCCGGCGCGCGGAGCGCAGCGAGGAGGCGCCCGCCACGGTCGCGGTGGTGAACGAGCGGGAGATCGACGAGCGGCCGGCGCTCACGCCGATGGAGCATCTGCGGTCCGCTCCGGGCGTCGACATCATCACGTACGGCCTCCAGGGCAGCAACATCGTGACCCGCGGCTTCAACAACATCTTCTCCGGGTCGCTGCACATGCTCACCGACTACCGGCTCGCACACGTGCCGTCGCTGAAGGTGAACCTCGTGCACTTCGTGCCGGCCAGCTCGGAGGACCTGGAGCGGATGGAGGTCGTGCTCGGTCCCGCATCGGCACTGTACGGCCCGAACACGGCGAACGGCGTGGTCCACCTGCTCACGAAGTCCCCGCTCACGGACCAGAGTACATCGGTGGCCGTGACGGGGGGCGAGCGGAGCGTGTTCGAGGGGGCGTTCCGCACGGCACAGCTGCTGTCGCCGAACTTCGGCCTCAAGGTCTCGGGCCGCTACCTCCAGGGGGACGAGTGGGAATACATCGATCCCACCGAGGTGGCCGCGCGGGATGCCGCGTTCGCGGACACGGCGCGCTTCATCGCGCTCGAGATGCAGGGCGGCGTAAGCCGCGAGGAGGCGAGCCGGCGCCTGCACCGGATCGCGCAGCGCGACTTCGATCACCAGCAGTGGTCCCTCGAAGCGCGCGGCGACTGGCGCGTGACCGAGGACCTGACGGCGGTGTTCTCCGCCGGCCGCAGCACGATCGCGAACGCGATCGAGCTGACCGGCCTCGGCGCGGCCGTGGCGGACGACTGGGCGTACAGCTACTACCAGGCGCGCGCCAATGCGGGCCGCTTCTTCGCGCAGGTCTACCTGAACGCGAGCGACGCGGGCGACAGCTTCACGCTCCAGGACGGCGAGACGATCGTCGACAAGTCGAAGCTGTTCGTGGCGCAGGTGCAGCACGGCACACAGATCGGACTGCGCCACGACCTCACCTACGGTGTGGACGTGCTGCTCACGATGCCGGAGAGCGACAGCACGATCTACGGCCAGTTCGACGAAGACGACAACTTCAGCGAGATCGGCGCGTACGTGCAGTCGGAGTCGGCGCTCAGCCCGAAGCTCGACCTCGTGCTCGCGGCGCGGGTCGACAAGCACTCCGAGCTGGACGATCCGATGTTCTCGCCGCGCGCGGGCATCGTGTTCAAGCCGGCGCAGGGGCACAACTTCCGTCTGACGTACAACCGCGCGTTCTCGAACCCGACCGCGCTCAACCTCTTCCTCGACAAGAGCGGCGGCATCGCGCGCGCGCCGCTGGGCCAGCTCGGCTACCGCGAGCGCGGCCAGGGCACGGGACGCGACGGATACCACTTCCAGAATGCGGACGGCTCGCTCGTCGGGATGCGCAGCCCGTTCAATCCGAACCCGAAGCAGATCCTGCCCGCACAGTCGCTGATCGGCTTCTGGCCCGCGGCGGTGGAGGTGTTCCGGCAGCAGGCGCTCGCAGCCGGGGAGAACCCGCAGCAGGTGGAAATGCTGAGACAGGGACTCCTGGCCGTTCAGCCGCAGACCGACGTGATCGGCATGAGCGTCATCAACCCGCTTACCCGCGTGGCCACGCCGCTCGAGGATGCGATCATTCCGGACGTCGCGCGCATCAGCGAGTCGCTCAGCTCGGACGTCGAGTTCGGCTACAACGGCCTGATCGGTGACCGCCTGCTCATTGCGGGCGACGTCTGGTACTCCAAGAAGCGCGATTTCGTCTCGCCGCTCATCCCGGTGACGCCGCTGCTCGCGTACAACGGCCCGAACCTCGGCGCCTACCTCGGCGGGACGCTCGGCGCCGCACTCGTTCAGATGGGCATGTCGCCGCAGGAGGCGCAGGCAATCGTACAGGAAGTCACCATCGGGATGGCGCAGATCCCGCTTGCGGTCGTGTCCTCGGAGGACGTCAACGCGGTGGGCGCCGACGTCATGGCCACCTACCTGAACTTCGGTGACGTCGACCTGTGGGGCGCCGACCTCTCGGCCACCCTCCTGCTGACGGACAAGTGGTCGCTCGGCGCGACGGCCGGCTGGGTGGACAAGAACCACCTGCGCATGTCGATCCGCGATGTACCCGAGGACTGCGAAGGCACGATCACGGGCAACTGCCAGGTCGTGGCGCTCAACGCACCGGACAAGAAGGGCTCGCTCAGCCTCACGTACCGCGACCTCGTGAGCGGCTTCAACGGCGAGGTGCGCGCACGCTACCAGGCAGAGTTCCCCGCGAACTCCGCCGACTTCGTCGGCCTCGAGTGCATCGGCTCCGAGTTCGCCGGCACAGGTGAGTGCGTGGACGCGTTCACGCTCGTCGACCTGACGCTCGGCTACCGTCTGCCGATGGCGCCCGGTGCGTCGATCCAGCTCGCGGTCAGCAACGTGTTCGACGAGGGATACCGCAGCTTCCTGGGGGTCCCGGAGATCGGACGGATGGCGCTGCTGCGGCTGCGCTACGAGTTCTAGACGGTTGCGAAGCAGGAACGACGGCCCCGGTACACGACGCGCCGGGGCCGTTCGTCATCTCGCTCCCGCAGCCAGCAGTTCGCGCGCGTGTCGCAGGCCGGTCTCGCTCTCTGCATCACCGGCCAGCAGCCGCGCCAGCTCCCGCACCCGCGCTTCACCGTCCAGTTCGACGAGTCGCGTGCGCGTGATGCCATCCTCCTCGAACTTCTCGACGAGCAGGTGATGGTCCGCGCGCGCCGCGATCTGCGGCAGGTGCGTGATCACGAGCACCTGGTGCTCGGAGGCGACTTCAAGGAGGCGCGAGGCCACGCGCTGCGCGACCGCACCGCCGATGCCCGCATCGATCTCGTCGAAGATGAGCGTGGGCACGCGGTCGTGCGCGGCGAGGATGGACTTGAGTGCGAGCATGACCCGCGAGAGCTCGCCGCCCGAGGCTACGCGCGCGAGCGGGCGCGGCTCGAAACCGGCGTTCACCGCAATGCGCAGCTCGACGGACTCCGCACCGTGTGCACCCGGCTCGGCGAGCGGCAACAGAGCGACCTCGAGAACGCCGCCCTCCATCCCCAGTTCCTGCAGCGCCGCCGTGGCCTCCTTCGCGAGCCGCTTCGCCGCGGTCGCACGCCGCTTCGACAGAGCGGAAAATGCGCGGCTGTACTTCTGCTCTGCGGCGGAAGCACGCTTCTCGATGGCGCCACGTTCGTCGGCCGCTCCTTCGAGCGACGCAAGCGCCTCGCGCGCCGCGGTCCCGCGCGCCACGACCTCTTCGAGTGACGGGCCGTACTTCGCACGCAGTCGCACGAGCAGGTCGCGGCGCTGGCGCAGCTCCTGAAGGCGATGCGGATCCGACTCCACGCCCGCCGCATACTCGCCGAAGGCGCGGCCCATCTCCTCGAGACCGTAGAGCGCACCTTCCAGCGTCTCCTGCCAGGGCGCGAGCACCGGATCGAGGCGCACGAGCCGGTCGAGCGTGCGGCGCAGACGCGCGAGCCGTCCACTCACGCCATCCTCCGCCGCGTACAGCGCGCGGTGCAGCTCACCCGCGAGCGCGGCGAGCTCCTCGGCGTTGTCCAGCCGCCGCTCCTCGGCGTCCAGTTCAGCCTCCTCGCCGACGCGCGGCTTCGCACTCTCGATCTCGGCCGCCTCCGTGCGCAGCCGCTCGGCTTCGCGCGCGCGCCTGCTCTGCTCGCGATCGAACCACTCCAGTGCGTGCGCCGCCTCCACGTGCTCACGCCAGGCCGCTGCGACATCATCGGCGAGCTCGCTGTGGCCGCCGAACGCATCGAGCAGTGCGCGCTGATGTTCGGGGCGCAGCAGTGTCTGGTGCTCGTGCTGACCATGCAGATCGACCAGCCGCCCGCCGATGTCGCCGACGGTGCCCGCCGTGGCGGCGGCGCCGTTCACCCACGCCCGGTTGCGGCCCTCCGCCGCGACTTCGCGGCGCAGGATCACGAAGCCATCCTCCGGTTCGATTCCCTGCTCTTCCAGCAGCGATGCGACGACTTCATCCGCGCCGGTCTCGAACACACCTTCGACTGTGGCGCGGTCTGCGCCCGGCCGCACCACTTCGGACGACGCGCGTTCGCCCAGCAGGAGCGCGAGGGCGCCGACCACGATGGACTTGCCCGCACCCGTCTCGCCCGTGAGCACGGTGAGGCCGGGGCCGAGGCGGACCGACAGGGATTCGATGACGGCGTAGTTGCGGATCCGGAGTTCCGTCAGCATGGCGCTGAATCTCCGCATTCCGCGGGACAGGTCAATGGTGGATCAGGGACTTCGCCCGCGGTCGTACTCGAGCGCCCAGTGCAGTTTGCGGCGGAGCGTATCGAAGAAGTTCTGCCCGGGGAAACGGATCAGCGGTACGGTCGCGTCGCCGCGGCGGACCACCAGCCGATCCGACGGTCCCAGCGCCTCACCCGCCTGCCCGTCGACCGTCAGGAACAGCTCGGCGGTCGGCGTCAGCGGGACCACACTGACCTCGACATCCGCGGGCAGCACGAGCGGCCGTAGCACGAGCGAATGCGGACAGATCGGCGTGGCGAGAATGCACGGGACCGATGGCACCACGATGGGGCCCGCAGCCGACAGCGAATACGCGGTGGAACCGGTCGGCGTGGCCAGGATGATGCCGTCCGCCGTGAGCGTCGCGACCTCCTGATCGTCGGGGCCGACGTAGACGCCCAGGCGGACCATGCGCGCCAGCCCGCCCTTGTTCAGCACGGCATCGTTCAGCGCCACGTGGGATTCGCCGCCGTTCGCGCCGACCACGCGGGCTTCGAGCGTGAAGCGCACATCCAGCCAGTAGTCGCCGGCGAAGATGCGCGCGATCGATGCCTCGACCTCGTCGGGCGCAATGCTGGTGAGGAAGCCGAGATGTCCGAGATTCACACCGAGGACGGGGGTGTGGTACGGCGCCACGACGCGCGCGCCGCGCAGCAGCGTGCCGTCCCCGCCGAGCGTGATGAGGAGATCGATCTCGCCCGGCTCGAACGTCGGCGCCGAACCGTCGTCGAGCTCCGGCTCGACGCGCAGCTCCGCGCCGCTCACATCGAGCGCGCGGCGCACTGCTGCGAAGGTGGAGTCGAAGCGTTCGTGACCGGGCTGACCGACGACGCCGACGCGCCGGATCTGGATTCCGTCCGCGGCCCGCTTCGCTTCGATTCCCGGCGACATCACGCCGTTTCGCGCACCTGTGCGAGTCCCGCCTCCGCGACGAGCGCGGCAGCGCGACGGACGATGCCATCGGGATCCAGACCGACCTCGGCGAGCTGCTCGCCGCGGTTGGCGTGCTCGATGATGCGATCGGGCACACCGTGCACCGCGAAGTGGTGGCGGCCGTCGTGCTCCGCCGCTGCGCGCAGGACCGCTGCGCCGAAGCCGTTCACGACAGTCCCTTCCTCGACGGTGAGGATGGCACCATGGTGGTCGAGCACCCACGCCACCGTTTCGTCATCCATTGGCTTCAGGAATCGGCAGTTCACCACCGTGGCATCGATGCCCTGCGCCTCGAGCTTCCGTGCCGCCTCGAGCGCGGGCAGCACCATTGTGCCGACCGCGAGGATGGCCAGCCCCTCGCCGCGACGGAGCACTTCCCACTTCCCGTACGGCACTGCCGGAATCTCGTCGAGCGCGGGCACGGCGTCGGGCACGCTGTCGCGCGGATAGCGCAGCGAGAACGGCCCGTCCTTCCACTCCACACCGAGCCGCAGCAGCGCCAGCATCTCGCTGCCGTCCTTCGGGGCCGTGACCGTCATGTTGGGCACGGCGAGGAGGTAGGCGATGTCGTAGAGGCCCATGTGCGTCGGGCCATCGTTGCCGACCAGTCCCGCGCGGTCCATGGCGAACACGACCGGCAGCTTCTGGATCGCGACATCGTGGATGATGGAGTCGTACGCGCGCTGGAGGAACGTCGAGTAGATGGCAGCGACGGGTCGCAAACCCTCGACCGCCAATCCCGCCGCGAAGGTGACGCCGTGACCTTCCGCAATGCCGACATCGAAGTAGCGGTCGGGGTACGCGTCGCCGAACGCGCCCGTACCCGTTCCACTCGGCATGGCGGCAGTGATCACGACCATGTCCGAACGGCGAGCGCCCAGCTCGGTGAGGCCGCGCCCGAACACGCTCGTGTACGCCGGCGACCCGCCCTTCTTCTTGGCCATCTCGCCCGAGATCTTGTCGAACGGCGTCGCGCCGTGCCACACGACCGGGTTCTCCTCGGCGAGCGGGAAGCCGCGTCCCTTCTTCGTGCGCACGTGTACGAGCGTCGGACCCTTCCAGCTCCGCACGCCCTTGAACGTGTCGAGCAGCCGGTCCATGTCGTGCCCGTCGATCGGGCCCACGTAGCGGAAGCCGAGCTCCTCGAAGAGGATCCCGGGCGTGAGCAGCGTCTTCGCGCCCTCCTCGAATTTCAGCACGACCGACTCGACGACATCGCCGAGCGCGGACGGCGTGCGGTGGATGAGATGCTTGATCTCGTCGCGGACACGGTTGTACAGCGGATTCGTGACGATGCGCGTGAGGTACTTGTGTATGGCGCCGACGTTCGGCGAGATCGACATCTCGTTGTCGTTCAGCACGACGATGAGATCGCGGTCGGTGTGCCCGGCGTTGTTCATGGCCTCGTACGCGATCCCGCTCGTGAGCGCGCCGTCGCCGATCACCGCGACGACCTTGAAGTCCTCACCCTTCAGGTCGCGGCCGGTGGCTATTCCGAGCGCCGCGGAGATGGACGTGGCCGCGTGGCCGGCGCCGAAGACGTCGCATTCCGATTCGCGGCGAGAGAGGAAGCCGGACGGTCCGCCCTTCTGGCGGATGCGCGGGAACTCCGCGTTGCGACCGGTCAGGATCTTGTGCGGGTAGCCCTGGTGGCCGACATCCCAGATGACGCGGTCACGCGGCGTGTCGAAGACGTAGTGGAGGGCGATGGTCAGCTCGACCACGCCGAGTCCCGGCGCGAAGTGGCCGCCGACCTTGCTGACGACGTCCACCATGCGCTCGCGCACTTCGCGCGCCAGCTCCGGCAGCTGCTCCGGCTCGAGCGCGCGAATGTCCGCGGGTTTACAGATCCCTTCCAGTAGCGACACGTCTCCTCCTCCGTCTCGTCAGCTGTCCCGCCGTACCGCGGCGAGAATCAGATGCTCCAGCTCGGGCGATCGAATCCCGGCCGTGCGCAACGCCTGGCGCGCGCGCTCCGCCTCCTGCTCCGCACGCGACCCGGCTTCTTCCGCCCCCAGCAGCGACACGAACGTCGCCTTCGCGAAGGCGCGGTCCTTCCCCGCCGTCTTCCCGAGCACGTGCGGGTCCCCCGTCTCGTCCAGCACGTCGTCCATGATCTGGAACGCCAGACCGAGATGCTGGCCACAGCGGCCGAATGCCGCAATGGCCGGGTCGTCTGCGCCCGCCGCGATGGCGCCGATCCGGAGCGACGCGGCGAAGAGCGCGCCGGTCTTGCGCGCGTGGATCAGGGTCAGCTCCTCGAGCCTCAGTTCACGCCCCTCGGCCTCCAGATCCAGGAGCTGGCCGCCCACCATTCCTTCCGCACCCGCGGCGTGCATCAGCTCGGCCACCATGCGCAGCCGGAGCGATCCCGGAAGGCCCAGCTCCGCGCCACCGCGGTCGAGCACACGCGCCGAGACCGGAATCAGGGCCGCGCCCGCGACCGCCGCGGCACGGTGGTCGAACACGCGATGCACGGTGGGCCGGCCGCGGCGCAGATCGTCATCGTCCATGCACGGCAGGTCGTCGTGCACGAGCGAGTACGTGTGCAGCAGCTCGATGGCCGCAGCTACCGTACGGATTCCCTCCGCCTCGGGTTTTCCGCCCGCCGCGCGGAACGCCGCGATGCACAGCAGTGGCCGGAAGCGCTTACCGCCGCCCTCCGCCGCGTAACGCGCGGGTTCGGCCACGGCCGGGGACACGCGCTGCAGCGCCCACGCCACGGTGTCGGCCATGCGTGCATCGACGCGGCGGCGCTCGGCGTCCAGCGCGGCCGCCATGGAATCGAGTGCGGCCATGCCCATCACGCGTCCCCGTCGCGCGAGCGCTCGGCCTCCTCGAGCAGCTTCTCGACGCGCAGCTCGCTCGTGCGCAGCAGCGAATCCGCCTCGCGGATGTGCTGCACGCCCTCCTCGAAGAGGCGGAGCGCCTCCTCGAGGTCGAGCGAGTCGCCTTCGAGCTCCGCGACGATCCGCTCGAGCCGCTTGATCCGCTCCTCGAGGCCCGGCTGTTCGCTCACGCTTCCTCTACCCGGCACTCCACCGTGCCGTCGCTCACCATCAAACGGAAGGGGCGACCCGGCGCGAACTCCGCCACGCGGCGCAGCACGTGGCCGTCCTCGTCGCGCGGGACGGCGAAGCCGCGCCGCAGTGCCGACAGCGGTGACAGCGCATCCAGCTTTTCGGCGAGGTGGCCGAGCCGCCTGCGCCTGTCGCGAACGCGTGTGCGTGCCGCGGTGCACGCGCGCCGCTCGAGGCCGCGCAGGATGTGGCGCGCGAGCTGCCCACGGCGGCGCGTCGCATACGCCATGCGCCGCTGGAGTGCAGTCAGCTCGCGCAGCACACTCGCGCGGTCGGGAACCGCACGCTCCGCCGCGGCCGACGGCGTCGGTGCGCGCGCGTCGGCGACGAGGTCCGCAATCGTCACATCGACCTCGTGACCGACTGCACTGATCACAGGCACCGGACACGCGGCGATCTCGCGCGCCACGATCTCCTGGTTGAACGCGTCGAGGTCTTCGGTGGAACCGCCGCCGCGCCCCACGATTACGACATCGACGTCGGTCCGGCGCCGGAAACGGCGAATCGCACGGGCGATCTCGACGGGTGCGCCGTCGCCCTGAACGCGGGCCGGTGCGAGCACGACGCGCGTCCACGGCGCGCGCTGGCGCACGACCTCGAGAATGTCGTGCAGCGCCGCACCGACGGGCGACGTGACGACGCCGATGGCACGCGGGTGACGCGGGATCGGCCGCTTGCGCACCGGCGAGAACAGCCCTTCGGCCTCGAGCTTCGCGCGCAGCCGCTCGAACGCGAGACGGACGAGGCCGCCCGCTTCGGTGCTCTCGAGGTCGCGCACGACGAGCTGGATGTCGCCGCGCTTCTCGTAGAGTGTGAGCGTGCCGAGCGCGCGCACCTGCATGCCGTCTTCGGGATCGGCGGGGAGTCGCTGGGCTTCCGCGCGGAACATCACGCAGCGGATCTGCGACGTGGCATCCCGCAGCGTAAACCAGCAATGCCCGGTAGGATGCCGCTTCCAGCCCGTGACTTCACCGGCAACACGCACGCGGCCGAAGCGGGATTCGATCCATTCGCGCGCGAGCGCATTCAGCGCGGTCACGCTTACGGCCTCCGACCCGGGCAGCGGCGGTGCGCGCCGGCGCCCGCCGCCGGGAGGATCGAAGAGCCGGCCCTGTTCCATGCCTCCTGCTACCCCGCGGCTCCCGCGGAAATCCCGGCAGCGGAGCGGCGGGCCGCGTCGAGCGTGTTGCGGAGCAGCATGGTGATGGTCATCGGGCCGACGCCGCCGGGCACGGGCGAGATGGCCTCGGCGACTTCCGACACTTCATCGAACGCGACGTCGCCGACGAGACGGTAGCCGCGCGGCGAATTCGCATCGTCGACGCGGTTCACACCCACGTCGATGACGACAGCGCCCGGCTTCACCATGTCCCGGCGAATGAGCTCCGGCACGCCGACGGCGGCGATGAGGATGTCGGCCTGCTTCGTGATGGATCCCAGGTCGCGCGTGCGGCTATGCGCGACCGTCACGGTCGCATTGCCGCCGCGGCCCGTGCGCAGCAGGAGCAGCGCCAGAGGGCGGCCCACGATCGTGCTGCGACCCACGACGACGACGTGCTTGCCCTCCGTCTCGTAGCCGGAACGCAGCAGCATCTCGATGACACCCGCCGGCGTGCAGGGCGCAAGGACATCACGCTCGCCCGATGCGAGACGACCCGCATTGATGGGATGAAACCCATCGACGTCCTTCGCAGGATCGACTGCTTCCAGCACGCGGTGCGTGTCAATCTGCGATGGCAGCGGGAGCTGCACGAGGATGCCGTGCACGGCCGGGTCCGCGTTGAGCCCTGCGAGCACGCCGAGCAGCTCTTCCTCCGGCGTATCCACCGGGAGATCGATCTGCCGCGACTCGAAGCCGGCGGCGGCCGCCGCCTTCCCCTTCATCCGCACGTACACCTGGCTCGCCGGGTTCTCGCCCACGAGAACCACGGCGAGGCCCGGGCGCACGCCGGTCTCCGCCTCGAACTGCGCGGCCTCCTGCGCGATCTCCGCGCGCATCGCTTCCGACAGCTTCTGCCCGTCCAGAATCCTCGCCATGCCCCGTCCTCACCTCGCGAAATCGATGGCGCGTGTCTCGCGGATCAGCACCACCTTGATCTGTCCCGGATACTGCAGCTCCTCCTCGAGCCGGCGCGCGATGCGGTCGGACAGCTCCGTCATGCCGCCATCGTCGACGTTCTCCGGATTCACCATCACCCGGATCTCGCGACCGGCCTGGATCGCGAAGCATCGTTCGACACCGGGGAAACCGCCCGCGATCTCCTCCAGCTTCTCGAGCCGCTTCACGTACGTCTCGAACATCTCGCGGCGAGCGCCCGGACGCGCGCCGCTGATCGCATCCGCCGCCGTGACGAGGAACGTCTCGGCGTAGCGGTGCGGCTCCTCGTCATGGTGCGCGCGGATCGCGTTGAGCACCTGGTCCGGCTCGTTGAACTTGCGGCAGAGCTGCCAGCCGAGCTCGACGTGCGTGCCCTCGTGCTCGTGCGTGAGGCCCTTGCCCACGTCGTGCAGCAGTCCCATGCGCCGCGTCATCGTCGCATCGAGGCCCAGCTCGCTCGCCATGTTGCCCGCCACGATCGCGACTTCCTTCGCGTGCAGCAGCTGGTTCTGGCCGTACGATGTGCGGAACTTGAGTCGGCCGAGAATCTTCATGATCTCGGGGTGGATGCCGTGCACGCCGAGTGCGTAGCACACCTCCTCGGCCGCCTGCAGCATCCCCTCCTCCACCTCGCGCCGGCTGCGCGCGACGACCTCTTCGATGCGGCCCGGATGGATACGCCCATCCGCGACGAGCTTCTCGAGGCTGAGCCGCGCGGTTTCGCGTCGGATCGGATCGAAGCCGGAAAGGATCACGGCCTCGGGCGTGTCATCGATGATGACGTCGATGCCCGTCGCCTGCTCGAACGCGCGGATGTTGCGACCTTCGCGCCCGATGATGCGCCCCTTCATCTCATCGGATGGCAGGCTCACCACGGACACGGTCGTCTCCGCGGTGTGATCGGCGGCGATGCGCTGGATGGCGAGGCTGATGATGTTGCGCGCTTCGCGCTCGGCATCGCGCTTGGCGGACTCGCGCACTTCGCGCAGCGTGTTCGCTGCGCGGGCGCGCGCCTCCTGCTCCATCTCGTGCATGAGCTGCTTCACGGCCTGCTCCGCGCTCATGCCCGCCAGCGACTCGAGCCGAGTGCGCGCCTGCGCGGTGATGCGCAGCGCTTCGGCTTCCTGCGCCTCGACGGCACCCAGCCGCTGCTGCGCTTCCTGCTCCCGTCCTTCGAGCTGGCGCTCCTTTTCGTCGAGCAGATCGTACTTCCTGTCGAGCGACGAGCGGCGCTCATCGATCCGCGCCTCCGCACGCTCCAGATCCTCACGACGTTTTCCTTCCTCGCGCTCCCACTCCTCCTTCGCCCGAAGGGCCGCCTCCCGGCCCTCGAGCTCGGCGGCCTTACGGATACGATCGACGTCCTCCCGCGCGGCGCTGATGATCCGGTCGGCTTCCGATTGGGCGTCGCGCTTCGCGCGGCGCAGCCGGGCGCGTTCGATCATGCCGCCCAGCAACAGGCCGACCAGCACCGCACCGATCGCGATGATGCCGATCAGCAGCGGAGTGTCCATGGTCTCTCCAGGAAGGCGCCCTCGGCGCCTCAGGCAGGCAACTGCACATGGTATCTATGGTTACGACATCGCCGGAGGCCCCGGCGCGGCGAGCGGCAAGGTACGCGACGCTAACGCCGCGATGCAAGGTCGCCCGGACCCAGCCGGGCCTGGATATCCGCAGCCAGCCGCCCCGCGAGCGCGGCGGTCTCCTCCCGCAGCGCGTCCAGCTCACGGCGCGCCTGGAACAGCTCATCCGTGATGCTCAACGCCGCGAGGATCGCGGCCTTGTGCGCCTGCACGAGCGACCCCTGCCGCAGGATCTCCTCGATCCGGCCGTTCACGTGCGCTGCGCATTCACGCGTGTACTCCGGGGCTGCCACCGCACGGATCGCGTACTCCTCCCCTGCGATCTCGACCGTGACGACGCTGCGCGGCTCGTTCACCGACCCTCCTCGAGGAACTGGATGCGTGTGAGGACCTTCTCGACGGTTGCACGTGCCTGCGCGAGCCGCTCGTTCAGTTCGCGGTTGCGCTGACGCTCCCGCTCGACTTCCTCCGACAGCGAGATCGGATCGATCCGACCCGTCGAGATCTCCTGGAGTGCGGACTCCAGCTCCTTCACGCGCGCTTCGGCCGCACGTGCGCGCCGGCGCCAGCCATCGTGCGCGTCGAGGAGCCGGCGTATAGCCAGCTCGAGCCTGTCGAACTCCGGCGGCGGGACCGCCGTCTCAGGCGCGTTGCCGGACACCGTGCTCCTCCTCGAGCCGGCGGACGACCCTCTGGATCACCCGATCGATCTCCTCATCCGTGAGCGTGCGGTCCGGTGCGCGGAAACGAAGACGGAACGCGAGGCTGCGCGCTCCCTCCGCGATCGGCTTCCCGCGATAGAGGTCGAACACCTCCACCGTCTCGAGCAGCGGCCCCGCCGAACCACGCAGTGCACGCTCGAGGTCACCCGCCGCGATACGGTCGGGCGCCACGAAGGCGAGGTCCCGCTCGATCGCGGGGTACTCCGGGAGGGGAACGTAGACGAACGGCCGCGCGCTCGCCATGTCCGCGCGCAGCTCGACCTCGATTACCCAGACGGCTTCGGCCCACGCGGGCGCGTCCACCGCGGAGGAACGGATGCCGCCGGCGAGGCCGCGCAGCTCGCCGTCGGATGCCACGAGTCGCAGCACCGTTCCCGAACGCAGCATGTTCTGCAGCCCGCGCAGTTCCCCGTCGCCCGGCTCCACGCGCAGCCCGAGTGACCCGGCCAGACGCTCGGCCATTCCCTTCAGGTCCCACACATCGAACGCCGCCGGCGGCGCACTCCAGTGGCGCGGTGCACGCGCACCGGTGAACACGAGTGCGAGATGCGTGCGCTCCTCCGGAAGCTCGCCCGCCTCGCCGGGCGCGAACACGGTGCCGACCTCGAAGAGGCGCACGTCGCCGAGGCCGCGGCTGAAGTTCAGCTCGAGGCGGTGCAGCAGACCCGCCGTGATCGTGCGGCGCAGACGGCTCTCCGCACTCGAAAGCGGAAGCTGAAGGGGGACGTCGCCTTCGTTCTCCGCTGCGAACGGGACCGAACGCGTCTCGTGGAATCCTTCCGCGACGAGCCGCTCGCGCAGCCGCCGCTCGAGGATCGACAGCACATCGTCGGGCACCGCGCTCGGGCGGAATGCGCGCAGCTCCTGCGGGAAGCTGTCGTAGCCGCGGCGGCGCGCGATCTCCTCGATCAGATCGTCCGCGCGGAAGACGTCGTAGCGCCGGTGACCGGGCACGCGCACGGACAGCGCGCTGTCCTCCGCGTTGCACACGAAGCCGAGCGGTTCGAGCAGCGCGCGCGCTTCCTCCAGGGTCACCGGCACGCCGAGCACCTGCGGGATGCGCTTCGCGGGAAGCCGGATCGGCGCCGGCTCCGCGGGCGCCGCACCCGCATCCGCGGCGACGTCATCCACGCGCCCACCGGCGATCGCCACGATCAGCGCAGCCGCACGTTCTGCGGCGCGGCGCATGCCGGTCGGGTCCACGCCGCGCTCGAAACGCTGGCTCGCGTCCGTGGACAGTCCGGCGCCCTGACGCGTGCGGCGTGTGCGGCGCGGATCGAAGAGCGCGCACTCGAGCAGCAGGTCGGTCGTGTCGTTCGTGACTTCCGTATCCTGCCCGCCCATCACGCCCGCGAGTGCGACCGGGCGCTCGGCATCCGCGATCACCAGCATCTCGTCGGTCAGCTTGCGTGTCGCACCGTCGAGCGTGACGATCTGCTCACCGGCGCGCGCGCGACGCACGACGATGCGGTTGCCGACTTTCGCGAGATCGAACGCGTGCAGCGGCTGACCGAGCTCGTGCAGTACGTAGTTGGTGGCGTCCACGACGTTGTTCACGGGACGCAGGCCGACCGCACGCAGCCGGCTCTTCAGCCACTCGGGAGACTCGGCCACGCGCACGCCGCGAATCACGAGCCCCAGGTAGCGCGGACAGCCCTCCAGATCATCGAGCTGTACACTCACTGCATCGGTGCGCGCCTCGGGCGAGCCGGCGGCATACGTGACGCGCACGTCTGCGAACGGCTTCAGCTCGATGGACGCCTCACCGTTCTCACCCAGTTCGCGTGCGACGCCGAAATGCGAGAGCATGTCGGGCCGGTTCGGGGTCACGTCGATCGCGAAGCGCACGTCATCCAGACCGAGCGCAGCCACGAACGAATCCCCCGGCTTGCCGACCTCACCCAGCTCCATGATGCCGTCGTGGTCCTTGCCGAGCCCGATCTCGCGCGGGCTGCACAACATCCCTTCGCTCGTCTCGCCGCGGATCTTCGCCTTGCGGATCTGCACGCCGCCCGGCAGCTGTGCGCCGACGGGTGCGAACGGGTACAGCTTGCCGGCCGTCACGTTCGGTGCGCCACACACGACGCTGAGCGGTTCGCCCGTGCCCGCGTCGACCCGGCAGAGGGACAGCCGGTCGGCGTTCGGATGGCGGCCGGCCTCGAGCACGCGTGCGAGCACGACGTCCTTCAGAGGTGCGCCAATGTCGACGATCTCGTCCACGGGCACACCCAGCTGCGCGAAGCGCTCGACGAGCGATTCGGGTGCTGCGGTCAGCGATGGCAGCAGCGACTGCAGCCAGCGGTAGCTCAGGTTCATGGCAGCCCCGCGTACTGCGAGAGGAAGCGCACGTCACCCTCGTAGAGGAGGCGGATGTCCGGAAGCTCGTAGCGCGTCATCGCGATGCGTCCCGGGCCCATGCCGAACGCGAAGCCCGTGTACCGGTCGGGGTCGTAGCCTACCGCCTCGAATACGGCGGGATGCACCATGCCCGCGCCCATGATCTCGAGCCAGCCGGTGCCCTTGCAGCGGCGGCAGCCCGCACCCTTGCAGAGGCCGCAGCTGACGTCGACTTCGGCGCTCGGCTCCGTGAACGGGAAGTACGACGGACGGAAGCGCACTTTCGCATCCGGGCCGTACAGCCGGCGCGCGAACTCCGCGAGCGTGGCCTTCAGATCCACGAAGGTGATGCCCTCGTCGACGGCCAGTCCCTCGAGCTGCTCGAACGCGGGCGCGTGCGATGCGTCCCACGGGTCGCGCCGGAACACCATCCCGGGCGCGACGATGCGGATGGGCGGCTGGAACTCCTGCATCGTGCGGATCTGCACAGGCGACGTGTGGCTGCGCAGCAGGATCCCGCGGTCGAGATAGAAGGTGTCGTGCATATCCGCCGCGGGATGATCGAGCGGCGTGTTGAGCGCGACGAAGTTGTGCCAGTCGGTCTCGGCTTCGCGGCCGCGCACGCGGGTGAAGCCCAGCGACGCGAGTATGTCGCAGATCTCGTCGATGACGAGCGTCACCGGATGGCGCGCACCGATCCAGCGACTGCGGCCGGGCAGCGTGAGGTCTTCGTTGAGCGTATCGCCATCGGTTCCGCCGACCTGGGCAAGGCGGGCTTCGAGGGCCGCGGCGATCGCTTCCTTCACACGGTTCGCACCCGCACCGACTTTCGGCCGCTCCTCGACGGGCAGCGTGGCAAGGCCGCGCATCACCGCGGTGAGCCGGCCGTCCTTTCGTCCGAGCAGATCGATGCGCAGCTGTTCCACGGCCGCGGCGTCTTCCGCCGCGGTAATGGCGCCTAGCGCTTCCGCTTCGAGCGCGCTCAACTGCGCCAGCAGCGTCGCAATATCGTTCATTACACCCCCTAAAGAGGACGCGGCCCGCGGCACTTCTCGCCGGGACCGCGCCCTTCGGCGGGCCGGGCCCGCCGCATTTTCGAACGCCGGAGGCGTCCGCCGTCTCAGCTCAGGCTGGCCTTGGCGCGCTTCACCAGCTCGCCAAACGACGCCGCGTCACGCACGGCGAGGTCGGCCAGCACCTTGCGATTCACTTCGATCCCCGCCTGCTTCAGACCGTACATGAAGCGCGAGTAGTTCAGCGACGGATCCTGCTCACGCACCGCTGCGTTGATGCGCGTGATCCAGAGCCGGCGGAAGTCGCGCTTGCGCTGCTTACGGTCCCTGTAGGAATACGCCCAGCCGCGCTCGACGGCGTTCTTCGCAATCCGCCACAGCTTCGAACGACCGCCCCAGTAGCCGCGTGCCGCCCGGAAGATCCGCTTCTTCTTGCGGTGCCTCGGCACCGCGCTCGTTGCACGTGCCATGTCAGCCTCCCTGCAGCATGCGCTTCACCCGACGCGCATCGCCCGGTGCCGCCAGATCGCCCTTCCGCAGCCGGCGCTTCCGCTTCGGCGACTTCTTCGTCAGGATGTGGCTCTTGAACGCCTTGAAGCGCCTGACCTTGCCCTTCCCGGTCAGCTTGAAGCGCTTCGCCGCGCTCTTGTTCGACTTCATCTTCGGCATCGCTACCTCCGCCGCCCTACTTCTTCGGCGCCAGTACCATCGTCATCGTGCGTCCCTCCATCGAGGGGGACGACTCCACCTTCCCGATATCCTGTAGCTCCTCCGCGACCCGCTGGAGCACCTGGAGCCCCAGCTCCGGGTGGGCCATCTGGCGGCCGCGGAACATCATCGTCGCCTTGACCTTGTTCCCTTCCTCGAGGAACCGCCGCGCATGCCGCACCTTGAACTCGAAGTCGTGCGGCTCGATCCCGGGTCTGAACTTCACTTCCTTGATCTGGATCTGATGCGTCTTCTTGCGCGCGACCCGCGCCTTCCGAGCTTCCTCGTACTTGAACTTGCCGTAGTCCATGATCCGGACCACCGGCGGTCGCGCGTTCGGTGCGACCTCGACCAGATCCAGTCCATCCCGCTCCGCAGCCAACAGCGCTTCCTCGATCGCCATGATTCCAAGCTGCGCGCCATCGGCTGCAATGACGCGGACGGGACTGATGCGGATCTGTCGATTGACCCGGGTTCGCTTATCCGTGGCTATGCGGCGCCTCCTGCTGGAAAGAAAAAGGACCCGCGTTCCCGCAGGTCCATGGCAAGTCGACCCCCCGTGCACGAAGGGCTTTCCTCGCTTCAGAACCCGGCGGTACCGCGGAGCGGACCGAAGGGTGGGGAGTACGCGCCTCCCGCTTCCCCGTCTTTTTGCTACTGCGACCGACAAATCTCGCGTCCTGCCTGTGCGCTGTCAACCCTGCTTGGGTTGTCCTCCTGCGTCCGAACAGCATTCACCGCGGAGAGCGCGGAGGGCGTCGCGACGCTGCGGCAGCATCTCGGACCCGCAAACTTCCCGAGATTTGGTTTCAACTGCGGGTCGACGTGCGGATCCCTCACCCGCCTTCACCTCAAATCCTTTCCCGCCGTTCCTCCGCGCCCTCCGCGATCTCCGCGGTGAATGCTTTTCAGCCGCTCGGAATAGCCGATCAGTCGAGGGACTTCGCCTCGACTTCGGACGCGAGCCGGCCGAGGAACTCGTCCACAGCCAGGATCTCCTGCTTCCTGCCGGCGCCCCTCCGGCGCACGGCCACGGTGCCGGCCTCGGCCTCCTTCTTACCGACCACGGCCATGTACGGGACCTTCGAGACCTCGGCCTCGCGGATGCGATAGTTGAGGGTCTCGGGTCGGTCGTCGAGGTGGCTGCGGATGCCGGCGGCCTTCAGGCGCCGGTGGATCGCGGCGGCGTCGTCGCCGACGTCATCGGTGATCGGTAGCACGCGCACCTGCTCGGGCGCGAGCCAGAGCGGGAACGCGCCGGCGAAGTGCTCGATCAGCAGCCCGACGAAGCGCTCCAGCGTGCCGTAGATGGCGCGGTGGATCATCACCGGACGGTGCGGCTTGTTGTCGGCGCCCGTGTACTCCAGCTCGAAGCGCTCCGGAAGCTGGAAGTCGAGCTGGATCGTCGGGCCCTGCCATGTGCGGCCGAGCGCGTCCTTGAACTTGATGTCGATCTTCGGGCCGTAGAACGCGCCGCCGCCCTCGTCCACGTCGAACGGAATGCCCTTCCGCTCGAGTGCACTCTTCAGCAGCGCTTCCGCGCGGTCCCATGTCGCGTCCTCACCGAGACGTTCTTCCGGACGGGTCGACACCTCGAACGCGAGCTCGAAGCCGAAGCGGCTGCGTACCAGACGGTCGACCTGGTCGAGGCAGAGGAAGATCTCGTCCTCGGCCTGATCGAGCGTGCAGAAGATGTGTGCGTCGTCCATCGACAGGCCGCGCACGCGCAGCAAGCCGTGCAGTGTGCCCGATTTCTCATTCCGATAGACGTTCGCGACTTCGGACAGGCGCAGTGGCAGATCGCGATAGCTGCGTGGCCGCGCCTTGTAGACGAGCGCGTGCATCGGGCAGTTCATCGGCTTCACCCGATACCGCACATCCTCATCCTCGCCCGCACCCGCAGCCATGGCCGGATACTGATTTGCCTCGTACAGCGGCAGGTGGCCCGAGATGCGGAAGAGTTCCTCGCGCGTGATGTTCGGCGTGTATACGAGGTCGTAGCCGGCGCGCACGTTGTCCTCCTCGACCGCGCGCGAGAGCAGCCAGCGCACCATCGCGCCGTTCGGATGCCAGAAGATGAGGCCGGGGCCGACGGTCTCCTGGATCGAGAAGAGATCGAGCTGCCTGCCGAGGACGCGATGGTCCCGGCGGCGCGCTTCCTCCAGCCGTTCGAGGTACGCGTCGAGATCCTTCTGCGAGAACCACGCGGTACCGTAGATGCGCTGGAGCATCGGCCGGCGTTCGTCACCGCGCCAGTACGCGCCCGCGGTGGACAGCAGCTTGAAATGCTTCAGCCTGCTGGTCGTCGGCAGGTGCGGGCCGCGGCACAGGTCGAGGAACGGTCCGTTGCGATAGACCGTGATCACCTCATCGTCGCCCAGCTCTTCGAGACGCTCGAGTTTGAGCGGGTCATCCGCGAAGAGCGTGCGTGCTTCCTCCTTGTCCACGACCTTCCGCTCGAACGGCTGGTCTGCCGAAGCGACCGCGCGCATGCGCTCCTCGATGCGCTCGAGATCCTCCGGCGTGAACGGCTGGTCGACCTGGAAGTCGTAGTAGAAGCCGTCCTCGATCGCGGGGCCGAAGCCGATGCCGGCGCGCGGATGCAGCTCGCGCACGGCCGTCGCCAGCACGTGTGCCGCGGAGTGGCGGAGCAGCTCCAGCGCTTCCGGACTCCGCTCCGTCACGATCTCGAGCGACGCATCCGCTTCCAGCGGCCGGTGCAGATCCACCACCCGGCCATCCACCTTCCCGGCGAGTGCGGCCTTGGCGAGGCCGGCGCCGATCTTCGCCGCCACGTCGCCGGCGGTGGCGCCCCGCTCCAGCTCGAGGACCTTACCGTCCGGAAGTGTGACCCTGATCATCGTCCCGTTTCCGTTGTGCGTTCACAGCAAAAAGAAGGCGGCCCGCTCCCTTCCGGGAGGGGCCGCCGCCGTCGTCCTGTCCGTTCGATCGGGTCAGACGACCGGCACCGCCCATCCCGTGAGGGATCGGCTGTACGTCGTTGCCGTCGTCGTTCCCGCGGTCATGCGTTCCATGCCGCCAAGATGCCTGCGCCTTCCCGCGTTCGTCAAGGAAGGACTACGGGCCCTCTTCGACGAGGATCCGCCAGATCCGTCCGCCCGCGTCGTCCGTCACGTACAGCGAGCCGTCCGGTCCCTGCGCGAGTCCCACAGGACGATGCTCCGCGTCGCCGGGCAGGTCCTGCCCCGCTCCGACGAAACCATCCGCGAACACCTCGTCGCTTCCTGTCGGCTCGCCGCCCGAGAACGGCACGAACACCACGTTGAAGCCGACGTCCGTGAACGGGTCCGGCCGGTTGAATCCGCCGTGGAACGCGACGAACGCGCCGCCCTGGTACCGCGCCGGGAACATGCTGCCCGTGTAGAAGAGCAGCCCGTTCGGCGCCGTGTGCGCCGCGAACGTGTGGATCGGCAGCGCCATCGCATCACAACGGCCCTGGACCGTGCCGTCGCCGCCGTACTCGGGCGCGAGCACCTTCAGGTTCTGCCGCCCATCATGGTAGCAGTACGGCCAGCCGTAGTCCGCTCCCTCCTCCAGACGGAAGAACTCCTCCGACGGAAGCTCCGCCTGATCCTGCGGCGTGAACAGCTGCGGCCAGTACTCGTTCAGATTGTCACGCCCGTGCTGCACGCCGTAGAGCTCGCCGTCGATCGGGTTCAACGCCAGGGCCACCATGTTGCGTGTGCCCGTCGCGAAACGTGCCGCCGGCGAATGTACCTGCCCCGTCTGGTTCGCATCGTAACGCCAGATCCCGGAGCGGATCGGCAGCTCGGGACACGGGTCCACACCCGGCGAGCCCGGCTCCCGGTTCTCTTCCTGACACACGTCCGAGGCCGAACCGAGATTCACGAACAGCGCGCCGTCATCGGTCACCACGATGCTCTTCGTGAAGTGGTCCCCGTCCTCCGGCATGCCCGTCACGATCACCTCCGGACCGCTCACCGGCTCGAGACTCTCCGGCGACATCGTGTACCGCTCCACCTGCCCACGCGTCGCGAAGTACAGGAACGATCCCTCGAGCGCGATGCCATGTCCGCGCGTGGTCCCGAACCGTGCCGTCTCGTCCGCCTTCCCATCCCCGTCCGTGTCCCGCAGCGCAAGCACGCCACCGCCCTCCGAGTCGAGCGCAACGAACACATCGCCGTTCGGCGCTACCGCAATGTGTCGGGCACGCGCCGCTTCGCCACCGATCGTGGCGTCGTGCACCACCACGGCACAGAATCCCGCCGGCAGCGTCAGGCCGCCGTTGTCTCCATCACAGATGGATTCCTCACCGATCGGACCGGTATCGGGGTCCGTGGCGTCATCCTCACACCCCACCGCGACCAGCCCCAGCGTCACCAGCACGACTGCAGTTCTGAACATGCGTACCTCCGTTCTGCGAATGCACATCAGCAGTGGAGGTCCGGCATCAATTCGCGTGCCCGTACTGTCGAATCGTCCCGCGGATGGGTAGCCGCGAGGAGGATCGGCGGCGAAACGGCTGTTCCGCTGGCGATCCTGCGTGTAGCAGCGATCGCTGGGCGACAACCGCGGCTTCGCGATCGCGGTCGCTCGCTTTGCGGTGGACTGTACCCCGGCCGGGGCCCGTCACTATGGTGGAGCCGGATTCACCGCGTCATGAGCGGTAGAACCGGCCCCACCTGTCTGCAGCTTCTGTCCTGCGGTCGGTCCGACTGCGCCTGGAGCTGTCTACTTTGCCCCAGCTCCGAGAAGCGCCCGGTCGGGTACATCCTCACTGAAAACCGACCTACCGGCTTACGGGCTCCCGCTCCCACCAGAACGGGGCGCGCGTCCGCGGGCGGTTGCCGACCTCGTTCAGCGTGGCCGCATCGTAGAGCCGTCCGTTCAGCATGACGTAGCGGACGCGCTCGGAGTTCGTGATGTCGGCAAGCGGATCCGCATCGAGAACGATGAGATCGGCGAGTTTGCCGGGCTCGAGCGAACCGATGTCGCCGTCGAGACCGAGATAGCGCGCACCATCGATCGTGGCCGCACGCAGCGCTTCGAAGTTCGAGAGGCCGCCGTGCGTGAGCATCCACATCTCCCAGTGGGTGCCGAGCCCCTGGAGCTGGCCGTGCCCGCCCACGAGAACCATGCCGCCTTCGTCGAGCACGTCCTTTGCGCCGCGCGCGATGCGGACGTGATTGAAGTCGTCATCGCCGGCGGCCTTGAGGCGCCGGCGCGAACGCGGATCCACGACGTCGCGCGGTGTGAACGTGAGCAGCCGCTCGTTCTCCCACACGTTGGTGCGCTCGTACCAGTAGAACTCGCCGGACAGCCCGCCGTAGCCGACGATGGCCGTCGGTGTGTACCCGACCGAGCTGCGGCCGAAGAGCGTGGCGAGGTCTTCGTGGATGTCGGGGACGGGCAGCGAATGCTCGAGACCGGTGTGGCCATCCAGGATGTGCGTCGTGTTGAACGCGACCAGCGACCCACCCTCGGGCACGACCATCATCTCGAGCGCGCGTGCGGCCTTGATGATCATCTGGCGTGCGTCGCGCTTGCGCTGGTTGTAGCTCTTCACGCTGAACGCACCGACTGCCTTCATGCGCGCCAGGTGCCTGTACGCATCCTCGTACGTGTTCACGACCGCCTTGAACGGCGTCTCTGCCCCGTAGAGGATCGTGCCGGTCGAGAAGAGGCGCGGCCCGAGCTTCATGCCGGAGCGGATCATCTCCGCGTTGGTGAACACGGTTTCCGTGTCGTTGGACGGGTCGTGCGACGTCGTGATGCCGAACGCGAGGTTGGCCATGAGCGGCCACGCGTTCTCCGCCAGGATCCCCTGCGACTCGCCGCCGAGGTGTGCGTGCACGTCGATGATGCCCGGCATGATGGTGGTGCCCGCTGCGTCCACCACGTGCGCACCCGCCGGCACCGTGACCTGCGCGCGCGGGCCGACCGCCGTGATGCGATTGCGCTCGATGACGATCGTGGCATCGGGGATCACGGCCTGGGCCTGGGATGCGCCCGGCGCCATGGTGATCACGCGCGCACCGACGAGCGCGACCGTGCCGGACGGAACGTCGCTCGGCACGGTGAAGCCGATGGCTACGCCGGCACTTTCCGCTGGTGCGGGCTCAGGCGCGGCGCCATCGAGGAACGTGAAGGTGCGGCCGAGATCGCGCGTGAACAGCTCCGGGCCGAGCGACCAGTGCAGCCGCTCGGAGTCGCCGGACCAGTGCAGGTTCATGCCGGCGTTGTCGCTCACGCGCGCGGCCGGGAACGCACTCACGTTCGTGCCGAGCGTGACCGTGCGACCGGTGAGCGGGAACACACCGACGTACGCACGGTAGCGCTCCGCCCACGCCACCCACTTCCCATCCGGCGACGGCACGATGTCCGTGGCGTTCTCACTGCGGAAATGGATCACCGGGTCGCTGCCGTCGAGCGCCACGCTGCGCAACGCGAGCGCACCCTGGTCGTTCCCGCGCGTGAAGATGCGCGTGCCGTCATGACTGAAACGCGGACGCGAACCCTGCGTGTTCACTTCCACGGGTTCCGCGGAACCGTCCACCGGCACGATGAAGATGCCCGTGTGCAGACCGAACGTCGGACCGCGCGTCTGGTCGCCGCCGGTCGAACGGTAAACGATGCGCCGGCCATCGGGCGAGAACGACGGCTCGGTGTAATGTCCGCGTGCCGTGACGACGTCGCGGCCCTGCGACCCGTCCGCACGCACGACGCGGATGCGGCCCATGTCCGCATCCGTCCACGTCGCGTACGCGATCCAGCGTCCGTCAGGCGACCACGCGGGCGCGAACTCGATGCGGTCGTCACGCGTGACCCGGCGCGGCGAGCCGTTCGGCAGATCGCGGACGTACAGCCGGCCAAGCGCGGAGTACACCACGCGCCTTCCGTCCGGCGACACCGTGACGCCGCGCAGCATCTTCACCGCGAAGCTGTCCGGATGCACCTGCTGCGGGAAACGCAGCCCCTCGTGCACGACCTGGTCGACCTCGGCCGTGAACGGGATCTCGGCCGCCTCGCCCGTGGCCGCGTCCACGCGCCACAACTTCCCCTTCGCCCAGATCACGATCGCCGAGCCGTCCGGCAGCCAGTCGTACTGCGCGTACACGCCGTGAATGGCCCACGCCTCCTGCATGTCGCGCGACAGCCCATCGAACAGCGGCCACTCCTCGCCGCTCTCGAGGTCGCGCAGGAAGAGCACGGTGTTCAGCCGCACCCGGCGCACGAATGCCATGCGACGTCCGTCCGGCGAGATCTGCGGCGCAATCGACCCGCCCGGCCGGCTGGTGACCGTTTCCTCTTCACCGGTCAGCAGATTGCGGCGGCGAACGGCGTAGATCGTTCCGTACGGATCCTTGTTGTACTCGAAGGTCTGGCCGGGCGTGACATCGAGCGAGTAGTAGAGCCAGCGGCCGTCGGGCGAGACGGCGGGCTCACCCTGGTCCTTCTGGAAGCCGTTGCGCTGCGTGACCTGGAGTCCGCCCGATCCATTCACGTGGTACATCCACACCTCGCCGGCGCCCAGCGAGCGCGTGTCGACGAAGTGCTTGCGGGCGAAGATGTACTCGCCGTCCGGCGACCACGCAGGGCTGTTCACCTCACGATCGTTCTCCCGCGATACCTGCTTCGGTTCGCTGCCGTCCGGATTCATCAGCCAGATGTTGAGCGCACCCTCGCGGTCACTGATGAAGGCGATGCGCCGGCCATCGGGGCTGAAGCGTGGCTGGAAATCGTACGCAGCGCCGGAAGCGATCCGGGTCGCCGATCCGCCGTCGATCGGGAGGGTGTAGATGTCGCCGAGCAGATCGAACACGAGCATGCGGCCGTCAGGCGAAACGTCCACGTTCATCCACGTGCCTTCCGTAACCGTGTACGTCAACCGCTGCGACGGACCCAGCGACTGCTCCACATCCCAGTCGCCGTTGTTCTGGGCGGCGAGAGGCGCGGCTATGGCGAGAGCCACGGCGAGGGTAATCGGCGTCGTGATACGCATGGCCTGTCGGTGTTTCGAGTCGGAGGAACGCATTTCGGCACGACAATCTACCCCGTGCGGCCCGCGCGCCAAGCCCGCACTGCGGGGGCGGGGGCTCGGGCGGGCGCGGGGCGAGGTGGGAACTGCGGGGGCGGGGGCGAGGGCGGGCGCGGGGCGAGGTGGGAACTGCGGGGGCGGGGACGAGGGCGGGCGCGGGGCGAGATGGGAACTGCGGGGGCGGGGGCGAGGGCGGGCGCGAACCGGGCGGGGAGCGGCCCTGGTACTGCGCGAACTTCCAACCGTGGGATAGCGTGCTGCGACGCGCGGAAGTTCGGCCGCCGGGGAGGGCCAAACTTCCAGCAATCACCACGTCCGGTGCCGAACGTTGGAAGTTCGACCGTCCAGCGCGGCCGAACTTCCAGCGGTCCCGTTTGAACATGCCGGGCGTGGAAGTTCGGCCCGTTTCTCTCTCGGCTCGCGGAGTCTATCCGATGATGACCGAGTAACATACGAGCTGCGCCGCACGGCGCCGATCCCGTCTGCGTGCCCGACCCGGAGCCCGCCTTTCCCACCTCGCACCGCGCCCGCCCGAGCACCCGCAGTTCCGATCTCGCACCGCGCCCGCCCCCGCAGTCCAAACGAAGGGGTCTTGCGTGCGGAAAGGGACCCGGTCCATACTACGCGCCCGGAGTTTCCAGCCCCGTAGCGCGCCGTGCCCGCGGCGCCGGTGGAAGCTCTGCTCCACAACTGTGAGAGGCTCCCCGATGCCGCTCCGATACGTTCCGTCGATCAACCGCGCGGGACGGCGTTTCGCCGCCTACATGGAACGCCAGTGCGATCGCCTTGGCGTGACACCCGCGGAAGGTCACCTGCTCGGCTACCTCTACGAGAACGGGCCCTGCCCCATCGGTCAGCTGCAGGACGTGATGGGTCAGAAGCCCTCCACGCTCACTGGCGTGGTCGACCGGCTCGTCCAGCGCCGCCTGCTCGTGCGCAAACCGAACAGCTACGATCGCCGTTCGGTGCTCGTCGCACTCACGGGTGAGGGCCGCGCGGCGGCCGAGCGCGTGCAGCAGGCGCTGCGACGTCTCGAGGAGGACATCGAGGCGCACCTCGAGCCCGGGCACGTCTCTGCGTTCCAGGCCGTCATCGGTGCGATCTCGACGGTCACGGAAGAGAACGGCCGCACCCGTATCCTGCGCTAAGAAAAGACTCGAGGCGGGAGCACGCATCGCGCGCTCCCGCCTCGATTTGCGTTGCCGCAGCGGAGATCGGGACTAGTACATCCCGCCCATGCCGCCGCCCGGCATCGCCGGCGCCTTCTCCTCCTCCTTCTTCTCCACCACGACGCACTCCGTGGTGAGGAGCAGGCTCGCGATCGACGCTGCGTTCTGCAGCGCGGTGCGGGTGACCTTCGTCGGGTCGATCACACCGGCCTCGACCAGGTCCTCGTACTCGCCCGACTGCGCGTTGTAGCCGAACGTGGCGGTCTTGTTGGACCGGACCTTGTCGACGACGATCGAGCCCTCGACGCCCGCGTTCTCGGAGATCTGACGGATCGGCTCCTCGAGCGCACGCGTGATGATCGCGACGCCGATCTGCTCGTCCGAATCCTTGACCTTCAGGTCGCGGATCTTCTCCTGGATCCGCAGGAAGGCGACGCCGCCGCCCGGCACGATGCCCTCCTCGACCGCCGCGCGCGTCGCATGCAGCGCATCCTCCACGCGCGCCTTCTTCTCCTTCATCTCGGTCTCGGTGGCCGCGCCGACGTTGATCACCGCCACGCCGCCGGCCAGCTTCGCCAGCCGCTCCTGCAGCTTCTCGCGGTCGTAGTCGGACGTCGACTTGTCGACTGCGACGCGGATCTCGCTGATCCGGCCCTTGATCGCCTCGCCGTCACCGGCGCCATCCACGAGCGTCGTGTTGTCCTTGTCCACGACGACGCGCTTGGCCTTGCCCAGATCCGAAAGCGTCGCGTTCTCCAGCTTGAACCCGACCTCCTCCGAGACCACCTGGCCGCCGGTCAGGATCGCAATGTCCTGGAGCATCGCCTTGCGGCGGTCACCGAAGCCCGGCGCCTTCACCGCGCACACGCGCAGCGTGCCGCGCAGCTTGTTGACGACCAGCGTCGCGAGCGCCTCGCCTTCGACGTCCTCCGCGATGATCAGCAGCGGACGACCCTGCTGCGCCACCTTCTCGAGGATCGGCAGCAGATCCTTCATCGAGCTGATCTTCTTGTCGTGGATCAGGATCAGCGAATCCTCGAGCACCGCCTCCATGCGCTCGGGGTCGGTCACGAAGTACGGCGAGAGGTAGCCGCGGTCGAACTGCATGCCCTCCACGGTCTCCAGCGTGGTCTCGAGACCCTTCGCCTCCTCGACCGTGATCACGCCGTCCTTGCCGACCTTCTCCATCGCGTCCGCGATCAGGTCGCCGATCTCCTTGTCGTTGTTCGCCGAGATCGTGCCGACCTGGGCGATCTCCTTCTTGCCCTTCGTCGGCGTCGAGATCGACTTCAACTCCTCGACCACCTTCTCCACCGCACGGTCGATCCCGCGCTTGATCGCCATCGGGTTGGCACCCGCCGTCACGTTCTTCAGGCCCTCGCGGAAGATCGCCTGCGCCAGAACCGTCGCCGTCGTGGTGCCGTCACCGGCGAGATCGCTCGTCTTCGTCGCGACCTCCTTCACCATCTGGGCGCCCATGTTCTCGATCGGATCCTCCAGCTCCACCTCCTTCGCCACCGTGACACCGTCCTTCGTCACCGTCGGCGCACCGAACTTCCGATCGATCACCACGTTCCGGCCCTTCGGGCCCAGCGTCACCTTCACCGCCTGCGCGAGCTTGTCCACCCCGCGCTTCAGCGCGGCCCGCGCCTCCGTATCGAACTGCAGTTCCTTCGCAGCCATTGCTGGCTCCTCCTCTATTTTCCCGGGTTCCCGTATCAGCTCTTGATTACCGCGAGCACGTCCGACTCGCGCAGGATCAGGTACGCCTCATCACCCAGCGTCACCTCCGTCCCGCTGTACTTCCCGTACAGCACCCGATCCCCCTCCTTCACCTCAGGCTCCAGGCGCTTCCCGTCATCGCTCAGCTTCCCGGGACCCACCGCCACCACCTCTCCCTGCTGCGGCTTCTCCTTCGCCGTGTCCGGTATGTACAGCCCACCCTTCATCTGCTCCGTCTCTTCGAGCGGCTTCACCACGATCCGGTCCGCGAGCGGCCGGATCTGCGTCGCTGCAGCAGTCGCCATGTTCCTTTCCTCCCTGTGCGTTGTAGTTAGCACTCGTGGCCGGTGAGTGCTAAATCGCCGGCCGAAAAGTAGCGGGCACCTCGACCGCGTCAAGTGCCCGCAGCGCGCCCGCGCGATTGCAGGGCTAGTGCCATCCGGGTTTGCCAGAATTGCCTGGGTTGTCTGCCGAAAGAACAGAATTCACCACAGAAGCCGCAGAGCCCACTTAGGGCGGCCCGGATCGAAACCCGCGCCGCGAACGCACCAACGAAACCCAATGGGGGGTGAGGCTCCGCGCCCTCTGTGGCTCCGTGGTGAAAAAAACCGTTCTGTCAGGAGCCGCTGAGCTCGCGCCAGGCGATCTCCAGGCCGTAAAGGGTCAGGAACGGCTCGACGTGCTGGACGGTGCGGCAGTGCGGGGCGAGGAGGGGCGCGAGGCCGCCGGTGGCAACGACGAAGGCCTCGGGTCGCTCCCACTCCTCGCGGATGCGGCGGACGGTGCCATCGATGGCCTCGACGGCGCCGAGGAAGATGCCGCTGCGGACGGCGGTGTCGGTGCGCCGGCCGATGACGTGGTCGGGCGGGGTCAGGTCGGCGCGCGGGAGCTTGGCGGTCCTGCGGACGAGGGTCTCGGCGCCGGACTGAACGCCGGGGGAGATCACGCCGCCGATGAAGGTGCCGTCGGCGGTGATGCAGTCGAACGTAGTGGCCGTGCCGAGGTCCACGGCAATCGTATCGCGCGCGTACAGCCGGGATGCTGCGAGCGTGTTGAGGATGCGGTCCGCACCGACGGAGAGGGGTTCCTCGACATCGAGGCGGATCGGGAGCGGCGTGGACGCATCGATGACGGCGGTCTCCGCTGCGAGGTGCTTCTCGCAGGTCTCGACGAGGAGACCGGTCATGGGCGGTACCACGGAGCCGATGACGCAGGCCTCGACATCATCGGGCGCGAATCCGGCGTCGCGCAGGAGCGTGCGCAGCAGCATGCCGAGCTCGTCGGCGGTTCGTTCGGTGCGACTGGAGACGCGCCAGTGCGCGGCGAGGACAGCGGCGCGGAAGAGGCCGAGCACGGTTTCGGTGTTGCCGACGTCGAAGGTCAGGATCACGGCGTCACGCCCTGCGAGAGGAGACGGATCGTGCCGGCGCGGACGGGCTGCAGCCCGCGCTCGTCGCGCACGAGGAGCGAACCGTCGGGAGCGAACCCCTCCGCCTTCCCCGCCGGCCGGCCGTCCACGGTGATGTCGCGGCCGCGCAGCCAGTCGCGCGCATCCAGCTCGCGGCGCTCGTCGTCGCAGAGAAGGCGTGCGGGCGCGGTGAAGAGCGGACGCAGCGCGTCGAGCAGGAATCCCGCAATCGACGCACGCGAGACCGAAGAGCCGGCGAGGAGACGAAGGGAGGTCGCACCTTCGGGCAGATCGGCCGCGGATTGGCGGACGTTAATGCCGATGCCGGCCACGACCGCACCGGGCACGCGGCTCTCGCAGAGGATGCCGCCGACCTTCGCGCCATCGGCCGCGACCAGATCGTTCGGCCACTTGATGGAGATCGCCGCGAAGCCTGCGAGCGCACGTGCCGCCGCGAGCCCGACACGCAGCGGGATGGTGCCGACGGCGGCGTCATCGACGGGCACGGGTCGCAACAGCACGGAGATGAGCAGCGCGTCACCGGGCGGTGCGAGCCAGCGGCGCCCCTGGCGGCCGCGGCCGGCCGACTGGTAATCGGCAAGGACGACGGCGCCGGCGGGCGCGCCGTCGCGTGCGAGTGCATCGAGGATGTCGTTGGTGGACTCGACCGTCTCGAGGATCTGGAGGGCGGGCAGCCGCCAGCGATCGCGCCACTCCGACGCGTCGGCGCCTTCCCACCGGTCCATGAGGGTCATGGCCGGTCCAGCACCTCGTGGTAGTACTCGACGTAGCGCGGCACGACACGGTCGGCATCGAACGTTTCGGCGGCGGCGCGCGCTGCGCGGCTCGCCTCGCGCCAGCGGTCCGGATCCGACAGCACGGCGATGCCCGCCGCGGCCATCGCATCGACATCGCCTACCGGTGCGAGGAATCCGCCCGCCTCCGGCGTCACGACTTCGGACACACCGCCGACATCCGTCGCGACGACGGGTACGCCGCACGCCATCGCCTCGAGCGCGACGAGGCCGAACGCTTCGTTTTCGCTGGGCAGCAGGAAGAGGTCGGAGCATGCGAGCAGCTCCGCCACCGACGCCTGCTTGCCGAGGAACAGCACGCGGTCGGTGACGCCTTCGCACTCGGCCACCTGCTGCACGCGGCCGCGCTCCGGTCCGTCGCCGACGAGCAGCAGGCGCGCGGGCAGCTCGCGCCCGATGCGCGCGAACACGCGCACGACGTCATCGACGCGCTTCACCGCGCGGAAGTTCGAAATGTGCGTGATCAGCTTCTCTCCCTCCGCCGCGAACTTCGCGCGATGGCAGGGATACGCGTTGCGGCTGTACTTGCCGAGGTCGACGAAGTTGGGGATGACGCGGATGTCGTCGGTCGGTACATCGAAGTGCTGCACCGTCTCGCGCCGCAGGTACTCCGACACCGCGGTCAGTCCGTCCGACTTGCGGATCGAGAACGCGGTCACCGCCTGATACGAAGGATCCTGTCCGACGAGTGTGATGTCGGTGCCGTGCAGGGTGGTGACGATGCGGAAGCGGTCGCGCCCGAGCATCTCCTTCGCCATCCACGCGGACGTAGCGTGCGGCACCGCGTAGTGTGCATGCAGGAGGTCCAGCTCGTGTGCGACCGCCACGTTGTGAATGGCCACCGTCAGCGCGAGGTTGTACGGCGGATGCTCGAAGAGCGGATACGTGGGGACTTCCACCTCGTGGTAGAAGATCCCCTCCATGTAGTACGGCAGTCGGAACGGTTGGGCGTACGTGATGAAGTGGACCTCGTGTCCGCGCTTCGCCAGTTCGATCCCCAGCTCGGTCGCCACGACGCCCGAGCCGCCGTACACCGGATAGCAGCTGATGCCGATCTTCAGCTTCCGCTCCGCCATGCCTCCACCACTTCCCTCGTGAGCTCCGAAGTGTCCCGCATCGCGTCGAGCCGGACGGCATCATCCCGCAGCTGGTTGCGGAACCACGTCGCCTGGCGGCGCGCGTAGCGCCGCGTGGCAATGCGCACCTGCTCGAGCGCGTTCTCGAGCGACGTTTCGCCCCGCACGTACGGGATCAGCTCCGCGTAGCCGGTGGCGTCCATACCCGGATCCCCGGGTCCGTGACCCGCGGCCAGCAGCGCCCGGACCTCGTCGGCCAGCCCCCTGGCGGCCATGTCGCTGACGCGCCGGTCGATGCGCCGGACGAGCTCCGCGCGCGGCACTTCCAGCACGAACACCCGCAGCGGGACCGCCGGTTCCGCCGAGCCGGCCCTGTGCCAGTCGCCGAGCGGCCGGCCGGTGAGCAGGACCACTTCGAGCGCGCGCGTGATACGCTGGCGATTCGACGGCTCCCGCGCTACCGGCCCTTCCGGGTCCAGGGTGCGCGCCCAGCGCTGCAGCTGCTCGAGCGGCCGCTGCTCCAGCCACCGGCGCAGCGCCGTGCGCGCCTCTCCCGGCATCGGCGGTTCCTCGAACAGCGGTTCCATGAGTGCGCGCAGGAAGAACCCGGTGCCGCCCGCGAGGATGGGAACGTTTCCGCGCGCACGAATCTCACGGATCCAGCGCCGTGCATCGCGCGCGAAGCGGCCGGCGCTGTACGTCTCGCCCGGCGCCACCACGTCGAAACCGTGGTGCGGGATGCCGCGCCGTTCTTCGAGTGTGGGTTTCGCGGTGCCGATGTCCATGCCGCGGTACACCTGGCGGGAGTCCATCGATATGACCTCGCCGCCGAGCGCCTTCGCAACCGCGATGGCGAGGGCGGTCTTGCCGGTGGCAGTAGCGCCCGTGATGACGAGGGCGTCAGCCATGCCGGCCGAAGCGGCGCTCCAGCTCTTCGAGAGAAAGGCGGACGATCGTCGGGCGGCCGTGCACGTCGTGGTGTGGCAGCTCGGTCGCGAACAGGCGCTCGAAGAGCGTTTCCATCTCCTGTCTCGAGAGCGGCTGGCCCGCCTTGATCGCGGCCTTGCACGCGAACGTCATCGCCATCCGCTCGTACTGGTTTCGCGCCGCGCGCGTGAGGTCGCTGCCCGTGGCGAGCTCCGTGATCATCTCACGCAGGCAGCGCTCCGCGTCGAACCAGGGATGCGGATTCGGTGCCGAGCGCACGATGACGCTGCGCGCGCCGAACGGCTCGACCTCGAAGCCCGCACGCTCGAAAAGCGAGCCCATGTCCACGACCACCGTGTACTCGGCGGGCGAGAGACGGAGCGTGATCGGGAAGAGCAGCCGCTGCGACTCCATGCCGGCGCCGTCGAAGCGCTCCATGAGCTCCTGGAAGAGCACGCGTTCGTGTGCGGAGTGCTGGTCGATCAGCAGCAGACCGCCGCGCGTCTCCGCGAGCAGATAGCGGTCGTGCACCTGCCAAAGCTGCGGCGAACGCAACGGCGCGGGTGCAGGCTCGGCCAGCGGCGTGGCTTCATCCGCGGCACGCGCCGCGACGAAGAGCGCGAGCTGTCCGGGACCGATTTCCGCCGGTGGTGCGGCTGCCGGCGTGGACGATGGCCAGCGCCCGAGCTGCGGAGGTGCGGGGCGCCGGTCCAGCGTGGCCGCACTCTGCTGCGTGCCGAGCGCGCGGCGAACGGCCTCCTCCACCGCGGCCTCGACGGCAGGCCGCATGCGGAAGCGCACCTCCGCCTTCGCGGGATGCACGTTCACATCCGCGTCCCCCGCCGGTACGCTGAGGTACAGGATGATGGATGGGCGCGCACCGTACGGCACGGTCGTGCGATAGCCGCGCTCCGCGGCGTACACGAGCTCGCGGTCGCGGAACGGCCGGCCATCGAGGAACAGATGCACGCGCCGTGGGCCCGTGGAGGCGCGGTCCGGCCGCTCGACGAGTCCCGCGATCCGCACGCCGTCCACGTCGTGGGAGAGCGCGACGAAACGTGCGGCGGCGTCGTCGCCCCAGAGGGCGGCTACGCGCGATGTCACATCCGCGGCAGCCGGGAGCTCGAGCAGCACGCGGCCGTTGGACTCGAGGCGGAACGCGGTCGACAGGTTGGCGAGCGCGAGTGTCGTGACGACGTCCGCAATGGCGCGCGTTTCCGCGGCGGCGCTGCGCAGGAACTTCGCGCGTGCGGGCAGGTTCTGGAAGAGGCCGCGCACGATGACGGACGTGCCGCGCTGGCGCGCGATGTCCTCGACCGCACCGATGCGGCCGCCGGAAACCTGGACGCGCGTGCCGACACCGCCCTGCTCCGCCGTCTCGAGCGTGAAGCGTGACACGGACGCGATCGACGGCAGCGCCTCGCCGCGGAAGCCGAACGTCCGGATCGCGGCGAGGTCCTGCGCGTTCGCGATCTTGCTGGTCGCATGGCGGTCGAGGCAGAGCAACGCGTCGTCGCGGTCCATCCCGCAGCCATCATCGACGACGCGGATCTCCGTGCGGCCGCCGTTGCGGATGGTGATCTCGACGCGTGTCGCGGCTGCATCGAGCGCGTTCTCGATGAGCTCCTTCACCACCGACGACGGCCGCTCCACGACCTCGCCGGCGGCGATCTGATTCGCTACGGAGTCCGGTAGTACGCTTATGCGGCGCGGCATCACCCTGCCGTGTTGGAGTCGAAGAACAAGATACGCGCCCGCGCCGACGGCCTCACGCCCCCGCGAAGCCGAACAGCCGCCGGGCGTTCGCGGCGGTACGGGTCGCCAGGGCACCGGCATCCTCACCCAATACGGCAGCCGCCGCGCGGCACACCTCGGCCACGAAGGCGGGCTCGTTGCGCTTGCCGCGATGCGGCACCGGCGCGAGGTACGGGCTGTCGGTCTCGATGAGCATGCGGTCGGCCGGTACACGCCGGAGCTGATCCGCCCCCGTCCAGTTCCGGAATGTGATCACCCCGGCGAACGACACGTACCAACCGGCCTCGAGCGCGGCATCCAGGAGCGCATCGCCACCGGTGAAGCAGTGCAGCACGCCGGTCACACCGGGCGGCGCGGCGCGCAGGACGGCGGCCGCATCGTCATCGGCTTCGCGCGTATGCACGATGACCGGCAGCTCCAGCCGAGTAGCGAGATCCAGGTGGGCCTCGAAGAGTGCGCGCTGCACGGCGCGCGGCGAATGGTCGTAGTGGTAGTCGAGTCCGGTCTCACCCAGTGCGACCACACGCGGTCGGGCGGCGAGGGTCTCGATCTCCGCCATCCCCTCCCCTGCTTCCGCTGCAACGTGCGGGTGTATGCCCGCACTCGCGAAGATCGCGGGATGCCGATCCGCGAGCGCGGCCGCTTCCCGCGAATCGGCCAGGTCCGAGCCCACGGTCAGCATGATGCCGACGCCTGCCTTGGCGGCGCGGGTCAGCACGGCGTCCACGTCGTCGCGGAAGCGCTCGTCGGTCAGATGGCAGTGGGAATCGATCAGCACGAACCTCTCAATGCAAACGGGGGCCGGCACGTCTCCACGCACCGGCCCCCGTGCTTCCGATGCGTCACGCTCAGGCGCGTGCGCTCGCCTTCGACGTAGTACGCTGCACCCGGCCCTTCACCCGCTCCGCCGGCCAGCGGCGCTCGATCTCGTAGAGCGCCGGTGAGGCGACGAAGATCGAGGAGTAGGTGCCGAGTACGATACCCAGGATCAGCACGAGCGCGAACTCGCGGATCGTCTCGCCGCCGAACAGGAAGAGCGCGAGGAGCGTGGCCAGCGTGGTGGCCGTAGTCATCACCGTGCGCGGCAGCGTTTCGTTGATCGACCGGTTCAGTACAGAGATGAAATCTTCGCGCCGGTTGGCGTTCAGGTTCTCACGGATCCGGTCGAAGATGATGATCGTGTCGTTGAGCGAATAACCGACGATGGTGAGGAAGGCCGCCACCATCGGCAGCGCGACCTCGAGCTGGAGAATCGAGGCCAGCGCGAGTGTGACCAGAATGTCGTGCGCGGTCGCGATCACGGCCGCCGTACCGAACCGCCACTCGAAGCGGAACGCGAGGTAGATGAGCGTAGCGGCGAAGGAGAGCAGGATCGCGAGTGCAGCCTTCGTCTGGAGCTCGCCGCCGACCTTCGCGCTTACCGCTTCCGTTCGCTCCACCTCGAAGGAACCGGCGCCGAAGGCCGTGGTCAGCGCCTGGGGCACCGCGTCCGCAGACGAGGACTGCGTCCGCACCAGGAACTCGTTCGCGTCACCGAACGCGGTGATCTCGGCCGCGCCCAGGACCGGCGTCAGAACGTCGCGGAGCTCGCCGACCGTCACGTCCTGATCGAAGCGTACCTGCACGAGCGTTCCGCCCGTGAAGTCGACGCCGTAGTTCAGCCACGATCCGCGCGTCGCCTGCCAGTAGATCGCTCCCGCGATTCCGACCGCGAGCGCGATCGCGCTGAACACGTAGGCTCGCTTGCGAAAGCCGAGAAAGTCGAACTTTGCGTCCTTGAAGAGTCGCATGCTCGGTCAGATGCTGATCGGCTCCGCAGCGCGCTTCCGCTCGAGATAGAGCAGGAAGAAGGTGCGCGTAACGAAGACCGCGGTGAAGAAGGAAGCGATGATGCCGATCGACAGCGTGACCGCGAAGCCGCGCACGGGTCCGGTACCGACCTGGTAGAGGATCAGCGCCGTGATGAGCGTCGTGAGGTTCGAGTCGACGATGGCCGACATCGCATGCTGGAAGCCGGCGTCCACCGCCGCGCGGTTGGAGCGCCCGGCGTCGAGCTCTTCGCGTATTCGCTCGAAGATCAGCACGTTCGCGTCGACGGCCATGCCCAGCGACAGAATAAGGCCGGCGATGCCGGGCGCACTCAACGCGGCGCGGAACCCCGCCAGTCCGCCGAGGACGAAGGTCACGTAGATGGTGAGCGCCACGACCGCGAGGAAGCCTGTGAAGCGGTAGTAGCCGATCATGATCGCAAGAACTGCGATAATGCCGATGATGCCGGCGATGCGGCCCTGATCGATCGAGTCGCGGCCGAGCGACGGGCCGACCGAACGCTGCTCGACGATCTCGAGCGGCTGCGAGAGCGCGCCCGCGCGCAGTACGAGCGCGAGGTCGCTCGCCTCCTCCATCGGGGCCTGGCCCAGATCGATCCGGCCGCTCGCGCCGATCCGGCTCTGCACGACCGGCGCGCTGTGCACCAGTGTGTCGAGCACGATCGCGATGCGGTTGCCGATGTTCTGGCCCGTCACACGCTCGAACTCACGGCCGCCGCGACGGTCGAGCTGGAAGTTTACGGTCGTCTGGTTGAACTGCGGATCGCGCCCGGCCGTCGCTTCCTCGAGGTTCGCTCCCGTCAGGAACGAGTTGGCGTCGAGGAAATAGAGAGAACGGTAGAGCTGGGTGCCGACGCCTTCCGGCTTGGCACCCCAGCGCAGCATCGTCCCGCGCGGCAGCAGATCCATCACGCCCGGCACCGCGAGGTACCGCTTGACGCGTTCGACCTCCTGCTCGGGCACCAGGAACTCGCCGTCGCGACCGCTCTGCAGCAGCAGATCGCTCAGCGGGGTGGCCGAGACCTGCGGCGCGGCCGCTGCGGCCGTATCCGCGGCCGCCGTGTCGGCAGCGGCGGTATCCCGCGCGGTATCGCGCCCACCGAAGAGCAGATCCTCGACGGACTGCCGCTGGCCCTGCCCCGTCGTATCCGCACCGATCTCCTCGAGCTCTTCGGGCGTAAGCCCGGCCGCGACCGCCCGGTCCATGCGCGGCAGTACGGAAACGAAGCTCCGCGTCGGCTCGACCAGCGTCCACTCGAGGAAGGCGGACTGCTCGATGATCGCCTTCGCGCGCTCCTCGTCATCGATGCCCGGCAGCTCGACGATGATCCGCTCGCTGCCCACCTTCTGAACCAGCGGTTCGGTCACGCCGAACTGGTCGATGCGGTTGCGGATGATCGTGAGGTTCTGATCGATCGCGTCCGACTTCGCCTCGGTCGTGAGCGTGCCCTCCGGGTCCGACACTTCCAGCGCGAGGTGCATCCCGCCCTGCAGGTCGAGCCCGAGTTTGATTCCGTTGGTCAGGAGTGAGGCTATGGCCGCGGCCACGACCAGTACGATGACCGCGATGCGGCCTTTCACGCTGCCGAACATCGGCTGCTTCCGGCTCCGGGTTTCCGGGTGACGCGCGGGGCGCATCCCCGCACGGGACAAGCCGGTAAAATCACGGCCGGGCCCACCCTTGTCAACGCCGGGCGCTGCTTCTCCGGCACACTTCTTGTCCGCCTCGGGCGCAGCCCGGCGGCTCGCTCACCGCGCCGTGGCGCGCTTTCACACGCTGGAGGTCACGTGCCGCTGAAGGTTCTGCCCGGTCGTCCGTCGCCACTCGGTGCTACGTGGGACGGGCTCGGTACCAACTTCGCCATCTTCTCCGCGCACGCGACGCGCGTGGAACTGTGCCTGTTCGACGCGCGCGAGCCGTCACGCCTCGTGGCTGCAATTCCGCTTCCCGAGACGACCGCGCACGTGTGGCACGGCTACCTGCCCGGCGTGCGACCGGGACAGCTTTACGGCTATCGCGTCGACGGTCCATTCGATCCGAACGCGGGCCACCGCTTCAATCCGTCCAAGCTGCTCATCGATCCGTACGCACGCGCACTCGCTGGGCAGGTGGACTGGGGTTCGCCGGTGTTCGGGTATCCCATCGGGCACCCCGAGGAGGACATGGCGCGGGATGATGGCGACGACGCTGTCGGCGTGCCCAAGGCCGTGGTCACCGATCGCGCGTTCGACTGGCAGGGGGACCGTCACCCGGGCATCCCCTGGAACGAAACCGTGATCTACGAAGCGCATGTGCGCGGCCTCACCATGCGACATCCCGACGTGCCCGAGGAGCTGCGCGGGACGTACGCGGCACTCGCGGAGCCGGCCGTGATCGACCATCTGGCGAAGCTGGGCGTGACGGCCATCGAGCTGATGCCGGTGCACGCGTTCCTCGACGACCGGCACCTGCTCGAGCGCGGCCTGCGCAACTACTGGGGATACAACACGCTCGCGTTTTTCGCGCCGGAGGCGCGCTACTCGTCATCGGGTGACCGCGGCGGCCAGGTGCAGGAGTTCAAGGCGATGGTGCGCGCGCTGCACGCCGCCGGCATCGAGGTGATCCTGGACGTCGTGTACAATCACACCGCCGAGGGCAACCACCTCGGCCCCACGCTCTCGCTGCGCGGCATCGACAATCTCACGTACTACCGCACCGTGCCCGACGACCCGCGCCACTACATGGACTACACGGGCACCGGCAACAGTCTCGACTCGCGCAACCCGCAGGTCCTCAAGCTGATCATGGACAGCCTGCGCTACTGGGTCGAGGAGATGCACGTCGATGGCTTCCGCTTCGACCTTGCCTCCACACTCGCGCGCGAGATGTTCGATGTGGACCGGCTGTCCAGCTTCTTCGACACGATTCATCAGGACCCGACGCTCGCCGGAACGAAGCTCATCGCCGAGCCGTGGGACGTGGGCCCCGGCGGCTACCAGGTCGGCAACTTCCCCATTCTGTGGAGCGAGTGGAACGGCAAGTACCGTGATGAGGTGCGCGCGTTCTGGCGAGGCGACCCGGGCTCGATGGGTGAGCTCGGTTACCGGCTCACCGGTTCCAGCGACCTCTACGGCGACGACGGCCGCCGGCCGTGGTCGAGCATCAACTTCGTCACTGCGCACGACGGCTTCACACTCGCCGATCTCGTGAGCTACGAGCAGAAGCACAACGAGGCGAACGGCGAGGACAACCGCGACGGCCACGACCACAACATCTCCGCCAACTACGGCGTGGAGGGCCCGACCGACGATCCGGAGATCAACGCCGTGCGCGCGCGCCAGCAGCGCAACTTCCTCGCGACACTGCTCCTCTCGCAGGGCACGCCGATGCTGTGCGGCGGTGACGAGCTCGGCCGCACGCAACAAGGCAACAACAACGCCTACTGCCAGGACAACGAGATCTCGTGGACGGACTGGGATCTCGACGACGCGCGCCGCGCGTTGCTCGCGTTCACGCAGCGGCTGACTGCGATACGCCGCGAGCATCCGGCGCTGCGTCGCAGGAAGTTCTTCAAGGGGCGATCCATCCGCGGCGCGGAAGCGAAGGACATTCACTGGCTCCGGCCGGACGGTCAGGAGATGACGGAAGGCGACTGGTCGGCGTCGTGGGCGCGCGCGCTGGCCGTGCGGCTGGAAGGCGGCTCGATCGGCGAGCTGGATCCCGCCACCGGCGAGCCGATCGAGGATGACACGCTCGTGATCCTGATCAACGCGGACGCCAGTCCGGCGCCCTTCCAGCTGCCGCCCGCACCCGAGGCAGCCGGCTGGGAGGTGCTGATCGACACGAGCTACGCCGGCGGTGAGCCGGACGAGTTCCGGCTGTCCGACGAATCCGCGCTCGAGCTCGTGGGCCGCTCCGTCGTGCTCCTGTGCTGTCGCCGTGCCTGAACTTGCGCCGCAACCGCGGAAGCGCCAACGTCGCAGTGCCTGTTGTTGGGAGCAACCCCTCATCGGAGATCTCTTATGCGACGCTTTACGATCACCCTCGCGGCCGCCTTCGCCATCGTCGCGTGCGCCGATACCGCGCAGGATACGGCCGAGCAGGCGGATACGACCGCGATGGACACCATGGCCGCTGCGCCTCCGGCCGCCGACGCCTCCGCGGCGATGCTGAACCCGAACGATGCGACCGCCGACCAGCTCGCGACGGTGCCGAACATCGACGCGACGCTTGCCGATGCGATCGCGGCGGGACGCCCCTACGCGGACATGCGCGCGGTGGACGCCGTGCTGGCGGGGAGCCTGAGCGAGGAGCAGCGCGACAGCGTCTACACGCGACTCTGGATGCCGATCGACCTGAACAGCGCGAGCGATGAGGAGATTCTGCTCATCCCCGGTATCGGCGACCGTATGCTGCGCGAGTTCAAGGAGTACCGGCCCTACACGAACATCGAGCAGTTCCGCCGCGAGATCGGGAAGTACGTCGACGACGAGGAAGTGGCGCGACTCGAGCAGTACGTGACCATCCGCTGACGCGGTCTGGCCCTTTCGGGTCAGGACGGGAACGATACGGGGTGTGAGCGGAACGGCTCAGGTGGGAGGTCGAGGGCGGCGAGCAGGCGTCGCTTGAGGAAGGCCGGCATCGGCTCGCGTGGCAGCTGCCGCAGGAGCCGGCGCACGCGGCGCTGCTCGTTCAGCTCGCGCCTGCAAGGGGGACAGCCCAGGAGGTGTTCGGCCAGCGCGGCGCGCGCGCCGGGCGCGAGGTCGCCATCGTCGTAGTCCTGGAGCTGTCCCCGCGCCGTTTCGCAGTTCAACCGCTGCCCCCTTCCTCGTCGATGTAGTCCCTCAACGCCCTGCGCACCCGCTCGCGGTCGAGGACCCTCTGCTCGGGATCACGGCTCCTCCGTGTCGTCGATGAGTGCATCGATGGGGTCGTTCGTATCGCCGCTCAGATCGCGGAACGAACGCATGCGGTCATCCCGGCGGCCGCGGCCAACGGGCGATGTTGCGCAGGATGCGGAACAGCCATGTCTTGAGAGCGGCACGGCCCCGCGGACTTCGAAACCGGCGCGTTGACGACGTTGCGGCGGTATACGCCGCAAACCTGCCAAACGCGAGTCTCGAAACCGGCGGGTTGACGACATTGCGGCGGTATACGCAGCAAACCTGCCAAACGCGGATCTTGGCGTGATCGCTTGACGACGTTGCGGCGGTATGCGCCGCAAACCTGCCAAACGCGAGTCTCGAAACCCGCGGGTTGACGACGTTGCGGCGGTATACGCCGCAAACCTGCCAAACGCGGATCTTGGCGGTGATCGCTTGACGACTTTGCGGCGATCCTCCGCAACCCGCCAAAGGCGGATCTCGAAACCGTTGGGTTGACGTCGTTGCGGCGCTATTCGCCGCAGACCCGCCAAACGCGGACTTGGGCCACAATCGATGGACGTGTATGCAGCGGACTATTGAACCTTAACGGGGCGGGAGTCCGAGGACTGCCCAGTGTCGGAGCCCGGACTCATTCCGGCGCCTCGACGGACCGTTCGATCCACCGCTCGAGGAAGGAATCCACCTCGGAAGTCTTGAGCCAGCCGTATCCGAGGAGCGCGATCACGGCGGCACCGATCACGTTGACGATCATGTCCCACATCGTGTCGACGAGGCCGGACTTCTGCATGTTCAGTCCGAAGACCTGGTCCATCCCGAACTCGAAGATCTCCCAGAGCGCGCCGATCGCGAGCGAGAATGTGAACGAGAACAGCGCGACGAACGACGCTCTGAGTTGCAGACTGCCGAGTCCACGCTCGTTCAGCGTGTAGACGAGCATGAAGCCGAGAATGCCGACCAGGAAGCCGGCGCCGATGTGCAGAAGCGCATCCCACCACCAGAAGCGCGTGTAGTAGCCCCGTACCTCGCCGAGGAACAGCGAACCGAACACGAAGAGGACGGCGAGGGCTTCGAACGCGGGAGGGAGCTCGAGACGGTAGCGCCGGCCGATGATCGAGGGCAGATGCGTCACGAGTCCGATGCACGCGGTGATCACGGCCGTTTCCCACTGACCGAGAACGGCGGCTACGATCGCGCTCGCCCCGACCACGATGCGGATTACCGTCGTCAAGCGTGCCCGTCGACGCGCCCCGTTCACTCTGACCCCTTTCACGCAGACGCCCCGCGACCGTGTATCCGGCCTGCGGGGCGTTCGTCGATGCGGAATGGGCCCGGCAGGACTCGAACCTGCGACCCTCGGATTATGAG
>CAYUIG010000015.1:0-69316 GCA_964444685.1 uncultured Gemmatimonadaceae bacterium | reverse complement strand
GCCGCAGGCGAGCGGGATGCGCAGGCGGCCAGCAGGACGAGCAGCAGCGCGAGCACGACGAAGCTGGCGCGCCCGTGACGGGAGCACTGGCACGGACGCGAATCGGCGCTATTCTCAACCCCGCGGCACACGGACGAGGACAGCACGGACATGGAAGCACTCTTCGCGGGCCCGTGGGGCCCACTCATCATTTTCGGCCTGCGCATCATCGATGTTTCCCTGTCGACGGTGCGCATCCTCCTGTCGGTGCGCGGCCACCGGCTGCTCGTTCCCATCATCGGCTTCTTCGAGGTGCTGCTCTGGATTTTCGCCGTCGGCAATGCCATCCGCCACCTGGACAGTGTGATGCACGTCCTGGGCTACGCGTTCGGCTTCGCCACCGGCACCATCGTCGGCCTCTGGATCGAGGAGAAGCTCGCGATCGGCATCTCCACCATGCGCATCATCACGCCGAAGACCGGCGCGGAGCTGGCCGCCCGGCTGCGCGAGCTGGGCTGCGGTGTCACCGAGTTCATCGGCCAGGGCCGCTTCGGCGCGGTCCAACTCGTGTACACCGTCGTACCCCGCCGCTCCATGCCCGTCGTCCTCACCGAGATCGAGCGCATCGACCCCGACGCGTTCGTCACCGTCGAGGAGCCGCGCGAGATCCGGCGCGGCTGGATGTACTCGACGCCGCGCATGCGCATCGCCCCCGGCCTCGGGCTCGGGGTGCTGCGGCGGACATCGGCGAGGAAGATCCGGGATAAAGAATGAGTCGGGAGTCGGGAGACTGGAGACTGGAGTCTGGTTTTCGATCCCGAAGTTACTCCAGACTCCCGACTCCCGACTCCCGACTCGACGTTCCTCACCCCAGCTCGACCTGCCTCACCTCCACCACATCCGCCAGCCCCTCGAGCGCGCGCACGACGGCATCCGGCAATCGGTCGTCCACGCTGATCGCGGCCAGCGCATCGCCGCCGGCCTGGATGCGCGCCTGGTGGTACTCGCCGATATTGACGCCGGCGTTGCCCAGCAGTGTGCCGACGCGGCCGATCACGCCGGGCACGTCGCGATTGCGCAGGATCACCAGCGTGCCGCGCGGACGCACCACGACACGGAAGCGGTCGATGCGCACGATGCGCGGATGCCGGCCGGCCACCAGGGCACCGGCCACGCGCATCTCGCGCTCGCCGCTGCGCAGCCGCACTTCCACGAACTCCTCGTACGGCCCGTGCGCACCGAGCTTGGCATGCTCGACTTCGATGCCGCGCGACTCCGCGAGCCGCATCGCGTTCACGAGATTCACCGCACCCGCGCCCACCGCATCCTTCAGCACGCCGACGAGCGCGGCCGATGCGAGCGGACGCGTGATCTCTTCCACCGGACCCGCGTAGCGCACCTGCACGCCGCTCACCGGTCCGTACGCCAGCGCGCAACCGAGCCGGCCGAGATGCTCCGCGAGATCGAGCAGTGGACGCAGCCGTCGCATCTCCTCGCCGCCGATCGCCGGCGCGTTCACTGCGCGCGAGTAGTCGCCGTCCAGCAGCGCGGCGCGCACGGCCTCCGCGATCTCCAGTGCGACGTTCTGCTGCGCCTCCGTCGTCGCAGCGCCGAGGTGCGGCGTGAGCACCACCGAGTCCAGCCTGCGCAGCGGGTGATCCGCGGGCGGCGGCTCCTCGGCGAACACATCGAGCGCCGCACCAGCCAGGTGCCCGGACTCGAGAGCCGCCGCGAGCGCCACTTCATCCACCACACCGCCGCGCGCGGCGTTCACGAGGATCGCGCCCTTCTTCATGGACGCGATCCGCTCTGCATTGATGAGGCCGGCCGTCGCCGCGGTGAGCGGCACGTGCAGAGATACCACGTCGGCGCGACGCAGCACATCACCGAGCGGCGCGAGCTCGATCTCGAGCGCACGCGCGCGCTCGTCCGACAGGTGCGGATCGTACGCGACCACCTTCATGCCGAACGCACGCGCGCGCCGCGCAACCTCGCCGCCGATCCGCCCCGCGCCCACGAGACCGAGGGTCTTTCCATACAGCTCGTGGCCCGTGAAGCTCTTGCGATCCCACTCGCCCGCCTTCATCGAGCGGTCCGCCGCCGGGATCCGCCGCACGACCGCGAGCAGCAGGGCGAACGCCAGCTCGGCGGCGCTGACCGTGTTGCCCGACGGCGCGTTCAGCACCGCTATGCCGCGTTCGGTCGCGGCGTCGACATCGATGTTGTCGACACCCACGCCCGCACGCCCGATGACTTGCAGGTGGGTGGCGGCCGCAAGCGATTCGCGCGTGATACGCGTGCTGCTGCGCACGATCACGGCGTCGGCGTCCGCGATCGCATCACGCAGCGCATCGCCGCTGAGGCCCGAACGCTGCACGATCTCGAACCGCTCGTCGGACGCGAGCGGTGCCAGTCCCTCGGCGTTGATGGGATCGGCCACGAGTACGCGGAACGTCGTCGTCCCGTTCACCGTCGTGGCCGAACCCTGGAGTGTGATCATGCGGTGAATACGTCCGTCAGCGCGGCCAGCAGCGCGTCGAGTCCATCGACCGTGTGATCGCCCATGTGGCCGATACGGAACGTCGACTCCTTCAGCCGGCCGTACCCCGTCGCCAGGAAGAATCCGGCTTCCTTTGCGGCCGCCACCACGCGCGGGCCGTTCCACCCTTCCGGCGGCTCGATGCACGTCACGGTCGGCGAGCGGTACCCTTCCGGCGCGAGGATGCGCAGCGCCACGCCACGGCCGTTCATCTCCGCCACCCACTCGTAGAGTCGATCCGCCATCGCGGCGTGACGCGCCCACCGTCCCTCGATCGTCTCCGCCTCGATGTACGCAACCTGCACGGCGCACGCGAACAGCAGTGACACGGCCGGCGTGTTGGGCGTCTGGTTCGTCGCGATGTTCTTCTCGAACTCGTGGAAGTCGAAGTAGATGCCGCGGTCGCTCTTCTCCGCCGCGCGCGCGAGGATGTTCTCCTGCGCCACACCGAACGCGAGACCCGGTGGCAGTGCGAACGACTTCTGCGAGCCCGTGAGCACGAAGTCGAGCTTCCAGTCATCGGCGTACAGCGGCGCACCCGCGAGCCCGCTGACGCTGTCCACGAGCACCGCGATGTCGCCGTGCTCGTGCGCCACCTGCGCCAGCTCGCGCACGGGATTCAGCACGCCCGTCGACGTCTCCGAGTGCACGACGGTGATCGCGTCGTAGTCGCCGCGCTTCAGCGCGTCGCGCAGCATGTCCGGCGTGTGCGCCTCGCCCCAGCCGACCTCGAGCGGGTCCGCGTCGAGACCGGTCGCGCGCGCGATGCGGAAGAAGCGCTCGCTGAATGCGCCGTTCACGAGCGACAGCACGCGGTGCCGCGCGCCGTTCCGCACTGCACCCTCCATGAGCCCGGTGGCCGACGAAGCGGAGAGATACACGGGCCGGCGCGTGCCGAAGATCTTCTGGAGCCGCGGCTGGATGAAGCCGATCAGCTCCTCCATCTCCGGGACACGGTGCCCGATCATCGGTCGTGTCATTGCGTCGAGCACCTCCGGCCGCACTTCGGTCGGGCCGGGCAGGAAGAAGTGCCCGAACGGTCGCGGTTCGGGCAGCGGGATCATCGTCGACAGGGCTTCACCGAGCTGCATCACGGATCCTGTGGGCTTGGGGTTGCAGCCGCGATCGATTCGCGGCCTCGTTCGTACACGGCACGCGCGGCGGGATCGTGCGGGGGCCGGTCACCGAGCGCGAGGGCGAGGACCGGCGCGAGCGAGGCGTCACCGATCACGTGGTCGGCGGCGGCGATGACCGGCTCCCTGCGCGCGACACCCGCGAATGCGATGAACGCGTCCACCGCGGGTGCGGCCTCGAGGTCGGTGATGCCGTCACCGACGAAGAGTACCGGGCGCGGCAGACGATCTCGCCACGCATCGAGCAGACGCCGCTTCCCGCCCGAGCGCGCGAGCGGCGATGCCGCATCGAAGCCGGCGTACTCACCCTGCTCGTCGAAGTGCACATCTACGGCCGCGACGTCCTCGTCCGGTACACCGAGTGCGCGCGCGAGCGCACACACGGCCGGACGCAGGCCGCCGCTCACGATCTTCACGGTCACGCCCTCCGCACGCAGGGCGGCCACCACCTCGCGTGCATCGGGAACCAGCGCATCGATGTAACGTCGTCCGAGTGCATCCACCTGCGCGCGCGTGGGGCGCACAAGGTCGAGCCGCAGGCCGTAGACCTCCTGGAGCGGCAGCTCGCCGCGCATCGCGGCCTCCGTGAGCGCCGCCACTTCCGCGGCGTGCCCGCGTGCCAGCTCGTCGATCCCCTCGACCGCCGTCAGCGTCGAATCACAGTCGAACACGACCGTCCCCGCACGTCCCATGGCTGCGGAAGCTGCCCGAACCACGCGCGCGCGGCAAGCGGAACCCACCCTGCGCGGGTCGGGTACGGCTCCCTGCACAGCTCCCGGAGTTCCCGTGCGCCGCTTCCTCTGCCTCCTTTTCCTTGCGACGACGCCCGTCGCCAGCGCGGCGCAATCCGAGCCCGCGGCCACGGACTCGCTCGCCCGCGCGGCACTCGCCCTGGTCCGCGACGCGGAGACGCGGGCCCGCCACACGCCGACGATCGTGATCGGCCGCGTGTTCGAAGAAGCGTTCGGCATGGACCCGGCCGCGCGCGCGGGCCGCATGTTGCGCCGCGCTCTCGTCATCGACGCCGGTCACCCGGCGGCCGCGCACGGCCTCGGACGGCTCGGCCTCCTGACCGGCGACCGCGAAACCCTCGAGCAGGCCGACCGCGCCCTGCTCGCCGCACGCGCACGACACCCCGACGACCCGGATCTGCTCCTCGCGGCGGCCGAGGTGCGCCTCGCACTCGGCCGACCCGCCGAGGCCGGCGAGCTGCTCGAGCAGGCACCGCTCCGCAACGACTCCGTGCGCGCCATACTCGCCCTCGCCGCACTCGGTTCGCAGGGGCGCGAAGACGAAGGCGCAGCGCTGTACTTCCGCGCCGCCGAAGACCCCGACATCGCGGCGCGCTGGATCGCCGACCTCGACGTGCTGGCGGACGGTGCCGAGCGCGCGCGCTGGGGCATGGCCGACTCCGCAGGCCGCATCGCGTGGCTGCGTGAGTTCTGGGAGAGCCGCGCCGCACTCGCCGGTGTCGGCACGGCCGATCGCATCGCCGAGCACTACCGCCGCCTCACACACGCGCGGCTCCACTTCGCACGCAACAAGGACTGGGGTGCGCCGCCGCGCAATGCACTCGTGTGGGAGCGCTCGCCGCACGCGTTCGACGATCGCGGCCTCATCTACATCCGACACGGCGATCCCGAGCGCGTGATCCGCACCGGCATCGACGACGAGTCATGGCTGTACCACGAGGTCGATGGCCGTCCGCGCCTCTACAACTTCCTGCGCATGGACGGCGAGTGGCGGCTGCCGTGGGATTTCCCGTGCGAGCGGGAATGGCAGTACGACCGCGGCGGCGTCGAACCGCTCGTCCGTCACTGCAACGGCCAGTCGCGCGTGCGCGTGCGCAAGTACTCGCGCATCGCGCTCGAGACCGACTCGGACCGGCCGCCCGTCGACAACACGCTCCCGCTCGCGCACGCGCTCTACCGGTTCCGCGCTGCGAGTGGTGCCACCGAGTTCGTCGTATCCGCCGCGGTACCGGCCGACTCGATCCGCGGCGACGCCATCGACGTGTCGTTCGCAGTCGTGGACACCGCATTCGCCGGCGTCGCACGCACGGAGGCGAGGGTGCCGGTCGTGCGCGGCGAAGCGGGCGAGGCACGTGTCGCAATGAGTGTGGAAGCGCGGCCGGTGGGTGGTGTGTACCGCCTGCTGCTGCGGGATGGAGCCGATACATTGCGCGGCATCTTCGTCGGCGACGTCGTCGAGCCGCTCGACTTCCGCGGTGACACACTCGCGATCAGCGACCTCGTTCCCGCACGCGCATCGGAGGGCGGTGTGCTGCGGCGCGGTTCGATCGCGATCGATCCCATGGTGCGGACCGAGGCCGCGACGGGTCGCTTCCGCCTCTACTACGAGCTCTACGGCGTCCCGACCGACACGACGCTCGAAACGACGGTCGTGGTCGAACGCGAGGATCCCGGTCTGATCGACCGCATCTTCGGCGGTCGGGCGCGCACCACGCTCCGCTTCGAGGACCGCTCGCCGGAGGACGGCTCGGTCGTGCGCGTCGTGCGCGATGTCGCCGCCGATCTCGAGCGCGGCCGCTGGCGGCTGCGCGTCGAAGTCGCCGCGGGCGGCCGGCGCATCGCGCGCGAGACGTTGCTCATCGTGCGCTGACCTCTGGCGCGGGACGCGGCACCGCACCACTATCCGGGCCTGGTCCCGACAGAACACCGGAGAGTCCGATGCACCGCTTCGTCCGCCGCGCGGCCGCGCTGCTGCTCGCCGCACTTCCGTTCGCCGCTGCCTGTGCCTCCGATGCGCCCAGCGCGGAGCCCGCCGACCTCGTGCTGCGCAACGGGCGGGTCGTGACACTCTCCGACTCCGTGCCCGAAGGTACCGCAATCGCGATGAGCGGCGGCTTCGTCGTGGCGGTCGGCAGCGACGACGAGATCTCCGCGTACATCGGCGACTCCACCGAAGTCATCGATCTCGCGGGTCGTCTCGCGATCCCCGGCTTCATCGAGGGCCACGGCCACTTCCTCAGCCTCGGCCGCTCGAAGATGATCCTCGACCTCACCACTGCCACCGACTGGAACGACATCGTGGCGATGGTCGGCGCCGCCGCCGTCGAGGCGCCGCCGGGCGCGTGGATCGTCGGGCGCGGCTGGCACCAGGAGAAGTGGTCGAGTGTGCCGGAAGGCGCGGTCGACGGCGTGCCCACGCACCAGTCGCTCTCCGCGGTCACGCCGGAGCACCCGGTGCTGCTGACGCATGCCAGTGGCCACGCCGCGTTCGCCAATGCGAAGGCGCTGGAGCTCGCAGGGATCACGGCCTCGACGCCCGACCCCGATGGCGGCGAGATCGTGCACGACGCGAATGGTGCGCCGACCGGGCTGCTGCGCGAGACCGCGCAGCGCATCGTGGGCCGCGTCATGTCGGCTGCCGATTCGACGCGCACGGCAGCAGATCGCGAGGCCGAGCTGCGCGAGCAGGTGCGCCTCGCCGGAGAGGAAGCGCTGTCGAAGGGCGTCACGAGTTTTCAGGATGCTGGCTCGAGCTTCGAGACGATCGACTTCTTCAAGCAGCTCGAGGCCGAACGTGCACTGCCGGTCCGCCTGTACGTGATGGTGCGCGGCGAGTCCAATACGGAGATGGACCAGCGCCTGCCCGAGTACTTCATGCCCATCGAGGGCAACGACTTCCTCACCGTACGCTCGATCAAGCGACAGATCGACGGCGCACTCGGTCCGCACGGCGCATGGCTGCTCGCACCGTACGAGGACCTGCCCGAGTCGAGCGGACTGAATCTCGAAGATCCCGCGGACATCGAGCGCACCGCGCAGGTGGCCATCAAGCATGGCTTCCAGGTGAACACGCACGCGATCGGCGACCGCGCCAACCGCGAAGTGCTCGACATCTACCAGCGCACGTTCGAGGCGAACCCGGACAAGGTGGACCTGCGCTGGCGCATCGAACACGCACAGCATCTGCATCCCGATGACATCAGGCGCTTCGCCGAGCTGGGCGTGATCGCCGCGATGCAGGGCATCCACGGCACATCCGACGGACCGTGGGTGCTGCGCCGCCTGGGCGAGGAGCGCGCGCGCACGGGCGCGTACATGTGGCGCGACCTGATCGACTCCGGCGCGATCATCGCCAACGGCACCGACGTGCCGGTCGAGGCCATCGACCCGCTCGTCAGCTATCACGCCAGCGTCACCCGCCTCATGACCGATGGAAACACCTTCTATCCCGAGCAGCGCATGACGCGTGAGGAAGCACTCCGTTCGTACACGCAGTGGGCCGCATACGCCGCGTTCGAGGATCAGCTCAAGGGCACGCTCGAGCCGGGCAAGCTGGCGGACGTGACCGTGCTGTCGAAGGACATCCTGACCGTCCCCGACGATGAGATCCTGACGACGGAAGTGGATTACACGATCGTTGGCGGTGAGATTCGGTATCGCCGTCAGCAATAGCGCCTTCACAATACGGAGGACGACATGAGACCTGTGCGCCTTTCCGTCTCGATCATCCTCGTCCCGATCTTCATCGCGTGCGGTGCCGATGCGCCGCCCGCCGATGACACCGCTCCCGCGGCGACGGAAGCCGCAGCCGAGGTCGAGCACGACCCCTGCGAGCTCATCACGACGGCGGATGCGGAAGCGGCCATCGGCGCCCCAGCGGAATCGGAGCGGCCGCCGGAGGCCAACAACGACTGGATGGCGACGTGTCGTTACGTCGCGCCCCGCGGTCAGGGTGTCGCGGTGCTTGTGGTCACCGTCGGCCTTCAGAGCGCCGGCGCTGCGTTCGACAATGCACGCCGCATGGAGGAAGCCGGAGTCCCCACGGAGCCCGTCTCCGGTGTCGGCGACGAGGCGCTGTGGGCCCCCGATCTCACCACGTTGCACGTGCGCAGCGACAGCGTCTTCTTCACCGTCGGCGGCGACATCACGCCCGAACAGTCGCGTGAGCTCGCGGCGACGGTCATAGGCCGGCTCCGCTGATCATGCGGATGCTGGCCGCTCTCTCCTCGTGGCCGCAGCGAGTCCTGGCTGGAGCATCGGCCAGGTCGTTGATCCGGAGTTCAGCGGATGATGCCCTCGATGCCCCACCAGCTCTCGTCGGTCGCGAAGAACTGGCCGATGTCGGAGGGTCCCTCGTGCAGCCGCAGCAGGAACGAGATGGACCGCGCGCCTCGTGAGAACCGCACACCTGCGGCCGCGGCAATTCTGCTGCGCCACGCGCTTCGCTCCGCCGCCTGCCAGTCCACCGCGACGACACTCACGCCCTCGGACAGCTCGAATCCCGCCTGAAGCATGCCGCGGTCGCTTCGATCCGCGTCGAGCAGTACGGCTTCGCTGTCCGTGTTGGACCGGAAGATCCACGACCCGCCGCCGTAGACGCGCGCCCATGCGAACTGCCGTGCCACGAGCAGCTCGAGGAACTCGTAGCCGAACTCGATGCGTTTTGCGGATGTCTCGCCGATGAACTCGTCGCCGAGGTGTGCACTGCGGTGTCCGATGCGCGCGCGTCCAGACCAGTCGTGATGCCGGACCTCGACGGGCATGGCGACGATCCAGTCCTGGGCGAGGTCGTCGCGGCTGGGCAGCTCGATGCGGAAGCGCGCGGACACGCCGCCCTGCCCTGCGACGACGACGCCGCCGCCATCCCACCGCGTCGCCTCCCATAGCGGCAGCGTAGCCCCCAGCGAAACGGCCGCCTGTACCTCGCGGCCCGCGTCGAGCTGGAACGGCGGCCGCTCCGGCCCGCGCTGCGTGAGCAGGTCGGTGCGCACGAGTCCGCCGGCGAAACGCGGTTCGCCCGGATCGGCGAGCGGCGGCTCGAACCAGCGGGTGTCGGGAAGGAACTGCGCTGCTGCGGGCGCAGAAAGAAGCAGGAGCGCGGCGCACGCCGCGGCGCAGCGCCGCGCTCCCATCATCCTCAGTCGGCCAACCGCACGAGCACCGGCTCGCGCGTTTCCACGGCGCGTTCGATCGCAGCCTGCAGCCGCTCGGCCGCGTCGTCGCGTGCGGTCGCTTCGGGCGCCGGCGCTCCGCCGGCCGCGCACGTCACGGTGATCTCCATCGGCGAGTAGATGCCGAAGGTGAGCCCCGTTACGAGCATATTCAGGAAGGACAGGCGCGTTTCCACGCGCGCGACGCCGTTCGGGCACTGGCTCGCCACGTTCACGACGTCGGGCGGCACGAGACCGTGGACGAACGACGAAGCCCACTTGTTCTCGATCACGACGTCGGACGGCTGGCGGCCCGTCTCGACTACGGCGTGGTAACAGCCGGCCAGCAACGGCAGGAGCAGGACGATCCCACGGCTTCGCATGGCGCCCTCGCGGAATGAGTAGGTTGTGTGCGCGCTGAAGCTATCGGCCGTCACCCCCGCCGCAAGCCGGGTTTGCATGACGCGCCCGCCCGCGGCATCCTCTGCGTGTGACTGCTTCGGACGCGCTCGAACGCCTGCGCCGGCCGGACCGATTCACCATCGGTTCGGGCGACGGCCTGCTCTTCGCCCCATGGCATCCGCTCTGGCTGGACCGGCCCGGCTTCTGGGACGGCGTCCAGTGGCTCATGCACGAGCTGCGGCCCGCGTTCACGTGGACGCTCATCGATGACACGGGCCGCGCCCTCCCGCTCCGACTCGTCCAGCGCTCGGCAACTCCCGCGGACGTGATTGCTGAATGGCGCGCGGGACCGGTCACGGTGCACGAACGCCGCGCCCTGCTCCCCGGCGGCCTCATCGTCGCGGAGCTGGACGCGAGCGGCGCGCGCGGGCTCCACGTCGTCGCATGGACGGCGCTCGAAGCCGGCGACGTCGACCGTTCCACCTGCGCAGCGTCTCCGGACGGTGTCCGGTGGACCGCACGCGCGCGACATCTGCACAACGCCGATCCATTGCCGCTGGAATGTGCACTCGGGTTCGACGGCGGTCCGGTGCGCACGTGCATCGCGGAAACGCAGCAGGGGCGCGACGCACCCAATCGGCCGGACTGGGACGTCTCGCCGTTCGCCGACCTCGGCTTTCCGCTGCACGCGGATGGCACACGCACCATCGATGACGATCCGGAGCCTCAGGGACGGCGGCTCGTCTGTATCGCCGCAGCGCGGCCGTTCGATGGTGCGTGCACGATCGCGCTCCGACTCGGTTCCGACGCGCACACGTTCACGCGCCCGGTCGAGGCCGCGCGCGCCGCATGGCGCGCCTACCTCGAGGACGCACCCGCGCTCGCGTGCGACGACGCGTTCCTCGAGAACGTGTTCGCCTTCCGGCGCGCGAGTCTGCGTCTGAACTTCCTCCCCGCTTCGGGACGGTACGGGTATCCGGGCTGCGCCGAAGGCACCGGCTTCTTTCACGCAGCCATCGCGTACAGCGCGTGGTGCCACGCGCGCGAGCTGCGCTGGCTGCCGGATCCGTCACGCGCACGCGGTGTGCTGCGCAACTTCTTCGACCGCCAACGCGACGACGGCTCGTTCCCCGGAATCCTGTACGCGGATGGCGAGCATCCGACCGCGTCATACTTCGCCGACTGGGGCGCGTCGGTCCTGGCCGTCGACGAAGTGCACCCCGACCCCGGATTCCTCGAGGAGGCATACGGCCCGCTGAAGCGTTACGCAGATCATCTCCGGCGTGAACGCGACGCCGAGAACAGCGGCCTGTACGACGTGCGCGATCCGTACGAGACCGGCCAGGAGTATATGAGCCGCTACACCGCCGTCGACGATCGTGCGGATGCGCAGCACTTCGATTACGAGCTGCGGCTCAAGGGCATCGACATCACGGTCTACACGTACCGGCTCCGGCGCGCCCTCGCGCGCATTGCGGCGTCGCTCGGCCGCGGCGCGGAGTCCCGTGAACACGATGCGATCGCGGATGCGATCGGCGACGCCGTGCGCCGGGGCATGTGGGATACCGAGCGCGGCATGTTCTCCGATGTCGATCCCCGCACATGGCAGCGCACCGGTGTGGCCGCGGCGGTGTGCTTCTATCCGTACATGACGGACATCGTCTCGGACGAGCACCTGCCCGGACTGCACCGGAACCTCTTCGACCCCGCGCGGTTCTGGCCCGCGTTCCCCGTGCCGTCCACCGCACTCGACGATCCGCTCGCGGATGCCGAGGGCCGCTGGCGTGGTGTGCGCCGGCTCTGTCCATGGAACGGCCGCGTGTGGCCGATGACGAACTCGCACGTGATCGAGGCGCTCGGCGTGACTTCAGCGATCGATGCTTCATTGCGCCCGCGCGCCGCCGAGCTGATCGCGAAGACGATGCGCATGCTCTGCCTCGACGGCGATCCGTCGCGCCCGACGTCGTGCGAACACTACTCGCCGCATACCGGCCGCCCCGCGCACTACCGCGGCCTCGACGATTACCTGCACGCGTTCCTCGACGACCTCGTGATCCGCTGGGCCGCCGGCTTTCGCCCGACGGACGACGGTTTCGTCGTCGATCCGCTGCCGCTCGACATCGAGCACATGCGACTCGAGCGCCTTCCGTTCCGCGGTGCGCGACTGACCATCGCGATCGACGCGCGCCAGGTGTCGGTCACCGAAGGCACACGCACGTGGCGAAGCGGGCGCGAGGAAGTCCTGCGCGTCCAGCTCTGAACGATGCGGTTCCTCACGATCCACCCCGATGCCGTCTCGACCGCCATGCGCGCCTGGCTCGAGCGCGAGCAGCCGGCGCACGACGTCGTGTGGATCGATGCGGGCGCACCGCTCGACCGCGTACCGGACGATCTCCCGCGCGACGTGCCGCTCCTGCTCACGCGCGGTGCTACTACGCTGCCCACACTTCTCGGGATCGAGCCGATTGGTCCGCTGGTGGAGGACCGGCCCTGGCGCGATGACGAGGACGAGCTCCACTTCCACGACTTCACCGAAACGCCGCGGCTGCGCGGGCATGCCGCGTATCGCGGCCACCCGCTGCTCGACGGACTGCATGGCGGCGCGTTTACATGGTGGCCGACCGAAGGCGAGCGCCGCTTCAGCCTGACCTGGCGCGCACCCGACTGGCCGCGCGCCGGCCGCATCGTCGCGGTCGAGCGCGCGCACATCCACATCCAGGCCGACCGCGCCACCATCTGGGAGTACGACGCGCCGCGCCTCCTCTGCATCGGCGCCTACCTCCCGTTCGACACCGGCGACCCGGTCTTCCGCGCAACGCTCGAGCGCCTCGTGCGCAACGCGCTCGAGTACGCGACGCGCCCGATGAGCGGCATGCACTGGCGCATGCCCGCACTGCACCCGCCGTTGCTCGACTCTCGACCCCCGACTCCCGACTCCCGACTCCCCGAGCCTGAACCACTCCGACTGCCGAAACTCCAGGTGCCCGGTGGTCCTCCGGATGCACCCTTCACAACCGCCGGCCGCCGCGCCTTCGCCGCCGGCACGGGCGCCGACGGCGTACGCGAGATCTGGGCGCATCCGCTGCGCATCCTCTCGGAGCTGCGCACGGGGATGCCGCTGAACGAGTGGACCGTCTCGCCGTTCATGGTCGAGCGGCGCTTCGGGTCGGGAAGCGAACGCATCTTCGTGCCCGCCGATCTCCCCGCTGCGGTCATCGAGTGGGAAGGCCTGCCGCACATCGACGCGTCATGGACCACGGACATGCGACTCATGTGGCCCTATGACGCGGGAGTGCAGGGCGCGCTGCACGCCGAGCGCACCGGGCGCGGGATCCGGATCACGAACGAGGACGGCGAACACGTCGCATTCGAGTGTGTCGGTGCGGAAGCGGAGTGGACGATCGACGCGGACGAGAACGGCCGCATCCGCTGCAGCCTGCGCGCCATGGGCGAACGTGTCCGTCTCCTCATCGCGGCGCAGCCACTGAACGGCACACCCGTCGACGACGTCCTGGACGCACTCCATGCCGCATCATCGCTCGCCCGCGCGCGCGCAGCCGATCTTTCGAGGCACGCACAGGACCGGTTGTCGATCGACAGTCCCGACCCCGATGCGCACGCTGCCATCGAATGGGCGAAGGCACGCCTCGCCAGTTACGTCGTCGAAGCGCCGCCCGGACGCCGCTCTCTCATCGCGGGCTACTGGACTTCGCGGCCCGGCTGGAACGAGGCGCGCCCCGGATACGCATGGCACTTCGGCCGCGATGCGGTCTGGACGGCGTTCGCATCACTGGCTGCCGGAGACTTCGACGCCTCGCGTGATACGCTCACGTTCCTCGCCCGCCTCCAAGGCGCCGACGGCAAGATCCTGCACGAGCACTCGACGAGCGGCGTCGTGCACTACGACGCCGCCGACTCGACACCGCTCTTCCTGCTGCTCGCCGCGCAGCACCTGCTGTGGACGGGAGACGTCGCATTCCTGCGCGAACTCTGGCCCGCAGTGCAGAATGCGCTCGCGTTCTGCCTGAGCACCGCCGACGAACAGGGTCTCATCCAGAACACGCGCGTCGGTCACGGCTGGATCGAGTTCGGCCGCCTAGGCGGCGGCCGCGTCACTTACTACAACGCCGGCATCTGGGCCGCCGCACTGCGCGATCTCGCCACCGCCGCCGATTCCATCGGCGCACCCGAAGCTCTCGAACTGAAGACGCGTGCGTTGAAGACCCGTACGGCGCTCGAGAACGCCTTCTGGTCACAGGAAGAACAGGCGTACAAGCTGCGGCTCGCACACGACCAGACCCCAGACTCCAGACTCCAGACCCCGGAAACGATCCCGACCGCCACACACGCGGTTCCCCTTTTGCTCGGAGTTGCGCAGGCGGATCGCGCAAAGAGCTGGCTCGACCTCGTCGGGACCGACGACTTCACCACACCGCACGGCGTCCGCATGTGCGCGCGTTCGGATCCGGGCTACAACCCGAAAAGCTACCACGGCGGCGCGGTGTGGCCGCTGTACACGGGATGGGTTTCCTGGGCCGAGTTCATCGCGGGCCGTCCGGACGAGGGCTTCGCGCACTGGCTTTCGAACGTGCGGCTGATGCATCGGCACGCGCCCGGCGCGTGGCCGGAGGTGCTGCACGGCGAGGAGGCGAGGAGCATCGGCGTGACGCCGGATCAGGCGTGGTCGACCGCGATGGTGGTCTCGCCGCTGGTCTACGGGATGCTGGGCGTGGAACCGGATGCGCCGCGGCACAGGATCCGTCTGCGGCCGCAGCCGCCGCGTGAATGGGACCGCTTCAGCGTACGAAATCTGCGCGTCGGCGACGCGCACATTGATGTGGACTATCGTCGCGACGGATCGCGCCACATCTTCCGCATCGATCTGGCGTCGGGCGCGGTTCCGCCGCGTGTGGTGCTGGAGCCTGCGCTGCCCGGGCGGCTGCGGTCGGCGACGATCGACGACGTGGAAGCGTCGCTCGAATCCCGTCCGTTCGGCACGCGCACGCTCGTGCCCGTGCAGTTCGCGCTCGAAGGCGAGCGCACCGTGGTCCTGGAGATGGAGGGCGCATGGCCGATGTCCGGCTCGAGCGGCTGACGAAGCGCTTCGACGGCGCTGCCGAGCCGGCCGTGCGCGAGCTGGATCTCCACATCGAGGACGGCGAATTCCTCGTGCTCGTCGGCGCGTCCGGCTCGGGCAAGTCGACGGCGCTGCGCATGATCGCCGGGCTCGAGCGGCCCACCTCCGGCCGTGTGTTCATTGGCGAGCGCGATGTCACGCATGCGGCCCCGCGCGATCGCGACATCGCCATGGTCTTCCAGAACTACGCGCTCTACCCGCACATGACCGTGCGTGAGAACCTCGGCTTCGGGCTGCGCATGCGCAGGACCCCGCGCGCCGAAGCGGAACGGCGCATTCTCGAGGTGGCCGAGCGACTAGGGCTTGCCGAGCTCCTCGACCGCCGGCCCGGCGCACTCTCCGGCGGACAGTCGCAGCGCGTGGCGCTCGGACGCGCGATCGTGCGCGAGCCGAGCGTGTTCCTCTTCGACGAGCCGCTGTCGAACCTCGATGCCGAGTTGCGCGTTCACACGCGTGCCGAGCTCGTGCGCCTGCACTGTGCGCTCGGCGCCACGATGATCTACGTCACGCACGATCAGACCGAGGCGATGACCATGGGGCAGCGCGTCGCGCTGCTGCACCATGGCCGCTTGATGCAGTGCGCGCCCCCGCTCGAGCTGTACGACACCCCTGCGCACCGGGTCGTCGCGACATCCATCGGCTCGCCCGCGATGAACATGTTCGAAGGTGTCCACGTGGCCGGACACGAGTTCCGCGGCCACAGCTTCTCGATCCCGATCCACGCCACGCCCGCCCACACGGACGTGCTGCTCGGGATCCGGCCGGAGCACGTCCGCGTAAGCGATGGGAACGCTACCACCGAGGCGACCGTCCTCGTCGTGGAGCCCCTCGGCCCGGAGACGCTGCTCCACTGCCGCACGCCGGCGGGTGAGGCGGTCGTGGTGCGGACCCAGGGCCGGACAGGCCGTGTCCCGGACGACGTGATCCACCTCACGTTCGACTTGGGCCGTTGCCACCTGTTCGACCGGACGACCGGCCTGCGCATCGATGCGGTCGCAGGATGACGAAACCCCCGGACCGAGGGGCCCGGGGGCTTCGAAAAATCGGGAAAACGGTTGCGCCTAGCGCGCGGCCATGCGACCGTCCCCGGCCAGCAGGTCCTTCAGGTGGGACTGCCGCTCGGGACCGGGCGCCCGCAGCAGGGAGCGCGCGTAAGTGATTCGCTCTTCGTCAGATAGCTGGTCCACGACCGAGATCGGAGCGCCGTAACGCAGGAGCAGGCGCTTGGCGTCGGTGGCGACGGTGTCGTCCATCGCTCCTCCTTAGGGTGGGATTACCGGCCCTGAAAATAGCCCGAAATCGACTGTCCGGCAACCGCTGGCGGCTCGTTCCGGCCGCCCTCAGCCTCGCGACCGCCTGTGCCGGCGCGGCCGGAGAAGACTGCGTCCGGGTGGTGTCCTGGGCCGACTACCGCGAGCTCTCCCTCGAGCAGGAAGTGGTGGATTCCTTCACGGTCCGCCATCCGGAGATCCCGGTCTGCGTCGAGTCGCTCAGTGGGTCCGGGATCTATCGCGAGAAGGTGCTGACCTCGATCGCGGCCGGCACCCCGCCCGGCGTCTTCCTCCTCGATGGGATCGACATCCCGGCCTTCGTGAACCGCGGCGTCCTCCTCGACCTCGCGCCGTTCGCCGCCCGCGCCGGCCTCAACACCGCCGCGTTCCACGCCGGCGTGCTCGAGCTCTTCCGCCGCGATGACGGCCTCTTCGCGTTCCCCAAGGGCTTCACGCCCATGGTGATGTACTACAACCGTACGATGTTCGAGGACGCCGGGATCGAGCCGCCGCGCGGGGAGTGGAGCTGGGCCGAGTTCCGCGCCATCGCCGATTCGCTCACGCGCGACACCGACGGCGACGGCCGCACCGACATCTGGGGATTCGGCTGGCCGCGCGAGTTCTTCTACCTCCAGTCCTGGATCTGGACCGGCGGCGGCGACCTGCTCTCGCCCGATGCCGCCCGCGCATCCGGCTACCTCGACTCGCCGGAAACGCGCTCCGCCGTCCGCTTCTACCTCGACCTCGCCGTGCGCGACAGTGTTACGCCGCGCGTCGACATGTTCCGCAGCAGTACGGGCGTGCCGATGATGCGCCTCTTCCTGAGCGACCGCGTCGGCATGTTCCAGTCGGGCCACTGGTCGATGCAGCAGCTCCTCGAGCACGAACGCGCCGGCCGCATCCGCTTCGGCGTTGCGCCGCTGCCGACCCGCCACGGCGTTTCACCCGTTTCGGTGCTCTACGCATCCGGCTGGGCCGTGCCGCGCAACGCGCCGCATCGCCGCTGGTCCGTCCAGCTCGCCGCGTTCCTGGCGTCGGAAACCGCGCAGCGCATCCGTGCGCGTGCGGGCCTCGAGCTGCCCTCCATGCCCGCGGTCGCGCGCGACATCGCGGCCCGCGACACCACCGGCCGCGAGGCCGTGTTCCTCGCCGCCGCCGACGACGCGCGCCACACGTGGGGCGCGTACGTCGAGCCGTGGCGCGAGGTGCAGGACGCACTGCTCGACCTGCTCGACCGGCCGCTCGTGCGCGGCGAGTCTCTCGATTCCGTCGCAGGCGACCTCGCGCGCCGCATCGACGCCATCCTCGAGGCCGCCCGGTGAACCTCCTCGACCGCCGCCGCCGCCTCGCCATGCTGCTCGGGGTGCTCGTGCCCCTGGCCGTTGCACTGCTCTTCGGGGTGTGGCGCGTCGGCATGGCCCGACGCACCGCCGCCATCGACTCGCTCGTGGCCCGCGCCGCCGCGTTGGCTGCGGCACCGCCTTCGCAGCCGCCCGAGGGCTACCGGCTCACCGACTACACTCGTTCAGGCGACGATTTCACCGCCGGCTCCGGTACGCTCGACGCGGTTGTCGCAGGTCAGATTCTGCGCGCCGATCGCGCAGTCTCAACACGCGTGGATGGACGCACGGTTGCGGTGGCACCGACGTACGACGCGGACCGCTGGGACATCGCGGGCGCAATCGTGGTCGAGCCGGTCGAACCGCTGCCACCGCGCATGCCCGTGCGGCCGCTGGCGCTCGGGCTCTTCGTGCTCGCGCTCGCCGCGGCAGCAGCGGATGCGTTTGCGCGCCGGACCTCATGGGTCTCGGCCGCAGCGATCGCGGCAGGACCGCTGCTCTTTGCCGCATACCTGTTCGGCATCGAGGGCGTGCCTGCGGGCGGGACGCGGGTGTGGGTGCTCTCTGCTTTCGCGATGTGGGCGGTCGCTGCGGCGATCGGGCTCAGCCTCGCACGCGAGCCACACCGCGCACGCGAGGGCGCGGCCGCATGGGCGTTCCTCGCACCGTCGCTCGCGCATCTGCTGATCTTTTCGATCGGGCCGATCCTCTTCTCGCTCTGGCTCTCCTTCCACGAATGGAATCTGATCGAGCCGCACCGTCCTTTCGTCGGCCTCGACAACTACCAGCGGCTCGCTGCCGATGGGGACTTCTGGCGCGCCGTCCGCAATACCGCCGTGTACGTGCTGTTCGTGCCGATCGGGATGATCGTCGCGCTCGTCCTTGCTTTGTTCGTGAACCGGAAGTTCCCGGGCGCGAATCTCCTGCGCGCGGTGTTCTTCCTGCCGTACGTCACCAGCTTCGTGGCGATCAGCCTCGTCTGGAAGTGGATGTTCGAGCCCGACTACGGCCTGCTCAACACCGCACTCGGTTTCATCGGTTTGCCGGCGCAGCCCTGGCTCTCATCGCCCGCCTCCGCGCTGCCGTCGCTCATGCTCATGAGCATCTGGATGTATGCGGGCTACATGATGGTCCTGTTCCTGGCCGGGCTTCAGAGCATCCCCGCGAGCCTGTACGAGAGTGCACAGATCGACGGCGCGAATGCGTGGCAGCGATTCCGCCGCATCACGCTGCCCATGCTCCGCCCCACCATCCTGTTCGTGCTCGTGACGATGGTGATCTTCATGTTCCAGGTCTTCACGGCCATCTACGTGATGACAGAGGGCGGGCCGCTGCACGCGACGGACGTGATCGTCTATCACATCTACAGACAGGCATGGGAGTACCTGCGGATGGGGTACGCGTCGGCGATGGCCTGGGTGCTGTTCGCGATCGTGTTCGCGATCACGCTCGTGCAGTTCCGCTTCCTGGGACGGAGGACGGCGTGATGCCGCGGATGGAGGACGGCATCATGCCGTGGACCGAGGACCGCATTACGCGCGGACGGAGGGCCGGATGAACGAGCGGCCGTTCTACCGCTTCCTCGCGACGGCGTTCGCCATCGTGCTCGCGCTCACGATGCTCGCGCCGTTTCTGTACATGATCAGCACATCGCTCATGGACGAGCTGGAGGTGTTTTCCTTCCCGCCCCCACTCCTGCCGACGGACCCGCGCTTCGCGAACTACCCCGAGGCGCTGACCGCGCTGCCCTTCGCGCGCTTCTTCTTCGTGTCCGCGATCACGAGCGCATGCGTCGTGGCCGCCACACTCATCACGTCCGCCACGGCGGGCTACGCGTTCGCACGCCTCGACTTCCCCGGCCGAGACCGTGTCTTCCTGCTCTATCTGTCGACGCTGATGGTGCCCGCGATCGTACTGCTGATCCCGCGCTTCCTGCTGGTCGCGGGACTGGGCTGGGTGGACACCTTCCGCGGCCTCATCATCACCGAGGCCGTGCAGGTCTGGGGGATCTTCCTCATGCGGCAGTACTTCCTCTCCCTGCCGCGCGAGCTCGAGGACGCCGCCCGCATCGATGGCGCACGCGAGTGGACCGTCTTCTCACGCATCGCACTCCCCCTCGCCCGCCCAGCCCTCGCCACCGTCGCGCTCTTCGTGTTCATCGACCAGTGGAAGAACTTCCTCTGGCCGCTCATCGTCACCCGTTCGATGGACATGCGCACGATCGAGGTCGGCATAAGCCGCTTCGCCGGCCTCTACTACTCGAACTGGCCGTACCAGATGGCCGCCGCCGTCGTGGCCGTCCTGCCCATCCTCGTGCTGTTCCTCTTCGCCCAGCGATACTTCATCCGCGGCATCCAGCTCACGGGCATGAAAGGCTGACATCTTTTCACCACAGAGGCACTAAGGGCGCAAAGCCCCGCCACCCCAGTCCCCGCCGTGAAATCAGTCTCAATGGGATGGGGCTGGGTGGCTCCGCGCCCTCTGCGACTCTGCGGTGAATACTGTTTTTCGCAGCGGCACCCCATATGCTAGAGGCCCACGCGTTGCAACGAGGCAGCGAGCATGTGGAATCCGCTCTGGACATACCGGCAGCACAAGGCCCGGCGACGCTACGTCCCCCGGCCGCGGGTCACGCGCGCGAGTACGACTGCCGTGGTCGCGGTCGCGGCGCTCGCGCTCATCCTCATGGCGGCGGCGCTGCTGGACCTGCGTGGAGCGAGTGAGGAGGAGGAAGCGCTGGCGGCCTACCTGCGCGAGCGCGCCACCGAGCCGCTCGCACTCATCGAAGCGGCAGGCCGCGCGCACCGCTACCTGTTCATCGCCGACATCGCGGGCACTTCTGCACCCGAGCGGCTCGCAATGGAAGCCATCGGGCGGCTGGCGCGCGGGCCCGGACTCGATGCGGTCGCTCTGTACGTCGACCGCACGGCACAGCCTGCCATCGACCGTTACCTGGCCAGCACATCCGAGGACGTGGCGCCGCTGCTCTCCACCAGTGGCGCGCTCGGCGCGGACGCCGATGCCCACCTCGCCGTCTATCGACGCATCCGCGCCCTCAACGACTCGCTCGGCGCGGACCGCCGCATCCGGATCGTGGCACTCGCACCCGAGGGCGGGGCGCCCGCTTCTCCCGCACGCGCGGCCACCAACTTCGCGTACCGCGACGAGCTGATGCTCGAGACCATCGATGAACGCATCCTCGAGCGGCAGCCGCGCGCGCGCATCCTCTTCCTCGTCGACGGCTTCTCCGCACTGCGCGACGGCGGCGCCATCATTCACGCCGGCGGCACCACGCGCCTGCGCACGAGCTGGCTCGCCGCGCGCCTCGCCGCGCGCACCCCCGGTGAGGTGTTCAGCATTGTGGTGGATGCGCCGGGTGGCACACTGCGCAGCGGCGCCGCTGCATCGTACACGGGCACCGGGATCCGCGACCTCGCCGCGAGCGCACTCGCGGGACGCGATGCCGCGGTGCGGACGTCCCCCCTTTTCCGTGTCGGCGGTCAGCCCATCCGCTGGGCCGGCATGCCGGGTGTACAGCTGACGCTCGACACGGTCCCGCTTCACCGAATGGCCGACGCGTACGTGTTTCTTGGGCGATGATTTGGGTGCGGCGGGCGACTTGTGGCGGGCGACTCACGGCGGGCGACTGACGGCGGGCGACTCACAGCGGGTCTTTACGGCGGGTCTTCACTGCGGGTCCTCACTGCGCGTCCTCACTGCGGGTCCACACTGCGGGTCCCTACTGCGGGTCCTTACTGCGGATCCTCACTGCGCGTCCTCACTGCGGATCCTTACTGCGGGTCCCTACTGCGGGTCCTTACTGCGGGTCCGTGCTGCGGGTCCTTGCTGCGGGTCTTGATCGGCATGCTGCCGCTCGAGGGCGAGCCCGTGTCATCGGGCTTAGCGAACGAATCGCCCACCGGAGGTGGTTTGCAGCGGGCGCGGTCACTTCTGTTCGTCCAGCGAACACAAACGCCCGCCGTCTCCGCGGACTCTGCAAACGATGGACGATTGTGTTCGACACGCGAACAATACCGACCGCGGACCACCCGAAGTCGCTCGAACGGGCGATTGTGTTCATGCCCCCCGGCCGTCCCCGCCGTGAAGCCCGCCGTAAAGAACCCGCCGTGAGTCGCCCGTAGTGAGTCGCCCGCCATGAGTCGCCCGCCGTGAGTCGCCCGTCCCCACGTCGCCCCGTCGCCCGCCGTGAGTCGCCCGTCCCCACGTCGCCCGTCCCCACGTCGCCCGTCCCCACGTCGCCCGCGCTTCACGGGCGGGGGCGGCCCTCAAAACTCGCGCGACCAGCGGAACCCGATGCCGGACCGCCGCCTCAGCTCCCACGGGCGCAGGCCGCCGGCGACGAAGCGGGACGGGCGGTAGCGGGGCTCGTTGAACACGAACAGCTCGAGGCCCTCGGCGGTGTCATAGCGGAGGCGCACACCGGGTGCGGGCCAGCCGGCCAGCGGCTGGCTGAGCACCGCCTGCCAGCGGCCTGCGCGACCCGCGGCGCGCAGCAGCGGGCCGACCACGATCGGCGCGGGATACTCGCTGCCGATCTCCACAGTGCCGGCGCGCAGGTAGCCGACACTCAGCGGCAGATAGTCGTAGCCCTCGTCCGCGATGTACGCCCAGAGCAGCGGCAGACTCTGCGCGGACGCGCGTGCGCCGGCCACACCGCCGCCGTCGTTCGCGGGCCAGAAGGGCGACGCACGCCAGCCGGTGATCGGCTGCGTCGGTGATTGCGTGAGCAGATACGACGCGAGCTCCGTCTGCGACTCGGGCAGGAGCGCCGCGCGCCGCAGCGTTTCGGACACGACGCTCGGCGTGCCGATCGCGAAGAACTCGAGCGGCGGCTGCCACTCGAACGCGTGCAGCTTCGGCTCGATGCCGGACACGAGCGGCTCGTCGTCATCGTGCTCCGCGCGCAACGTCACACGCGGTTCGACGCCGGTTCCGGAGAACACGAACGCGCCGCCCACCACCCGGAATCGCTCGCCGAAGTTCGCGTAGAAGCCTTCGTGGATGCGGTACACGCCGTCCGCGTGCACGCCCGCGCTGTCCGCCGTCACCGCGATCGTGCCGCGGCCGCGCATCTCCGAGTCCTCGTCGATGATGCGGATGCCCGGCATGATCTCGACCGTCACGCCGCCGGCGAACGGCGGCGGTTCATCCGACTCCTCGATCGTGCGCGTTTCCGCGGTGTCCTGCGGCGCCTGCCGTTTGAAGTTGTCCTCGTGGATCCAGCCATCGAGCAGCGCGATGGTGCCGTCGACCACGGGCTTCTCGAGCGGGCCCGCGGCCGAGATCGTCGCCGAACCGACGACGACTGCACTGTCGGTCGAAACGAGCAGTGCGCTGTCGGCACGCAGATCGAGCGTCACTGTGCGTGGGTCGTCGAACGCGAGTGAGCCCCTGAGCGCCAGCGATCCCGGCCCGGCCCGGCCGTCGAGCGCAACCCGTGCCGCATCGGAGGACAGGCTGAACTTGCCCGTCAGGGAGTCGACCGGCGTACCGCTGCGCACGATGGTGAACGCGCCATCGCGCACGACGAGCGATCCGGACGGCTCCGGCTCCGAGATCGTGCCACCCACCGCGATGACACCGGTAGCCAGCCCACGCACGTCGCGCACAGCGTCGCGCAGCGGGATCCTGTCGAGAGGGAGGGAGTCCGCGTGCACGCGCAGATCCAGTGCGCCGTCGCTCGCGAGCACAGCGGATCCATCGACACGCGCGTACCCGGCCGTGCTTGTCGAGTCCTGAATCACGATGAGCGGGCGCGCCACCGCGCGATCGAACGGCCCGGCGATCGCGACACTTCCGTTCGCCCATGCAAAGGTACTGTCACCCAGGCGGATGTTCGTCAGCTCGGCGACCGCATCGATGGCGCGCGTGCCCGAGATCTGCGCGCGACCGCTGACGGAAACGGCGCCGCCGTCCGCGAGGCGCGCGGTGACGTTCACATCGACGGCGTCGAACGTTCCATCGATCTCCGCAGCGATCGTATCGGCCGCTGCCACCCACGCCGTGTCCCACAGCACGAGCCGTCCCGTCGCAAACGAACCCCGGACCGTTTCCGACTCCAGGTCCACGTCACCGGCAACCGATCCGCTCAGCGCGGACGTTGCGGATCCGTTCGTGCCGACGCCGGGCGTGCCCGTGTCGAACGTACCCGCAACGTGAAACGAATCCGCGGCGCCCGAGACACCCAGTCGCACCCCGAAACGGCGCGGCTCGTCCAGCCGGTCGAACGCGGCGTTCACCGCAACGCGTTCGGACAGGACCCCGTGCGCGCGCAGGGCGCCGCGCCATGTGCCGCCGCCCGGGATCGAAGCGCCGAACGCCTCCTCGAGATCGGCGGACGCGAGCCCCGACGTTTCCAGCACCAGCGACTCCGCCGCCAACGCAGGACCCGTCACGACACCGCCCCGCATGACCACCTCGGAAGCACCGAACCAGGAGCGCCACGCCGGAATCTGCACGCGCCCGGATTCCGCATCCCCCGACAGTCTGAGCACACCCGCCCCACTCCCGCTCTGCGGTGCCGCACGCACGAGCGCGCGCACTTCCGGATAGAGCAGTGTGTCCGCAGCGAGCTGCACCGCATACGCGCCGTCCCGTCGCATCGACAGCGAGACATCCAGCCGCGATGTTCCCAGAGACACGAACAGGTCGCTCTCCAGCACCGACGACGACCGCGCCAGCCCGCCGTTCAACGCAACGACCTGCAGCGGCCGCCCCTTGAACTCCCCGACGAAGTCGAAACGCGCGATGCGGGAGCCGAGCGGACCGCCGCCGCCGAAACGGATCTGCGAGAGTACGAGGTCCACGTCCTGGGCGCGCCAGAGCCACTCGCCCTCGTACTGGATCGGGTGCGCAGCGGTCTCGAGCACCGCGTCCTCGAGCGCAAAGCGGTCGATCGTCACACGCGGACCTGGAATGTCGACGAACGGGTCGAACGGCGTATCGATGCTGTCCGGTGGTGCGTGGAAGCGGAGCCCGACCACGCGCACGGACTCGACGTGCACGACATCCCCGTCGAGCGGCGCGGGCGCGATCACTTCCGCCAGAGGTACACGGACGCGCGCACCCAGAGACGTCGTGAACGCGACGTCACGCAGTCGCAACGTGAGCGGACCATCCACGCGCTCCCACGCGTCGGCAGCAAGCGGCGACAGCTCGCGCAGGATCGGGATGCGCGGCCGCGCATCATCCTGCGCACGCAGAAGCATGACACCGGCCAGCAACGCGATCATCGCTACGAGACCGGAGGACGCACGCGTCGCCATCAGAACGCCTGCCCGATCGCTACGTGCAGCTGCAGCCGGCGCACGAACGCGCGGAACGCGCTTGGATCGTCGTACTCGTACGGCGAGAAGCGGGCGAGCCCGGCACTGCGGATGGAGCCCTCGTCATCGACGAGCAGCAGCGGGAGGCGCTCGAAGCCGCCCGGATCGTAGCCGACATCGACGCGGATCGGGCCGAGGTCGGTGACAAGACGGAACCCGACACCCGGCGTTACGCGCGAAGCGGCATCGAGGCCATCGAACGGGAGCGCGCCTTCGTCCACACGCCAGATGCGGCCATAGTCGATGAAGCCCGCGAGCTGGAGGACATCGCTCACCCACAAGCGCGCTTCGACGTTCGCCTCGACGAGGCGGTCGCCGCCGGTCGCCCGGACGGACACGTCCGCCGGATCGACGAATGCCGTGTCCACGGCTGCACCCTCGCGCGCGATCAGCACCTTCGGGCCGAGCAGGTTCTCCTCGACGCCACGCACCGTCGACACGCCGCCACTGAAGAGCCGCATCTGCGGCGGCAGGATCGCGTCGCCGCCGAGCGCGGCACCGCGAAAACGCGCGGCCACCTCGAGGCTTCGGCCCAGCACGCGCGTCACGCTCGCCTCGCCGATCGCGCGCGTAAACGAGAACGCCGACCCGGTCACGCCGGCCGCCGCTTCGACACCTGCGCGCGCGGACCAGCGCCAGTCGGGCACGACGTCGGTGCGCCACTCCGTGCCGGGGCCCGTGTCGGGCCGCCGCAGACCACCCGGCAGTTCCGTCGACTGCCACGCGACGATCAGCTCCGCGGGCGCAAGCCATTGCGCGCCGCTCAACGCATCGATCGCGGAGTCCGCGCACACGCCGTAGTTCCCGCAGAAGTACGCGTTTGCCGCTGCCAGCTCCTGGTGCTCCGCGCGCCAACCCGCCACGACCCACCAGCCGCGTCCCAGCTCGCGGGATAGCTCGACCGCGCCGCCCTTGCCGCGCGAGACGTACGCATTCGGCGACGACTCGCGCCGCCAGAAGCCGCGCAGCACGAGCGTCGTGCGCTCGTCACCCGCGAAGCCGTACTCGCGCAGCTCCGCTTCGACGCGGTGGTTCGGCTCGGCGAACGCGCCCGTGCCGGTCGACGTGCACGGGAACGAGCCCGACGCCTGCTCCGCGAGCAGGTTGCCGACGCCGCCACCGATCGACAGAACGCGTGGTCCGCCGACGTACCGATGGCGCCAGAACGCGGCCATCTCGAGGCAGTCGGTCGATGAGACCGTGCCCTCGACCTCCACACCTGCCGGCCTGCGCGCGGACACGTTGACGTGCACATCGATCACCGCTTCGCCCGTGGCCAGTCCCGTGAGCTCCGTGGCCACGCGCTCGACGATCGGCAGCTCGTACAGGCTGCGTTCGGTCCGCTGGATCGATGACGTGCGGAACGGTTCGCCCGGACGGATCGCGAGCCGCTCGTGCACGACGCCCTCCGAGATCGGCGACTCCGCTGCCACGGTCACCGAACCGAACACCACCGCGGGACCCGGCACCGCCTCGAGCACGACGTTCGCGCGGCGGGTGGACGGGTCGACGTCGCCGCTGACTTCCACGACGGCGTAGGGGTGCCCCTGCTCGGCGAACCGCATCTCGATGATTTCGATCAGCGCCTCGAGTCTCGGCATGGCGTACGGATCTCCGACCTCGAGCGGCAGCGGCCCGTCCAGCTCGACGCCGCGGATGTCGAGCGAAGCGACCCGCAGCGGCTCCCCTTCCGAGACCACGAAGCGCACGATGACATCGCCGTCGGGCTGCGGCTCGATCACGCTCACCACGCGCGCGTCGGGGTAGCCCCAGAGGTGGTAGACCGTCTCGAGCCGCTGCGCATCGACATATACCGCCGCCGTGTCGGTGAGCAGCCTGCGCGCTTCCGCCCAGTCGAAGTCACCGATGATGCACGCGAGGACGAAAAGCGGAGAGCGACAGCCGGATGCGCGCGTCTCGATCGCGTCGTACAGCACGGAACGATCGAGCGCGTGCGCGCCCTCGAAGCGGATGTCTTCGACCTCCGGTTCGCCGCGCGCATCGTCCTGCGCGGCTGCGGGCCCCGCACAGCAGAGCACCGCCGCCACGATGGCCAGCCGCCGGCGCACGCTACTCCTGGCCCTTCCTCCGCAGCGGCGGCACATCCTGCACGCGCTCTGCTTCCTCGACGAGCTGCGCGAGCAGCTTCTTCATCTGCGCGCCGTTCATCAGCGTCGCGAGGTGACCGACGAGCCCGATCGCGAGCGTGGCGCGATCCGGAACGGTGAGCCGGTCCCGGATCTGATTCATCAGGTCGCGGATCGTTTCGTAGTCACGATGCTGCGTTTCCGTCGTCCTCGACGGCTGCGTCATGCGCATCCTCCATTCAGGGCGGGCACGGCCCGCGCTCCACACATCATCCACACTCCCGACTGGCACGGACCGTGAATCCCCGGGCGGTCCCATGGCATCGAACGGCTGGTGGCGCCGCGCGGGCTCGCCGAAACGATTCCGCTACGTCGGCCTCAACGGCCGCCCGCTCACCGCGCCCGACACGCTCGCGCGGATCCGCTCGCTCGCGATCCCGCCCGGCTGGACGGACGTCCACATCGCGCCCGACCCGGATCGCAAGATCCAGGCGTGGGGCCGCGATGCGGCCGGCCGGAAGCAGTACCGCTACTCCGCCGCGCACGTACGCCGGCAGGACCGCCGGAAGTGGCGCCGCCTGCGTGAGGTCGCGCGCGTGCTGCCCGACCTGCGCGCAGCCACGAACGACGACCTCGGCCGTCCGGACCTCGACCAGCGCAAGGTCCTCGCCACGGTCGTCCGGCTCATGGCCCGGGCGGGGTTCCGCGCGGGCAGCGAGCGCTACGCCGTGGCCAACCGGACCTTCGGCATCTGCACGCTGGGCAAGCGACACGTGCGCATCGAAGGCACCAACCTCGTCTTCCGCTATTCGGGGAAACGGCGGATCGATCAGCGCCAGGTCGTGGCCGACACGCCGCTCGTGGAGATCATCGAGGAGCTGAAGCAGCTTCCCGGAAAGCGCCTCTTCCAGTACCGCGATGGGAATGCGGTCAAGCCGATCACCGCGCAGATGGTCAACCGCTACCTGCGCGAGATCTGCGGCGAGCGCATCACGTCGAAGGACCTGCGCACGTTCAGCGGCACCGTGCGCGCCGCCACCGTGCTCGCCGACATCGGGCCGCTCTCGTCCCGGCGCGAAGCGGCGTCGACCGTGCGCCTCGCCTGCCAGATCGTCGCCGCGGAGCTGGGCAACACGCCCGCCATCTGCAGGAGCGCCTACATCCATCCGGCCGTGCTCGAGGAGTACCTGCGGGGCCGCACGATCGAGCGAAGGAGGAACGACCGGCGGGAGGTCGGTGCGCGCGAACCCGTCGGCTACTATCCGGAGGAACGCGCGCTCATCGCATTCCTCGAACGTTTCGGCTAGCGGTGTCCGTCGCATGTTCGCGCCGCCGCTCGGGCGCGGGCAGCTCGTAGATGAGAAAGGACAGGCCGTGCGCCTCCAGAACCGGCCGCGCCACGTTGCGCACCGGCACGCCGCCCGGCGTGCTGCCCTCGAGGCGGCCGTGGTGCGCGTGGCCGTGGAACACGACCGTTGCACCCAGCGTGTCGATCGGCTGCACGAGTCGCGATGAACCGAGGAACGGAAAGATGATCTCCGGCTCGCCCTCGAGCGTTTCAGCGATCGGCGAGTAGTGCAGCACCGCCACCTTGGTGTCGGTCGGCAGATTGCGCAGCCCGTTCTCGAGTGCGATCGCCTCGTCGATCGCGTGCTGCACGAAGTCCTTGATCAGCTTCTCGCCGAACGGCGCGAGCGCGCCCCGCCCGAAACCGCCCGCGAACCCCTTCGTCCCGGCGAAACCGATTCCCTCGATCACGATCGGTTCACCACCCGTGAGCACGTTGACGCCGCGTTCGACGAGCACCGCCGTGAGCTCCTTCTCCTGGCCGCACTCGACGTCATGGTTGCCGAGCACGGCAATGATCGGGATCGTGACACCGCCCATCTCTTCCACGAAGCCGCGCATCTGCTCGACGCGGCCGTGCGTCGTCATGTCACCGCACAGCACGAGCATGTCGGCGCTGCGCTGGATCTCCGCGAACAGCGGACGCAGCGACCCCGCGGATCGGCCGTCGTAATGCAGGTCGCCGATCGCGGCGAGGCGCAGCGTGCGCTGCGGCTCGACATCGTCGCGGTTGGAGAGTGCGATCGCTTCAGTCGTCCCAGACATCGCTGTTCACGATCTCCTGGATGACGGGCATCGTGCGGCTCGCCACGGTCGCATCCTTGCGCGGGTCGTGGAACCCCCACTCGTTCACATCGATGCTGAATGAGAAGCGCGAGATGAGCGTGCCCTGACACAGGAGCGGATCACCCGGCGGCTCGAGCGCTGCGGCCGCGGCGAGCGCGGCGAGCTGGTCGCGCACCTGCTGCGGGATGCGTCGCCGATAACCGGGATACGCGAAGTCGAAGAGGTGCACCTGCGCGAGCAGGAGCTGCCAGTGCCGGCCCACGCGGTCGAGCAGACGGCTCCAGTCCAGCTCGTCGCCACGGCACAGGATCAGGTGCAGCACATCGGCCATGTCCCAGCGATGGCGCTCCGACACGTACAGCCGGTGCCAGATCAGCTCCTCGGCCGGACCGATGCGCACCGGCTCACCGGCCAGGATGCCCGCGCGCGAATGCCGGTACCACCCTGCATCGATGAACGCGAGGCCATTCCCCATTCCGAAGATGAGGTCCGTCTGCACGTCACCCATCATCGCTTTCGCGATCCAGTGTGCCTGCTCGAGCTTCACCTCGAATCCAGCCGCCTTCAGCACACGCGCCGTCTCGATCACGTGGCCCGGCTGGATGAAGAGATCGAGGTCCTTCGTCTTCCTGTAGATCCCCGTGTACTCGTAGATCGCGTACAGCCCGCTGACGACGTATGGGATCGCGGCCTGATTCAGCGAGCGCAATGCGAGCTGGTAGACCACACGCTCGTGCTCGGGAATCCAGAACTCGCCATGCGTGAGCGAACGCCGCTCCTCGCCGGTGAGGTCGGCCAGCTCCGGTGTTCTGCGGCGCGCCTCGTCGACCTGCATCGCTCCTCCGGCCGCGGGGGAGGTCGTGCAAGGGGCAAGGATCGGGCCGCTACCCCGTTCCCCCGTCATGCCTTATGTTGCGCGCCATGGTATTCGACGAATGGAAGCGCGCCTGGCGGCAGGCCGTCGAGAACTTCCAGAAGGAGCTCGCGGGCGACGGCGCGCCCGCCGGCACGCGGTTCGCCGCAATGCGTCGCGAGCTGGATGTCGCGCGCGGCGCGCTCGACCGGCTCGATGCCGAGATCCGCGCGGCCGGTCGTGATGTCGAGTCGGAGCGCGAGGCGGAAGCGGTGTGTCGCCGGCGTGAGGAACTCGCGCGCAGGATCGACGACCAGGAGACCGTGCGCATCGCGGTCGAGTACGCGGAGCGGCATGCCGAGCGCGCGACGGTTCTCGAGCGCAAGATCGAAGTGCTCAACGCCGAGCGCGCGCTCGTCGCGCGCGACCTCGAGCAGATGGAGTCCGCCTACCGCGAGCGGGCGGGCGAGGCCGCACTCATGGGCGACTCGCCGGATGTGTTCGAGCAGAAGAAGCGCGAAGAAATCGACTTCGGCCGGCTCGATCGCCAGGCGCGCGAGCGCATGGCCGAGGAGCGGCTCGAGGAACTGAAGAAGAAGATGAAGTAGTCAGCGGAGCGCGGCCGGCTCCACGGCCGCTTCCGCCACCTTCTCGAAGAGTGTGCCCGCCACGCGGAAGAGCTGCCGCGATGCATCGAACGGATCGCCCGGCGGCACCACCGTTCCGCTCGCAAACGCTCCCGCCACCGGCGGCGCAATCGTCACCGCGACCGTGACCGCGGCCGAGTCGCCCGGGGGCAGCATCAGCGGCCCGACGCTCACCGCCAGCCGTACATCCGCTGGCGCCTGCGCGAGGTGACCGATCTCACCGGACGGATGGTCCGGCGTGAACGAGCGGGTGCCGCTCAGGATGTACCAGCCGATCGGTTCGTTGAACTGACCCGCACGCCAGTCCCCCGGACTCACGAATCCGTTCAGTACCACGCGCGCGCCTGTGGGCGCACGCACGACACTCAACCCGACCAGCCCCGGCGCATCGCGATGGTTGCCGGTGAACGCCGTTTCACGGAAGTCTGCATCGTACGCGAACACGACGCCGAGTGCGGGTTCGTAGCTGAAGTAGTCGTCCCCGGGAAGACCGATGTCCGGATCGAGGACGAAGCCGATGTACACGTTCTCGTACGTGACGCCGGCAACGGGCAGCGCGGGGTCGACCGTGCCGTAGATGGGCTGATTCGTGATGTTCCGGTACACCAGATCGATGTAGACGATGTCCTCGCGCTCCTCGCTCGCGCGCACGCGCTCCTCCACCTCGAGGCCGCGGATGGTTACCGCGTCGAGCAGTGTCGGCGGTGGCACGATCCACGTGCTCTGGCGGAAGCTTACGCCCTCGACGGGCTCCAGCTCCGGCGCCGGCCGGCCGGCGAGGTATTCGGCGTCGTACAGACCGAGCGCGACGGTGTCCCGGCCGCGCATCAGCCCCGCGACGATCGGCATGCCGGCCGACACGTAGCTGTTGCTCGTCGCGGCCGGCCAGAACGCGCCACCCGCGGTGGCATCGTGCAGGAACAGCATGCCGTTGGGATTGGTGGCGAAGCGGATGCGGTTTCCGGTGCGGTAGCGCGCGAGCGAGCGGTAGCACGCGGGCTCCACGCAACGCAGCACGAGCGGCCCCTCGATCTCGATCAGCGTATCACCCGATACGTCGACGCGCGCGGTGTAGCCGTAGTTGAATCCGCCGCTGTCCAGGCGCACCGTGATCTCGCGACGCCCCGCGAGACCATCGATCGTATCGGGCGTCACGCGCCCGGTGCCGCGGTCGTCCACGAGGATGCGCGCGCCCGGCGGATCCGACACCACGTATGCGCGGCCGGGTCCGCCACCGCCGATGATGCCGTCCTCCTCGCGGCAGGCGGCGAGGAGCAGCAGGGCGAGCAGTGCCGGGACGACTCTCATGTTTCAGGGATACACTTCGTGCGTCAGAAACGTACCGTGTAGACCATTCCCGGTGCGACCGCCGCCCGTCCATCCGCGCCCTGCACGCGCAGCAGCGTCGGCATCGGCAGATCCGGCACGCTGTCATCGCGCGCATCCGCGCGGCTCCCGCCACGCGTCGTGAGCGCGCCGAGCGCGAGGCCCGCAATGCTCGTGACCAGCGGGATCCCGATCGTGATGTCCTCGCTGCGCGGCTGGAGCAGCAGATCGATGCCCGCGCCCGCGAGCCCGCCGAGCACACCCGCGATGCTGATGAGGCGCGCGCGTTCACGCGTGAGATGCCAGCGCGGCGCGAGGATCGCCGTGGCCAGCAGCCCTGCATCGCCGCCGATCAGCGCCGCCCGCAACAGCTCGTCCTCGCCGTCCTGATCCGCCAGCACACCCGCAGCCGTGCCGAACCACGTGCCCCACAGGGCGCCGAAGTTCACCGTCGTGGCCAGCCCGCGATCGATCGGCTTGCGCGAGAGGATCGTACCGACCGCGATGCCCGCGACACCGCCCGCGATCACCGACAGCGCCACTTCATCTTCCGTGTCACCGATCGCGACGTCGAAACAGTCGGTCGGGAACTGCGGATCCGGACAGATGCGCTCCGTGCTGTGCCCGACATCGGCGACGAGCGCCCAGCCGAGTCCCTGCCATGCGCCCCACGTGCCGCCCAGCGTGATCGCGCGCGCCTGTCCTTCACTCAACGACCGCGAGCGCGCGTACGCACGGCTCGCGAAGAAACCGACCGGCCCGCCCGTGAGCAGACCGATGCCGAACGGCTCGACACCGTCGGCCTTGCTTGCAATGGGTACTGCCACACCGAGGCCCAGTCCGAACAGCGTGCCCCACACCTGCAGCTCCACGCGGCCGCTGTCGTCGATGTTGCTTTCCGCGAGAATCCGCGCTGCTTCAGCCGCGGCAGGCGTGCCGGCGTATCGGTCAACGATGTAACGCAGCAGTGTGGCGGAGACGCTGCGGTCGCCGGACAGCCGGCGCGCCGCGTCCAGGATCACCGCCGCGCTGTCCGCACGCGTCTGCGCCTGTACGGCTTCCGGCGGTATCGCGAACAGAAGCGTGATCGACAGCAGTGCCCGGATGACGAAACGGCCGGGACCGCTGGGCCCCGGCCGCTTTCGCATGTGCCGACCGTCGGCCATTACGCTTCGAGCGACTCGCGGTTCGACCAGTCGAGCACGACCTTCGCGCGCTTCGCCGCTTCCAGCGCGCTCTCGAGCTCCGTCACCAGGTAGCGCGCGCGCCGGCTGCGATCCTCGCGCGCCATCTCCTCCCGCTCGATCTCCGTCACCGCCTCGATGGCGCGACACGCGCGCCGCACTACCTCCCAGAGCTGCTGCCGGTCGTACCGATCGTCGGAGGAGTGGATCCGCGCATCCGCGGATCGGTCGATCTCCTTCGCGATCATCTTGATCTGGTCCTTCGCCAGCATCTCGGACCTCCTGCGGGGTGGAGAAGACACAAACGGCTCCTTCGCCCATGCCACGTGCCCGGACGTCGGAGCCGTATTCTCGATCCAGTCTTCCTGCGCTGGCCGTCGGGCCCGGCGCTGTCTCTCCAATCTAGATGCGGACGGGCCGCGGCGGTAGGGACCTCACGAATCTCCCAATCAGCCATTCCATCGCCCCGTCCACCGGTGCACCATCGGGGCCCGAACCCCGATGGAGCCTCGCATGACCGACGACCCGATCCTCGGCCAGAGCCGCGCCGCCGAAATCATCCGTTCCTTCTGCCGCCGCGCCGCTACTGTCGACGCACCGGTCCTCCTCACGGGAGAGAGCGGGACCGGCAAGGGACTGATCGCACGCGCCATTCACACCGCGTCGGCCCGCGCCCGCGGCCGTTTCATCGCGGTCAACTGCGCCGGCGTCCCCGACTCCCTCTTCGAGTCCGAGTTCTTCGGCCACGCCCGCGGCGCCTTCACCGGCGCCCAGTACGCCCACAAGGGACTCCTCGAGCAGGCCGACGCCGGCACGATCTTCCTCGACGAGATCGGCGAGCTGCCCCTGGCGCTCCAGGCCAAACTCCTCACCGCCCTCGAGGAAGGAGAGTTCCGGCGACTGGGCGCCGAACGCACCGTCCGCGTCGACGCCCGCCGGATCGCCGCCACCGCCATCGACCTCGAGGCGGCCGTGCGCGATGGCGAGTTTCGCCGCGACCTCTACCACCGCCTCGTCGTCCTCCGCTTCCGCGTTCCACCGCTTCGTGAACGCGAGGACGACATCCTCCTCCTCGCCGGCCACTACCTCTCGGTGTTTGCGCAGCGCTACGCGCGGCCCGTCCGGCGCATCCACGAGGCCGCCGCCGAACGGCTCCGCACGCACCCATGGCCGGGGAACGTCCGCCAGCTCGCACACGCCATCGAGGCCGCGGTCCTTCTTTGCGACGGCTCCACCCTCACCCCCGCGCACCTGTCCGACCTCCTCGAGCCGCCGCTCGACGCCGCGGCTCCATCCGGACGCACGCGCTGGTCCTTTCACGGGTCCCCCGAAGAAGAGCGCCGCGCCATCCAGGACGCGCTGCGGCTCTGCCGCGGCAACAAGACGCGGGCAGCGGAGCTGCTGGGAATGGCGCGCAATACCCTGCGGGCGAAGCTGGGGTGAGTCGGGAGTCGGGAGACTGGAGTAGGGAGACTGGAGTCTGGTTTTCGCAGCGTTCTGCGAGTGGCTCTTCGACCGGCCGTTTCCGCTCGCCCGGGCGGCTTCCGCTGCGGCCCCGTTCCGCGTCAATGGCCATCCGGGCGTATTTTCAAAGCACCCGGTTGCGCCGTCAGCTGACCATTGGAGGCGTTCCAACGCCCACCCGGTTGCGCCGTCACCTGATCACTCGCGCCGTTTCCAAATGCGCCCCCGTTTCCGCCGTCAAACGACCACTGGGGGCGATTCCTCTTCGAGATGCCCGATTCACCCCTTACATGGGGGTCGGATCGGCATCTCGAGGCGCCGCGGCACCGAGTGGTCAGTTCACGGCAGTTTTCGGGCTTCGGCGGCTCCGTTTGCGTAACGAATCCGGCCTTCGACGCACCCGCACTCGACGCCGGCAGAAAAAAAGGCCAGACTCAAGCCCGCAAACAGACGGAGCCGAGCTCTGCAGCGCCGACTCCCGACTCTCGACTCTCGACTCTCGACTCTCGAAGCATGGACGAACTCTTCTCGGCCCTCCGCACCCTCGAGCTGACCCGCGACCTTTCGGACGACGATGTCCGGGCCCTGGCCGAGGCCTCGCGCGTGATGGGCTATCTGCCTGGCTCCTACGTCTTCCACGAGAGCCAGCCGCGCCGCTTCGTGGGCGTGGTGCTTTCCGGCCGCCTCGAGCTGCGGCGCGGCCTGCACGGTCAGGTCAGGATCCTGTACGGACTCGGACCCGGCGACTCCTTCGGCGAGGGGAGCCTGCTGGACGACTATCCACACGCCAGCTCGGCCGTCGTGATCGAAGCGGCGGAGATCGCCGAGCTGCCGCGCGACGCGATCGACACCCTCGCCACGGAACGGCCCGACCTGTACGCCCGCCTCGTGCGCAACGCCGCGAGCCTCATCGCGGCGCGACTGTCCTCCGCGTCGACGCCGCGCGCCGAGTACTACATGTCCGGCGCAATGCGTCGCGAGAAGGATCTGCTGGGCGCACGCGACGTTCCGGATGCGCACTACTACGGCATCCAGACACTTCGCGCGGTCGAGAACTTCCCGATCACCGGCATCCCGATCGCGCAGTACCCGCTGCTCATCCGCGCGCTCGCCGCCGTGAAGGAAGCGGCCGCGCTCGCCAACAGCCAGCTCGGTCTCCTCGACGCTCCCATCGCCGATGCGATCGTGCGCGCGTGTGCCGAGATCCGCGCCGGGAATCTGCTCGGCGAGTTCGTCGTGGACGTCGTGCAGGGCGGCGCGGGCACGTCGACGAACATGAATGCGAACGAGGTGATCGCGAACCGGGCACTGGAGATCCTCGGCAGGCCCCGCGGGTCGTACGACATCGTGCATCCGAACAATCACGTCAACCTCTCGCAGTCCACCAACGACGTCTATCCGACCGCGCTGCGCATCGCCGCCATCTGGGCTCTGCGCGACCTCGAGCAGCCCCTCGCCGCACTGCGCGACGCCTTCCTCGAGAAGGCCGAGGAGTTCGCCGATGTCGTGAAGATGGGCCGCACGCAGTTGCAGGATGCCGTGCCGATGACACTGGGCCAGGAGTTCCGCGCCTACGGGGTCACGATGGGCGAGGACATCGAGCGGCTGCGCGAGGTCGCACGGCTGTTGCGAGAGATCAACATGGGTGCGACCGCCATCGGGACCGGCATCAACACGGATCCGCGTTATGCGCCGCTCGTGCGCCAGCATCTGTCCGAGATCACCGGCCTCGATCTCGTCACGAGCCCGGACCTCGTCGAGGCCACGCAGGACACGGGTGCGTTCGTGCTGCTATCGGGTGTGTTGAAGCGCGTCGCGGTGAAGCTGTCGAAGATCAGCAACGATCTGAGGCTGCTGTCGAGCGGCCCGCGCGCCGGCCTGGGTGAGATCAAGCTTCCGCCGATGCAGCCGGGCTCCAGCATCATGCCCGGGAAGGTGAATCCGGTGATACCGGAAGTCGTGAACCAGGCGTGTTACCAGGTCGTCGGCAACGACCTCACCGTCACCATGGCCGCCGAGGCGGGACAGCTCCAGCTCAACGTGTTCGAGCCGGTCATCGCATTCAACATCTTCCAGTCGGTCGCCATGCTCACGCAGGCCACGATCGTCCTGCGCGAGCGCTGCGTACTCGGCATCGAGGCGAACCGTCCGCGCATCCGCGAGCTGCTCGAGCGCAGCATCGGCATTGTGACGGCACTGGTACCGGTGATCGGCTACGAGCGCGCGACCGCCGTCGCGGCCGAAGCTTTGCGAACCGACCGCGGCGTCTACGAACTCGTGCTGGAGAAGGGGTGGCTCGACAAGGAACGTCTTGACGCCATCCTCTCACCGGAGAGCATGACGCGGCCGCGCCCCATGGCGCGCGACTAACGGGTCAGCGTCGTGTCGAGCCAGGCTTCGACGGGCGCTGGCGGGCGCGCGAGCAGTGTGGACACGTAGGCGTCGCGTTCGAACGCGATGACCTCGAGATCCCACACGCACACCGACTCACTGCCGCGCGCCGGCCGCCACGCGGGTTCCTCCGGCGTGCTCACGAATACGCGCAGCGGCAACTCGTTCTCGCGGTCCCACCAGGCCAGCACGACATAGTCCGCGCCGCGGCCCTGGTGCAGGATGCAGAACCCGACACCCGGCCGCTCCGCGGCATGTGCCGGGTTGGGCAACGCTGCGAGAGCGAGCTTCAATCCTCCCGCGAACCGCGTCTCGTCGAACGACGCGAGCGCGATCGCGTACAGCTTCAGCTGCCACTCGCCGTGCGCGAGCAGCCGCATGAACTGGATCCGTCGGGGGTCGTAGGGCCTCATTCGCCGTGCACCCGATCGGTCCGGTGAAATTGCGTGATGACGGGGCAGAGAGCGCGCGGCGCTTCCTCGATCACTGCGCTGATGCCTGTCCTCTCGATCCTGCCTCGATCCGCTCGACGACCCGCTGAAGCAGGTCGTTGAACCTCACAGGATCCTCGATCATGGGGTAGTGCCCCGTAGGTCCTGCATCCAGTACTTCGAAATTCACTCCAGTGGACATCAGTCCGGCCGAGTCCGTGGGTGTGGCGCTGCTGTTGATCAGGAAGAGCGGCTTGTCCAGCCGCGAGAGACGCTCGGCTTCGCGCGGGAAATACGCGAACACCGCTTCGAGCGTTGCCGTAGCGATGGTGGAATCGACGGCGATTACCGACTGAATCACACGCTCGACGGCGGTGCTGTCCGTCGTTGGTTGAAACAGATACGTCCTCGAGTACGAGACGGCCGCCGTATCGAAGTTGGTCCGGAGCTGGTCGAGGAACGCGGCAATCTGCGCCCGCTCCTCATCGGTGTACTCCGCGCCGACAGCCTTGAAATTGTCCACGCCGACGAGTGCAACGACTCTGTCGTTGTCGATGGCCGCCTCGAGGATGATGTCCCCACCCATCGAATGGCCGATGAGGATCACGTGGTCCAGTTCGAGCTGATCGATGACGGCTCTTACGTCACGGGCGTAGTCCTCGACGGCCCAGCTCGACCGGTTGTTCCCGGAATGACCATGGCCGGCCAGATCCATGGTCACGACGCGGTATGCCGGGCAGAATGCGTCCACCTGGCTCGACCAGTAGCTGTGGTCGATGGCCCAACCATGAACGAACAACAAGGTGGTGTCCGCAGTGCCGCAGCTGATGTGGTTGATCACCACGCCATCGTTCACCACGCGGCCATCGGACGACGCGGCCGTGGAAGTATCGGACGACGATTGCTCGGCCGAGTCTCCGGCGCCGCCACATGACCACGCTGCAAGAGCCGCGGCCGCGGCAAGAGAGCGCCTTCTCCGAGAACTCATACGGATCCCGTCCTTTCCTGCCGGATCCCTCGATCTACTCGCCGTGCAGGATCAGCCGCGCGAACTCGAGGGGTCGCGTTTCATCGTTCGGCCGTGAGGAATCTCCGGATCGCCGCGTTCACCGGTGGGCTGGCAAATACCGTGGTATGGCCGCCGCGACCGGGTAGCACGAGCGTATCCGCCTGCACGAGTCGTGCGAACTCGAGCGACGGCTGCGGACCCACCATGTGATCCTGTGCCGCAGAAATCACGAGCGTGGCGGGCCGCCAGGTCTCAGCGACCTTCGCGATGTCGCCGTCCGTCCTCCGGGCGAGGTCGTAGCGCAGACCGGCGCGCGCCGTCAATGCCCACTCGCGGAGGTCGATGCCTTCCAGGTCACGCACCTGGGATGCCAGCCGGGACCGATAGTCCGAAGGCGCGCGGCGGTTCACGGACTCCGGCGTCGAGAGGCCGAGAATCAGCAAGCGCGCGATCGAGCCGAGGCTTTCCGCGCGGCTGACGCGCCCGTCCGCGCCCTCCTCAGCCGTGGCCGCGATGAGTTCCCAGAACGCCTGGCTGTAGGCGGACAGTCGCGTGGTCGCGCCGGCCGCCACGACCCTGTGTACGTACTCCGGATGCGCGGCGCCCCATTCGAACGCCTGCACTCCACCGAGCGAGATGCCGACCACCGCGTGGAGTGATGGGAGCTGCAGCTCATCGTGGACCAGCCTGTACGCGGCGCGGACCATGTCCTCGACATCCACGACCGGGAAGTCCACATCGTTCCGGGGGCCAGGAGAGGAGGACGGCGCCGAACCCAGGGACTGGACCACCACGACGAAGAACGCGGTCGTATCGATCGCGCTCGTGGGATCGGCGCCGAGGAGCACACGTGCGGCGTCGAGGCTGCCGCCGAACCAGGTCGGCACCAGAATGGTATTGCGTCGGTCCGCCGTGAGCGTGCCGAACGTCCGATACGCCAGCGTGCAGTCGTCGATGACGGCGCCGCGCTCCAGGTCGCAGCGCCCGAGGGATGCGGTCCTCACCTGCGCCGCCGCCGGTGCTGCAGCCATCCACAGAACCAGTGCGATTCGCAGGCCGGTCATCAGCTCCCCCCGGACGGTTTCACCTTGATGGCGCAGGCCGGTTGCCGGTGCGGCTGCATGTGCCGGCCGATGGACGATGCGAGTAGCCCGACCGGCAATAATTGCCGGTTTCGCTGCTCTCGCGGACTGATGACGACCGTGTGCAGCCCTACCGGCATTAGTTGCCGGTGCGACGACTCGAATCCCCCGCAGCGGCGTCTGTGCAACCTTACCGGCATTCACCGCCCCATGACACGAGATCTTACCGCGAAGAGCGCGGAGAGCGCGGAACGTTGGATATCGGACACCAGCAACTCCGAACTCCCCGGAACCGACTACGAAATTCTCCGCGACCTCCGCGCCCTCCGCGGTGATACTGCCGTTCTCTCTGACTCGGCGGTGAATTCAGTTCCGAGGCAGCACCAGCGAGAAGGATGACCCGGCACCCGGCGTCGAGGCGACCTCGATGCGCCCACCCAACAGCTCGGAAAGCCGCTTCGACAGAGCCAGCCCGAGCCCCGTCCCGCCGTACAGCCGCGTGGACGAGCCGTCCACCTGCCGGAACTCGTCGAAGATCGCGTCCATGTCCTCGGAACGGATGCCGATGCCCGTATCGTGCACGGTCCACCGGACCTCGCCGTCGTTGCCTGCCACCTCGAGTCGCACGGGCGCGCACGAGGAGAATTTCGATGCGTTCGAGAGGAAGTTGGTGAGAATGGTGACCACCTTCTCGCCGTCGGTGTCGACCGGCTGTCTCTCACCATCGGCGACGACTTCGATCGGCGAGACCTCGGCGACCTCGGAGATCTCCTGGACGGCGCGGCGCGCGAGCAGTACGGCATCCTCGCGGCGCTTCTCCGCGACCGCGTGTCCGAGCCGCACACGCGACAGCTCGAGCAGGTCGGTGATCATGTGCAGCAGCGCGTTCGCGGAACGCTCCACCTTGTCGAGCACATCGCTCTGCCGATCGGTCACCGGCCCGGCCGAACCCGTCGACAGCAGGTAGACGTAGCCGAGGATCGAGTTGAGCGGCGTGCGCACTTCATGACTGATGTTGGCCAGGAACTCGTCCTTGAGCCGCTTCGCCTCCTCGGCCTCGCGCACGCGGCGCGCAAGCTCACCGTTCTGCCGGCCGAGCGTGGCGTTGGCACGCCGCAGGTCCTCGATGAGCTGTGCGCGCGCGGCCGTCGCGCCGAGCTGATCGGCCACGATGTCGAGCAGCCGCCGCTCGGCGTCATCGAATGTGCGGGACTGCGCGAAGTAGAAGGTGAGCGCACCGACGGTATCACGACCGGAGGACAGCGGCAGTGCGATGAGCGAGCGGAACCCCAGCTCGCGCGCCGGCTCCCACCACTCGCGTTGCGATGGATCCGCGAACACATCATGGACCTCGACGACCGCGCCCTCGGCAACGGCGCGCCCAGTCGGGCCGCGGCCCACGCGGATGCGCAGCTCGCGCAGGTGACGCGGCGACGTCTGCGGCCAGTTCTGCGCGCACTCGAGCTTGAGCAGCTCGGGCTGTCGGGCATCGCGCAGGAACACGGAGGCGAACGTAGCGCCCACCATCGGGGTCAGGCGTACGAGCGCGCGCCGGTACACCTCGACGGCGGTCGCGGACGTGAGGTACACGTGCGCGATCTCGCGGACCGCCTCCAGCTCCCTTTCCCGCATCGGCTCTGCACGGCTATGTGATTGCGTCAGATGCGCCTTCCCTTGACGCTCGTTCCGGCGCGTCCTAACCTACCTGCCCCGCGGGCCCCGCGCCGCGTCGCCGGCCTCGCTGGCCTGCGCACGACAACGAAGCTTTCCGGTGTGGCCGCACGCATCGTCGCACCGACCTACTCAGAGGCCGAGAAGGAGCCAACATGAACAAGTCCGATCTGGTCCAGGCGCTGTCCGAGCGGGCAGGACTCAGCAGGTCCGATGCGAACACGGCCGTCGACATGCTGTTCAACCCGGAGGACGGCCTGATCATCAGTGCGCTGCGTCGCGGCGACAAGGTCCAGATCACCGGGTTCGGCACGTTCGAAACCCGCCAGCGCAAGGCGCGCACAGGGCGCAACCCCCGCACGGGCGAGGAAATCCGGATCCAGGAAACGGTGAGCGCTTCCTTCCGTCCGGGCAAGGCGCTCAAGGACGCGGTCAAGCCGTAGCGCGGTAGCGCGCGCTCCCCAATTCCCGCGCGAAAGAATGGGAGTCCGCTTCGGCGGCTCCCATTCTGATTTCGTCACCTGCGCGGCCGCGGCCCCGGCCGCCGCTCGCGCCGGGCCGGCGGCGCACCGACCGTACCGCGTCGATCGTAGTCCACGCGCAATGCACGCCCGCGCAGCGTCGTGCCGTTGAGCGCGCGGATCACACGCTCCGCGATGTCGGGTGCGACCTCGACGACCGAGAACGTGTCGCGGATCTCGACCCTACCGATCTGATCGCCCTTCACCCCCGCCTCGCCCGTGATCGCACCCACGATGTCGCCCGGGCGCACGTTGTCACGTTCGCCAACACCCACGAACAGCCGCGCGAACGACTCCGGCGGCTCGCCTGCCGGTGCGCCGCGCATCGGCAGCGACTTCGCGGCGGGTGCAGCGGGCTCGGGTGCCGGCTTCGCGCGCAGCAGCGCCGACAGCGCCGCCGCCACCTCCGCCGCCGAGCGCGTGGCGAAGAGCGGCTCGAGCACGAGCATCTGCGCGTCGAGATCGGCGCTGTCGAGCGCGCGTCGCACCTCGTCCCGGAAACGCTCGACCGATCCCTTCGGCGTGCGCTCCGGCGCAGCACGCACCTCGAGCGCCGCCGCGGCCGCGATCGTACGGAGGTGCGTCAGCTCGTCCGGCTCCACGAGCACCACCGCATCCGCTTCGAGCGTGGCCATCAGCTCCGCATCGGGCGGCACATCGTACGCGATCGCTACCGACTTTGCGGGCGCATCCTCGAGCGAGATCACGCGCACGTCGAGCCCGCGGCGCGCGAGCCGCTCCGAGATGCGCGCAGCACGCGCGCCGGTGCGGGTCGCAACGACACCGGGCGCATCACCGCGCGCACCGATGAGTCGCGCCGTCTGCTCCTCCTTCTCCGTCTCCCGTGCGACGACGTAGCCGATGGATCCGGTCGTTTCGACCGGCTGCCCGCCCGCCGCAGGGATCGTGACCGCGCGACGTACGTGCGCGTCGACGAGCTTCGTGACCGGCTCCGTCGCCTTCGCGGCGACGATCACGCGCTGCGTGTCGCGCTCCGCGGCCACCATCAATGCCTCGAGCACATCCGTGCCGTGCAGCTCGATGAGCGCATCGGTGGCATCCACGACGATCGCGATCGTGCGGCCGAGCTTGAGTGTGCTGCGCTCGAGCGAGCGGACGAGCGACGTCGCCGGAACGATGAGCACGTCCACCGCGACATCGCGGCCGTATCCGGGCAGCGCGGCGCGCACGGAGAGTCCGACCGATCCACCGAAAACGGAGAGACCCTCGGCCGCAGCGGCCGCGCGCTCCGCGGTCGGCGTGACGACCAGCACACGCGGCCACTGGCCGGTCTCGCCTGCGTCGGCCGCGTCGGCAGACAGCACGCGATCCATCAGTGCGAGGCCCCACGCCGCCGTGATCCCGGCGCCCGCGGAGCCCAGGACGAGTGCGTTGCCACCCCTGCGGAGCACGGGCAGGGCCGCGGCCTGGAGTGCGGTCGGACGCTCGTAGCCCGCGTCCGACGCCGCGCGCACCAGTTCGTCGTGCAGTCCCAGCTCCGCGAAGGTCGCCATCACGTCCTCGACAGTCCGCCCGGCTGTGCCTCGCCGCGCTGGCGCCGATCCCCCGGCTGGTACGGCAGCATCGTCAGGTAGTACTGCACCTCGCCGTCCAGCCGCGAAGTGCGCAGCTGGTCCGTGTGCACGTGCACGACCGTGTCCGCGCCGTGGCGGTGCGCCTCGATCTTCGCGGTGCCGTCGCCGCCGCGCAGTGTGACCGAGTGGTGGTCCTGCTGCACCACCTCGATCGGCAGCCGCTCCATCAGTATGTCCACCGCGAGACGGAGCGCGTCCTTCACGCTCACCGCGGTCATCCGTTCGTACGTCACGATCCCGTCTCCTCCAGTGCCCGGCGCACCCGTTCGACCATTCGAGCGGGCTCGTCGAGTCCCGTCAGCACGCGTCCGCCGATCGCGAACACGGGCGTGGCATCGATGCCGAGTGCGAGTGCGCGCTCACGGTCCGCCACCACGTTGTCGGCCCAGCGGTCCACGTCGAGCACGACGCGCATCTCGCTGGCATCCAGCCCGATCTCGCCTGCGATCGTCGCCAGCACGTCGATCCGGCCGATGTCGCGGCCCTCCACGAAGTACGCGCGGAAGATCGCCGCGTGCATCGCTTCGTGCATGCCGCGCGACCCGGCCTGCATCGCGGCTTCGTGCGCCTTGCGCGTGCGCACCGGCCGCGGCGGACGGTTCAGCTCCACACCGAAGCGTCCGGCCAGCGCCTCGATCCCGTCCGGCCAGGTCAGCACCAGCGGCGAACCGGGCGGGCGCAGCTCGAATCCGCGCCGCGCGACCGCAACGTCCTGCGCGCGCAGCGCAGCCACCACCGACTCCGCGAGGTAGCTGTACGGGCACGCGTAATCCCCGTACAGCACGACCTCCTCCCGCTCCTCGATCACGGCGCGGTAATCTCGCCGGCCCCGCGCACGCGTGCAACAACGGAGCCGCCCTGTCGCGCCTCGCCGGCGTTCCCCATATTCGACCGAACGTCCACCCGAACCGTGGATCGCATGGAGTTCAGCGCCAACGTGGCCGGCCTCGAACCCTCGGCCACCCTCGCGATCGCCTCGTACTGCAAGCGGCTGCGCGATGAGGGCCGCGAGATCATCGACCTCTCCGCGGGCGAGCCCGACTTCCGGACCCCCGACTTCGCCGCGCAGGCCGGCATCGCCTCGATCAATCAGGGCTTCACGCATTACACCCCCGTGGCCGGCGTGCCGGTGCTCCGCCAGACCATCGCCGAGCACCTGGCCACGCTGCACGGGCGCGACGTGGACCCGGCCGCGATCGTCGTCAGCTCGGGCGCCAAACAGGCCTTCTTCAACGCCTGCTTCGTGCTGTTCGGCCCCGGCGACCGCGTGCTCCTGCCGTCGCCGTACTGGACGAGCTACCCGGAGATCCTGCGGATCGCGCGCGCGGAGACCGATCTTGTCCCGACCACGCTCGAGACCGGGTTCAAGGTGACGGTCGCGGACCTCGAGAAGCACGTGACCCCCGAGACGAAGGGGCTCGTGCTCAACTCGCCGTCGAACCCGACCGGCGCGGTGTACACGCGCGCCGAGCTCGCCACGATCCTCGAGTGGGCCGCGGGCCGCAAGCTCTGGGTGATCAGCGACGAGATCTACTCGCGCATCTGCTTCACGGCTGCGCGCGCCGACGGTGTGCTCGACCTCGATCCGAAGCTGCTCGAGCGCGTGGTCATGATCGATGGCGCATCCAAGGCGCTCGCCATGACCGGGTGGCGCATCGGCTACAGCTGGTCACATCCGAAGGTCGCGTCCGAGATGGCCGCGCTCCAGAGCCACGTCACCACGCACGCATCCGCGCCGGCGCAGTACGCCGCGATCGCGGCGTTCAAGCACGAGCCGCGCGTCGAGCATGCCGTCAAGGCGATGGTCGGTGTGTTCCGGCACCGCCGCGAGCGGCTGCTCTCCCTCTTCTCCGAACACATGCCCGCCGCGCGCTTCGCCGTGCCCGACGGCGCGTTCTACCTGTTCTTCAACGCCGAGCCGTTCTTCACCGAAGCGTTCCCCGACTCGGTTTCGTTCTGCCGCTGGCTGCTCGGCCGCACCGGTGTCGCGCTCGTTCCCGGCGAAGCATTCGGCGACGACCGCTACGTCCGACTTTCTTTCGCCGCGCCCGAGGATGAGCTGGTCGAGGGCGTGCGGCGCATGGGCGAAGCCGTGGCCATGGAGCCGAGCACGGTGGGCTGACGGCTCTCCACAACCGGAGGCACTCGTGCGACGTCTGCTCCTCGTTCTCCTCGCGCTCGTCACGGTCCCCGGCCCCGCACGCGCGCAGCAGGCCGACCTCATCGTCATCGCGGAACGGGCATGGACCGGCGTGCCCGAGTCCCCCTGGGCTGAGGCCGTCGCCATTCGTGACGATCGCATCCTCGCGGTCGGCACGCGCGACGAAGTGCTCCGCACGCGCGCACCGCACACCACCATCCTCGAAATGCCCGGCCGCTTCCTCGCACCGGGATTCATCGACAACCACACGCACTTCGAGTCCGCCGGCCGGCTGCTGCTCGGCGTCAACCTGCTCGACGTGCACAACGAAGGCGACCTCATCCGCCGCGTGCGCGAAGCGCGCGACCGCCTCCCGGACGGCGCATGGATGCTCGGCGGCGACTGGGGCGCGTACGAGGACTGGGCCGCAGGGAGTACAGGCGATGCGTCGGACGCGCGCGGCGCACGCTTCCGGCCGCACCGCGGCATGATCGACTCTGTCACGACGCTCACGCCCGTGCTGCTCTCACGCTGGGATCGCAGCGAACATCTCGCGAACTCGCTCGCACTGCGGCTGGCGGGCGCGAACTGCGGCTGGGAAGGTGTGGAGTGCGAAGGTGGCCAGCCGACCGGCCGGCTCACACCCGAAGCATTCGCACGCGTGCGGCAGGCGGTGCCGCCCAAGTCGTTCGAGCAGCGGCTCGCGGAGTCCCGCGTCGCATTGAAGCATCTCGCTGAGCTGGGTGTCACGACGATACACGACAACACCGGCCCCGATCAGATGGGCGTGTACCAGGAGCTCAAGCGCAACGGTGAACTCACCCTGCGCGTGTATGCGCGGCCCACGCTCGACAAGTGGGACGAGCTGCGCGCACTCGGCATCCGCCACGGCTTCGGCGATGAGTGGATCAAGATCGGCGGGCTGAAGGGGTTCGTCGACGGCATCATGGGCAATTCGTCGGCGCGCTTCTACGAGCCGTACCTCACCACCGGCGTGCGCGGTTCCTGGCGCGACATGATGGAGCCGCCGGGCAACATGCTGGCGCTGATGATGGGCGCCGACTCCGCCGGCCACTGGCCGCAGGTGCACGCCATCGGCGACGAGGCGATCGACACGATCCTCGACATCTTCGAGCGCGTGATCGACACCAACGGGCCGAAGGAGCGGCGCTTCCGCATGATCCACACGCAGGTGATCCGCGATGCGGATGTGGCGCGCCGCATGGCACGACTCGGCATCATCGCGGAGGTGCAGCCGTACCACGCGATCGACGACATGCGCTGGATGGAGGAGCGCATCGGCGCGCGCGCGCGCTGGGCGTATGCGTTCAAGACGTTGCAGGATGCCGGCGTCGTCCTGTCGTTCGGGAGCGACTGGCCGGGGACCAACGCGTCGTGGTATACCGCCAACCCGTTCGCCGGGATGTACGCCGCGGTGACGCGGCAGACACTCGACGGGCAGCCGGCCGGCGGCTGGTTCCCGCAGGAGCGCGTCGACATCGAGACGGCGATGCGTGCCTACACTGCGAACAACGCGTGGGTGGCGGGCGAGGAAGATCTGAAGGGGGCGCTGAAGCCGGGACTGCTCGCGGACCTCGTCGTCGTGGACCGCGACCCGTTCATGGTACAGCCCACCGAACTGAAAGACCTGCGCGTGCTCGTTACGATCGTGGGCGGGCGCATCGTCTACCGGGCGTCCGAAGACGCCACACTTCCCTGAACCGGGAGCTTCCGTGAACGAGACTCAGGCCGCGCCCGCCGCGAGGTGGGAAGACTTCATCGACGTCTTCATCTCGCCGCGCGAGCTGTTCGAGCGCCGCGCGAACGACAGGGTATGGCCGCCGCTGCTCATGCTGATGGGCGCGGGCCTCCTCATCTATTTCATCATGCTGCCCGTCAACCGCATGGTGATGGAGGCCTCGATGACGACGACGCCCGAGTCTGCGGAAGCGATGCAGCGCTTCGGGCTCATCTTCCAGATCATCGGTTCACTCGTCGTGCCGATCATCCTCATCATCACGGTCCTGTTTGCCGCGTTCCTGATCTGGGCGATCGGAAAGATGTTCAGCGTCGAGGTACCGTTCCGGCAGGCGATATTGATCGCGACGTTCGCCTCCTTCGTGTACCTGCTCGCCCAGCTCATTGCCGGCGGCATCATCCTGGCCACGGGCGCCGATACGGTGGATCCCGTGCGCGACCTGTCGTTCGGGCCGCTGCGCTTCATGGGCAGCATGGAGACGCCCGGCACACTCGTGGCCGTGCTGCGGCGCATGGATGTGTTCGCGATCTGGCAGGCCGTGCTATGGGGAATCGGCCTGATGGCGATGCTGGGCGTCGAGAAGGGGAAGGCGCTGACGATGGCGTTCCTCGTCTGGGTCCTCTATACCGTCCCCGGCGTGATCATGGGTGCACTGAACATCGGCGGCCGGGCCGCGGCGGGAGGATGAACTCGATGGACGCGGTCCTGGAATCCCTGCGTTATCCGGTCGGCCGATTCGATCGGTCCGACCGTTCGGAATCACGCGCATCGCTGATCGACGCGGTCGCGGCGCTGCCCGCGACGTTCCGCGCAGCGGTCTCCAATCTGTCGGATGCGCAGCTCGACACACCGTACCGCGAGGGAGGCTGGACGGTGCGCCAGGTCGCGCATCACGTTCCCGACAGCCACTTGAACGCCTACATCCGGTTCAAATGGACACTCACCGAGGATGCACCGCGCATCAAGACGTACGAGGAAGCACTCTGGGCCCGGCTTCCCGACACCTTCGGAACGCCGGTTTCGGTCTCGCTGGCATTGCTGGACGCTCTGCACGAGCGCTGGGTCGTCCTGCTCAGGGCCATGCAACCGGCCGACTTCGAGCGCAAGCTCGAGCATCCGGAGTGGGGGCTCATCGATCTGGACCTGATGCTGCGGTTGTACGCGTGGCACGGCCGCCATCACACGGCGCACGTCACGCGGCTGCGCGAGCGAATGGGCTGGTAGCCTCGCACGTTCGCATCGCTGCCCTGCTCCTCCCGCTCCTCGCCGCCTGCGAGTCCGTTGCGGATCCCGGGCCTCCGCCGCCGCCACCCGTCGCCCGGTTCGAGGCATCGCCATCCAGCGGGCTGTTCCCGCTGACCGTGACCTTCGATGCGGCCAGCACCGATTCCAAAGGTGCGGACGTAGTCTCCTACGACTGGGACTTCGGTGACGGCGAGACGGGTCGCGGCGCGATCGTCACGCACACCTACGAGGAGACCGGCCTCTACGACGTCACCCTGACTGTCACGACCGAGTTCGGCGAAAGCAACACGTTCACACTCGAAGATCTGATCGACGTGAACCGGACGATCTGGCACTTCGATGTGGGCGAGGCCGTGTACTACTCCGCACCGGCGGTCGGCAGCGATGGGACGATCTATATTGCGACGGGGATCCTCTTCTACTCGAGCACCGGGCGCGTACACGCCTTCAATCCCGACGGCACCGAACGGTGGAATGCGCCGCTCGACGACCATGCGGGGGCGCCGGACGGTACCATCCGCGCCGAGAACAACGGCTCGTCTCCCGCGATCGGTCCGGACGGTACCGTGTACGTCGTTGATCACCGCAACGTGATCTATGCGTTCGATCCGGCCACCGGTGCCCGCAGGTGGACGAACAACGACTACGAGAGCGACCGCGCCTGGGCGGTCGGCCAGAAGACGCCGGCCATCGCGGCGGACGGAACACTCTACGTCTGCATCGACCTGTTGCTGGTCGCTCTGCATCCGGACGACGGACGGGAGCTGTGGCGCCAGACGCTCCGGGGCGCCAACGTGTGTGCAACATCGGCGGTCGTGGATGCGGATGGCATTATCTACGTCGCTTCCAACGACTGGTTCTACGCCTTCGAGCCCGACGGCACGCCGCACTGGCCGCAGCCGTACATCGCGCCGCTCATCGCCGAGAAGTCGTATTCGTCGCCCTCGATCGGGGCGGACGGAACCATCTATTTCGGCTCCGAGCTCGCCGACGGCCGGGGCTTTCTGTACGCTCTGAATCCTGATGGCACGCTGGAGTGGCGCTACGAAGTACCGGGCAGGCGAGCGGTGCGTGCGTCCCCGGCCATCGGCTCGGACGGGACGATTTACGTGACCACGAAAGCCTATTACAGCGCGGAGGGTGCGGAGCCGGCATGGTGCATTGCGCTCGATCCGAACGGCACCGTGAAATGGACCTTCGAGATCCCTCCCACCAGCCCGACCATCGCGGCGGACTCCTATACCTCACCCGCAATCGGCGCGGATGGCTCGATCTACTTTGCAGCCGAAAACGGATTCATCTACGCACTCGACCGGGACGGCAACGAGCTCTGGACGGAGAACTTTCGCAGCACCATCAACTGGTCGTCACCCATGATCATGAACGACGGCACGCTCTACATCGGAGGAGCGCAGCCCGACGACTACGAGGGGCGGCTGGTAGCCGTCCGCACGGAAAGTCCGGGCCTGGACAACGGCCCGTGGCCGAAGTTCAGGGGCAACGCGCGGAATACGGGAAGAGCGCGCTGACACTGTCGAAAACGTTCGGGTGGCGAGCTACACGTCCTGCGAGAGCCAGAGTTCTGCCTCTTCCATCTCGCGGAACGCGGATCGTTTCGTGTTCACGCATAGCGTAGGTGCGCCACTGTGAATGCAGCGGCCTCCCGAAGGGAATCGTTGGATTCGGGAAGGAACGGAACGAGCATCTGCCAGCAGTGCGCGACATCGTCGTAGATCCTGAGCCGGCTCGTGCCGCCGGCTTCGAGCACTGACTGATGCAGCCGAACCGAGTCGTCGAGCAGGATCTCGCTGGCGCCGACGTGCAGCAGCACCGGCGGCAGGTCGTGCAGCGAACCATAGAGCGGTGAAGCCGCAGGGACACGTTCGGCGCCGTCGCCGAGATAGACCCCCGAGAACTCGCGCAGGTTCTCGAAGTGAAACATGGGGTCGCGCCCGTCGTTTGCCCTTCGCCGACGCGCCCGAGCCGGTGAGGTCGAGCCACGGCGAGAACATGATCAGCGCGGCGGGTCGGGTCTCACCGCGATCACGCAGCCGCATGGCCAGACTCAGGACGAGGTTCCCTCCAGCAGAGTCGCCGGCCGTCACGATGCGTTCGTCATGCTGCAGCAGCCAGGTATGGCACTCGAGGAGATCGTCGATCGCGGCCGGGTAGCGGTGCTCCGGTGCGAGCCGGTAGTCCACGCTGAACACGCGGCGGCCGCTCAGTCTCGCGAGCGCGGCGGCGATCGGACGATGCGTCGCCGGCGAACAGGACACGAAGCCGCCCCCGTGAACGTAAAGCACGATTCCGGGCTCCGGTCGGGGCGGCATCAGCCACTCGCCTCGGACCGGGCCGTCCACACGCTCCCGTCGCACGCCGAAGGACGCGAGCGAACGGTACAGCACCGGAGCGCCGAATACGCGGCGCGCGCGACGGGCGAGCGCCAGCTCGCCGCCCCACGACCTGCGACGGACGAGGAGGCGCACGCCCTGCGCCTGCAGCCGCGCCTGCCAGCTCACGTGGGCACCCTCACTTCGACATGCATGCGTTCTGCCCGAGCAGCCACGCCTGAACGCGCGCCATCACCTCATCGTTGGACAGCCCGGGCGGCAGCTCTTCATCCGGAGCAATGACGTCGCCGTACTGGCGGCGCGTGCGATCCACGTACACGCCGACGGTCAGGAGCAGACGAGCTCCATCCGACAGCTCGATCGTTCGGTTCGCGGTGGAAAGGCCGGCCGTGGGCTGACCGAACGTCCTCGACTGCGGCCGCCCGCGGAACGCAACCACGACCGCTTCACCCGAGCTGGCCGTCTCTCCATCGTGCAGGACGGCAACGGCTCTTGCAGCCTGCGGCGGCACTACGGGATCGTGCGCCGGTTCCACGGACCACTCGGACCATCGGTCATCCGGGTACACGAAGTAGCCGGGCACACCTTCTCCGAGGAGCGAGTGCAGGCCCTGCAGCATTGGCCACATGTTACCGCCGATGTTGCCGCGCACGTCCACGATCCAGCCGCAGACATTGTCGTCGTAGACGTCGCGCATCCGTTCGTCGATCCGGCGAGCGAACGCGTCCGGATCCGCGCCGCTGAACGCCGGAACCCGAACGAGCGCGATGCGCGGGTACATGCGCTCCGCGTGCGGGACCGGATCCGGCCGTTCCATGGCGGCCCGGAATGCGTCCTCGGGCACGTTGGCCGTTCGTGCGAGATAGGAAATCGTCGGAATGAAACGGCTGTGCCGGTCATCGAGACGCCCGACGAGGAAGATGATCGCCGGATATGTGTCCTCGGTCGTCTGCGCGCCCGCGACCATTTCGTAGGCGATTGCGCGCAGTTCGGTCCAGTCCAGGCGGTCGCGATGCAGCGACTGCGTCTCCATCAGCTCGATCACGTGATCCAGATAGGCACGCGCGGTCGGCGCCATCTCCTGAGGCGACTGAGCACGGAGCGGCAGCGCGGTCGTCGCGCATGCGATCAGCGTTGCGAGAGCGGTGCGAACCATGGCGTTTCCTCAGCCCGCGGACTTGTCCGTGAGCTCCTTGTGGATCGCGACGAGTGCCAGTGCCGCCGGCGCGGGAAGTATCGGACTCCCGTCGAAGCTGACCAGGCCGTGATCGTACGCCAGCCCCGCGAAGAACCGGCGTATCCGGCCAACGTTCGGGGGCACCGGCCTGCTTAGCGTCGTGATTTTTCCGATCGCCTCGCCGTCCCGCATCAGCATCCAGTCGCGCGGGCCCGAACCGATCACGCGGTCGGCCGCACTCTTCCGCATGTCCATTACGCGAAACGATTCACGATCGTCCGCATCGGCGACGACGACGCTCGTGCGATCGAGCGGATTGATCAGGTTGCCGGCGGTCGGGCCGATGCACGTGACCACGGGACGGCCATCGGCGTGCACTGTCCAGCGCGTCGGTGCAATACTGCGATTGGGCACGACCTCCCAGCTCGTCCCATCGGACGTTTCGAGTGCGACACGGCTCAGCACGAAGCGGCCACCGTACTGACACGAGACGAGCACGTCTCCGCCGGCGTCGTCGATCAGTTCGAGTGCGCCGGGAAATCCCTTCGGCTTCGACTCTGTCCGAATACGGCCAGATCGGATCCTGAACGTGTGCATTACGGAACTCAGACGAGTCGCCCGATATACAGGCCGCGCGTGCGCAGCACTTCCGGCTTCCGCTCCACGGTGAGCCCGGCGGTCCGGAAGGCTTCTTCCATCTCTGCCTGCGTGAAAAGCGTCAACCGGTGCACTTCACTGCGTCGTTCGATCCCATCGGGCGTACCGATCAGGTACTCGAATTCGAGTATGGACCTGGTGCCCTCGATCACCGTCCGCGACATCCTGCACACCGAGAGATGCTCGTCCCTGCCGGTGAGCACGGCAATCCAGCCGTGCGTGAGCTGGCCCGGCTCGAACCATGGGTCGACGATGACCACTCCGCCGGGCTCGAGATGCTGTGACATCCCTGCGATCGTGACCGCCAGCTCCGCGCGGGATGCTGCGTAGCCGATGGCCGAGAAAAGGCACACGACCGCGTCGTACCGTTTGTCGAGCGCGAGCTGCGTCATGTCGGCGACGCGGAAATCACCCTCCGGACATTTCGCGCGCGCGCGTTCGACGAACGAGGGCTCCAGGTCGACGCCATCGACGCGGAATCCGATGTCCGTCAGTGCGCGCGCGTGGGATCCGGTTCCACAGGCCACGTCGAGTACGGTCGTCGCCGTGGGATTCTCCTGCCGGATGGTGTCCGCGAGCAGCGCGGCCTCCGCGACGTAATCCTTCTGGTCGCGGTACAGCAGATCGTAGAACTCCGCGGCCGAGGAGTAGTGCCCCATCAGCCAGGAACGTACGTGAGTCGTACCACATCCTCGTCCATCTGCTCATGGGCGATCAGGCGGAGGCGAGGCGGCGGCCCGGCGAAGAAGGGTGTGCCGCTGCCGAGCACCACGGGGTGCAGGTAGATGCGATACATGTCGATCAGGCCGAGCTCGGTCAGGCTGTGCGCCAGCCGCGTACCGGCCACTTCGATCTCGCCGTTGCGTTCGGCCTTTAGCCGGCGGATGGTCCCCTCGAGATCGTCGCGGACGAGCGTCGCGTTGGGACCGACCGATTCCAGCGTACGTGACACGACCCACTTCGGCTGCTTCTGCCACGCCGCTGCGAACGCACGCTCCGCATCATCCCATTCGGGCTGATCGTCATCCCAGTACCGCATGATCTCGTACATCGTGCGGCCGTAGATGCCGCCGGTCTGCGCTTCCGTCTGTTCGATGAAGTGGCGGAACAGCGCAGGCCCCGGCATGAACGCCTCGTGATCGACGTACCCATCCAGCGACTGATTCATTCCGAAAACGAGCGTAGCCATTCCAATCACCTCCCTCCCGTCATGCATCGTCGAGTGCCCGCGCGAGCACCCAGTCGGTCTGAACGTCCGCACCGAGAACGAACGAGTGCTCGCCGACACGCGTGAAGCCGTACTTCGCGTAGAATGCGACGGCGCGTGGATTGCGCTCCCAGACACCGAGCCACACCGTCCGACCGCCGCGCGCCCGCGCCTCCGCCAGCGCGGCATCCATCAGCGCCTGCGCCACGTTGCGGCCGTGCCACGCCCGCGCGACGTACAGCCGCTTGAGCTCGATCGGCGCGGGCCCGCTCACCGCTTCCGGCGCAGGCCCGGCGACCAGATGCGTGTAGCCGACCAGCTCGGCGCCCGACGCGTCGCGATACTCGGCAAGGAAGATCGCACCGTTCGGATCCGCAATCTCGGCCGCCTGCTGAACCGGCGAGAACGCTTCCGCTACATAGCCGTCCATGTCATCGGCCGCGTTGTCCGCCCCGAACGCGTCCCGGAACGTTGCTGCGGCCATTCGACTCAGCTCCCCGGCGTCCTCGAGAGTTGCCCGGCGCACGGTAATCATTTCGGGCGGAGGGTATCACGCCGCGAACGAAATGAGAAGCGTCGCATACTTCATGACGGTTCCTCCGCTCCCGTGTTCAAGACGGCGCCGGCGTCCGATTCGCCGGCGTGCCGCCAACCGAGCACGACGGATGCGACGAATACCAGGAAGCCCACGGCGCGCACGACGCCGCTCAGCATCAGATCGTGCTCGAGCCAGCCGAGGCTGCCGAGCAGGTACGCCCAGTCGTGCTCGCCGCCGCCCACGAGCGGCAGCTCCTGCGCACGCGCATCGGCAATGTAGCGCGCGATGTTCCAGAAGTTCTGCGCCACCCAGAAGAGCACGATCGCGGCGGCGAAGCGGTCGCCGCGACGGAGGAAATACAGCACGAAGGCGATCGGCACGGCAAGCTGCAGGATCGTGCCGCCGAGGAACTGGAGGAAGTCACCGAACGGCCTGAACAGCAGGTGGCCGGTCTCGTGGATCGGCAGGTCCACCGCATCGAGGAAGCGGTAGGCGTCGGGCGTGCGGATGCAGATGATCCCGTATACGAGGACCAGGCCCACCAGCGCCAGACGGAGGTGCTTCGTCATGGCGCGGCCGGCAGCGCGATCGGAGTCATCCGCCGTCCCATCCAGACATAAACGCGTTCCCGCGGGAACGCCGCGGCGCGTACGGCTTGCCGGTCAGTCCGCCGCCACCGCGGGTTCGGTGTCGGCGCTGGGACCATAGAGATCGGGCACCTTCGCGCCCATCGACCGGAGATACGCGGACAGCTGGCCGCGGTGGTGGACGCAGTGGTTGAGCGACGACCCGATCCACTGCAGCCGCGACTTCCTCTTGACGCCTCCGAGATCCATGACCTCGCTCAGTGCATCGCCGGGAACGTCCCGCGCCGCCGCGAGCTTTCCGGGAAGCGTCGCCTCATAGAATGCGACAACGTCCCCGACCGTTCGGAATGACGCCTCGAGCTGCAGCGCCGAGGCGGGATCGAAACGGAACGCACCGCGCGCGATGGAATCGAGGAACCACACGTCGCCCGTCGCGATGTGCACGACGAGCTCCCACGCACTGCGAGACTTGGGGTCCGGTCGATAGTCGCGACGGTCATCGGGGACAGCCGCCAATACGCGCACGGTCGTCGGGTACTCGCCCTCCCACAGGGCGATCATTGCCTCGGCCGCGGCCTTCGCCTGTTCTGCAGTCACTTCCATTCCTCTGTATCGGTTGCCGACGGTCCGCCGGCCGTTCCGCATACGGTAGTCGTTTGTGCTCGTTCCAGCCAGCACACCTTAGGAGATCCAACGCACAATGCAGAGCGTGGGCCTCCAGCCTCGTGGACCGCGCTCGACGTCGCACTCCCAGGCCGCAGCCCAGAGAGGCCCGACATAGTAGGAAAGCCGCACCGCCCTGCGATTCGGGAGCGGCTCGGTGATCCTGTCGATGGTCAGACCGAATGCGGGGCTGCCCGTGGCGGCGTGACGCATGCGTCGGGGCTCACTCCCGAGCGGGCCCTCGGGTAGTTCGCATTCAGTGTGAGACACCACCGGTGAGTAGCGCTCGCTCAAGGCCGGAAGCAGATCCAGCGATTCCTCATCAAGGCATGCGTACCAGTGCTCGCCATCCGTGACCTCACCCCACACGAGACCGATGACCGTGCCGAGCGCGGCGAGACGCAACGCGGCTGCGTCATCCATTCCGGCAACGGGCTCGCCGTCCACGAGGAGCGCGCACGCAGGCACAGCGCGGCAATCACGCAGCGGACCGCCTTCGACGAGGCGGATCTCGACGGTTTCCGTCGCGCCGACCTCGACGTCGAGCCACAACGGATTGATTGGCTTGTACTGGGCGGCGCTCACGTAGATGCGAATCGAGCCGGCCGGCATGCCGGAAAGAACAAAACGGCCGAAATCGTCGGTGACGGTCCGGCAATCCCGGCCCGGTTCGCCGTACACGCGGCTCCCGGAAACGGGCACACCGGTGCTGTCGTTTACCACAACGCCGCGGATCGTAACGCCGGGCATTGCTCCGCAGTACGTGCTGCTTTGGGCTGCTGCAACCAACGGCGTGAGCCCGAATCCCGCGAAGAGAACGATTGCGATGCTTCTGGTCACGACGAGCCCCGTACCGAGCGACCTCGCTGCCGCCCTCACATCCGGCCTGGACGGCTACGATAAGCAGGCGGGACTGACCGGTCCAGAATCGGGCGGTCAGTTCTCGAGCTTGTAGATCTCCCGGCGCCCGACATCGACGAAGTCGTGGTAGCCCTTCATCAGCTCCTCCATCTCCTTCTGCGACTCCGGCGTCTCGTTCTGTCCCGACATCATCTTCTCGAACGCGTCCATGCTTTCGACTTCGTACTCGCATACCAGCGTCCAGTAGCGCTCTGCCACGAAGTCCGTCATCACGCGCATCTTACCCTGGCCGGCCTTCTCCATCATCGCGGCCATCTTCACGAACCGCTCCGTGAGCGGGCGCACCTGTCCGGGTTTGCAGTACATGATCTCGCGAACCAGCAGCATGTTCACCTCCCCATGTGATGGCCGATCAGGCCGGACGATCCGAGCGATACTTCCTGGCGGCCAGGAAGAATGCCAGAGCAAAGAGCGTGTGCACGACGGCGAAGAGCTTGGTAATCGGACGTGCATGACCCAGGAACGAACCCCAGATGTCGATGGCGGCGATCGCCGCGAAGCCGACCAGGTTGCCGTACACGATCGCATCGCGCGTCTTCGACGGTTCCGCGTCGCGGGCCAGCCAGTCGAGGAGGGCGATTCCGAGGAGCGGGGCGCCCCACAGGCGGATGAAGGCGAGCAGCTCCTGCGACGCATCCTCCGGCACGGCACCGGTACAGAAGGCACCCGGCGCCATGATCAGACCGATACCGACGACCCCCATGTAGAGGGCCGCGATGCGAAGCAGCAGACCCAACTTCATGGGTGAAGAATTCGCCGCAACACATGGGCCATCTCGATGAGTCGGATTGGACGATTCCGGACTGCAGTCCTAGTATTCGTGTTCGAAAAACCCCGACCCGGAGACTCGATGCTTCGTCACGTCTGGCTGCTTTGTGCCGTGGCTCTCGCAACCTGTCGCGCGGCGCCCGCCGCCGACCCGGCGCCACAGGATGAGTTCTGGGCCTCGCTCCAGTCGCTCTGCGGTTCCGCCTACGAAGGGCAGCTGGTCCAGGGATCGCCGACCGATACGGTCTTCACCGGCAAGGTGCTGGTCATGCACGCGCACGACTGCTCGGACGCAGAGGTGCGCGTGGCATTCAACGTGGGCGAGGACCGTTCACGGACGTGGATCTTCACGCGGACGCCGGACGGATTGCGTCTCAAACACGATCACCGCCACGAGGACGGGAGCGAGGACGAGATCACACAGTACGGCGGCGACACGCGCACGGAAGGAACGTCAACGACCCAGGAGTTCTTCGCGGACGAGCACACGGCGAATCTGATCCCGGCGGCCGTCACGAACGTCTGGACGGTGGAGATCGTCCCCGATTCGATGTACGCGTACGCGCTGCGGCGCGAGGGCACCGATCGGCGCGTCCGCGTCGAGTTCGATCTGACGCGTGAGGTCCCGGCGCCTCCGCCGAGCTGGGGTCACTAACGACTCAACGCGATCCGCCCAGCAGCAGCTCCACGAGCTCGACGGGCTGCGTGCGGTTCGGCGTGTGATTGGTCTGCATCGTGACCACATCCCAGCCTCGCTCCCGCGCACGGGCTGCGAACGGCTCGAACCCGTCGGGTGAGCCCGGCTCTGCGGTGAGGATGTAGCGCCCGCGCACGGACTCGTACCGCTCGCCCAGCTCGATCGTGTCCGCGAACGTCCGGTACGGGTGCGGAACGTCGTACGGTATCACGGTGTCCGCCTGCAGCCACGGCGCTACGATCAGCCCATCGCGCACGGCCGTCCGGACCATCGCGCCCAGGCCTTCCGGCATGAGCGTCAGGACGCTCTCTCCGTTCTGCGGCAGGAACGCATCGACGTACACGAGTTCGCGGATCCGCCCCGGGATGCTGTCGGCCACACCCGAGATCACCATCCCGCCGTAACTATGACCGACCAGCACGACATCCGTCAGCTCCTCCCACAGGATCTCGTTGACGATGTCGGCGATGTGCGTGTCGAGCCCGATCTCCAGAGACGACGCGAGGTGCGAGCGCTTGCCAAGGCCCGTGAGGTCCGGCCGGAACACGCGCTGCCCTCGGGCCGTCAGCAAGCTGTCGACGGTCCGCCAGTCCCAGCTCCCTCCCCATGCCCCGTGCACGATGACGAACGTGGTGCGCTCAGCCTGGCCGATGGCGCGAGTGGGAAGGAGCAGTGCCGCGAGTGCAACGAGCAGTGTCGCCGTTCTCATGTCGTCAGGCCTCCCGCATCGGGTCCGTGCTGCAGAAAGCACACTAAGGTTGCAGACCACCGACGGCCAGCGTCGTTGCACGCCGGCCGACTCGGGTCTTAGCTTGGCGCCCATGAAGCGACTGATCACCGCGATCGCACTGGCCGCGCTGAGCGGGCCCGCGGCCGCACAGGATGCCGACGCCCCGCCGCGTACCGAATTCACGGCCGACATCGGCTTCGTGAGCGTGGGCGGCAACACGTCGGTCACCACGCTGAACGCCGCCGAACGGCTGATCCACCGGCTGGCGAGCTGGCAGTTCACGCAGGACCTGGGCGCCGTGTACGGCGAGACCGACGGCGCGAAGACGTCGGACCAGTGACGCGCATCGCTGCGCGCCGACTATGGCCTCGCCGTGCGCTGGGCGCTCTACGCGCTCACCGCCTTTGATCGCGATCGCTTCGCCGGAATCGATTCGCGCTTCGCCTACGGCGCCGGCTCCGTGTTCCGCATCCTCGCCACGGACATCGACCAGCTCAACGTGGAAGCGGGCGTCCAGCTCACCGATCAGGAGAACCTGGACGGGACGGAGGACTCGTTCACGTCGCTGCGCGGTGCGGGCTCGTGGAAGCACGTGTTCTCCGGCAACGCACACCTGCTCCAGACCGTGGAAGTGCTGCCGAACCTCGAGGAAAGCGACGACCTGCGCATCAACACGGAGACGAGCGTGGTCGCGCCGCTGTCGACGCGCGTCGGCCTGAAGGTCTCGCTGGTCGTACGCTACGACAACCTGCCGGCACTCGACGACACGGGTGAACCGCTGAAGAAGACCGACCGCATCTTCACGTCCGGGATAACGATCACCTTCTGAACAACGTCATATCGCGCGGCGCGTGACGACCACGCGTCGCTCCTCGGTGGTGCCGCGCCTCACGGTCAGCTCGATGCGCTCCCCTTCCGTGCGAACGCGCTCTCGCAGTCGTTCGAGCACGGCCGCGTCCGCGGGCTCTCCATTCACGGCAACGATGGTATCGCCTTCCTGCAAGCCAGCTTCCGCCGCGGGTGATCCTTCCATCACGTGCTGCACGACGATGCTGGTGAGCGCGGAGTCCATGCCGAATGTTACACCCGTCATGTTGGCTTCGAACGGCGTCACTTCACCGTCGTGCGGTTCGAAGATGACCTGCCGGCGAGCGTAGTCGAAGGTTACGATGTATCGGCGCAGAACGTCGCCGCCGATGGTGCCGTCCACAGGGCCGCTCTCGGAGAAATACCCGGTGGAATCTCCGTACAGGTGGACGATCGGTGCATCGATCGTGAGCTCGCCGATGCGGATCGCGGGCGCACGGCCGGCATCGGCGACGGTTGCGCCGCCGACGCCGCTGCCACCGTGAATGCGCTGCGTCGGCCGCACGCGACCGCGCACGCCGTGCTCGTCGACCCAGTCCTTGCGGAAGCTGAACGGACCGGAGCCGCCCACGTCGATGAGCATGTGCGCGGGGACGCGCGTGCCGTCGGCGAACGCCACCTCGATGTCGATGTGCGGTTCGCGGGTGCGGATGATCATTGGAATCACGACACCGGTCGCTGCGCGGAACCGGTCGCGATCGTGCAGCTCGACGGTGCGGTTCGCATAATCGATGCGCACCACGTAGCGCTCGACGAAGTCACCGCCGAGCACACCCTCCAGGCGATGGCCTTCGCGCGGCGTGACGCCGGAGAAGTCGATCGCCGCGGCGATGCGCCAGTCGATGGCCGTACCTGCGAGGCGCACACTCGTCGCCTCGAGGAACGCGCCCGGTACCGTGCCAGCGCCCGCACCGCTCGCACGGAACGCCGCTCCCAGACGGACGCCCCGGTCACGCGCGGTGTTCAGATCGAAGAAGGAGCTGGGCGCGCCCGTATCGAGAATGAAGTCGAGCGCGCTGCTCTCATGGCATACGCGCAGGTAGACGTGATTGTTGTTCGCATGGAAGGGCAGGCGCGCGATCAGCGAGGTGCGTTCGTCGACGGCGCCGGCGGGCGCCGAGCACGCGGGCCCCGCCTGTGCGACGACTGGCAGCGGCGCGAACGCGGCCAGACTGATACCGAGAAGCCAGGTCCTCATGAGCCGATCGATCCTGTCCGCGGGAGCACGGCCGTGGGCAGTGGCCGCGGCCGCAGTGCATTCGTAGCTTGGAAGACGACCGCGTTCGAAATATGACACCCGACGACGACCCGAACAGCACCGGTTCCTCGAACCTGCCGGTTACCTCACACAGCTTCTCGAACGAGGAGCTGGAGGCCGTGATCCGTCGCGCCGTGGAGCTACAGGCCACGGGTCTTGCCCGGACCGAGAGCGGCGTGTCGGAGCTCGAGGTCATCCGCATCGGCCAGGAGCTGGGCCTCGAGCCCGCGACGGTCCGCCGCGCCATCGCCGAGGTGCGCGGCCGCGCCGTGGACGAGAGCGGCGCCATGGTCACGCTGGCCGGGCCGCGCAATGTCCGTGCGGCGCGCGTCCTGCGCCGGCCCGCGGCCACCATCGGCCCGCTCGTCGACCGATACCTGCGCGATGTCGAGCTGATGCTGCCGCAACGGCGGTTCCCCGACCGGACCCGCTACGTCCGCAACTCGAGCCTCGCCGCGGGGCTCGCGCGCTTCACGCGCGCCTTCGCACGCACCCAACCGCTCCTCAATCTGCCGGAGCTGGATGTGACCGTGGCAGCCCTCGACGCCGACAGCTGTCTGCTCGAGGTGAGCGTCGACATGGGCAATCCGCGCGCGGGACTGGTGGCGGGTGTGGTCGGGAGCAGTGCCGCGGGAGCCACCGGCTGGGCCGTCGCCGTCTGGGCCACGGCGATCGCGGACCCGCTCATGCTCCTTGGCGTGCCGCTACTCGCCGGCGCGTGGTGGGGCACCCGCGCGATCTACGGCAACATGCGCGGTTCCGTCCAGGAGAAGCTGGAGTCCTTCCTCGACCGCGTCGAGCACAACGAGCTGCGGTAGCCTTTATCGCCGCAGGTACGCGTCTGTCCGCTGGATCCAGTCTTCGCGCGGCGGGCTGAACACGTCCAGCACGACCGAATCCTCCAGCACTTCCGCTTCGTGCCACACGTTCGACGGGAAGTGCAGCACCTCGCCTGCACCGACCGTCAGCTCTTCGTTGTCGTCACCCACTTTGAACCGCAGACGGCCGGCTACGATGTACGCCATCTGTTCGTGCACGTGCTGATGCCGCGGAATGAGCGCGCCCTTCGACAGCAGCACCTGGGCGAGCATGATCCGCTCGCCGGAGACCAGCCGGCGACGCATCGCATCCGAGACCTGCTCGACTTCCAGGTCGTTCCAGCGATACCGCTTCGTCTCTGTCATCGGGTCACACCTCGAGAAGGTCCCGGCCCACAATGATCTCACCGGAGAAGTGCGGCCGCACGGCATCGTACCACACCTCGTCCGGGACGAACGGGTGGCCGCCCGGTACGAAATGCGAGAGTACGAGTGTCTTCACGCCTGCCTCGGTCGCGAGGCGGCCGACCTGCTCGGTCGTGGTGTGGCTCGCGAGCAGATGTTCGCGCAGCGTCGTCGCATTCGGTTCCTGCGCGATCAGTGCATCGATGGAAGGTACGTGCATGACTTCGTGCACGAGCACGTCGGCGCCGCGCGCGAGCTCCACGAGCGCTTGCGACGGCCGCGTGTCACCCGAGATCACGAACGATCGGTCGGGTGTGTCGAACCGGTAGGCGAGCGCGGGCGCCACGGGTGGATGCTCCACGACCGCGGCGGTGACACGCACGTTCCCATCCTCCATGACCTCGCCTCCCGCGCCGATCTCGTGCGGGCGGATCAGCGGCGCGAGCGGCGGCCTCCCCTCGTCCGCGGTGCGCGTGCGGATGTCGTAATCGTTCTGCGCCAGGAAGTGGCGCGTCATCTCCGCGAGCGGCGGTGGCCCGAACGTGTCGACCGCGGTCGCAAGGTCGGAACCCCAGGCAAGGAGGAGGAGCGTGCCGTAGTCCGCGTTGTGGTCGGAGTGGTGGTGCGTGATGAAGACGCCGCGGATCGAACCGAGTGTCAGTCCGGCGAGCACCATCTGCCGCGCGACGCCGTTGCCGCAGTCGATGATGTACGTCGCGTCACCGACGACGATCGCCTGCGCGGGTGCGGCGCGGTTTGGCTTCGGCGTCGGGCCGCCTGCCGTGCCCAGCAGGATCAGTCGCGACGCCCGTTGCGGACGTGGCCGCACGCCTGCGAGAGGCAGTGCGGCCACGCCGGCGGCGACGAACTCGCGCCGCGTCAGCACGGGATCATTCCGCCGACTTCTTCGTGGCCTTCTTCGTTGCCTTCTTCGCCGGCGACTTCTTCGCCGTCGCCTTCTTCGCGGTGGTCTTCTTCGCCGCCGCCTTCTTCGGAGCCGCCTTCTTCGCAGGCGCCGCGGCCGATTCCTTCCGCATGGCCTTCGCTTCGGCTCGTGCCTTGCGCGCGGCCTTCCGCTTGCGTGCCGCGCGATCGAACGTCTGACGCTTCTTCGCCATCGCCGTCTCCTGGATTAGTAGGGTAGGTCTTCCGGACCGCGTCCAACGTAATCCGGCGCGGGGTCCACGTCGAATCGCACCGCCTCGATGGCATCGCGACCCAGGCGCAGCGCCTTCGCGACCCGGTGCATCCCATCCATCACGCGGCCGTCCGCGGACAGGATGATGGGGTACGCCAGGTCGGCCTCATCCATCAAACGGACATGGGCGACGAGTGAACGCCACGTCGCCGGCTCGTCGTCCCCGAACCAGACCTCGTCCAGCTCGCGAATCTGCGCGAGGGGCACGCGTTGCCGCGGCAGGGTCTTCGACTGCTCGACCAGCCGATCGACATCCCACGCCAGCAGCTCACCGTCAACGCGGCGGAAGTAGTACTGCTTGCGCACTTCAGCGGTCCGTGGTCGTCGTCTCCGCTCCCTTCACGTACTTGTCGAACCAGCCGATCCACCGCGCCCACATGTCGAGGTTGTTCTCGATCGCGCGCGGCGTGTGCGACTCGTAGGGATACATGTACAGCGCCGCCGTCTTGCCGAGCGACGTCAGCGCGTGCATCAGCCGCTCCGACTGGATCGGCCACGTGCCCGTGTTGTTGTCGTCCGCGCCGTGATACATGAGCAGCGGCGTATTGATCTGGTCCGCACTGAAGAACGGCGACATCTCGATGTACGTGTTCGGCGCCGCCCAGATGTCGCGTCGCTCCGCCTGGAAGCCGGTCGGGGTGAGCGAACGGTTGTACGCGCCGTCACCCGCGATGCCGGCCTTGAAGAACGGCGTGTGCGCGAGCAGGTTCGCGGTCGCGAACGCGCCGTAGCTGTGGCCGCCGTGCCCGATCCTGTCGATGTCGACGACACCCAGCCCATCGACCGCCCGCATGGCCGCGTACATCGCGTCCACCATGTTCGAGATGTAGGTGTCGTTGTAGTTCTCGCCGATGATCGGGATGTCCGGATACACGAGCGCGTAGCCCTGCGTGAGCCAGAGATCGGACCAGCGCAGCCACGTCAGGTGCGTGTACGCGTTCCGGTTGCGCGAGGTGATCGCGGACCGCTCGTAGCTGTCGGACGTTGTGTACTCGCGCGGATATGTCCAGAAGATCGCGGGGACCTTGGTGCCCTCGACGTAGTTCACAGGTAGCGATACGCGTCCCTGCACCTCGAGGCCGTCACGCCGCTCGAAGCTGAAGTCGATGCGACGCGCCGCCGTCAGCTCCGGGAATGGATCCACGTTGTTCGTGAGATTCGCCATCCGATCGCTTCCGCGCGTCCACAGGAAGCTGTCCGGGAAGTCGTGCACACCCTCACGGCTCACGATCATGCGTGTGAGCCCCGCATCCAGTGCGACAAGCGGCTGGTCGTAGGAGTCCTTCGCGCCCGTGAAGATGCGTGTGCGTGTGGTGTCGGACAGCGACAGCGCGTCCACGAACGGCGTGGGCCGGAAGTCGGGCGCGTAGCCGGGACCACGCAGGTACACATCGCCGCCGTCGTCCGAGATCAGCGCGTACTCCACGCCGTTGGGCGTGCGCGCCGTCCACAGCTCACCGGGGAGCGCGAACAGGCTGTCCGGCTGGTAGAAGTCGACCAGTACCTCGCGCTGCGCGCTGTCGGTGTCCAGCCGCCAGCTCACGAGGGCGCGGCTGCCGCTGCGCGTCGCCGTCGCGAACGCGCGCGTGCCATCCATCGTGTACACGACATTGCCGACACGCTCGCGGCTCGTTGCGACCTGGATCGCCGATGCCGAGTCGAACGGCGGCGGCAGGATCATGAGCGCCGTGCCGCTGCCGTCGTTCTGGGTGAACGCGAGGCCCGCACCATCCGGACGCCACGCCCACCCGCCGCGGCCGCCGCCCCCGCCGAAGCCGAAGCCGCCACCCTCGCGCAGATCGCGCTGGTCCAGCGTGGCCAGCACGGTGCCCTGCTGCCTGTCGATCACGACCGTGCTGCGCGGGAAGCTGCCGTAGCTGGTCAGGAATGAGAACGGCTTGTCGATGTACGTGGCCATGATGTAGCGACCATCGGGGCTCAGCGAGATCGACTGATACATGCGCGGCTCGCCGATCGGCCGCGGCGCGTTGCCGCCCAGCTCCACGAGCTGCGAGCGCGTGTAGTGCTCGAACAGTGCTGCATCGTGCGGATCGCGCAGCAGATTGGAGAACGTGCGCGACGCCACGGGCTCGGGCCGTGTCAGCCGCACGAACGGCCCGCTCGGCACCGGATTGCGGTCCGGCTCCGGCCCGCGATCCGACGGTACCATCAGCGTGAGCACCGTGCCCTCGGGCGTCCACTGCACCATGTCCGAGCCTTCGGCCTGCGTCTGCGCTTCCGTCGCGAGCGTGGCGAGGATGCGTACATCGCTGAGCGCACGTGCCTGGCCCGACGCCGCATCGGCCGTCCAGAGCTGCGTGCCGTTCGGGAGGTGCGCGAGGAACGCGACGCGCGCGCCGTCCGGCGACCAAACGAGGTCGCTCAGGAACGTGTTCGCGGGGATGTCGACATCGACGAGCCTGCGCCGCTCGAGATCGTAGATGGCCAGGTCCTGGATGCCGTACGTGTCGAGGTGCCAGAGGCGGTCGGTCGCCGGCCGGATCTCCAGCTCGGCGAGACGGTACGTCGGCCGCGACATCAGGTCGAGCGTGGACAGCTCGGTCGAGCGCGGAACGAGGAAATACCGGCGGGTCGGATCCGGCGCGTCGAGCCGGACGTAGTTCGGGTCGCGCGCGAAGTACGCGGGGATCGGCGCGGGCGGCTGAATGTAGCGCGTCTCCATCTCGACGATCGCCACCGAATCCGGCGACGGCCCGCCCTCTTCCTGTGCCACCACCGTGCCTGCCGTCCCGAGCAGGACGGGAACGATCCAGACCATTCGCTTCATCACGACCGTGCTCCTTCCTTCATTGAACGATCCTCAAAGGCCGGCCCCGAGCCGGTGTACCACGGCGCGTTGCACGTCGAACGAATCCCGCGTCACCGCGGCAAGGTAGTCGGGGCCGATCTCGGTGATACGATAGCGCGCCGGCAGCGTGAGCGCCTCTCTCCGGCCTCCGTCCGCGGAAATCACGACCCATGACACCGCCGCGGCCTCGGGCCCGGCGTAGCTCGCGATCCAGACGCGGCCCGCCGGATCGACCTCGAGCTGAGACGCCGCCGGCAGGCTGTCGGGATACGGAGTCTCGCGCAGCCGCTGCTCGTACTCCGCGCGGCCGAGTCCGTTCGGAAGTGGCTGGCCCCGCTCATCCCGGAACGTCTGCCCGATCTCGGCCTCGATCCACGCCGCAATCCGTTCGTCCGTCAGCGGCTCCCGTTCCGCGGCACCCTCGAGCACGCGCCGCGACCCGGTGGCCGGATCGATGACGTGTACCTCGCGCACGTCACGCCGCGCGATGTACAGCAGGCCATCGTGCGCCACCGCGATCGGCGGACCCGCGAACGGCACTCCGTTCGGGAGGCAGCGGCGGAGGATATTCGTTGAGTTGCCCCACCGCTGGCCGCCCGACACGCGCGCGATCTCGATGATCTCGTCGTCGACGAGTTGGAAATACCCCATCGTGTCGGTCACGACGGTCTTCTCGATGCATGGCGGCGTCTTCACCGAGGACCAGACGGGTCGATCGCCGAACAGCCCGATCGGGAAGAATGCGGCAAAACCGGCGGGCGGTGGCGGCAGCGGCATGACGTCGATCACGTCACCGGATGCGTCCAGCCGCGTGAGCCGCCACAGCATGGCGTCGTGCAGCAGCAGATCCCCGTTCGGCAGCGCGGCCGCGCCGAGCAGGTACTGAAACTCGCCCGGTCCCTCGCCACGACCGCCGGCGCGCCGCACGAACACGCCCTGTTCGTCGTAGAACCGTACGTCGGCGGAACCGCGATCCACGATGTACCACCGGCCGTTCGAAAGACGTCCGAACGCCACGATGTCCGTGAACTCGTACGCCGGGTCCCCTTCCCTTCCGATCGTGAGGACCGGCGTCGGATCCACCTCGACGCTGCCGGCCACCGCCGGCGGCGTGCGAGCATCCGATCCTGCACACGACACCGCGAGCAGGAGCAGCGCGAACCGCAGCCTCAACTCTTCTCGCGCTCCAGCCGCTCCCGCAGCCGCTCGCGTCCGTTGGCCGCGAGGCGCCGGCACGCCTCCGGATCGACGAGCGCCTCACCCTTCTCGACCTTCTCCCAGAGCGAGGTCGCCCACGGATGCGGGGCGAGGAGTACGTCACACGGCAGGGTCTCCAGCAGATCGAAGCCGCGCCGGAAATCGTCCACCGCGCGCGGATGATCGGTGTAGCGGAAGCCGTCGCGCGAGACCGGCGTCTGGCTGTCCGCGTACACGAAATCCAGGCACCGCTCGCCCTCACACGCGCGCCACGACCAGGTCGTGCCACCCGGCGAGTGGCCGCTCGTGAAGTGCGCGGTCACCTCGATGCTGCCGACGCGCAACGTCTGACCATCACGGATCACCTCGACGTTCCGCACCGGCGGCATCGGCAGCGCGATGCCGTACTGCGGATCCTGATCGCCGACGCGTCCCGATTCCAGCGCCATTGCCGCGTCCGGGCTTGCCGCGATGCGCGCACCCGTCTCCCGCTGCAGCGCGGCGATGCCGCCCGCATGATCGTAGTGCGGATGTGAGTTGAGGATCAGCACGATGTCATCGGGATCGAAGCCGAGCGCGCGGATGTTCCCAAGGATCAGCGGCACGCTGTTCGGCAGTCCGCCATCGATCAGCACATGCCCCTCGGGCGACGCAATCAGCACCGAGCCGAGGCCTCCCGTACCGACGTGATAGACGTTGCCGAATACGTGCACCGGCGGGCGCGGCTCGTTCCACTCCGCACAGCTCGGGCACTCCTCCGCAGTGTACGCGCGTGTAAGCGGGTCCTGCGCGGCCGCCGCCGTGGGCACGAGCATCGACAGCAGTACGATCGACTTCCAGTTCATTGCACCGATCGCAGGGTGTCGAGCGTCTGCGCGACGTATCCCGCACCGAAGAGGTTCACGTGCACGAGCAGGTAATAGAGCTGATAGATGGGCCTGCGCTGCTCATGATAGCCCGGAAGCAGCGGCCACGCATCCTCGTACGCCGCGCGGAACGCCGTGCCGAAACCTCCGAACAGATCGGCCATGGACAGGTCGACCTCGCGGTGCCCCACGTAGCACGACGGGTCCACCAGCGCCGCCTCGCCTGTCGCCATGGCGTGCACGTTCCCGTTCCACAGGTCCCCGTGCAGCAGCGATGGCCCCTCCTCGTCACCGGGAGCGAGGAGCTCGGCGAGCCGGTCGAACAGCGCATCGAACGCGCGGCGGTGCGCGTCGCTGAAGTGTCCGCTGCGGCAGGCGAGCTCGAGCTGAGGACGGAGCCGCCGCTCGCGCCAGAAGCTCGGCCAGTCGCGCGCAGGCTGGTTGGATTGAGGCAGTGAGCCGATGAAGTTCATCGGGCGCGGGCTCGACCAACTTTCCCGCGGCGTGTGAAGATCCGCCAGGCGACGCCCCAGCTCCGCCATCATGGCGTCCGACTTCCTGCCCGGCTCCAGCCACTCCAGCAGCAGCCACTCCGCGCCGGTGTGGATCACCGCCGGGACGCGCACCGTGCCCGTGCTCTCGAGCCAGTACAGCGATTCCGCCTCGGCTATGAACAACCCCTCCGGCGCGCTCCCGTCCGACCACTTCAGGAAGAACCGATCCCCACGCGACGTCTCCACCCGACCCGCCGGACTGATGCACCCGCCTCCCACGCGCGAAACCTCGTCGATGCGCGCGTTGAGGGCGTCCTCAACCTGTATGCGAATCCGCTCAGGCAGCACCAACGCCCCCCGCCGTAAACCAGCCTCCAGTCTCCCGACTCCCGACTCCCGACTCAGATTCCGCGCTGAGCCCGGACATGCGCGAGCAACGCTCGGCAGGCCCGCTCGACCATATCCTGCACCTCCTCGAAACCATCCAGCCCGCCGCCCCACGGATCCGGCACCTCGCGGTC
>CAYUIG010000014.1:0-75883 GCA_964444685.1 uncultured Gemmatimonadaceae bacterium | reverse complement strand
GACCTGCATCCGTACTTCGGCCGCGAGCGCGGCCTCGACGCGGGCACGATCATGGGCCACGAGCTCGTGGGCCGCGTCGTCGCAACCGGAGCTGACGTACGGCGCGTGAAGGTCGGGCAGCGCGTCGTGGCGCCGTTCACCACCAACTGCGGCGCGTGCTGGGCGTGCGAGATCGGACTCACCGCGCGCTGCGTGCGCGGCCAGCTCTTCGGCTGGGTGCAGAACGGCCGCGGATTGCACGGCGCACAGGCGGAGTACGTGCGCGTGCCGCTCGCGGACTCCACGCTCGTGCCCGTGCCCGATGCAATCGCGGATGATGCCGTCGCACTCCTCGGCGGTGACATCCTCGCCACCGCCATGTTCGGCGCGGAGCTCGCAGGTGTTGCGCCCGGTGACGTCGTCGCGGTCGTGGGATGCGGACCGGTCGGGCTGCTCGCGGTGCGCGCGGCACTCGCGCGCGATGCGTCGCTCGTGTTCGCGCTCGATTCGGTGGGCTCGAGACTCGCCCTCGCGGAGCGCTTCGGCGCGGTCCCCATCGACGTTTCCGCCGGCGACGCCGCAACGCAGCTTCGCGAGCGCAGCAACGGCCGCGGCGCCGACCGCGTGATCGAGGCCGTCGGCTCCGCAGCGGCCACGCGCACGGCCGCCGACAGTGCGCGCCCCGGGGGCTCGATCGCGGCACTCGGTGTGCACACCGAACCCCACCTGGCCATCCCGCCGGGCGAGCTGTACGACCGCAACCTCACCTACTCCGCCGGCCGCTGCTCCGCTCGCCGCCTGCTCCCCGCGGCGCTCGACTTCGCGGCCCGTGAAGCTCCCCTCCTGGCGACACTCATCACGCACCGCCTCCCGCTCTCCGCCGGCGTCGAGGCCTACCGCCGGTTCGCCGCGCGCGAAGCCGACATGGCCAAGGTGGTGTTCGACCTGCGTTCAACCTCAGGGGCCCAGTAGCACCGCGGGGACCACTCCGGTCCCATCGGGCCGGCGATACGCGATCGGCCCCGAGTGGACCACGATCGCATCGAGCAGGTCGCGACCGATCTGCTCGCTGAGCCAAAGCAGGTTCTTAACGTCCGCATCATCGACGTGCGCCGTGAGCTTCACTTCGATGGCGACGACACGCTGGTCGGCGCGCTCGACGATCAGGTCCACGGTGAGTGCGAAGAAGTTCAGGAATCCGGACCCGACGCTTTCCTTCATGTCGCAGGGGTAGTTCGAGCTGCACTTCGATTCCGACGACAGCTTCGAGATCGTGACGGCGGAAGGCGAGCGCACACGCTATCACCGCGCCCGTCCATGGAGTCCCACCGCGGCCGAGCTGGCGGACCTCTCCGGCCGCTACGTCAGCGACGAGCTGAAGGCGACATTCGATGTCGAACCGACGGAGAACGGAGTGCGCATCCAGTTGAACGAGTTGCCGACGCAGGCGATTCCCTTCCAGCCGGCTGACATCGACACGTTCCAGTGGCAGCGCATGCAGATCCGCTTCGTGCGCGATGCGGAGGGTCGTGCCGTGGCGCTGGACTACAGCAATCCGGTGTTCCGCAGTGTCACGTTCGTCCGGGAGGGCTCCCGCTAGGGACCTTGCAGGCCCCGTTGGCTTGTGGCCCGTGCGGGCGGATGCTATGTCTCGCGCTACATCCGTCCGCACGAACCCCTGGCACGGAGCCTCCCCATGAACATCCTCGAATCGGTACTCGGCGCGAACGACGGCGCGGCTGTGAATCAGATCGCCGCGCAGCTCGGGCTGGATCCCCGTCAGGCCGCGAGTGCCATGGGCGCACTCATGCCCGCGCTGGCCGCGGGGCTGCAACGCAACATGCAGGCGCCGCAGGGGCAGGCGGACCTGCTGTCGGCGCTGCGGTCCGGCCGCCACGACGGCTACCTGGATCAGCCCGACTCGCTCGGCCGTCCGGAGACGGTCATGGACGGCAACGCGATCCTCGGCCACATCCTCGGCAGCAAGGACGTGAGCCGGCGTGTCGCGGCGAACGCCTCGCAGAAGACGGGCATCGATCCCGCCATTCTGAAGAAGATGCTGCCGCTCGTTGCCGCGCTCGCGATGGGTGCGATGTCGAAGCGTACGAGACAGGCCGCCCCGGCCGATGCCACCGGTGGCATCGGCGGCATGCTGGGCGGCCTGCTGGATCGCGATGGCGACGGTTCGCCGCTCGACGATCTGGGCGGCATGCTCGGCGGTCTGTTCGGGAAGAACTGACCGGCGCTCAGCGCGCGGCTTTCAGCGCCTCCGTCGGCTGCACGCGCAGCGCGCGCCGTGCGGGGAGCAGACACGCGCCGAGACCTACGAGCAGCATGGCGACCGTCGCGACGCCCAGGGGCGGCAGCACGACGCCGGGGCGAACTTCGTCCGCCATCATGTACAGCAGGGCGGCGACCACGATGTTGCCGGCCACCAGGCCGATGCCGACCTGGGTCGCCGCCCTGCGGAAGAGTGCGAGGAGGACGGCGCGCGGGCTCGCACCGATGGCGAGCCGCACGCCGATCTCGCGCGTGCGGAGCGCCACCGACACCGACATCAGCGCGTACAGGCTCGCGGCGGACAGGATGATGATCAGCAGGACGATGCCGTTGCCTGCGAGCACGCCCTGAATCACGGGCAGGTACTCCTCGCGGATCACCTCGCGCAGCGGCTGCACGTCCATCAGTCGCAACGCGGGATCCACCTCGAACGCGAGCGCTCGCAGCCGCGGCTCGAATGCCGTAGCGTTGCCGTGGACCCGCAGCATCACGAACTCCGCTTCTTCCCCCGATGCCGGCACGTACAGATAATCCGCCTCGCCTTCCCCGGTCGGCGTGAGACCCAGGTTGCGTGCGACGCCTACCACTTCGTGCCACCGGCCGGCCTCACCGCCGTCGTCGGCCGCGAAGCGGACACGCACGCCGAGCGGGTTGCCGCCGATGTTGCGGGCGAGGGATTCGTTGATCACGACGACGGGCGCCGATCCTGAAGCGTCGCTCGAACGGAATTCCCGGCCGGCGAGCAGCGGCACGCCGATCGTCTCGAAGAAACCGGGTCCGACCTGGCCGATGCGGACGCGATCGCCTTCCGTGTTCGCGTCGATGAGAACGGGCGGTTCCGACGCGCGCTGCATCTCGATGCGCCGGAGCGGGTGCGATCGGCCCGGCAGCACGGCCGTGATGCCTGCGCCTGCTACGTCGGGTTCCTCACGCAGGCGGCTCGACAGTTGCGCGATCGTTTCGTCGGGCTCCGCCGAATTCGCGAGCGACAGACTGTCCAGCACCGGCCGGAACGTGAGGAGTCCGTCGGCGGGAAAGGCCGCACGCAGCCGGTACTCCTGGTACGCTTCGGCCGCGGCGCCGATGCCGAAGGGCAGACAGATCACCGAGGACGCGACCTGCATCACGATGAGCGCCGACCACGCGCCACCGAAACGCATCCGCGTGTTGCCGGCCCCGATCTGCGCCATGCCCGCGCGCACCTGTGGACCGGTTGCGCGCAACGCGGGCAGCAGCGCCACCATCGCCGCACCCGCGAGCGCCAGACCGGCGGTGTAGAGGATCGTCGCGGGCTCGATGTCGGCATCCCACCAGAACGGCAGGCGGTCACCCAGGCGGTCGAGCGCGACCGTCATCGCCAGCTTTACACCCAGCAATCCCACGAGCGCCGCCGCGGACGTGAGCACGAAGGCTTCGATGAAGAGCTGCCCCATGACGCGCGCGCGTGACGCGCCCAGCGCGTTGCGGATGACGATCTCGCTTTCGCGCGTCGCGGTGCGTGCGAACATCAGTGCGGCGACGTTCGCACACGCCAGCGCGAGGATCAGCCATGCGGCGAGGTTGATGAGGAAGACTTCGCGGGATGCACCGTCTGCGGATGGCGCCGCGAAGGGACGCGCGCGCAGGCGCAGGCGCTCGTGTGTCGCAGGCGAGAGCTGCGCCATCTGTCCGGCCCATGCGGAAAGCTCTGCGTCGGCGCTCTCGAGTGTCGCGCCGGGTCGCAGCCGGCCGAACACCTCAATGGGCGGACCACCGAGCGGCTCCGCTCTCGTCGGGCGCAGCGGAACCCAGAACTGGTGGTTCGACGGAAAGCGATATCCCTCGGGCATGACGCCGACGACCGTCGCGCGTACAGGGCCCAGCTCGAGCTCGCTACCGATGACGGAGGGATCGCTGTCGAAGTACCGCTGCCATGCGTCGTAGCCGATCACGACGACAGCGGGCGCCGCTGTCGCTTCATCGCCGGCGAGCAGCGGCCGGCCGAGGAGCGGCGGGACACCGGGTACGACGAAACCGGCGGCGGTGATTTCGGCCGCCTCCACGACCTGCGGTGGCGCGCCCGGGACGACCATGTTGCGCTGGATCGTGCGGTGCGCACCGAGCTGTTCGATGGTTGTGAGCCGTTCCCGCCACTGCACGAACTCGTGCATCGTGCGCAGCTCGGGGCCCTGCGTGGCCGCATCCGTGTACTCGACCCGCACGATCCTGTCCCCATCGGCCAGGGGCAGGTCCGGGTGGAATACCGTCCTTGTCACCTCGAACCAGCCGGCCGCGAGGCCGATCGCTACCGCGAGCGTGATCGCGCCCAGCACGGAAACGCCCGGATGCTTCACCAGCATCCGGGCGCCCAGCTTCCAGTCCAGATACGAGACGCGAAACTCCGACCACTTCGTGCCGGGCCGCTCGTCGTGCGCCGCCTCCGCGAAACGATCCACACCACCGAACGACCTCTGCGCCGCGCGCCGCGCTTCATCCGCCGGCATGCCGTTGCGGATGTTGTGCGCCGTCTCCTGCTCGATGTGGAAGTGCATCTCTTCCACGCTCGCGCGGTACTCCTCGCGCGCCGCGCGCCACTCCCGCCAGCGGTTCAGGAAACCCATCACGAGATGGCCTGCGTGGCGAGCACGCGATTCACTGCCTCCGACAGCCGCTTCCACTCACGGCGCTCCTCCGCCAGCCGCTCCCGGCCATTCGCCGTCAGAGAGTAGTAGCGCGCGCGCCGGTTGTTCTCGGTCACGGCCCACGTGCTCGCGATCAGCCCCTGCCTCTTCAGCCGGTACAGCGACGGGTACAGCGACCCCTGATTCACCTGCAGCTCGTTCCCCGACGTGGACCGGATCCGCTCCATGATCCCCCACCCGTGGGTGTCCCCGAGCTGCAGCGCCTTCAGCACGAGCAGGTCCAGCGTGCCCGTGACCAGATCCCCCTTCAACGGCATGTCCACTCCATCGCGACGGGCGTACCACTAGATAATCGAGTAGAAGATACCGCTTACCTCTCGATAATCAAGTGGTACGCCCGCCGGGGGGTCAGATGCCGAACGCCACCTTGAACGCGTAGCCGGAGACGCGCGCCACGCTGTACTCGGCGCCGAGCCGGAGTGCCCAGACGTTGAGGGCTACGCCGACCATGCCCTGCACGCCGGCCGCGGCCTCGCCGGCGAGGTCGACGTGCGAAGAGTGCTCGCTGCCGTGGCTGACGAAGCCGGAGATGCCGGCGTAGGGCGAGAAGACCGAGACGTCGCGGCTGACGAGCAGGTCGACGCCGTACACGCCCGCGCTGACGTCATCGGGACCGAACAGCCTCGCGGCAGTGATGCGGCCGGCCGCGGCGATGCCGGTGCGTGCGTCCTGTACCAGGCTGTACTGCACCTGCGCGCCAGCGATGCCGTAGTTGGAGTTCGGATTCTTCGTGAAGTAGGCGCCGACGTCGACGCGGTCGCTGACACCGACGCGGAGCATGAAGCCCGGAATCGCGAGGGCGTCGCCGTCGAACAGGTAGTGTGTGGAGTCCGGGTGCGAGAACGTGTCGTTCCACGCGGGCTCCGAATCATCGATGCGCGTGGCGGTCTGGGCGATCGCGAACTCGATGTGGCCCCGGCCGAGCGGCCGCGCGGAAACCATGGGCCGGTAATAGGCGACGACGCCCAGCTCGGCGACGAACTGGCGCCATGCATCCTGTGTGAGCGTGTGGCTGAGGACGATCGCGCAGTCGTCCCAGTGATCGTTGACGTGGAGCTTCTGGGCGGCGGTGGGTGACGCGGCTGCAAGGGCCGCGAGCGCCGCACCGATGGCGTGACGAGCCGATTGACGCATGGTGACCCCCTGGGGTGAGTGATCGTGCAATCTCGGCACGACCCGGGGGTCGGAGCGTGGCGGAGGGCGCCGACTTTTTTGCGATTCGCGCCAACTTCCGCGGCGATCAGCCGACGCGGCGGCGCCAGCGGCCCGGTGGTTCTCCGGTCCAGCGGCGGAAGGCCCGGTGGAATGTGCTCTGGTCGCTGAAGCCGAGGAGGAACGCCACTTCGGCCATCGACACCTTCGGCTGTGTCAGGTACTCCTCGGCGAGGCGGCGCCGGACATCATCGGCGACCTGCCGGAAGGTCACGCCGCTGTCCACGAGCTTCCGCTGGAGCGTACGCACGCTCATGTGGAGCGCGTGTGCGACCACCCGTGCCGAGCCGCCCTGTGGCAGCGTAGCTGCGATCGCGTTCTCGACATCGGCCGTGAAACCCGACCGAACACCGGGCACGCGCCGCGCCCGCGTGCGCGCGTGTTCCTCGAGCAGCTTGGCGAGCGCGGGATCGGCGGTGTCCATCGGCGCGTGCCACTCCTTCGCATCGAAGCACAGCCGATCTGCATCCACTCCGAAGTGAACCGGCGCCTCGAACATCTGCCGGTAGACATGGGAGACCGCCGGCTCCGGCTGACGCAGGTCCACGCGCAGGACGCGCAGCCGCGGACGGATCCTCATGCGAATCCGGCGGACGAGCGCGGCGAACACGTAGTCGACGTAGACGGGTGGCACCGCACCGCCGTTCGTCATGGCCAGCACGAAGCGCCACTCGTCGTCCGCCGCTTCGATCGCCGTCGATACGCCATCGGCGATCAGCCGGAAGAAGCGCGCGAAGCGGTCGATCCCCGCACCGACCGTCGCGGAAGCGCCGACCATGTAGTCGATGACGTGGTATGCACCGAACGGCAGGCAGGTGGGTGCGGCGAGCTGCAGTGCCGGGTCGCCGGTGCGTTCGCGCAGTGCGTTCCACAAGGCGAGGACAACAGGACCCGGAATCCGTTCGTCCGGATCCTCCAGACGCTCACGCGTGAGCTTCGCCGCAGCCAGCAGATCCGCCGTCTCGAAACCGCGTTCCTCGGCCGCGCGAACCATCGCCAGCGTGCTCGTCACGGCGATGGAAGGAGGTGGCTTGGCCATTCACCTCAACGGTCCGACGCCGTGCGCCGGCCGTCAAGTCCGATCACGATTCCGCGTGGTTGCGCGCTTCTACGCGAGCTCAGGATCGAAAGGCTTTCCCGGTCCGCAGGAGCGGTGAGGATCGACTTCACCTTCGGCGTCCTCAAGCTGGAGGGCACGACTGCGGAAGCGACCGCCCGCTTCGACGACGTCTTCCTGACCGTGGTCGACAATCCGTGAGTGATGTAGGAGGGCGCCGGGTGGTCAGGCCCGGCGCCCTCGTCGTGTCATTGGCGCCGCATGATCAGGTGAGCGCCGGGAGCGCTGCGGCGCAGCTCCACGATCGGTCCGCTGTCGCCGCTGGCGCGGCGGAAGATCAGGAAGTTGGCGCCGAGCTTGAAGCGCAGCCCGTCCATCCACTCCCCGGGGCGCGGCGGCGACCCGTTGATCCGGAAGCCGGGACCGTCCGGCGTCTCGACGACTTCGACCGTGACGGGGCCTTCCGAAGTCTGACCTACGTAGCGGCCCAGAAGCTCCTCGATGTTGCCCGCGTAGCGCTTCGGCTCCGGCGGCGTCACGCCCAGCACTTCGGCAGCGAGCTCGGCCACGACCTCCTGCGGGTCGAGGTCACCCACGCTGTTCATCAACACGACGATGGCCATGTCGGACTCCGGATACAGGCCCGCTTCGGTCCAGTAGCCCGGGGCCCGTCCGCCGTGCCCGATGTAGAACGTGCCCATCGGATCGGGCCCGACCTGGAGCCCCATGCCGTAGCGCAGCTCCGTGCCGTCGTTCAGCCGCGCGGGCGTGATCATCTCCCTCGTGGACTCGGGTGAGAGCACGCGGCCGCCGTGCAAGGCATCGATCCACTTCAGCAGGTCGCCCGCCGTCGAGCAGAGTGAACCCGCGGCGAACGGCCACGTGTGAATCGTCGTCCACGAGCGCTGGAGCATCATCGGACGCGCGAAGTACCCGTGCGCGCGACGCGGCACGTTCTCCATGATGTTGCAGTACATCGACCGCGTCATCCCCAGCGGCTCGAAGAAGTTGCTCTCGATGTAGTTCTCGTACGGGATCCCGCTCGCGCGCTCGACCGCCAGCCCGAGCAGCCAGAACCCGCTGTTGTTGTAGAACTGCTGCTCGCCCGGCTCGAAGATCGGTTCGTACCTGCTCAGCAGCGGCAGGGCATCCTCGCGCGTCTTTCGCCGGTCGAACATCAACGCTGCGAATTCCGGCGTGTCCATGAAATCCGCGATGCCCGACGTATGCGACAGCAGATGCCGCAGTGTCACCTTGCGCCCGCGGGCGTCGAACTCGGGCACCCACTTCTCGACCTCGTCATCGAGGCTCAGCTTGCCCTCGTCGCGGAGCTTCAGAATCGCCGCCGCGGTGAACTGCTTCGTCTGCGAGCCGATCTCGAACTGCGCGTCCAGCGTCATCGGCACTTCCCACTCGACATCGGCCAGGCCGTACGCCTTGTAGAGAAGGGTGTCACCGCCCTTCACCACGGCCGCCACCATGCCGACCGCGTGTTTCCTCGGTATCCACTGGCCGGCGATGGAGTCGAGCCGCTCCTCGAGGGAGCGTTCCTGCGCGGCCGCGGCGGAAGCGCCCAGCGCGAGCGCGATGGCAGCGATCGTGATCGGTCTCATGGTGTCCTGTCCGAGTTTGCCAAGTACTTCATTCCACAAAGTACAACCCGGAACCCGCTGGGGTCAAGGCCCGGGAGGTCCAGGTCACGCGCCGCAGGCGTAGAGGGGCTCGAACTCGGCCGTGAAGTGGCGGAGCGTGGGCGGCTGGCGGACGATGCGGAACCCGCCGATGCGGGTGCGGCGCTCCCAGACGGCGAGGATGACCTCGACGACGTAGTCGATGTGGCTCTGCGTGTAGACGCGGCGCGGAATGGCGAGGCGGACGAGCTCCTGGCGGGCGGGAATGTCGTCTCCGGTGATCGGGTCGTGGCGGCCGAACATGACGGTGCCGATCTCGACCGCGCGCACGCCGCCCTCGATGTACAGCTCGGCCACGAGAGACTGACCCGGGAGCCGGAGCGGCTCGACGTGGGGCAGGAACGCGCGCGCGTCGATGAAGACGGCGTGTCCGCCGGGCGGCTGGACGATCGGAACGCCGGCGCGGGCGATGTGCTCGCCGAGATAACGTACGGAGGCGATGCGGTACTCGAGGTAGTCGTGCTGGACGACCTCTTCGAGGCCGACGGCGATGGCCTCGAGGTCGCGGCCTGCGAGTCCGCCGTAGGTCGGGAACCCCTCGGTAAGGATGAGCAGATCCTTCTCCTGTGCGGCGAGGCGGTCGTCGTTGGTGGCGAGCAGTCCGCCGATGTTGGCGAGGCCATCCTTCTTGGCGGAGAAGGTGCAGCCATCGGCGAGGGAGAACATCTCGCGCGCGATGTCCTTGACGGAACGGCCGGCCTGACCGGGCTCGCGCGACCGTATGAGATACGCATTCTCGGCGAAGCGGCACGCATCGATGTAGAGCGGGATCGCGTGGCGGCGGCACACCTCGCGCGCTTCCTGGATGTTGGCGAGCGATACGGGTTGTCCGCCGCCCGAGTTGTTGGTCACCGTCAGGATGCAGAGCGGGATGCGTGCGGACCCCACGTCCGCGATCAGGCGTTCGAGACCTTCAATGTCGAGGTTGCCCTTGAACGGGTGCGGTTCCTGGGTGCACTCCGCTTCGGGTGCCGGGAGGTCGACCGCGGTCGCGCCGCAGGCCTCGATGTTGGCACGCGTCGTGTCGAAGTGCGTGTTGCCGGGCACGATGTCGCCGGGCCGGCAGCAGGTGCTGAAGAGGATGCGTTCGGCGGCGCGGCCCTGGTGCGTGGGAATGACGTGCCGGAATCCGAACAGGTCGCGTGCCACGGACTCCAGGCGGTAGAACGATCGGCTGCCGGCGTACGCTTCGTCGCCGCGCATGATGGCCGCCCACTGCTCGGCGCTCATGGCGGATGTGCCGCTGTCGGTGAGCAGATCGATGAGGACGTGGTCTGCCCGCAGTCGGAACACGTTGTAGTGTGCGTCGCGCAGCAGCGCGAGCCGCTCTTCGCGGCTGGTCATCCGGATCGGTTCGACGGACTTGATCCGGAACGGCTCGATGATCGTGGCCATCGCGTGCTAGGGGGTGACCTCGATCACGACGCCGCGCGCATCCGACCATGTCTGACCGAGCCGGCGCAGCTCGGCGAAGTCGATCAGCTTCTCGGCGAGCGGAAAGGCCACCTGTTCCTCCTTCGCGAAATGGGCGCGCGCGGCGGCGATCATCTCGTGGAGCAGCTCGCTCGCGCGACCTGCGTCGCGCGCATCGGCGATGCCACGGAGCAGATCACCGATGATCGCGTGTTCCTCCTCCATGACAGCGAAGATGCCGGGGTCCTCGCCGGCACGTGCGGCGAGCGGCCGAAAGAGCAGTTCGTCCTCGAGCTCCGCATGGCTGGCCAGGCCGCTGGCGATCACGCTCGCGGCATGTTTCAGGCCGTCGAGGTCGCTGCGATCCAGCATGGTCTCGCACTCGGTGAATTGCGCGTAGAACACGGCGTGCTCCCCGAGGAATGCTTCCGTGATCTTCATCCGACCTCCGCGGTTCGGGTCTCGAGCACCTGTAACCGGCGCGCGGCGAGCAGGGCGGCGCCGTAGGCGGTGGTGAACTGCGCCAGCTCACCCGGCGCGACGTTGACGGTGCTGTCGAGCGCCTTGCGGACGGCCTCGACCATGCGCTCGAAGCGCAGGATGCCGCCGACGAGGGTGAACTCGGGCTCCATGCGGACGCGCTTCATGAGCTGCACGGAGCGCCCGACGAGGGAGACGATGGCGCCGTGCATGATGTCCGCGGGGGCGGCGCCTTGTGAGAGCTGGTTGATGACCTCGGACTCGGCGAACACCGCGCACACGCCCGAGATCGGCACGGCGTTGCGAGATGTGGCGACGAGCGGCCCGATGTCGAGCGTGGTGAAGCCCATGTAGCGCGCGGTCTTCTCGAGGAACGCGCCCGTGCCGGCGGCGCACTTGTCGTTCAGCCGGAACGCCTGGACCTTGCCCTCGTCGCTGACCTTGATCGCCTTCATCGTCTGGCCGCCCACATCCAGCACCGTGCGCGTTCCGGGGAAGAAGGTGGCGGCGCCGCGTGCGGCTGCGGTGAGGTCGGTGACCTGGGCGTCGCTCACGTCCACCTGGTGCCGGCCGAAGCCGGTGCTGACGACGTAGGCGACGTCGTCGCGCCGGATGCCGGCCTCTTCGACGGCCTGCGCGAGCACCGTGCGCGCGACTTCCGCGAGGCGAAACCCGGTCGGGGCGAGCGCGCGTCCCACGATCTGCCGTTGCGCGTCCGCGACCACGGCCTTGGTATACGTCGAACCGATGTCGATTCCCGCCGTGTACGTCATGACGACCTCGCGGTTGTGGCCGGCGCGCGGCTGGCCAGTACGTGGTCGAGCGCGAACAGCGCGGCTCCCAGCGCGCCCATGAAGTGGGAGTCGTCGCTGACGTTCACTTTCGTGCCGAGCCGCTCCTCGAGCGTGGCGATCATGGCGAGGTTGCGGGCGACGCCGCCGGTGAAGGTGACTTTCTCGTTGATGCCGACGCGGCGGAGCAGGCCGGCGGAGCGGGCGGCGATGGACTGGTGCACGCCGAGCAGGATGTCTTCGATCTTCTTGCCTTTGCCGAGCCATGACAGGACTTCGGACTCGGCGAACACGGTGCAGGTGGTCGTGATGCGGACGGGCCGCTCGCCGCGCAAGGCGGTGGGACCGAGCTGGTCGATCGGGATGTCGAGTGCACTCGCCGCCGCGCCCAGGAAGCGGCCGGTGCCGGCCGCGCACTTGTCGTTCATGCAGAAGTCGAGGACCTCGCCGGCCGCCGATACGCTGATCGCCTTCGTATCCTGGCCGCCCATGTCGACGACGGTACGGGTGTCCGGGAACATGTGAACGGCGCCGCGGCCGTGGCAGCTGATCTCGGTGACCTGGGTATTCCCGAACGTCACCTTGTACCGGCCGTAGCCCGTGCCGACGACGTACTCGACCTCCTCCTCGCGCACGCCGCCCGCGCGCAAGGCGCTCTCGAAGGCGTTCTGCGCGGCCTGCACCACGTTCGCCCCGGTCTCGACCAGTGCGCGCGCTGCGATGCGGCGATCCTCATCGATGATCACCGCCTTGGTCTGCGTGGAGCCCACGTCCACGCCCGCTGCATGGGCCATGATCCCTCCTTCAGCCGGCCAGTGCCGGCTGCTGCTTGCGTGCGGCGAGCCCCTCGAAGAAGGCGTCGATCCGGTTCTTGAGCTGTGCCTCGGAGACGACGCGCCGGTCCATCATGTCGGACTCTATGAACAGGCTCGCGACGTCCGCTTGCTGCATGAGCGCGCGCCGGCTGTCCGCGAGGCCCGTGGACACCGTGCGGCAGCTCTTGATCGGGTGGTAGACGACGCCGTCCACGGCGAAGTCGGAGATCATGCGGAGCATCGGCTCCGTGTGGAAGAACATGCTGTCCATGGCGGCGCGCACGGACAGCATCAGGCCTTCGGCCAGGCTGTCGAGCGGCCGTGCGACGTCGTACTGGTAGCCGGCATGGGCGCCGCCGGAGGCGAACCACAGGTAGGTCGAGTGGACGAACGCCCCGCCCCACTCCGCGAACATCTCGCCGAAGCGCCGGAACATCGGATAGCAGGGCACACCAACGAAGACCAGGCGGTGCTGCTCGGCGGTCAGCGTACCGATGCCCTCGGCGCGCTTGAGCTCCATCTCCTCGACCAGCTCCGTGAAGTAGCGCGCGCCCTCGGCCGAGCCGCGCAGTGTATTGCCGACGCCCATGAAGATGGTGCCGTCCGTGAGCGCATTGAACACGGCGGGACGGGCGCGGTTCAGCTCGAGGACGCGCGCCCAGCCGCGGTTCATGGTATTGGCGTGCCCGAGCGTTTCGCGCAGCCGGTCGATGTCGAAGCGGACGCCGCTCACCTCCTCGCAGACGCGAATGAGGTCGTCGAGCTGGGCCCGTACGTAGCGCAGATCGTTGGCGAACGCGCCATCGCCGCGTGCGGGTTCGAGGCCGGCGGAGCGGCTGCCGGGGACATCGAGGACGAAGCTGGGCATGTGGTACATGCGGTCCCAGATCTCGCTCCACTTCACGTAGGTGTTGCAGGCGTTCGTGAGCACCGCGAGCGCGGGCTTCGGGATGCGGCCCATCGGCAGGTTGCCGCCCCGGAGCTGCGTGGCCACGTCCGCCTTGACGTAGCCGCAGATGTCCGGCGAGTAGCCGTAGTCCTCGGCCTCATCCAGGTACTCGTGCGCCACGTGGCGCACAGCCGTCTGCAGCGAGTTGATCTCCGGGAACACGATCGGGAAGTCGAAGCAGCGCAGCAGCTCGGCCAGGCTGCCCATGACGAAGACGTAGGCCGCGCCGCGCTCTTCCTCGGCGGCTGACGACAGCCCATCGAACCACTCGCGGAACAGCCGTGCACCCTCGGCGTTGCCGCGTCCCACGATGTTTTCCGGCGCGCCTGGCATCAGGACCCCCGATCACTGGAACATCAGGTTTTCGATGAACGTCTCGAGCTGGATCTCGAGATGATCGAAGCTGGTCATGTTCTCCTCGAACTCGCTGACGAAGAACGGGACCTTCGCGGCCTCGAGCGCGCGGACGTAGCACACCTGCTCCTCGAGCCCCGGCTCGCACATCTTGGCGGCGGTTACGATGGCGGCCTGTGCGCGCGCGGCGTGGATGCGCTCGAGCAGCATTTCCTCCTTCGGCTTGCGCGCATCGTGCTGCACGGGGCTCCACGAGGACGTCTCGAGGTAGGCACGTGCGAGCGCGCCCAGCGGGTCATCGCCGGTGGGCACATCCTCCAGGATCCAGCGCATGCCGATCAGCAGATCGTCGTCGACGACGTAGCAGGAGCGGCCGATCGCGCGGATGAGGTCCAGCGGCGGCTGCTCGCAGAACCCACCCTCGAAGACCACGCGGATGCGGTCCAGCTTGCGTGCGGGCCGCTGCTCGATGAGCGGCAGGACATGGCGGAGGAGCTGGTTGTGCTCCGCGCGCGGCATCTGACCCGCGATCGCGCACAGGGCGTACGCATCATCCGCAGAGATCAGCCAGGGCTTCTCCCGCTTGAGGGCGTACAGGCCGCGCAGCAGGCGCCGGCTCTCGTTGTACGTCGCGATCGAGGCATTCAGGTCGTCCACCGACGTACTGTGTCCGGTAATGGCCTCCACGTCGCGCAGCAGCCGCTCGTACTCGCCGCGCAGGTAGATGGGCGCATGCCGCGAGCTGGCGTTCTGGGGCAGGTACAGGATCTGGCAGGGATAGTCGAAGTTGCGGCCCCAGACGCCGGCGAGGTTGCGGGCGGCGTCGCAGATCGGGTGGGTCACGAACATGTCGAGTTCGACGCGGCGGCTGAGCGCAAGCTCGAGCGACGTCTTGATGATCGAGCAGAGGTAGGAGCCGAAGCGCGAATCGGATTGGAGCGGCTCGACGGGCGCGCCCCGCATCCGGACCGGGAGCGCGCCGGCCGCGTGCGCGATCTCTTCGGGGAAGTAGACCTGGAAGTGCCCGACCACCTTGCCGCCGGCCTCCCGCCAGCGCTTCACGGTGGGGAAGTCCGCGTCCTCGAGCAGCTCGCGGCAGAGCCAGAGCGTATCGTCGAGGGACCGTCCCTGCCATTCCGGAAAGACCGTGATCGGTTTCATTGATGGCTCCATTGTGGCGGGCGCTTCTCCATGAATGCGTTCAGCCCTTCGAGCGCGTCGCCGGTGGCCATGAGCTGTTCCGTGTAGATGCGCGTAGCCGCCGCGAGGGCGGGCTGGACATCCGTGGCGGCCGCACGCAGCGCCGCTTTCGTCACGCGCAGGGCCGCGGCGCTGTGTCGCGCGATGCGCCCGGCCAGCTCCATCGCATCGCCGTGGAGCTGCGCGGCAGGCGCGGCGCGATGGACGAGGCCGGCGGCGAGCGCGGCTTCGGCGCCGATCGCGTCGCCGGTGAAGAGGAGCTCCGCGGCCATGCTCGCGGGTACGCGCCGGGGCAGGAGCGCGCAGGCTGCGGGCGCGATGACGCCGAGCCGGATCTCCGGCTGGCCGAACTGTGCGTCATGCGCCGCCACGATCAGGTCGGCGGCCTGCACCAGCTCGAACCCGCCGCCGAGGCAGCGCCCCTGTACCGCGGCGATCACGGGGAGGGGGAACTGCAGGAGCGCGAGCATGGTTGCCTCGAAGTCGCTCAACATGTCCCGAAACGAGTCCGGCAGGTGCTCCTCGACCGATGCGCCCGCGGAGAAGTTGCGGCCTGCAGCCTCGATCAGGAGCACGCGCGTGTCCGGCTCCCTGCGCACGGCATCGAGGGCATCCCGGAGCTCGCGGAGCGCAACGCGCGTCAGGATGTTGAGGGGCGGGAAGTCGAGCGTCAGGATCGCGACGCCGTCCGCGTGCTCGATGGGAATCATCACAACCTCACATGCACTGGCCGCCATCGACGCGCAGCACGGCGCCGGTGATCTGGCGTGCGCGCCGGGAGGCGAGGAACAGAACGGCGTCGGCGATGTCGGCGGGCTCGCACAGCCGCCCGAGCGTCGTCTCGGCTCGCGCAGCGTCCCGGGTGCCGGAGTCCAGTGCGCGGGTCATTGCGGTCTCGGTCATGCCCGGTGCGACGACGTTCGCGGTGATGGCGAAGCGGCCCGTCTCGCGTGCGAGCGACTTGGTCAGGCCGATGACGCCCGCCTTGGATGCAGCGTAGTTCGTCTGCCCGAACTTGCCGCGCAGGCCGTTGATCGAGCCGATGTTCACGATCCTGCCGCCGCCGCGCGCGCGCAGTGCGGGCACCGCGGCGCGCGCGTAGACGAAGCAGCCCTTCAGGTTCACGTCCAGGACATCGTCCCAATCGGACTCGGCGAGCTTCCAGCTCACACCGTCGCGCGTGATGCCGGCACTGCAGACCAGGATGTCCAGGCCGCCGAAGCGGGTGCCGACGGTTGCGACGGCATCCGCGGCGGCAGCCGCGGAGCGCACATCGGCTTCGAGCACGAGGGCACGGCGCCCGCAGGAAGTCACCGCACGCTCCGCGGCTTCGAGTCCGGCGCCGCGGGGGAGGTCGACGAGCGCGACGTCGCAGCCTTCGGCCGCGAGTGCCGCTGCCACCGCGGCGCCGATCCCGCCGCCGGCGCCGGTCACGAGTGCGACGCGGCCATCGAGTCCGAGGTCCATCGCTAGCTCGCGATGCCCGTGTCGGCGTCCACGCGGAACTGTGGCGATATGGCGCGGATCAGGTCGTCATCCCAGGGATGGCCGTCGGCCAGCAGTTGGCGGAGACGGATGAAGTCCACTTCGCGGCGGTCGCGCGGACCCTCGTTGAACGCGCGGAAGCCGGCCTTCCCCTCCGTCATCATGTTCAGCGCGAGCCATTCCCGGTTCGTGATCGCGTTCAGGTCCCAGTGCTTCTGCTTGTGTTTGCGCAGGCTGCTGCGCGTCTTGGCCGTGCAGTCGGGCATCAGCATCAGCAGACGCGTGCACAGGCCCTCGACGGCCTCATCGAGAAGGGCGAGGTCGATCTCGGCCGCAGCCATGCGTGCACGCGCCGCCGCGGCCTCGTCGCCGGTGCGGAAGGTGCCGTAGACGAAGCGACCGAAGTCATCGACCATGCGGTCGGTCACGACGAGCGGATTGGGGATCCACGCACCGTCCGCGCGATGCACGGGGACGATCTGATCGAGCAGGCCGAGCTGGAGCGCGCGGTGCGCGCTCCACAGCTCGCACAACACGCCACTCTCCATCGCCGCCGTCATGCCGACGTAGAGCGGCAGGAAGTCGGTCGAGCCACCATCGGGCGCGGAGCCGTGCTTCGGACCGGCCTGGCCGAACACGGCGTGGTCTCCCGCGATGCTGAAGTCGCACGCCATGCCGATCTCCTGGCCACCGGCCACCCGCATGCCGTTGACGCGGCAGATCACCGGCTTGTCGCAGCGAAGGATGGCATCGATCATGTCGTTGAACAGCCGCATGTACTGCCGGTACTCCTGCGGCCGGCCCGCGTAGTACTCGGCGTACTCGCGCGTATTGCCGCCGGTGCAGAAGGCGCGCGTGCCGGCGGCGGTGAAGACCACGGCGACGACGCGCCGGTTCATGCTCGCCTCGCGGAACGCGAGGATCAGCTCCTTCACGGCCTCGGTCGTGTAGCTGTTGTGCTGCGAGGGGTTGTCGAGGACGATCCAGGCGTTGTAGAGGCCGTCCACCGCCGATCCATCCGGCGCAGCCACCGCACGCAGCTCGTAGCGGATGTGCCGGAAGTCGGGCTCCTCGACCAGCGTGTGACTCTTCAGCATGCCGGCACCGTGGCGGGGGTGAGGATGACGCGGCGCCGGATCCGATGCGCCGCGACGGCGTCGAGGATGGCGACGCCATCATCCAGAGGGTGGAATTCGACGAACGGCTCGATCGCGACGGCGCCGCTCGTCACGAGGCGCAGCGCGTCGGGGTACAGCTCCGGTTTGCAGCCCCAGGTGCCCTGCGCCGTGGCGTCGAGGGCCATGAGGTTGCCGAGACGCAGCTCGATGCGCGCGAGCGTGAACCCGATCACCATCAGCGTCGCGGCCGGCACGAGCAGTGCGTACGCCGTTTCCTGGCCCGCCGGCTGGCCGGAGCACTCGAAGATCTTCCAGCCGTGCGGGGGAACGCCCCAGCTTTCGGCCGCCGCGTTCACCTGCCTGCGGATTGCCTTCGGATCGAGGCCGGAGGCATCGATGGTGAGCGACGCACCGTAGTTCGCAAGCGTGCAGAGGCGCTCGCGATCCACATCGATCGCGATGGCGTGGGCGCCCAGCGCGGCCGCGATCTGCACGCCGTACGTGCCCACGCCTCCAGCCCCCACGAATACCGCGAGCTCACCGGCACCGAGCCCGCTGCGGACGATGGCCTGGTATGGCGTGGTGACGGCGTCCGCGATCACGGAAAGCTCCGCGAGGCCGAGGCCGTTGCGATCATCCACGAGGCACAGGCCGCGCGCCGGCACACACGCATACTCCGCGAAGCCGCCGTCCATGTCGTTGCCCGGCATGAGCTGGGACCGGCAGATGTTACCGCGCCCCCGACGGCAGAGATCGCACTCGCCGCACGGGATCACGGCCGGCACGATGACCTCGCGGCCGAGCAGGTCCTCGTGTCCGCGCCCCACGCGCTCCACCGTTCCGCTGATCTCGTGGCCCAGCGTGAGCGGCAGCGGCCGGCGCGTGCGCACGCCGTCGCGCCAGAAACCGATGTCCGTGTGACACACGCCGCAGCCCGCGACCCGGATCAGCACCTCGCCCGGTGCCGGCTCGGGCAGCGGCACATCCTGGAGCTCCAGCGGCGTACCCGCCGCGACCAGTCGCAGCGCCTTCATCGCAGCCCGGCCAGCAGGTAGTCCGCAAACTGCTGCCCGAGTTCGGCCGTCCGGATCCGACCCTCGGGACGGTACCAGCGCGCGATCCAGTTGATGGCACCCAGCATCGCGAACACCACCACCTTCGGATCCGCGGGCCGGAAATCCCCCGACTCGATCCCCGCCTTCACGAGCGAACGCAGCAACCGCTCGTAGCGGTCACGGCCCGCGACGATCTCCTTCCGGCGCCCCGGCGTGAGCGCCGGCACTTCGAACGCCAGCGGCGAGCCCTCCAGCGTCTCCGTCATGATCCTCACGTGCTCACGGATCAGGAACGCCAGACGGTCCGCGGGACCGTGGCAGCACGCCACGGAGGCAGCGATGATCCGCTGCAGCTCCGCGAGCGACTCGCGGTGGCACTCGTACAGCAGCGCGTCCTTGTCCGCGAAGTAGTGGTAGAGCGCCGTCTTCCGAATCCCGAGCCGCGCCGCGATGTCCTCCAGTGACGTGGCGTGGTATCCGTGCTCGCGAAACGCTGCGAGCGCGGCGCGCAGGATCTCACGCCGCCTCTGGTCCCGCTTCCGCTGCACGTGGGGCGAACGCGTCCGCCCGGTCGCCGCTGGCATGGGCAACCCCGGGGAAGATTTTTGAACGATGGTTCAGGATTCTGCGGGGCGGCTGGCGCGACAAGCGGAGATCACCCGACAGGCGGTAGGGCAACTCCCGACAGGACGGTGGCGGAAGCGGTTGCGCCTGGGCGCGCGATCGCGAACGGGGTTAGTGCGCGGCGGGGTTCGTAAGCAGGCGCTGGCGGAAGCTGGTGTGACAGGCAACGCAGCCGCGCTGGACCTCGTGCAACCGGTCGAGCACATCGCCCATGCGACCCGCGCCCGCCGCTTCGTGCAGTGCAACCGACGCCTCGTGCACCTCCGTGTCCAGGCGCTCGAACTCGGGCGTGTCGGCGCCCAGCGCTGTGTGGATCCGCTCGAGCTCTTCGGGTGCAATTGGTGCGTGTTCCGCGATCGCGGCGGCACTGCGCGCGACCAGCGCGGTGTCCTCCGTCATGATGCCGTGCGTGAGCGACGCCATCTGAACGCCGAGGTCCTGCATGATGGCGAGCAGGGTCCTGCCTTCGCCGGGCTCGGCCGCATGGGCGTGATCCACCGGCTCGGCTTCCATGTCGTGGTCGGCCTCGGCCACGACCGTGTCGGCTGGAACGTCACCGGGTGCGGAATCGCCTTCGGTGGAACAGGCGGCCAACAGAAAAGCGGCGAGCAACGATGCCGCGGGGCAGGCAATGCGGATCTTCAGCATGGCGGTACCGACGCGCGAAGGTCGAGGAGATGCCGGGCGAATCTAGCCGCGACGGAACCGACGGGCCAGCAGCGGTAGTCGAACACGCCCGTGTGTCACAGCTCTGCTCGCTGCATGTACGCAGGCAATCGTTCGCTTCATGATGTCATTCGGTGAGCCGGTGGAGCCACACCGGCGCGCCTCCCCAGAGCACCGGCCGCCAGTCCCAGCCCGCCTCGGTGACCGCCTGGATGAGTGGCGCCTTCAGCTCCTGCAGATCGAATCGCCACGAGGTCTCGCCGGACAGCGGCACACCGAACACGCGCTCTTTGCGCACCTCGAAGAAGTTGATTCCCGAGGATGCATTCCATGCGACGTTTCCGCCGCCGGGGCCCGCCGACCAGTCGAAGCTCGCGGCGTAATCCGTGACGCACGCGATGTGACCGGAAGGATCGAGTCGCAGCAGGACGCGGTGCGTGCGACGGACGCCGTGCGCGCGCGCGTGATCCACCCACTTCGCGTCCGCCCAGCGCCAGGTGGCTTCCACGTTGTTGGATGAATCCACCGCGATCGTGAACGGAACGTCGAGATCGTTGATCGCGAGCAGTCGCCTGCGCAGTTCGTCGGCATCGACCGGGGTGACATCGGCGCGTGGGTGTGCGCCTGCCCACGACGCGCCCTTGAAGAAGTACGGCACGATGATGATGAGTGTCACGAAGACGATGGCGAGGTTGGCATGCAGAGGCAGACCGCTGCCGGCGGGTTCTGCACCCGCGAGTGCAGGGCTCGCACCCTCGAGCGGCGCGTTGCCCGGCGGCGCGAACCCGCCCGCTGCCATGCGTGCGCGAATGAGGCCGCCCATCCATGTGATCGGGCGGAGCGACACGCCCGCGCGCGACATCAGCAGGCCGACGAGGCTCAGCACGAGCACGGACGTGCCGAGCAGCCCGAGCGCCATGAGCACCCGGGGTGACGGAGGTGGTACCGATCACCCGATCCTGCCGCGTGCGCCGGTGAAGAGCACGACGAAGTAGCACGCGAACCAGAGCGCGCCGCCGAGTATTGCGCCCATCATCCAGTAGCCGTACGTGCCGGAGTTGCGGCTGTCGCCAAAGTCGATGGCGTCGGCGATGGCGATCAGTGCCGCGTTGAGTCCGATGATCGCGGCGAGCAGCATGCGGGCGGTCAGCCAGCCGCGCGCCGACGGAAGCGGCAGAAACCAGTAGAAGATCGCGAACGCGAGTGGGACGGTGAGGAGCGGGAGGATCCAGCTCGCCGCCGCCAGGATCCGGATCCCGGCCGGGTCGCCACGCGTGATGTTCGCGACGAGCAGCTTGCTCGCGAGGTACACGACGAGCCAGTACAGTTCCGGCCCGAGCAGCCAGCCGAGCAGGCGGTTCGTGACGGCTCCCGCGCCGAAGGTTGTTGTCTGGGTGACGTGCGAAGCGCCGGCCAGAGTATGGACCCCGATCGGGGCCGTCAACGGAGGGTGCATGAAGCGGGTGGAGATCACGGAGAGCGGCCGGGGCGGCGTCATCTACTACCACGAGGGCGAGCACCGGCTGACCTTCCACTGGGAGTTCGCCGGCGGCGACGCGATCGCCCTGCTGTTCGGGCCGGAGGCCCGGCACTGGGACGCGCAGGCCCCGTGGGCGCCGGGGCGGCAGCAGGAGATCTTCGACTTCGTCGCGCAGGACGTGGTGCGCCGGAGGGTGCCGGGAGGCAGCTACACTGCGGACCTGTCGTCGGGGGTGATCGAGATCCGTTCCGGCCGGTAGCTCGTTGCCGGCGGGGCGGCGCCGCTGTACCGTCCCGCAACCTGCTCCGGCCGCCCCGGCCGGAGCTGCTTTCCCGAAAGCACTGGGTGGGTCATGTCCTGGCCTGCAACGCTCGGGGTCGCACTCTTGGCCGCGGTAGTCGGCATGCTGTGCGCCGGCTACACGGCCAACCTCATCGCCAACTGGTTCCGCATTTCCAGCTTCGAAGGACAGGCCGGCTACTTCGTCGTGCTGCTCGGCCTGCTCGGTTTCGTGCTCGGTCTCGTGATCGGAATCGTCGTTGCGCGCAACATGAGCGGCTTCCTTCCCGCGACCGGCGCGTCCCTCGGCGTCGTTCTCGGTCTCACGCTGCTCGTCCTCGGCATCTCGAGGCTCTCAGCCGATGTCCCGCCACGGATCGATGGCGACGCGTTGCTTCTCGCACTCGAGTACCGCTGGCCTGCGTCGCAGGTCGAGCCGCCGTCGCCGGGTGAACAGGAGCCGCGCGTGCGGCTCGGCTCGGTGAGCGGATCGGTGGAGCGCAATCACGAGCTGGGCGCGTTCTGGCTCGACGAATCGCGGCAGGAGAACGGACGCTGGATCACGCCGGCCGCGGTCGAGGTGTTCACGGCGCGTGGGAAGCGGGTGGTCCTGTTTGCCATCGGTGAGGAGACCCTGTCCGCGGTGATGGTGCCGCTGCCGGGGCGGCCGAAGAAGCAGCATCTCGAGTGGAGCGACTGGCTGCCGGCCGATTCGACGGGGAGCCCGGAGAGTGCGAGCTATCGGTTCCGCGTGCAGCGCGTGAGCGAGCCCTATCGCGTGGAGCAGATCGGTCCGTTCGAAATCGCGACTCGCATCTCGAGTTTCGGGTTGAGCTCGATCAAGGATCGTGCGTGGCGGTTGCGTGCATACTCGTCATCGACGATCCGCCACGCGGGCGAGCCGGTGGTGATCGAACACGTGTCGGAGTTCGGCAGCACCGAGAACGACCGAATGGAGCGCGCATTCGCGGTGGCGCTGGTGAACGCGCCGCGCCCTGCCCTGCTCGCGTGCATGGATCGCTTCGATCACCCGTGCTTCCTGCTCGTCAGTGAGGATGGCCGGCTGCGCATCGAGCACGTCGCGAACCTGCAGATAGGGTCGGCCGGTCACGAGGCCACGTCGGACCCCTCTCGCTACGAGCAGGCGCAGATGCGCTTCTGGGCCGCCGACCGCGTGGACCGAACCCTCTTCGAGAGCGGCCGGATCTATCGGTTGAGCCAGACGATGCTCGACACGCGCGGTCCGGTGCTCCATCGACTCCAGGACCGCGACGATCTCAGCTTCGCGCTATGGGAACCGCCGGTCGGGCTCGCACCCGATGGGAATCGCTTCGCGCGAAACGCTCATCAAGACGATTCCGATGAACTGGTGATCGCCGTTACCGACCTCGACGGCGGCAATCCCGTGGTCGTGCAGCTCGATCCCGAGCGCACACCGTTCGGGGATCGCGACAACATCGACGCCGCATGGGTGCACCGGTACTTCGAGTGGGCCACGGATGCGAATGGTGCGTGGCAACTGGTGGAGCGGAGGACGCCATGAGCGTGCTGCGGCTGCTCGTCTTCATCCTGCTGCTGTTCGGGCCGATCGTGGTGTTCCTGTTCGTGCAGCATCGCTTGTCCACCATCGGGTTGCGGCTCATGCTGGCGTTGGCCTTTGCCCTGACTTCGGGTGCCGGGGCGTGGGCGGCCGCGTCGACCATCGGACTGGCGGTGCAGGCACGCGGGGCGCGCGTGGACGTGCCCGTGGCCGCGGCGGGGCCGGTGTTCTTCGGCTTCACGATGGTGATGCTCACCATCTTCACGTTCCGGCCGCCGGACGCGATGCGTGCGGCACGCGAGTCTCTGCAGTTCAAGCCTGCGGAGGCGGCGGTTTTTCAGAGGCCAGATGTGTCTCCGGCTCCGGGCCGTCCGCACCGACGGCTGTTCTGGATCCTGATCTCGATCTACGCGCTCGCACTGCTGGCATGGCCGCTCATGTCGTTCGGCGCGGTGTTCGCGTTCGACGATCCCAACGCGAACAGGGCGCTCGCGTGGTACATCGCCGCGTCGATCTGGCTGTATCCGGCCTATGTGATCGCGGGCTTCGTGCTGGGCTACTACAACCGCAACCCCAGCGTCATCGTGCTCGCACTGAAGACCAGTGTGCCCTTGCTCAGTGCGATCTGGTTCTTCCTGATCCCCGGCATCCCCGCGCTCGCGATCACGTGGCTGAAGTCGCCGAGCGTGGAGGAAGCCATTCAGGAGCGCGCGGACCTTGAGGCGCGGCTCGATCCCATCTACGCGCAGCGATCCGTTGCCGTACGCGCGCGTGACGCAGAGGCGGACGTTTTGGAGGCGGTGCGGCTCGGCGATGTTGCGTTGATTCCGTACACGCCCGGTCAATCGGACTATGTTGGCATCGAGGGTCCGCCGCCGATGGAAGGTGCGGCGGCGCAGGCGGTCATCGACCGGAGTGCGTTCCTGACCGGGATCGTCGGATTGCTGTACGAGGATTCGACGCATCCGCGCTCGCGCATGGGCGATCGCGAGACGTACGACTACTCGTCGTACTACTCGGATACGTTCAAGGACTTCCTGACGGCGCGGCGCGAGTACATGGTGCGGTTCAACACGGCGATGGTGCCGCACCTGAAGTGAGAGCGGGATCCCGTTGCCGGGACCCCGCCCTGCGATCGTTCAGTTGGCGATGACCTCGAAGTTCTTCGAATCGACGACCTGATTGTCGAGCAGGATCTCGACCTTGTAGTTGCCCACCGGGAAGCCATCGGGCTTCGAGATGTGGAACTCGGTCACGCTCGGTCCCGTCGGCGACAGCGACTGGCGCGTCTCGTCCACGACCTGCCCGTCCTCGAAGGTCCAGCGCGCGGTGAGCGTTCCGGCGCGCGACCCCTCGGTGGCGACCGACGCATAGATCGTATCGGTCGGGCGGAAGTCGTCCGTATCGTCGTTGTCGTTCACGCGATTGTCGGGCCCGATCGAGCGGCCGAGATCGACGTCGGTGACGCGGAGCGCGTCGCCGCCAACCTCGGGGGCCGGCGTCGCGGTTTCCGTCGTCGGGTTGGTGTCGACCTGAGCATCATTGCCCCGGCACGCGGAGAGAGCCGGCACGACAAGGAACGCCAGCGGCAGCGCCAGTCGGCGGAAGTTCGGCGTGGTCATCGCGATTCTCCTTCCTCGGCGGCGGGGATCCTGAGCTCCTGACCGGGATGGATCAGGTCCGGGTTCTCGATCTGGTCGCGGTTCGCCTCGAAAATGCGGCGCCACTCGTTCGCGTTCCCGTACTCGCGGCGCGCGATCGCGGAGAGCGAGTCACCCGGCTGGACGGTGTAGCTGCGTTCGGCTGGCTCGGTCTGCTCGGGCGTGCGGGTGGGATCGGGACGGGTGGATGAACCGCTCTGGACGTTGGAGAAGTCGGCTTTGGACTTCTCCTTCTTGTCGAAGATCCCCACGTAGGCCTCCGGGTTGAGGGGAAGTGGAGGCTGCGGTGGGCATTTCGCATGCCAGCGGTCTTCTATGCGGGCGCGGGAGCTTGCAGGGGCTCGATTCTCGAGGCGACCCGGACCAGCCAGACCATCCATACCAGGTTCAGGATCTCCGCCAGGATAATTGCGTTCGACATCGTGGCCGAGAATCCCTCCGTGCCGACGATCCAGCCCTGCGCGAAGAAGGCGAGGCCAGACAATCCCATCAGGAATGCAGTCGGCTTCGGGATCCACGCCGTGCGCGCGGCTGCGATCGCGAGCAGGAGCAGGGCGAGGCCCAGGAGGAAGGCCTGGTAGCTCCTCATTCCCCACTCGATCCAGCGGACGGCCTCCGCGCTCGCGAAGCGCGCAGTCCTCTCGGCTTCCGGTGCGTTCAGCCACGCCACATCGACGAGCTTGTTGGCTACGCCGTCGACGGCCTGCAGCGCACCGTACATCGCCAGCGCGCAGATTGCGGACGCGACAGCGAAGCGGCCGGTCCAGCGCGCCGTTCCATCCCGAACATCGACCGCGTAGAACAGAGCGATCAGTCCGCCAGTCAGGATCGCCATTGCAGTGAACTGGCCGATGTGGTCGATCGTCCAGGATCCGCTGCTCGCGTACGTGGCGAAGATGGTGGCGTGGTCGTTCGCATCTCCGCCTGCGTGGAACAGCGTGATCACGATGTAGAGGAGTTGTCCAGCGAGCAGCAGCGCCGCCGCGAGGCGCAACGATGAGCGATCGGTCATTCCGGTCGCACCGGCCTGGGTTCGTGTCATGTGCAGCTCCCACGCAATGGCGATGTCCCGTACCGGGCGTCATCGTGCCAGTCCGTGGCAGCTCAGACAAGGACCAGACGTTAGTTGCGCAGAGCCACCATCGGATCCAGACGCGCCGCACGCAGGGCCGGAATCGCGGAAGCCAGCGCAACAACCACGATGAGCAGCGGCCCGGCGGCGAGATAGGCGCTGGGATCCAGCGGGCTCACCTCGTACAACACTCCGGTCAGGAGATTCGCGAGGCCTGGCGGCGCTCTTCGACAAACGCCGGATTGCTGTGAAGGTTGCCCCAGTCATCAGCTGGGGTAGACTTCACAGCTTACCGCGCTGTCTGAAGCGCCCCAACGCGATGGGCGAGACGCGCGGGGCTTGTTTCACCACTCCACGAGCGGTCGAACTGGCCCCAGCCGGCCTCGCGGGGGTTCTTGGGGCAGGGTTCACAGCACCGCGAGGCGCCAACCCCAGGAAAAAGAGAGGGCGCCGGATCGCTCCGGCGCCCCCTGCAGGCCCGCGTATCTGAAGGAAGAGCCTACGCGCCCACCGCGTCGATCATGTCGAAGATCGGCAGGTACATGGCCACGATCATGCCGCCGACGATCACGCCGAGGAACACGATCATCACCGGCTCGAGGGCGGAGACCAGCGCCGCCACGGCCGCGTCCACTTCCTCGTCGTAGAAGTCGGCGATCTTGGACAGCATCTCGTCGAGGCCGCCGGTCTGCTCGCCGACGTTGATCATCTGGACCACCATGGGCGGGAACACGCCCGACTTCTTGAGCGGCTCGGCGATCGTCTCACCGCCGGCGATGCTGGCGCGGCTCTCCATGATCGCGTCGTGCACCACGCGGTTGCCCGCGGTACGCGCGGTGATTTCGAGACCGTCGAGAATCGAGACACCGGACGATACGAGCGTACCGAGCGTGCGCGTGAAGCGTGCGATCGCGGCCTTGCGGAGCAGGCTGCCGACGATCGGAAACTTCAGCAGCATCCTGTCGATCACCAGCCGTCCTGTGTCGGTCTTGTAGTACCGCTGGATGAACAGAACCGCCACGCCCATGCCGCCGGCCATGAGCCACCATTTCGCCTGAAGCGTCTCCGACAGGAAGATCACGAACAGCGTCGGCCCCGGCAGCTGCACGCCGGCGCCCTCGAACATCTCCTGGAAGACCGGAATCACGAAGATGAGCAGAATGGCCACGGCCGCCACGGCGACGGAGAGCACCACGCCCGGGTAGACCATGGCGCCCTTGATCTTCCGCTTCAGGGCGTCCGACTTCTCGAGGAAGGTCGCGAGACGCAGCAGGATGGTATCGAGAATACCACCGGCCTCACCCGCGGCGACCATGTTCACGAACAGGTCGCTGAAGACCTTGGGGTGCCGGCGCATGGCGTCGGCCAGGGTCTGGCCGGACTCCACGTCGTAGAGCACCTGCTCGATCACCTTCCGCAGGAACTTGTTCTCGCTCTGCTTCGCGAGGATGTCGAGGCTCTGCACGAGCGGCAGGCCGGAGTTGATCATCGTCGCGAACTGACGCGTGAAGACCACGATGTCGCGCGTCTTCACGGTGCTCCCGAACGTGATGTTCAGCTCGGCCTGCTTCTTCTCGATCTTCAGCGGCACCAGCCGCTGGCGACGGAGGTAGCCGATGACCTCGTCGCGGTCCTTTACATCGATCTCACCGGCCTGGACTTCGCCGCCGATGGTGCGCGCGGAATAGGTGAACGTCGCCATGATGACCTCGGTCAGTTGCTCGGGCTCTGGCCCGCCATGCGCAGCAGCTCGTTCGGATCGTGCGAGTGCTGTAGCGCGTCTTCGAATGTGACGACGCCCTGCATGTAGAGCTGATAGAGCGCGTCGTTCATGGTCTGCATGCCATACTTCTTGCCTGCCTGCATGATCGAGTAGATCTGGTGCACCTTGTCGTCGCGGATGCATGCGCGGACGGCAGGTGTGCAGACCATGATCTCGCAGGCGGCGACGCGGCCGCTCCCCTTGGCGCGGGGCAGCAGCGTCTGGGTGACCACGCCCTCCAGCACGAACGCGAGCTGCGCGCGTACCTGCTGCTGCTGGTTGGACGGGAACACGTCGATGATGCGGTTGATCGTCTCCGCGCAGGAGTTCGTGTGCAGCGTCGCGAAGGCGAGGTGACCGGTCTCGGCGATCGTGAGCGCGGCCGAGATCGTCTCGAGGTCGCGCATCTCACCGATCAGTACGACGTCCGGGTCCTGACGCAGCGCGTACTTGAGCGCGGACGCGAACGAAGGCGTGTCGCTGCCGACCTCGCGCTGGTTGACGAGGCAGCCCTGGTGCTTGTGCACGAACTCGATCGGGTCCTCGACCGTGAGGATGTGGCCGCGTTCCTCGCGATTGATCTTGTCGATCATGGCCGCGAGGCTGGTGCTCTTACCGGAGCCCGTCGGACCCGTCACGAGCACGAGGCCGCGCGGCTTCTCTGACATTTTCGAGACGATGGGCGGCAGTCCCAGCTCGTCGAACGTCCGGATCGCGAACGGAATCTGACGGATCGCGACCGCGACGCACCCGCGCTGGCGGTACACGTTTCCACGGAACCGCGAGAGGTTCGCGATGCCGAACGAGAAGTCGAGCTCGTCCTCGGTCTCGAAGCGCTTCTTCTGCGTCTCCGTGAGAACCGAGTAGGCGAGTGCGAGCGTGTCCTTGGGGCCGAGCACGTAGTCGACCGACGACGCTACGATCTCGCCGTCGACGCGCAGCTTCGGCTGCTCACCTGCCGTGAGGTGCAGGTCGCTCGCGTTCCTGTCGATCATCTCCTCGAGCAGAACGCGGAGGTTGACCGAGGTCGTCGGACCCGCGGCCGCCGTGGCCAGGGTCGCCGTCTGCGTACTCATGTGGCCGCCGTCTCCTTGATGACTTCTTCGAGTGTCGTCGTCCCGCGGGACACCTTCAGCATTCCATCCATGCGCAGGGTGAGCATGCCGTCGCGGAGTCCCTGCTCGCGCAGTTCGTCGGCACTCGCGCCCTGCATGATGAGCCGGCGCAGCGCCGGCCCGAGCGCCATGACCTCGTAGAGGCCCTGGCGGCCGCGGTATCCGGTGCCACCACACTGGTCGCACCCCTTCCCGCGGTAGAACGTGATCTTCGTCTCCTCGTCAGTGATTCGTGCTGCGGCGAGGTACTCGTCCGGGTAGGTGACTTCCTCGGCGCAGTGCTTGCAGATCCTGCGCACGAGCCGCTGCGCCACGACGCAGTTCAGTGCGGCCGCGACGTTGAACGGCTCGAGGCCCATGTCGACCATGCGCGTGACGGTCGAGGGCGCGTCGTTCGTGTGGAGGGTCGAAAGCACGAGGTGACCGGTCAGCGACGCCTTGATGGCCACGCTGCCCGTCTCGAGGTCACGGATCTCACCGACCATGATGATGTTCGGGTCCTGACGCAGGAACGCGCGCAGCGCCATCGCGAACGTCAGCCCGATCTCCGGCCGCACCTGCACCTGGTTGATGCCGTGCAGGTTGTACTCGACCGGGTCCTCGGCCGTCATGATGTTGACGTCCTCGGTGTTGATCTTTGCGAGCGCGGAATAGAGCGTCGTCGTCTTGCCGGATCCCGTCGGCCCCGTGACCACGACCATGCCGTACGGGTTGGTGATCGCGCTCATGAAGTCGCGCTCGGCCTGCGGCTCGAGTCCGAACTTCTCCAGGTCGAGCGCGAGGTTGCCGCGGTCGAGGATTCGGAGCACGATCTTCTCGCCGAACAGCACCGGGAGCGTCGACACACGGAAGTCGATCACCCGGTTGCCCATCTTCATCTTGATGCGCCCGTCCTGCGGCATGCGGCGCTCGGCGATGTTCAGACCGGAGAGAATCTTGAGACGTGAGGCGAGTGCCGCCTTCATGCGGAAGGGCGGCTTCATGATCTCCTGGAGCGCGCCGTCCATGCGATAGCGGACGCGGATCTCCTTCTCGAACGGCTCGATGTGGATGTCGCTCGCGCCGCGGCGCACGGCGTCGGTCAGGATGCCGTTGATCAGCTTGACGACGGGCGCGTCCTCGACCTGCGCCTGCAGTGCGGCAACGCTGATCTCTTCCTCGGTCTGCTCGAGCACCTCGAGGTCTTCGAGTCCCTCGATCTGCTCGAGGATCTCGGACAGGTGCTCGTCCTCTCTCTGCGGATAGTGGACGTCGAGGAACTTCCGCAGCGTGGCCTCGCCTACGACGACGGGTTCGATGTCGTGGCGCGTGATGAACTTGACGGAGTCGAGCGCGCTCGCATCCGTGGGATCCGCCATCGCGACGGTGAGCGTGCGCCCCACGCGGCGGATCGGCAGGACCTGGTGCTTGAGGGCGAGATCGGCCGGGATGAGTTTCGGGATGCGCGGATCGATGTGGACGCGCTCGAGGTCGACCGCAGGGACGCGATACTGCTTCGCGAGTATGCGCGTGAGGTCGGCCTCGTTGATCACGCCCATCTTGATCAGCGAGAAGCCCAGGCGATTGCCGTTCTGACGCGCGTCCGCGAGGGCGCGCGTCAGTTGCACGGGCGTAATGAGCCCTTCCTGGACCAGGAGATCGCCGATCCGGTCCGATGCAACCGTCGCTGCTGCTGCCATGCCTCTGGGGTTGGTGCCCGTCTCACCAGGATGCGGGAACGACGGGGGAGAGGGTCCAAAGGTACTCCGCGCGCGCCATCGAGGTCAAGCATCACAGCCGCAGGTGCGGCCGCAGCCGCTCGAGCAGCGCTGGCCCGATCCCCGGAACCTTCTCCAGATCGGCCGGCGTGCGGAACGGACCGTGCCGCGCGCGCCACTCCACGATCCTCCCGGCAAGGGCCGGTCCGATCCCCGGCAACGCCTCCAACTCCTGTGCTGTAGCCCGGTTGGGATCGATGCGACGATCTCCGGTCGGCCCCCGCGGCGCTGCGGCGGCCGCCGTCGCCACCGCAGGTTCGACCGACCACGGCAGCGTCAGCAGCTGCTTCCACGCCTCGAGCGTCGAAGGTCCGATTCCTGGCACGCGGTCGAGATCCTGGACGCTCCGGTACGAACCATTTGCCGACCGGTCCGCAATGATTTTCTCCGCAAGCCCCCGGCCTCGTGGCAACCGGGCCAAGTCTTTGGCGGACGCAGTGTTCGGGTCCAGCTTCTCGCCGGGTCGCAGCGGTCTTACGTCATCTTCCCCACCTGCGGCCCGGCTGGCGGCTTCCAAAGCCGCCAGGTCGACCGACCCCGCGCCTGGATCGATGGGCTCCAGCCGATCCGCTGCCCGTGCGAGCACGGACAGCGCAATCACCAGCCCGATGAATCCGACGGCCCTGCTCTCTTCCTTCGTCACCCTCGGCGTCCTCGGCGTGCTCGGCGGTTGATGCCTTTAGAACGCTGAGGCGCCGAGTGCCGCAGAGGAATGGGGCGATGCGTCGACTTGATTGCGGAAAGGGACGCGTCAGCCGCCGGCCCAGATCATGGCCAGCACCACCTCACCCACGACGCCGAGCCCGACCGGCGAGACCTGACCGATGTCATCCTCGAGCGTGTGCCAGTAGCGGTTCCCCGGCCCGTACTCGAAGTCGATGATGTCGATCGTGCGGATACCCGCCTGGTTGAGCGGGATGTGGTCGTCGGTGACGGAGATGCCGCCGGTGCGCGGGAAGTGCGCGCCGTGGCCGAGCCGCTCGGCCATGCGCCACACGCGATCCACTACTTCCGGCGCGAAGCGCTGGGAGTTGCCCTCGATCGGGTAGACCGGATTCCGGTCGGCAATGAGGTCGAGCAGAATGCCGTAGAGCGGGCGGTAGCCCTGCGGCTGGTTGGCGGCGAAGTGCGTCGCGCCGAGGTACATGTCATCGCCCGTCGGACCCCAGTCCTCGCCGTCGACGAGCAGGATGTCGACGCCGATGGGCGGGGGGTGCTGCGCCAGGATGTCGGCGATGTGCAGGAGCGCAGCGGTACCGCTCGCGCCGTCGTTGGCGCCGGGAATGGGCGTGGCGCGGTCCTGCGGGGAACCCTCGTGATCCGCGCGCGGCCGGGTGTCCCAATGCGCGAGGAGCAGGATCCGGGTGCCGTCGCCGGGCTTGAAGCGCGCGAAGAGGTTGGTGAGCTCGAGTGTATCGTCCGCACGCGTCACATGCGTGAACGGCTGGAGGATCAGCGTGTCCGCGCGCTCGCGCAGGTACTCCGTCATCCACTCGAGCTGTGCTGCATGCCCCGGCGACCCCGGCGCGCGTGGCCCGAACTCGACCTGGCGGACGATCAGCGCGAACGCGGAGTCCGCATTGAACACCGGCCCATCCGGCGCCTCCACGATCTGCCCGTTCGCCCCGCTGTCGCTCGAACAACCAACGAGCAGGCTCAACGCAAAAGCGCAGGCCGCCCCAGACCCCAGACTCCAGACTCCAGACCCCAGACTCATCTCCTCAAGTTCCCCATGTTCCCGGCTTCGAACTGGAACTGTCCGTAGAAGCCCAGCTCGAACTGGCTCGAGCCGGTCCTCGTGCCCACATGGCTCTGGCGGTCGGTGTAGCTGAGCCTGAGCCCGATGACAAGGTCGGACAGGAGCGTGTCGAAGGAAAGGTCTACCGTCCTCGTCGCATTGTCGACGAACGGCACGCAGCTCTCGCCCGAGCCCGCCTGACTGCGGAAGCGGCACTGCTGCTGCGAATCCATCGTGAACACGATTGACGTATTGATCGGGTTCGTGAACTTCGGCTTCAGGAACCCCGGCGGCGCGAAGGCGCCGGAGAGCCGGAGGGAGTGATTGAATCCCTCGTTCTCCGCGTCGCCGGTGGGATCCTGCGACGTACCCGCACGGATGTTTCCCGTGTAGAGCGCGGTGAGCCCGAAGTTGAAGGTGAGGCTGGCCTCGATCGGGATGCGGTCCTCTTCCGAACCGCGCGCGATGTTCGTCGTGCCGTAGATGTTGTCGCGCTGCACGTGCTCCCAGCCGGCGCTCGCGGTGGCGGTGAGCAGCCAGGGCGACAGCAGGGAGGGAATCGGCAGCGATCCGAAGTTGAGCCGCACGTTCGGCCAGCTCGTCTCGAGCTGCTCACGCGTGCCGCCGCGCGCGTCGAGCACCGTGGCCTCGAGGTCGCGATACTGCGCGGTGAACGTCGTGCGCCCCGGCAATGCAACCGTCGTGGCGACCGCGCGGTCCTCGCGCGCTGCGGTGGCGGCCGCCGTGTCGCCTGCAATGAAACGGAAATCCGCAGGCCCGCCCCAGCCGAACTGATAGCCCATCGATGGCGAAAATGGCACGCGCTCGAACTGCGAGGACAGCGAGCTGTTCCAGTTGAACGTGACCGAGCGCAGCGACCGCCCCGCACTGAACAGCAGTCCGCCGAGGCCCGTACGCGTCGTATCCGCGAACAGCGTCGAGAGCCGCAGGTCGAGCCGGCGGTTGATCGTGCGGTCGGCACCGAAGCGGCGCTGGAGGATCGCGGTGCTGTCGCTGCCCGTGTCGATGATCTCGAGATACGACGAGTTGCGGTCCGTTCCGTAGCGGCTGTTCCACGTGAACGTCGGGCGGATCCAGTCGGCGAGCTGCGGTGCGAAGTTCAGGTTCGTGTCGATCGTGCGTGCGGCCTCCCAGCCGATGTCCATCCCCCCGAACGAGCGGCGCGCGGCCTCGAGTGCAGCGCGCTCGAGCGGCTGCTGCGACGCGCGCTCGGCATCGAGGAGATCGCGTGTGCTGCGCACGTCCACCGACGCGCTCAGCGACTGGAACGGGCGGAGCGCGATGCGCGCGGTGTTGTTCAGGCCACGACGCGGCGCCTCGATCGGCAGAATGAACAGGTCCGAGGAATCGGCGAGGATCCTGTCGAAGCGGAGCTGGCGACTCTCGTGATCGTTGTAGCCCGTGCCGAACGAGATGGTCTCGGGCGTCCAGCGCAGCTTCGCGCCGACGAGCCGGCCGAACGCCGCGCTGTTCTCCAGCGCCGCAGGTGTGATTGTTCGCAGCAGCGACTCGAGGAACGCCGGGATGATGTCGAACTCCCGCGCGCGCATGTCGCGGCGGTAGTCGAAGCCGGCATCGAATCCGCTCCCGTCCGACTGCGATGTGATCGTGTTCGTGTGCGATGCACTGTAACCCGCGCGCAACGAGAGCCCGTCGATGAGCAGACCGAGCAGCGGATTCGCGCTCGGCGTCCGCTTCGCGACACGCACGGCGACGCGGGTGTTCCCCGATCCCGTCTCGCGCAGGCCGTCCAGCCGGTCCGCGCGCACGTCGCTTCCCTCGAGGAACATGGGATCGGTCCCCGACGCCGTGTGTGTCAGTGTCACCGGGACATCGAGCCCCCACGTCGCCGGCAGCACACGATCGAGCTGTGCACGCGTGTTGATCGCGAGGTCGCCCGATGAGCGGTACGACGGATCCTCGTTGAGCTGGCGGAAGACGGGACCGCGGTTCGTGTAGCTCACGGTGCCGCTCAGGAAGTCGCCGGTGACCGTGAGGTTCAGGTTCGTCGCGACACCCGGATCGTTGAATGCGGCACCCAGCCGCATCTCATCGATCCACACCTCGCCCGATGTCGGCAGCCCGCCGCCGTTGTACACGGCGAAGCTGAGTTCGCGGATGGAGGCCAGGTTGGGCGCGCGCGCGCGATCCTCGAAGACGATCGCGTAGGTGCTGTCCGCACTCCAGAGCGTGTCCTGGCCGATGACGCCGCTGCCGCGCGCAACGAGTCGCTGCTCCGCCTCCGCCTTCAGCTCCATCCACGGTCCGAAGTCGATCACGAGCTCGGGGCGCCAGTCCGCGTCGACGGCCGAGCGGTCGCCGATCGCTTCGTGCAGGCGCGTCTGGTAGAGGTAGTAGTTGCGCGCGTCGGTGCCGAGGCGGATGAGCAGACGCTCGTCGCCGGACGGGCCCCAGCTTCCCTGCTTCGCGAGCGCCCACAGCCGGATCTGTCTGTACGTGAGGAAATTCCGCGGCTGCTGCGGATACCTGTAGAAGATCTCGGCGCGGTCGCCCGGTTCGAGCGCCTGGTATGTCATGCGCAGGGACTTCTCGTTGAACTCGATGCCACCGGGCCCGAACTGCGCGCTCGGATCCTGCACCTCGTCGCGCACGCCCGGCGGCGGCGTGTATATGGCGCCATCGGTGAGCCGGCTGACCGGTCCGACCTGGAACTCCGCAGTCGTGGCGCCGAGACCGGGCGCGGCTTCGAGCAGGCCGCGCTGGATGCCGTGGATGTCGCGCTTCGTCCAGCGCGAGCCGACGATGCGCATGCGCGCGAGCACCATCTGCTTCACGCCCGCGGGCTCACCCGCGATCGTGATGCGCAGGTGTTTGACGAAACGCCACGTCGCTTCCGATGCGCCGTTCACCGGGATCCCTGCCGCGCCGCGCAGCGGGATCCGGTACAGGCGGTAGGCCGTCCCCGTCGCCGCCGTATCACGCACGAGGTACGGCGAGAGCTGGTCGAGGCGGACGACGTAACGGAAGTATGCGCCATCGGCCGCGTCGAGCACGCCGTTGCCGTCGAGGTCCTCGGTGTCGGGGATGCCGTTGCCGCGCGCGCAGTTCGAGCGCGGGTCCCCGAGCGGATACGCCTGCAGCGGCTCCGCCTGACACGGCTGATCCCACAGCCCGCGCTGATCGAGCGGCGTGCCCCACACCTCGCGTTCGGCGAGGCGCGCTTCCTCGTCGAGAACGCCGAGGCCCCACGGCCGGCCGTCGGTCTGGTATGTGCCGTTCGTGTTCCCCAGCGAATCCACGTAGAACGCGTCTTCGCCGACCACACCGATGTCGAAGACGAGGCCCATCGGTTCGGGCCCGCCCGCGGCGACGTAGAACTCGAGGTACTCGCTGCGCGACAGGTCGCGGCCGGTGGTGGACAGCACGGTCGTGATCGAACGCCAGCGACGCTCGGCTTCGGGTATGCCCTGTTCTCCGAACGTGAGCCACATCACGGCTTCGGGAAGCTGTGCACCGGCCACGTTGATGCGCCGGTCGATGTCGCGCTGCGGAAGGACGGTACCGATCACGCCGCCATCGACGAGGATGTCGTGCTGCCAGACGAGCGGCGCCGCATCCGCAGCGCTCGGACTGAGCGGCAGGATCTCCATCGCGCCTTCGGTCGTCTCGGGTCGCGAACCGAGGCGCCACACCTGGCGGCGCACTTCGATCGGCAGGTCGTCCGTCGACTCGAAGTCGTCGAGGTACGCGTCGCCGCGGCGGTTCGGATTCGGCATCGACAGCGCGACCTCGCCGTTCAGCGAGATGCGCGAGTCCCGCTCGCGGCGCATGCCCGGGATGCGATCCGTGAGCGCATCGAGCACACCACCGCCGAGATCGAGGTTCGCGCTCGCGCCGCCCAGGAAGATCGCTGCGGGCTCGACGCCGAGCTGCGGCCGGTTGTACAGCGTCTTCTCCGCCTGATACAAGCCGACGAGGTTGATCGCGCCGCGCTCGCCAAGGCGGTAGCGCGTGCTGAGGCCGTACACGCTCGTAGGCGCGATCTCGAACAGCGAGCGCTGCTCCCAGGTGGCGCGCAGCTGCGCCGACGGATTCGGACCGAAGAGTCCCTGCGGATCGAGCAGTGTGACCTGGCCCAGCTCGTAGTCGATCTGGTAGTCCAGGTTCCGCTCGAGGCGGCGGCCGCCGAACGTGAGCTGCTCACTGCCCTCACGGATGCCGAGTGCGCCGAGGCTGAAGCTCGACACGAGACCGTCCGCACGCAGGCGGTACGTGAAGTTGAGACGGAAACGGCCCGCACTCTCGCGCGCGACGGGGTCCGGCTCGTCGTAGATGCGCGGATTCGCGTCGGGCCCGAGCGCGGCGAGCGCATCATCGGCGGACAGTCCCTCGCTCGGCACGGGCGGCGGAGTGGCGAATGGCCGGAGCGTCGGGAAGATCACGAACGTGCCGGCGATCGGGGTGCCCGAGAGATCGTCGCGCGCGGGCTGATAGACGTGCGCCTGATCGAGCAGGTCCGCGGGCGCATCCTCATCGGTGCCGAACAGACGCAGGAAGGAAACCTGCTTGCCGTTCACGTCGACGAACGTACGGCCGCCCGTGAGCTCGCCGAGCGAGATCGCCAGCTCGACCGTCGACGCCTCGACGCCCGTGCCGCCATCCACGCGGTAGACCTGATGCATCTCGTAGTCCCACGTGGCCGCGCCCGGCTGATGCGTGGCCGCGGGACTGCGGAGGAGTCGCAGTACCGGCGTCACACCTGCCGGCGACGTCTCCGCATTCAGCGTCCCGACCGTGTCTCCCGATTCGGTGCGATACGAAACCGCGAGCGCTTCGTCCGAACGCAGCGGCGCGCGCAGGACGATCCAGAGGCCGCTCGCGTGCACCATGTAGTCCTGCCCCGGCGTGAGCCGGCGGAACTGCCCGCTGTGACGCTGCACGCCGTCATCGGCGATGGCCTCGGCGAGGAAGAGACCGAGCTGGCCCTGGCCACCGGCTGTTGCAGGCGAGAGCCGCTCGTCGCGGTATACCTCGATGTTGCCGCCCTGCTCGGGACGCAGTGTAACGGGTGCAGCCGATGCGGTGAGCGCGAGCACGTCGATGTGCGGCGCGCCCGTCAGGCTGTCCGGATGCGTGAGGAAGAAGAACTGCCCGCCCGCGTAGTCACCGTCGTCGAGGACAATCGATGCGTCCTGCTCGAGGCCGCCGCCCGTGCCGCCGCCCAGCACGAATTCGCGCGTAGAGACATCACCCTTCTGCTGCGCCCATACCGTCTGGAACTCGATCGGCCCGATCTGCCCGGCCGCAGTCAGGCCGAAGTTGCCCGCGGGCACACCCTGTGTCAGGAAGCGCGACTGCGGCAGCTGCAGTGCGACGTCGCCGACCTCGACGCGCTGGAGGACTTCATCCGCGAAGCCCTGGTAGTACAGGTTGATGTTGTTGGCTGCGGTGAAGTCTTCGCGCGCCTGGTCGTAGTCCACATCGACGTGGATGCGCTCGGAGATCGTACCGGCCACACCGACCTTGAACTGCACGTCCGGCTTGAGGCGCGGGAAGAGACTCGGGTTGCAGTTGAAGTAAAGGCTGGGGTCGCACGGTTCGTAGCGCGTCCATGAGCCGCCGAGGTCGCCGCGGCCCGTGACACTCAGCGCCAGGTCCGCGTGCCGCCCGACCGTGCCGCCCAGGAGACCCGGCTGAGCCAGGCCCGTGTCCCGCTGGACGGGCATCGGCAGGTACGCCACCGTGTCGGCCGCGGGCTCCAGCGCCGGCTCCGGCACCGGCTGCAATGCGACGCGTGGTGCCGCAGGCTCCCGCTTCAACCCCTCCTTCTCCGCCGCCGCCAGCCTCGTCTCGAGCGCCGACCGCCACTGGGCGACGTACTCCTCCCACGGGGTCGTCAGCCGCGCGAGATCTTCGGGAACGGTGAGGCGGAACTGGACGGGAACCAGCAGCGGCGCGCGCCCGAGCCCGAGCGGAACGGTGCGTGTGCTGTCCGCCGGCGCGCGCTCCTGCCCCGCCGCCGGCGCCGCCATCAGCAGCAACGCGGCGAGCCACGCGGCCTTCTCGAGCGTGGATCGGCGCCAGACCAGATTGCCACCCTGGAGGGAGTGTAAGCTTGGAATCATCTAGTATATAAAGGAGTTAGGCCAACCCATAGGGGTCTGCGGCCCTTCGTTTCTGGAGTCTGGGGTCTGGAGTCTGGGGTCTGGGGTCTGGAGTCTGGGGTCTGGAGTCTGGGGACTGGAGTCTGGTTTCCGTCCCGCCTCACGTACCCGCCCCAAGTCGCCCGCCGTTGGTCGCCCGCCCCAAGTCGTCCGCCGTTCGTCGCCCGCCGCGTGTCGCCCGATTCATCGGCGGGCGGGGAACCCGCCCGCCGCCCCGGTATATTCACTGCGCGACGATGCGAATCCTGACGCGATATCTTCTGCGCGCCCACGCCGGGCCCTTTCTGTTCGCCCTCAGCATTCTGACGGCTCTACTCTTCATCAACGCGGTGTACCGTCGTTTCGAGGACCTGGCGGGCAAGGGGCTGCCAGCCGGTGTGATCACCGAGGTGCTGGCGCTGTCCCTGCCGCACATCATCGCCCTGACGCTGCCGATGGCGGTGCTCGTCGCGGTGCTGTTCGCGTTCAGCCAGCTCGCGGCGGACAACGAAATCACGGCGCTGAAAGGGTCGGGCATCAATCTGCTGCGGCTGATGATCCCACTCGTGCTCGCGGCCGTGGTGCTGGCGACCTTCATGGTCTGGTTCAACGACCGCATTCTGCCGGAGACCAACCACGCCCTGAAGAATCGGCTCACGGACATCAACAGGAAGAGCCCCACGCTGACGCTGGAGGAGCAGGTCATCAACCAGATCCGGACGACGGATCTGGCCACCCGCTACTACCTCCAGTCGGCCCGCGTCGACCCCGCCACGAACCGGCTGTTCGATGTGGTGATCTACGACCTGAGCGCGGGCAATCAGCTGCGGTCCGTGTACGCGGACAGCGGTCGGATGGCTTTTAACCAGGCCCGTACGGATCTGTTCCTCGTGCTGTACGACGGGTTCGTGCACGAAACCGAGATCCAGGATCCGTCCGCATTCCAGCGCACGTTCTTCAAGCAGGACATGATCATGCTCGCGGGCGTGGGCACGGAGCTCCAGCGGGTCCAGGAGTCGTTCCGCAGCGACCGCGAGATGTCGCTGGCGATGCTGCAGGCGCAGGTGGACACCGCGCGCATGGAGCTGGCGGAAGTGCACGCCGAGGCGCGCGCGCTGAGCGAACGCATCGTCACGCGTGCCCTCGAAGGACCGGCCGCGCCGCCGATACTGAGCGACACGGGCGTGCCGCTGCCGGTGCGTGAGGCGGGACTTGGATTGCTGCCGGGCGGACGTCGCCTGCAGCAGCGAGTAATGACCGACGACGAACTGGTGATGGACGCGCTGCGCCGCCTCGAGGTGCTGCGCAACCGGGAGCAGACGCTCGAGGAGCGCGCGAACCGAAACATCATCGAGTATCAGAAGAAGTACGCGATCCCCGTGGCGTGCATCATCTTCGTGTTGATCGGTGCGCCGATCGCCGTACGCTTCCCGCGCGGTGGTGTCGGCATGGTGATCGCCATCTCCCTCTTCGTGTTCGGCGTCTACTACATGTCGCTGATCGGCGGCGAGTCGCTGGGTGACCGCGGCATCATCTCGCCGCTGGTGGGACCGTGGGCGCCCAACGTGGTGTTCTTCGTGCTGTCGCTCTGGGGACTGGCGCGCATCGGCACGGAGACCGCGACCACCCGCGGCGGCGGGTGGGACGACCTGTGGTTCACGGTCCGCCGCTTCGTCACCCGGCCGTTCCGCAGGCGGCGTGCGCTCCAGGCGCGTAAGGCGTGACGATGCGCATTCTCGACCGATTCGTTGCACGCGAGTTCCTGCGCCTGTTCGCCCTCTTCGCGATCGGCGCGCCCCTCCTCTTCGTGCTCGGTGACCTGACCGACAACCTCGACACGTTCACGGAGCGGCAGATCCCCGGTCTGCACATCGTGCTGTCGTACATCTATCAGTTTCCGCTCTTCGTGCTCTGGTCGTTCCCGATCGCATCGCTGATTGCGACGGTGTTCACGGTCAGCTCGATGAGCCGGCACTCCGAGCTGACCGCCGCGAAGGCCGGCGGTATCAGCTTCTGGCGCGCGCTCGCCGTCCTGCCCGTGCTCGGGATCCTGCTCACGGCTGTGGGTCTCTTCCTGTCGGAGCTCGTGCCCGTCACGCTCGCGGAGCGGCGCGAGCTGATGGACAGCAGCCGCAGCGACCGCGAAGTCTACTATGATTCACGCACCGACTTCGTGTTCCGCGCGGAGAGCGGATACGTCTGGTCGATCCGCCGCCTGGAGGCGGGGCCCGGCCGCATGTTCAACGTGGCGGTCGAGCGTGAGGGGGACGGCGAGGAGGTGCCGACGGTGCACATCGTTGCGCCGCGCGCCGACTGGGATCCCGCGCAGGGCTGGATACTCAGCGACGGCTGGCACCGCACCTTCCCGCCCGAGGGCGGCGAACGTCTCTACCGCTTCGCATCCCTGATCCCCGGCTTCTACGAACCGCCCGATGCGCTGCTGGACGAGCAGAAGGATCCGGAGGAGATGCGCTACGCCGAGCTGGCGCGCTTCATCGACAACCTGCGACGCTCCGGCGGCGAGCCGCTGAAACTCGAGGTCGAGCTGGCTCAGAAGATCGCACTGCCGGTCGCCACGCTCATCATCATCCTGTTCGGCGCACCGCTCGCCAACAGCACGTCGCGCGGCGGGCCCGCGTTCGGCATCGGCGTATCGCTCGGCGTGACGATCCTCTACCTGATGCTGTTCCGCATATCCGGCGCGTTCGGCGGCGCCGGCATGCTGCCACCGCTTGCCGCGGCCTGGATCCCGAACGGACTCTTCCTCCTGGCCGGATTCGTGCTGATCGTCCGCGTCCGAACGTAGCCCGACAAATGCGGAAAATGACTCGCGTACGTGTGCACAACTTCACGATCTCACTCGATGGCTACGGCGCCGGCCCGAACCAGACTCGCGAGGAGCCGCTCGGCGTGGGTGGCGAAGAGCTGCACGACTGGTACGTGACGACGCGCACCTTCCAGCGAATGGGTGGGAAGGAAGGCGGCACCACCGGCGTCGATGACGATTTCGCGAAGCGGTTCGGCGTGGGCGTCGGTGCGTGGATCATGGGCCGCAACATGTTCGGCCCGGTCCGCGGACCATGGCCGGACGATTCCTGGCGCGGGTGGTGGGGGAAGAATCCGCCGTATCACGGGCCCGTGTTCGTGCTGACGCATCACGAGCGCCCGCCCGCCGAGATGGAGGGCGGCACGGTCTTCCACTTCGTCACGGGTGGCATCCACGAGGCGATGGACCGCGCGAAGAAAGCCGCGGCCGGGAAGGACGTGGAGATCGGCGGCGGCGTCTCGACGGTGCGGCAGTATCTCGAGGTCGGCCTCATCGACGAACTGCACGTGGCCATTGCACCGCGACTGCTCGGATCGGGCGAACATCTGTTCGGCGGGCTCGACCTGCCGGCCCTGGGCTACGAGGTCACGGAGCACATACCGAGCCCCGGCGTTACGCACATCGTCCTTTCGAAGCGCCGGTAACGAAGCCGGACGTTGTAGTCCGATTCACCACCGAAAACTCGTGAAATCTCTGGCTGCTCCAGCCGGAGGCAAGCGACACCTTCCGAGTGACACTTCGGGAGGTGTGTCATGGAGCTTCCATTCTCCGCGGCGGAGTTCCTCGCCGTTTTCGCCCGCTACAACGAGGCCGTGTGGCCGCTGCCGGTCGCATTCCTGTTCGCTGCGGTCGGGGCAGCGATCGGCGCTTGGCGGAACCCGGAGCGCGGATCCCGCCCGACACTGTTGCTGCTCGGCTTCCTGTGGCTGTGGATGGGGATCGTCTATCACGCCGGCTTCTTCCGCGCGATCAACCCGGCCGCGTCGTTCTTCGCTGCACTGTTCATCGTGCAGGGTGTGCTGCTGCTGCTCACTGCACTGCGTGGCTGGGTGGCCGTGCGGCCGATCGGCGACCAGCCGACGAAGGTGGGGATCGCGCTGGTCGTATTCGCGCTGCTGATCTACCCGGCACTCGCGTACATCGCGGGCCACCGGTATCCGGAGCAGCCGACGTTCGGATTGCCGTGTCCGACGACGCTCTACACGCTGGGTGTGCTGCTGTGGGTGCGACCGCTCAGGCCGGTACTGTTCGTCGTGCCGCTGGTGTGGACGCTGATCGGATTCTCCGCAGCGCTCGGGCTCGGCATGTACGAGGACTTCAGCCTGATCGCCGGCGGCCTGGCTACGGCGGTCGTTCTCGTGGGATATCGGCGGTATCGGGCGCCCGGAATCAGGCCCGCGCAGTGAGCTCGGCCAGCCAGCCCGGATCGAGCGTAGCCGAGTAGACCATGCGGGCCGGGCCGCGCAGCACGATCGCGAAGTCGTCGCCGACGGTGACTTCGGTGCTGCCGCCGGGCATGCGCACCTCGAACGTGCCGGGCTGAACGAATCCGCGGCGCACGGCCGCGGCGGCGACGGCGCAGGAGCTGGATCCGGATGCGAGCGTCTCGCCCGCACCGCGCTCCCAGATCCATGCCTCGAGCAGGCGCGGCCCGGCGACGCGCGCGAACTGCACGTTCGTTCCCGCGGCGAAGGCCTCGTGGGTGCAGAGGCGCGGCGCGCGGGTGAGGAAGTCGCGTCGCTCGAGTGCGTCTACGAAGACGACGCAGTGCGGGTTGGAGAGTGAGACCGTCGTGATCTCCGCGGTGCCCGCATCACCGAGATCGAGCCGCACGCCGAGCGCTTCGTCCGCCTGCGGGACGAAGCCGACGTCCGCGCCGCGGAACGTGGTGCGTCCGATCTCGACGCGCACTTCGACGATGCCCGTGCCGGACGCGGACTCGACGCGCATGCGCACGCGATCCTTCACGAGTCGGACGCCGAACCATTCATCGCCGACGTGGCCGTGTGCGTGCAGCCATGCTGCGAAGATGCGCAGGCCGTTGCCGCTCTTCTCCGCCTCCGTGCCGTCGGGATTCCAGATGCGCAGCCCGAACTCGCGTTCACCTGCGACGCTTCGCCGAGCCACATCCGCGATCAGGATGCCGTCCGAACCCAGTCCGGTGTGCCGGTCGCAGATCGCGATGATGCGTGCGGGCGTGAGCTCGAACGGGAGCGTGGGCGTCTCTACGACGAGATAGTCGTTCCCGAGTCCGTGGCCCTTCGCGATCTCCATTCGTGTTCCGAGTCTGGTCGCTGGATTCCCGACGCGGGAATGTTAGGGCCTCCGTCCTGCGCGCGCGAAGGTGCAGGCACGACGACGATGTTCTCAGGCCCCGCCATGCCCTCGGACGCCAGGAGTCGTGGCTCGGTCGATCCCGGCTCCAGCACGAACAGCCGGCTCCGTCTGAAGTCCGAGATGAAGAGACGCCCATCGGCTACGAAGGCGAGGCCGACGGGAACGCCGCCGCCCGGGAGGGCCGCGGCCGTGTCGGCCATTGCACCGGTGCCGGGATCGAAGCGCAGTACGGCGAACGCGGCGGCGCTGCTGACGTAGAGCTGGCCGTCCGGTCCGAACGCGACGTCGGATGCGAACCGGACACCGGTGGCAACGCGCGCCAGGAGCCGGCCGGAGGCGGCGTCGTAGCGATCGACTGAACTGCCCTGCGCGTTCGCGACGTACAGGAATCCGTCCGGCCCGAAGCGGAGACCGATCGGCAGACCGAGCGTGGAGTCCGCTGCCGCCACGCCCTCGTACGCTCCCGATTCGCCATCGAAGCGCAGCACCTGGTGCCGCTGCGACGAACTCACGTACAGGTCGCCGTCGGGCCCGAAGATCAGCGAGAACGGACCGCCGATCTGTCCACGATCCACGAACGCGCCGCGGAACTCACCCGTGCGGCCGTCGTAGCGCAGCACCTGATCGGTGGCGCTGCTGCCGACGTACAGGTCGCCATCCGGTCCGAACGCGATGCCGGTGGCTCCCGCCAGGCCGCCCGCGCCGGACGGTACGAAGTGGCCGCGGAACGCACCGGTCGTTCCGTCGAACCACGAGACCGAGCCGTCGTCGAGGTTGGCGGCGAGAACGTCGCCCGGCGCCGGTGCCTGCGCGAAACACACGAGCGGCGACAGCGCGAGAATGGCGGCGGACACGGTTGCACGCAGCATACATCCCTCCTGTGAGCGAGTCATTCCCGCGCATTGGTGGCTGCGCGGGGGCCCTACCTCCTATTGGTCGTCGGGGGCCGTAGCGTTTCAGGAGGTCGGCAGACTCAGGCCGGGAGCGGCCCGCGCGCGGGCGGATCGAAGCCGAAGTGTTCGTCCGCGTGTAGCTCTTCGGCCGCCGGTGTAGGGTCGATGCTTTCGATGCCGTCGAACACCTCGAGCGCGAACGGGACCTTGCCGAACGGGGCGCTGACCTGGACACCCTGCACGTGCGGCCGGATCGTCGCCAGCATCTCGCGCGCGATGGCGAGTCCCTCCCGGAGCGCGTGCTCCCTGCCCTGCGCGCTCGCGTGCTGCATGCGTTCGACGATGGCCGGCGGCACGACCACGCCGGGCACTTCGTTGGCGAGAAACTCGGCGTTGCGCGCAGAAACAAGCGGCCAGATGCCCGCGACGATCGGGATCCACACGTCCCGGCGTCGGATCTCGTCGATGAAGCGCAGGAGCTGCTCCGGATCGAACACGGGCTGTGTGATCGCGTACTCGGCGCCGGCCTCGACCTTCCAGTAGAAGCGGTTGAGCTCGTAATCGAGATCGCTGGCGCCGGGATTCACGCCGACGCCGATCGTGAACGACGTCGGGTCGCCGATCGGGTTGCCGCCGGGATCGAGGCCGTGGTTCAGACGCGTGACGAGGTTGGCGAGACCGATCGAATCGATGTCGAAGACGGCGGTCGCGTCGGGATACGGCCCCATGCGCGGCGGATCGCCGGTAATGAGCAGCAGGTTGCGCAGACCGAGTGCGTGCGCGCCGAGCAGGTCGGACAGCATGCCGAGCAGGTTGCGGTCGCGGCAGCAATAGTGCACGACGGTTTCGATCCCGACGATCTGCTCGACGAGCACGGCGGTCGGCAGCACACCCATGCGCATCTGCGCACGCGGGCCGTCGGGCACGTTCACGGCGTCGAGTCCCGCGCGCTTCAGGAGGCGCACACCCGCGAGCATCTTCTCGGGCGAGATGCCGCGCGGCGGCACGATCTCGACCGTGGTGACGAACTCTCCCGACGCGAGCTTGCGGCCCCAGTTCGAACGTTCGGCGAGCGGCGTCGCAGCGACGGCCTGCACCGAGTCGAGCGCCGCGGTGTCGACGGGAACGAGGCGGCGTCGCGGCGCGATCGAGTACACCGCCTCGGCGATCCTTCGGATGTGGTCGGGCGTGGTACCGCAGCAGCCGCCGACGAACTTCGCGCCGGCCTGAATGAGTCGGCGCGCGTATTTCCCCATGTACTCGGGCGACGCCATGTACATCTTGCGCCCGTGGATCTCGCGCGGCAGTCCCGCGTTGGGCTGCGCGGAGAGTTTCCTGTCGGTCGCGCCAGCCATGCGCTCGAGCGCGGACAGGATGCCCGCGGGTCCGACCGAGCAGTTGAGGCCGATCGCATCCGCGCCCCATTCATCGAGCCGAGCAGCAATGACCTCCGGCGTGGTGCCATACGCGGTCTCGCCGTCCTCGAGCACGGTCATCTGGCAGAGCACGGCCGGCGCGCCCGCATCGCGCACGCCGAGCAGCGCCTGCCGGATCTCGGGCAGGTCCGCGAACGTCTCGAGCAGGATGAAGTCCGCGCCGCCCGCGAGCAGCGCCTCCGCCTGCTCGCGGAATATCGCACGCGCCTCATCGAGCGACGTCGGCCCGTACGGTTCGATGCGTATTCCCAGTGGCCCGATGGCGCCGGCGACGAGTACATCGCCGCCCGCGGCTTCGCGCGCCAGCTTCGCGGCGGCCTCGTTGATCGCCGCGACCTGCGACTCCAGGCCGTAGTCCGCGAGCTTCACGCGGTTCGCACCGAAGCTGTTCGTCTCGAGGATCTCCGCGCCCGCCTTCACGTACGCTCGATGCACGTCGCGCACGATGTCCGCCTCGCGCAGGCACAGCTCGTCGTAGCAGCGGTTGATGAAGATGCCCTTCTGGTAGAGCATCGTGCCCATGGCGCCATCGAAGAGATGGGGCCGGTCATCGTTGAGGTAGTCGAGGAAGGTGGGCATCCGCTTCAGGGTCTGGAGTCTGGGGTCTGGAGTCTGGAGTCTGGTTTACGACTCCGTCGCCCGGACGACCTGCGCGTCTCGACGTAATGAATCAGCCGGGTCAGACGTGCAGCCATGCTGGCGGCCCGGACGCTTAGATCCATCAGGCGCGGGTCGTTTGCGACACCGATCCGCAGGAGGATGTCCGCCGCAGCCGCCGACTCAGCAGCGGAGCGTCGCGACATGCGATAGAAGCGCGCTTGCTCCGCCGGCCGCCATTCGGCAGCACCCTCGGCGATGTTCAGGGCGATCGACGTCGCCGCGCGGAACAACTGGTCCGACATAGGGCGACAGCGGTGGGGAAGGCTCGCTGTCGCGGCGTAGACGTCCGCGGCGAAGCGCACAGCGTCGCCATACACTCTCAGCTTCTGGTGCGGGAACTCACCCATGCGCCCCCCTGGTGACCGTTCGTTCCCTGACCAGACCACACGTCATCGAAGAACGCGATAGCTGGATGAGTCCAGAACCATACACCAGACCCCAGACTCCAGACCCCAGACCCGGAAGTTCTAAACACTGAAATACTTCGCCCCGGGATGGTGAACGACCAGCGCAGCCGTGCTCAACTCAGGTACGAGCGCGCCGGCGGACGTGACATCCATTCCAAGCCGTTCACGCGCCGGCAGCAGCCGGAACACGATCTCGTGCTGCGTGTGGTCGGGGCACGCGGGATAGCCCCATGAGTAGCGGAGTCCGCGGTCCGGCGGGAGTCCGAGCTCGCGGCGGATGTGGCGGTGCAGCCACTCGGCGCCGGCCTCGGCGAGGCGGACGCCGAAGCCGTGCAGGTAGTAGCCCTCCGAGTAGTCGCCTTCCTTCATGAGCTTCTCGGAGCGCTCGAGCAGTGCATCACCGACGGTGATGACCTGGAGCGCGACGACATCGCGGCGGCCGTTGCCGGCGGGTGCGAAGTAGTCCGAGAGACAGAGGCGATCGCGGTCCTGCTGGCGCGGGAAGTGGAATCGCTCCAGCTCGCGTTCGGCGTTGCCGGGATCGTGGATCACGAGGTCGTCGCCTTCGGCCGTGGCGGGGAAGAAGCCGTAGGTGGCGCGCGGCGCGAGCCAGCCGCCGGCGCGTGCCTCGGCGGCGTACCGCGCCAGCCGCGGCTCGAACTCCTCCTTCACCAGCCGCTCCCACGCCTCGCCTTTCGCGTTCTTCGCGCCCCAGTGCAGGCGATAGAGCGTATTCAGGTCGATCAGCTCGATCAGCTCCGTGATGGGCAGACGCTCGAGCGTCTTCACACCGAAGAAGGGTGCGGCCGGGATGTCGACGTCGCGCGCGGGTGCGGGTGCGGGGGTCGACGGCCGGACGGCGGAAGCCTGGAGCTCCGCGCGACGCGCGATGCCCTGCACGATCTCGGTGCGCCGTTCCTCGAGGAGTGAAGGCCGGCGTGACGGATCCACGAGCGCTTCGACGAAGGACAGCCCTTCGAACGCGTCCTTGCAGTAGAACACGCCGTGCTCGTAGACGTGCTCGTCCTCGAGCACCGCGGCCGTACGTACGAACGACGGATTGATCGCGGCACCGCCGCACAGCACGGGGAACGACAGCGAACGCGCGTTCAGTTCGCGCACGCACGCGGGCATCTGCTTCGACGTGGACACGAGCAACGCCGAGAGGCCGATGGCATCCGCGTTCACTTCGACGGCCTTCTCGAGGATGGTGTTGACCGGCACCTGCTTGCCGAGGTCGTGCACGGTGTAGCCGTTGTTCTCGAGGATCGTGTGCACGAGGTTTTTGCCGATGTCGTGCACGTCGCCGAACACGGTGGCCAGCACGACCACACCCTTCGACTGACCCTCCACCTTCTCGAGGTGCGTCTCGAGCTGCGCGACCGCGCGCTTCATCACCTCGGCGCTCTGGAGGACGAAGGGGAGGATCAGTTCGCCGGCGCCGAACTTGTCGCCGACTTCCTTCATCGCGGGGAGCAGCACGTTGTTGAGGACCCACACCCCCGCTTCGTGCCGCCGCCCGGCAGGAGTCGAGAGTCGGGAGTCGAGAGTCGAGAGCCGAGCAGCTGCGGGTTCCCGGATCTCCCCTGCTCCCGACTCCCGACTCTCGACTCTCGACTCGGCCTCTGCGACCGCCAGGTCGACGAGGCCTTCGATGCCTTCCTTCTTCCTATGCAGGATCTTCCAGTGGATGGCCTCGGCGGGCGTCATGCCCTCCGTGGGATCCGCAGCGCTCTCCTGCTCGACGGTGTGTGCCTCGAAGTACGCGATGAAGCGCGGGAGTGCATCTTCGCGGCGATCGAAGATCAGGTCATCCGCGAGCGCGCGCTGCTCTTCGTCGATCTCGGCGTACGGCTTGACGTGCGCGGGATTGACGATGGCCATGTCGAGGCCGGCCTGCACGCAGTGGTGCAGGAACACGGAGTTGAGCACCGCGCGCGCGGCAGGGCCCAGGCCGAACGAGACGTTCGACACGCCCAGGCTCGTGAGCACGCCGGGCAGCTCGGCCTTGATGCGGCGGATCCCGTCAATAGTCTCGATCGCGCTGCGCCGGAACTCGGCGTCGCCGGTTGCGAGCGTGAAGGTGAGGTCGTCGAAGATCAGGTCGTGCGGCGCGAGGCCGTACTCCTGGGTGACGATGTCGTGGATGCGGCGCGCGACCTCGACCTTGCGGTCCGCGGTCTTCGCCATCCCCTGCTCGTCGATCGTGAGCGCGACCACGGCCGCGCCGTGTGCGGCGACGAGCGGCACCACGGTGTCAATGCGTTCGCGGCCGTTCTCGAGGTTGATCGAGTTCACGACCGCGCGGCCGGGATACTGCTCCAGCGCCGCGCGTACCACATCCGCTTCGGTGGTGTCGATGACGAGCGGCGCTTCGACGCCCTGGGCGAGGAGCTTGACGAGGCGTCGCATCTGCTCGGCCTCGTCGGCACGCTCCGTGAGTGCGACGCACACATCGAGCAGATGTGCGCCGCCCTCGACCTGCGTGCGGCCGACGGTGACCACGCCCTCGTAGTCGTCCTCCAGCAGGAAGCGCTTGACCGCGCGCGATCCCTGTGCGTTCACGCGCTCGCCGATGAGCGTGGGCGCGGGGATCTGCTGCATGTCGAACGCCGTCATTGCGCTGGCCACGCGCGGCGGCGACTGCACATCGCGGCGCAGCGGTGCGCGTCCGCCAACACGTTCAACGACCGCGCGGATGTGTTCCGGCGTGGTGCCGCAGCAGCCGCCGACGACGGCCACGCCGAAGCGCGTGACGAACTCCTCGTGTGCCGCAGCCAGCTCGCTCGCGGACAGCGGATACACGGCCTCGCCGCCCGCGTTGTGCGGGATGCCGGCGTTCGGAATCACGGACACCGGGATGCGCGCGTTCTCGACCAGGTACTGCACCGGCTGTCGCATGTGCTCGGGGCCCGTCGAGCAGTTGAGGCCGACGAGGTCGGCGCGCATTGCCTCGATGGTCGTGAGCGCTGCGGCGATGTCGGTGCCGAGCAGCATGCGGCCGGATGTATCGAGTGTGATCTGCGCCTGGATGGGAAGGCGGGTGCGCGCCTCGTTCATGGCGCGGCGGCAGCCGGCGATGGCGGCGCGCACCTCGAGCAGGTCCTGGCTGGTCTCGATGAGCAGCACATCCACGCCGCCCTCGATCAGGCCGCGCGCCTGCTCGGCGAACACGTCTTCCAGCTCGGCGAACGTCATGCTGCCGAGTGCGGGATCCGAGGTGCTCGGCAGGTAGCCGCTGGGGCCGATGCTGCCGGCGACGAAGCGCGTCCCATCGAAACGGTCCGCCACGCGTCGCGCGAGACTGGCGGCCGCGCGGTTCAGCTCGAGGATGCGGTCCTCGAGTCCGTACTCCCGCATCGTGAGGCGGTTCGCGCGGAAGGTGTTGGTCTCGAGTACGTCGCAGCCGGCTTCGAGGAACGACGCGTGGATCGTTTCGATGGCGTCGGGCCGCGACAGCACGAGGTGGTCGTTGCAGCCCTCGAGGCCGGGCCCGCCGAAGTCGGCGGCGGAGAGGTTGAGCGACTGGATGCTCGTACCCATCGCGCCATCGAAGACGAGGACGCGTTCGCGCAGTCGCTCGAGGTAAGGCGAAATGCTCATGACTCCCGGATGCAGAAAGGCCCCGCTCTACCCAGGGAGTGCGGGGCCGGCGTGTGTGCCACGGTGGAGCGGCACCTGTCACGACTGTCGGTCCGGCACTTTAGGCTTTTGTTTCGGTGGCATGACCACCCGGCGGTAGCAAGCGGCCTGCAAATCCATCCGCCGTCCTTCACTGTCCTTCCATGGTAACGCCGCGGGTGCGGCGTGGCAAGCTCAATCGGCTTCCGAGGTGGGGAGATAGATGCGGACCGAGGTGCCGCGGCCGGGCTTGCTGCGGAGCGTCACATGGCCGCCGGAGCTGCGCACGATGCCGTACACGCTCGCGAGCCCCAGACCCGTGCCCTTCCCTTCCGGCTTCGTCGTGAAGAACGGCTCGAACGCGCGCGCCTGCGTTTCCGCATCCATTCCCTGGCCGGTGTCGGTGACGGCGAGGATCACGTACTCCCCGGGATCGGCATCGGGCGGCAGGTCCGCCGCCGCCATGTGATCCGCGAGGCGCGCGGTTGCGATCTGGAGTGTGCCGCCGCCGGGCATCGCGTCGCGTGCGTTGACGGCGAGGTTGAGCAGCACCTGCTCGAGCTGTCCGTGATCCGCACGCACGCGCGGGATGTGATCCGCGAGATCCACGTGCAGGCGCACGTCCTCACCGATGATGCGCTCGAGCATCGCGAGCACGGAGCGCACGACCTCATTGATGTCGAGCGGCACGGGCTTCTCGGGACTGCGCCGGCCGACGAGCAGGAGCTGGCGTGTGAGCCGGCTCGCACGTTCGCCGGTGCGGCGGATCTCCTCGAGCTCCGTACGGATCGGCGCGTCCGGCGGGGTCTGCTCGAGCGCGAGGTCGACGTTCCCGAGCATCACGGTGATGAGGTTGTTGAAGTCGTGCGCGATGCCACCTGCCAGTCGGCCGATCGCTTCCATCTTCTGCGCGTGCGTGAGCTGGCGCTCGAGGTCGATGCGCGCTGTGCGGTCCTCGATGAGGACGAGCCAGTCCGCACCCTCGTCACCACCCAGCCGGCTTACGAACACGCGCGCGAGCACGCGGTTGCCGCGCGCGCCCTCCAGCTCGGCGTCGATGCTGCCATCGGGACCGCGCCGACCCTCATGCAGCAGCCGGCGGAGCTGCCCCGCGGCTGCGTGCTTCGCCTTCGGGTCGTCGGAGTCTTCCCAGCCGAACAGCGCCTCGGCGGCCGCGTTCCAGCTCGTGAAGCCGACGTCGTCGTCGCGCAGTGTGACGATCGCGACGGGCGACGCAGCGACGAGTGCACGCAGCCGCGTGTACGTCGACTCGCGCAAACGGAATTCGTGACGGATGAGCAGGAAGAGCAGACCGGCGGTGATGACGACGAAGGCGAAACCCTTCGTGAGGGAGAGCCAGTAGGCGCGCCCGCCGCCGCCGACCATGCTCAGGAGCAAGAGGTCCGTCAGCCAGATCCAGGCACCGGCGGCAACCGCATAGATCAGGGCGATCCGGAGCGGTCCGCCTCCGGAGGGACTCCCGCGTGCTGGCATGGTCCTGCCTCCTCAGTCCGAACGGCGCACGAGTGCGCCGTCCTCGTGCGACGCCTGGCAGGGTGGCGCAGCAAGGGGACGTGGGGCGGCGATGCCGCCCGTGTGCATCAACTTACGCGCGCCGCGGGCGGAGTCCAGAGTTTCGATGTCAGATGGGCAGGCCGGCCGTCAGCACCTCCGCACCGGCGGCGGTGACGAGCACGTCGTCCTCGATCCGGATGCCGGTACCGCGGAGCTCCACGGGTGCGCGCTCGAGGTCGGGCGGCACGTACACACCCGGTTCGATGGTCAGCACCATCCCGGGGGCGAGGATGCGCGGCGCACCATCGGCATCCACGTAGTCGCCCGGGTCGTGCACCTCGAGACCGAGCCAGTGCGACACGCGATGCGGCAGCAGCCGGCGCGTACGTTCCGCATCCTCGAGCGCCGCGTCGAGCGGGCCAACGAGCAGGCCGATGGCAATGAGCGCTTCAACCAGGATGCGCTGCGCGGCCTCCTGCGGCGCGGCCGCCGAAGCACCGGGTGTGACGGCCTCGATCGCGGCATCGTGGGCCGCGCGCACGGCTTCGTAGAGCGCGCGCTGCGCGTCGCCGGTGCCGCTCGACACGGGCACCGTGCGGGACACGTCCGCGCAGTACATGTCGAGGCGCGCGCCGGCGTCGATCAGCACCAGCTCGCCCGCCTGCATGACGCGCGCGTTCTCCGTGTAGTGCAGCACGGTGGCGTTGGGTCCGGATGCCACGATCGTCGGGAACGCCGGTCCGCTCGCACCGCGCTTGCGGAAAGCGTACTCGAGCGACGCTTCCACCTCCCACTCGCCTGCGCCCGGCCGGATCTGCGCGACCGCTTCCGCGAACGCGTCCACGGTGAGGCGTGCGGCCGCGCGCAGCTTCGCGATCTCGGTCGCGTCCTTGATGAGTCGCATCTCGTCGAGGACGGTGCCGGAGTCCACGAGCGAGTGCGGCCCGCGGCCGCGACGCGGGCGGGAGCGCCGGCCGTCGGCGAGCGCATCGAGGATGAGCGCATCGACATCGGCGCGGCCGGTGCCGACGCGCGCGAAGATGGTGTCGGCTTCGGTGAGGAGCTTCGGGAGCTTCTCGCGCAGCTCCGCGATCGGCCATGCGGCGTCCGCCCCGAAGCGTTCGCGCGCGGCCTCGACACCGCCGCGCGGACCGGTCCAGAGTTCACGGTCGGGGTCGCGCGGTCGCACGAACATGGTGAACGGCGCATCGCCGGGCGCGAGCACCATGACCGCCTCCGGCTCGGTGTAGCCGGAGAGGTAGTAGAGGTCGGGGTCGGGCGTGTAGCGGATCTCGCCGTCGCGGCCGAAGCCGAGCTCCGGTCCTGCGGCGACGACGAGTGCGCCGCGGTCCCCGATCTGTTCGCGCACGCGCGTCCGTCGTGCGGCCCACACATCGTTCATGGCAGCGAGTCCTCCACGATCACCGTCCAGCGCGCCCGTGTGTCTCCGTTGACGAGCGCGACGTAATCACCGGGTGGCGGCTCGACGCGCGCGCCGACCGTCCAGAGCAGCAGCGCATCGAGGGTGTCGCCCGCGGGAAGGTAGCGTGCGGGCACCAGAATCGAATCGGGCGGCGGTCCGTCGGCGCCGATCAGGAAGAGCGTGCTGTCGCCGCGCACCGTGAGGCGCCACTGGCGGCGTGCGGCGGAATCGTCGCCAGAAGACGTGGCGATAGGAAGCACCAGGTCCTGCCCGGGCAAGGCGAGGACCGTGTCGGGTTCTATAAAGCGCAAACCGGCAAAGGTGAGGCCGGGGGGCTGTGCGCGCGCGCCGGCGATTTCCGGTGCGATGAACGAGAACGGTCCCTCGCTGTCGTCGAGCTGCGTCGTGACGTTCCAGACGAGCACGCCGCCGGCGAGTGTGTCGGTGGCTTCGAACCGGAGTCCATCGAAGCGGAGTGCCGGATCGGTCACGCGCCGGCGGAACCCGGCGCTGTCGAGGCCGGGATCGAGCGTGGCCTGGAGCTGCAGTTCGCCGTCCTCGAGGACGCGGACTTCGACCTGCAGCACGGCGGCCGCGCCGAGCTCGGGAATCGATGGCTCGACGAAGTCGACGCACGCGCACGGCAGGAGTGCCGCGGGTGCGATCAGCGCGCGAAGAAGATGGACTCGAGCTCCCACGGTCGTTCCGCGTGCTCGGGGAAGAAGCGTCCGAAGGTGCGCAGCAGCTCGGTCGAGATGTTGAGATCGAGCCAGCGGTTCGCGTGGCGCGCCGGCTGCCAGCGCGCGGCGAGCCACGACTCCGCGGGGTCGAGCCAGATGGCCTGGAGCTGATCCTGCTGGAGGACGTGCACGCGCTCGTGCGCGAATGCGCGCTCCTCGAACGTTTCGCCGAACGCGGGGACATCGGCGAGGAGGATGACGCCGGCGGACGTGGCACCGGCGGCGTGAACGGAGTCGTCGCCGAAAGAGAGGACGGTATTGCGCGTGCGGAACACGGGTGCGCCCGCGGACAGTGTGCTGCCGAAGTCGAAGTCGAGTCCGTCTTCGGCAACGGCCCATGCGATCCAGCCGATGGCGACCGCATCGACGGTCACGCCGTCGACGTGCGTGCCGCGCAGATGGACGCGTGCAGGTCCGACCGGGAGCACGATGCGCTGCAACGGCTGGAGTCCATCGATCGCATTGCGCGTCACGGACGCGCCGACCGCTGCGATCTGGCGGCCGAGCAGGCCGGCGCCATCGAATCGCTGCGCGGCGATGCGTTTGCCGGCGTACACGCCCGCACCGCCGAGTGCGCCACGCGCGAACCCCTCCTCGAAGGAACCGCCCTTCAGCGCGCGAATCGTCCCTGAAGTGACGCCGTGCAGGAAGGCGTTGGCGGCGAGGGTGGCGAGCTCGCCGGTCCAGCGGGGCGCATCGACTTCGCAGGGTTCGGGGCGCGCACCGCACTGCGCGGCGGCGTGCGCGGGCAGGAGCGCGAGCGCGACGGCGAACGCGAGCGTACGGTTCAAGCGAGCGCCCGCGCGATCGCCGCTTCGACGGCCGGCCGCAGCGCGGACCAGTCCGCGTCCGCGTTCTTCGTGACGGTCACGAAGTCGTCGGCCATGAATACGCTGGCTACGCCCTCGAGTCCGAAGACGGCGGCCGCAATCGGGTCGTCCTGCGCCTGTTGCGCGCTGAAGAAGGACTTCGACCCCTTCCCTTCCACGACGCGCCGGTCGACCACGAACTTGCCCGCGTTCGGGTTGGGCGTCGGCTGAAATCGCACCATCGCGCTCATCCTCCCTCCTGTCTGCGGGATCTTCGCCCGTCCGCCGCATCGCGTGCAAGGCTGCGGCCTTGCCGGCCCCCCGCGGCGGCGGGTAGCTTCCGCCGATCCAGCCACCGCAAACTACGAAGAGTCCGATGCACATTTTCCGCGAGCCGAAGATCACGCTCCTCGCCCGTCAGGAGTACACCGCACCCGAGCACGTGCGCTGGACGAGCGACACGGAGGTGGCCGGCCAGACGGTGGCGGAATTCGCGGGCCGCCTGTGCTACCTCAGCTTCGGTCCCGATGCGGGTCTCGAGGGCGGGCACAAACTGATTCCGGGTCGCACGACGAACCAGGAGTACCTCACCAACATCCTGCGTACGCGTCACGGCAGCGTGCTCGAGCACGCGGTGTGGACGGTGCTGCTCGAGGGCGTGAGCCGCGCGCTCACGCACGAGCTCGTCCGGCACCGCCACTTCTCATACTCGCAGCTCAGCCAGCGGTACGTGGATGAATCGGAGGTCGGCTTCGTACTGCCGCCGGAGATCAGCGAAGGCACGGATGCATACGATGTGTGGCTGAAGAGCTGCGAACGCGCGCTGGACGAGTACCGCAAGCTGCTCGCATTGATCGAGCAGCAGGTCAAGGACGAACCATCGGCGACGCTGCGCCGCAAGCGCGCACGTCAGACCGCACGTTCACTGCTGCCGAACGCCACCGAGACGAAGATCGTGGTGACGGGGAACGCACGCGCGTGGCGCCACTTCATCGAGCTGCGCGGCGCCGAGTCGGCGGAGACGGAGATCCGGGTGCTTGCGATCCGGATGCTGGAAGTGCTGAGCGCGGAAGCGCCGAACCTGTTCGAGGACTATCGCGTCGAGAAGAACGAACAGGGCATCGAGGTCGTGCGCACGGACTACGCCGGCGTCTGACTCAGTACTCCTCCGGCTCGTCCCACGGGTCGGTGGCGCGGAATCGCTCTTCCTCTTCGCGGATGTGCTGGAGGTCCAGCGCATCATCCACCTCGATGCGACCGTCCGTTTCGATCTGCCGGATCATGTCATCCGACAGTGAACCCGAACGGACGCGTCCGATCCGGCTGCGATAGACGAACGCCGCGACGAGGGCGAGAAGGCCGAGCAGCGGCGCGATCGTCACGTCAGCCCGCCGTCTCTTCGGCCCGCTGGTGATCCAGACAGAGGCGCGCCCACGGCACGAGATCGAGCCGCTCGAACTGGATCTCGTTGCCGCACACTTCGCACGTCCCGAACTGTTCCGGCTCGTTGTAGAGCTTGCGCAGCGCGCGGTTGATGTCATCGAGGCGCCGTCCCTCGGTGCTCAGCAGCATGAGGTCGGTTTCCTCCTCGATCGTTTCGCTGCCACGATCGGCGAGGTGCTGCGGAATGGATGCGAGCTCGCCGGCGAGGTCCGCGTCATCGCGGATCTCCGCGCCGAGCTGCTTCATCTTCGCCATCGATCGGCTGCGCTCTTCCAGCAACCGTTTCTCCAGGTGACGCTTCTGATCTTCCGTCATGCCGGCCCCTCGTTCGTGTCTTCGCGCGAGGATACGTCCGGGGCAGGGTTTGCGCCAGACGTGTCCCGGGCCGGTACGGGCACACCGAGGATGCGCGGCCCGGCCTCGGCCGCGCGGCGGGCGGCCTCGGCGGCGCGTACGGAATCGGCGACGCGCCGGAGGCTGTCGAGCCGCGTGAAGCGCAGCGGCCCCAGGGTGGTGTCATCCAGCAGTGCGCGCCACACACTGTCCGTGGGCAGCGTGTCGAGGCTCGCGACGGCGTCCGGAGCTGTGGCGGGAGGCAGAAGGAAAGCCGGAATCGGGAGGCGCGCGGGTCGCAGCGCTTCGAAACGGCCGTCCGCGTCCGGGTCCCACATCTCCGTCTCGATCATGCCGTCGGCATCGAGATCGAAGAGCTGGCGGCGCGGCGCGCCCGCGTAGTACACGACGATCATCGTCCCGCCCGGCGCCGTGCGCCACACGACGCTCTGCACTTCGACGGGGCGATCCGGCTCGCCGCAGTTCGCGGTGCGGTCGCCGACCTGCACCAGCTCTCCGGTCTCCGGGTGCGGCGCCTCGGGTTCGCGGAAGATCGCGGGGAACGAAGGAATGCGCGGCGGCGGAGCGCGCCGCAGATCGGCGGGGTCGACCTGCAGCGGCAGCAGCCCTGTCTGTCGTGCCTCGAGGTCGCGGCCGCCGAACGAGTAGTACAGCACCGGCGACGACATCGATTCCGCGTCCGGCGCCGAACCCGCCACGAATTCGGGCACGTCATCCGGACCGAGCGTGCAGATGATGCGGTCGAGGCGTGGTGCGAGCCAGATCGTGTCGATCCCCGGCAGCAGCATCGGCTCGGCACCGGCTTCGATCGGTTCGAACGGGAGCTTGAAGGTGTAGCGCGCGAGTGGTACGCCGATCTCCTGTTCTGCGGGCAGCGGGTTCCCCTGCCGGTCGACGATGCGCCACGTGTTCGGCACGCTCAGCGAGAGTGTCGTGGGACGCGCGGCGCGCGGGCCCGTGTTGCGCACGCCGAGGACGAGCGGATAGAGCGGTTCGCCGTCCGCTGCATCGGCGGCTCGCAGCGTCACGGAGTCCGCGAAGCGGCCACCATCGAGTGCGACGATGTCGAGGAGCGCAGGCGCGGGCTGGAGCGGCCCGATCCAGAACGCGGCGCCGATCGTGGCGGCCATCAGCAGCACCGCGAGTGCCCACCCGCGCGAGAAGCGGAGGCCCAGTCGCTGGAGCAGATACGCCATCAGGTGATGTACTTGAGGCCGCTGCCGGTGATGAAGAGCACGACTTCATCGTCGCGATCGAGCTGGCCGCCTTCAATGAGCTGCGGCACCGCGGCCGCGACCGCGCCGCCTTCCGGTGCGGCGAACACGCCGGTGGTGCGGCCGACGAGCCGCACCGCTTCCGTCATCGCCTCGTCGCTCACTGCGGCCGCTGCGCCGTTCGACGCGCGCACGGCATCGAGAATCAGGAAGTCACCGACCGCGCGCGGCACGCGCAGGCCCGAAGCGACGGTGTGCGCGTCCCGCCACGGCTCGGCCGCGGTCTCACCGCGCTGCCACGCGCGCACGATGGGCGCGCAGCCATCCGCCTGGATCGAGAACATGCGTGGCCGCTCTGCACCGATCCAGCCGAGCCGCTCCATCTCATCGAATGCCTTCCACATGCCGACGAGGCCGGTGCCGCCACCGGTGGGATACAGGATGGCATCGGGCAGCCTGCCGCCGAGCTGCTCGAACAGCTCGTAGCCCATCGTCTTCTTGCCTTCGACGCGGTACGGCTCCTTCAGCGTGGAGAGATCGAACCAGCCGTGCTTCTCGCAGCCCTCCGCCACGATGCGTGCGGCATCGGTGATGAGGCCGTCGACGAACTGGAGGTCGGCACCGAGCGCGCGGATCTCTTCGACGATCGGGCGCGGTGTGTCGGCGGGCACCACGACGTGTGCCTCGATGCCCGCGGCCGCTGCGTACGCTGCCGTCGCAGAACCGGCGTTGCCCGCGGACGGAATGGCGACGGCGCGCTCGCCGAGTTCCCATGCGCGCGCGACCGCCATCGCGAGGCCGCGTGCCTTGAAGCTGCCCGTCGGGTTCTGGCCTTCGTCCTTGAGCCAGACGCGATCGAGGCCGAGCGCGTCCGCGAGACGCGGTGCATCGATGAGTGGCGTCCAGCCCTCGCCGAGGGTGAGCCTGCGCGCGGGATCGCGCACCGGCAGCACCTCGGCGTATCGCCACAGCGTCGCTTCACGGCACGCGACCGCTTCGGGTGTGAAGCGGTCGCGCAACGCGGTCAGATCGTATCGTGGATAGAGCGGCTTGTTGCAGCACTCGGACAGCCGCCATGCCCGTTCGGTCTCGTATGATGCGCCGCAGTTCGTGCACTCCAGATGCCTCGCCCCGCCCACCTGCGTCGTCGCCAATCTCAGCTCCCGGTGTCACGCATTCGCTTGCCTGCGCGACCATAATAATCTGCGCCGATCGGCAGCGCCTGTCTGTGTGCGGCGAGCAGTGCCGCGTCGTCCATCGACGCGAGTGCACCCGCGGGCACCGCGAGGCGCCGCGTCGGACGTGTCGTGTCGAGCGGCACGAACTCGAGGATGTCCTCGTCGGGAACGGCTTCCGCATCGGCTGCGACCGCGCGGACTTCCCACTCGCAGCCTTCGGCCTGGATCCTCTTCCACTGCATCATGTTCATTCTTCCCGCGTCCGTCAGAACCGGAGGCGGACTCCGACATTGAAGATGGCGCCGGATCCGCCGGCTCGCCTGTCGAGCTGGCGTCCCGCAACGCCCTTACCCACGGCTATACCGAGCGATACGCCGACGACGGTGTCGGAGGTCCAGTGGGCGTCGTCGAGGAGGCGGGCGAAACCCACGAGGCCGCCGAGCATATACAACAACGGCTCGGCCGCGCCAAGGTCGAATCGGTGGTTCCAGAAGGAAACGCAGGTGATGGCGTTGGCCGCATGGCCGCCGGGGAAGGAACGGTTCTCCCATTCGCCGAACGCCAGCGGCTGGAACTGCCACGGTCCCTCCTCCAGCTCGGGGCGCTTGCGTCCGAGCAGCAGCGCCATGAAGTGGCGCGCGATGGTATTGGAGAAGTTGGTGGCGGCGCAGCCGATGCCCGCGGCGCGCAGATCCGGTTCATCGAATGCCCAGCCTGCGACGTACATGGCGGCGGAGAGCGGCTGGAGCAGCTTGGTCCGGCCGATCAAGTTGATCGGTGAGGATTCCCGGAAGGGTGTGAGGATGAGGACCGGCAGCGAGCGCGGGTGGTCTTGCAGGAAATTGCGGATCTGCTCGTCCAGGAGCAGGGTCCCGCCTGCGGCCCCGGCTACGAGGCCCAGCGCCACCAGGTCCTCCTCCTCGATGCGGAGCGGAGAGCTCCAGACCCAGAGGATGTCCTTGAACCCGGCCTCGAAGTCCCGGCCGACCGATTTCTCCTGCGCCGCTGCGCCGGCCGCCGCCGACAGCAGGGCGAGCGCGCAGATCCACGTCCGCGTCAACGGGCCCCCTTCGCAGACCATGCAGGACGTTGCCGGCGCCCCGGGGGGCAAGATCCACGCCCCCGGCCGGCAACCCTCCACCCGGGGTCGGGATCAGACTGGACGGATCCGATGAGCGAGGCCATGACCGAAGCCGACACGATCGCCCGGGCGCGGGACGGGGACGGGGACGCGGTTCGCGAGCTGTACCGCCGCTATGCACCGAGGGTGTACGCGGTGGTCCGGCGGCTGGCCGGGGACGACCAGCTCGCCGAGGACTGGGCCCAGGAGGCCTGGGTCCGCGCGATCCGCGCGCTGCCGACGTTCCGCGGAGAAGCACGCTTCTCGACATGGCTGCACCGGATCGCGGTGAACAGTGCGCTGCACGGTCGGCGCTGGCGCGACCGGCGCGCCCGGCACGAAGTCGAACTGTCACCGACAACGCCGGCCTCGATCCGGCCGGAGCCGACGACGCTGCGGATCGGGATCGAACGCGCGCTCGACATGCTGCCGCACGGCATGCGACAGGTGCTCGTGCTGCACGACGTGCAGGGATACACGCACGAAGAGATCGCGCAGGCGCTGGGTGTTACGCCCGGCACATCGAAGAGTCAGCTGTTCAAGGCACGGGCGCGGATGCGCAGCATCCTGAGTCCCGAGCCGGCGCCCGACGGAGAGGAACTATGTCGCACCTGACACTCGAGACACTGGCCCGCCTCGTCGACGAGGCACCCGCGCAGGAGGAACGCGCGCATCTCGAGTCGTGCGCGGAGTGCACGGCGGAGCTCGAAGCGCTGCGCGCCGATGCCGCCGCGCTCGCGGCCCTGCCGGACATCGATCCGCCCGACACGCACTGGCCGGGCATACGCGCCCGCCTGGAGCACGAGGGACTGATCCGCAGGTCCGCGCGCGTGCGCTGGACGGTCGCGATCGTGCGGATGGCGGCCGCGCTCGCACTCTTCCTGCTCGGCGGCCTTGCCGGCGCGGCCTGGCGCTCCGAGCCCACGGCGCCCGTTGCGACGAACGATACGCCGGTCCGCGCGGTCAGCGATCCGCAGCCCGCACCGACACGCGAGGATACGCGGCTCGTTACCTCTGGGCAGGAGGGCACGGTGCGTCCGGTCGAGCGCGTGCGGCAGGAACCACTCTTCGTGCCCGCAGCCGAGCCGCGCACGCCCGAGGAGCTCGCGCGCTTTCTGCGCGAGGCGGAGCAGCGCTACTTCGACATGCTGACTCGCTATGCCGAGATGGCGGGCGCGACCGAGGCGGGTGACCCGCTCGCTCGCCTGGCTGCGCTCGAGACCATCGTGCTAACCACGCGTGCCGCGCTGGGCGAGGCGCCGGCCGACCCGATTCTGAATGGCTATCACCTGAACGCGCTCGCGCAGCGTGAAGCCACGATCCGCCAGATCGCCGCAACCGGCGAGAGCTGGTTCTAGGAGGAGTACCATGCGACCGATCCGTACCCTGACGATCCTGCTCGCTGCGCTCGCGCTGAGCGTGACGGGCGTCGAAGCCCAGCGCGCCGGCGGCGGCTGGCTGGGTTTCTCCTACAATCCCGGCTTCGCGCGTGATGGGCGCGCGGTCATCACGATCACCGAGATCGTCGACGACTCGCCTGCCGAGCGCGCCGGCCTCGCACGCGGTGACACGCTCGTGAGCGTCAACGGCCTCGCCGCAAGCGAGCCGCTGCTCTCGTCGCTGTCGTTCTCATTGAACCCGGGCGATGAAGTGACGCTGCGGGTAAGGCGAGGCGGACGGGAACGCGACATCACCGCGACCGCCGGCGAGCGGCCCGAGCGGTTCCGGACGGAGCTGCCGAGCTTCACGTATTCATACCGCATCAGCCCGGACTCGCTGGTGAGCGGCCAGCTGCGCCTGCACATGGATTCGCTGCGGCTGCACATGGACAGCATGGGCGTGGTGCTGCGGGGCATGCTCGGGGACAGCACGCGCTGGCGTGTCTTCTCCGACAGCCTGAACCGCTTCCAGCTGATGTTCCAGGACAGCCTGCGCAGGAACTGGGACGACATGACGCGCGAGAGCCTGCGCGCGGCCGAGATGCTGCGCCTCCGGCTCGACACCATCCGGCTGCGCGAGCTGCGCTCGCTGGACAGCCTGCGGTTCCGCAACCTCGACAGCCTCAACATGCGCCTGCGTGTCATGCCCCGGTTCCACGTATCTGCGGACAGCGCGTGGCGCGGGTACGGGTTCTCCTTCGGTCCGGACAGCGCGGAGTGGCGCGGATTCTCCTTCTCCGGCGAGCTCGGTCCGTGGGCCATCTCGACAATTGGTTTCAACGCCGTCGCGGGTGCCGAGCTGACGGAGCTGACCGAGGGCCTCGACGAATACTTCGGCGTCGATGACGGCGTGCTGGTGCTGCGCGTGCCGTCGAACACACCTGCGGCGCGTGCGGGCCTGGAGCCGGGCGATGTCATCGTGCGCGCGGGCGGCCGCAACGTGGAGTCCATCGCCGATGTGCGCCGCGCCTTCGCGGAGACGCGCCGCGACGGCGACCTCACGATCGAAGTCGTCCGCAAGCGCGAACGTCGAACCATCGAGCTGCGCCGCGAGTAGAACACGCGGGCGACGGGCGGTCGGCGGGCCTCCGGGGGGTAGGCCCGCCACCGTCCGCTCGTCCGTAGGCTGCGCCAGCCCTCCGCTTCTCGACTCTCGACTCCCGACTCCCGACTCGTTATCAGTACCGGATGGCCGCCACACCTCCGATCGATCCGAAGACGATCATCACGCCGGACGCATTCACGGTCGCGCCGGAGCTGATCGGTGTGCCGCTCGCCAACCCGTGGCGGCGGCTCGCGGCCATCCTGCTCGATCTCATTCCCGTTGCGATCCTCGTGAGCGCGGGCGGCTCGCTGCTGCTCGGCCTCATCGCATCGATTGCTCTCTGGCGCGCATCCTCGCCCGCCCAGAACGAGGGCCTGGTCAAGCGTTCGACACGCTTCACGCTGCGCATCGGCGCGGCACTGCTGGTGTTCTTCGTCGTGCGCGGTCTCTATGGCTGGGTGTCGGGAGGGAATGGCGACGAGGATCCGTCCGAGGTTTCGGTGAACGGGATCGACCTCGGCCTTGGCGACGCGCTCGCCGCGATTCCGATCGCGCGCCTTGCCAGCGCAACGGACAGTGCTACCGCCGCCGACGCGGCGGCGCAGGTTTCGACGTGGCTGGAGACCGCGGACATGGACGCGGACGACAAGGAGGACATGGTCGACGAGCTGCTCGACGGCCTCGAAGGTCCCGCACTGGCTGCTGCGCGGGCCGCACTTGGATCCCTCACGTTCGAAGAAGAGGAGCCCGTCGACGCGGACTCGGTCGCGCTGCGCTACGCGGCCGCGCTCGAGGCGGAGGACACCGTCGCGATCCCTGCCGTGCGCCGGGAGCTGAGGAACGCGCTGGCGGGTGAAGATCTGCGTCGCATGGATCGACGGATCGACGCGCTCGAACGCAGCAACGAGCGGCTCGAAGAGGAGCTCGACGAGGAGCGCAACCGCAGCATCGGCATCATCGCGTTCCTGCGCGGGATCTCCGAAGATCTCGGCATCGGCTTCGGCTGGAGCGCAGTCTACTTCACCAGCTTCCTCGCCTTGTGGAGCGGACAGACGCCCGGCAAACGCGTGGTGGGCATCCGCGTCATTCAGCTCGCGAACCGCCCGATCACCTGGTGGGGCGCGTTCGAGCGGTTCGGTGGATACGCCGCGTCGCTGTCGACGGGACTGCTCGGCTTCGCGCAGATTCTGTGGGATCGAAACCGGCAGGGATTGCACGACAAGGTGCTCGGCACGGTCGTCGTGCGTGAGCGCGATTTCCGCGCGCACATGGTGGCGCGCAACGAGATCCCGCCCCGAAAGGCGCGCTAGCTAGCGCATCATTTGTTCGTTCGAAAAGTTGCTCGTCCAGGCGTCGTAGAGCTGTTCAGGGGACGCCGCCATCAGCCGCTCGACGGTCATCGAGAAAGGCCGTGACGAGAGGTCGGGGGCGAATGGCTCCGGCATACTCACCTCGCGAAGGGAGGGACTTTCCTTCTCAAACCGTGTTAGCGATGTGCCTGGGTTCTGCGTTGTAGGCGGCGGTTGCCATCGGCACGCTGCGTGAAGGTGGCTGGTACAATCTACTAGCCGATGGTGGTCTGACCGATGACACCGAAGGCGCTAAGTAGGCCGACTACCGTCAATGCGACAACTGCAGCAATCGCGCTCCCGATCCACCGCCAACGGGTAGATGAGCCAGAGAGAGCCCCACCCCAAGCGATCGCCACCCACAACAGTCCCTCGATCAGAAACCAGGGTTCGTTGAATAATAGTGCTTGCAGATCTGACGCCCTGCGGTCGATCGTCCTCCAGAACGGTAGAGGCATTACATAAAGCCCGCTCAGACTGGCAATGCGCTGGCCAATACCCACCAAGGCGTGCATGACGCCGCCCACGGCCATGATCCAACTGAGTATGAGGAGCCACGGCCTCGCGCGAGAGCGGTGCCACAGCCGAAGCACCGCAATCGGCAATATGGCCACAAACGCGAGAATTACAGCACCCTTTGCGTTCACCATGCGCCAGTCATGCTCGGATACGGGTGTGCCGAACATTCCGAACGTACCACCCGCTGCATAGTAGGCGCGGTAGAGGGCATAGACGAATGCCCATCCGGCGGCGATCCAGCTCGCACGCTTTAGGATCGTTGTGTTGGCCGCCAAGGCATCCAACGGCGATAGACCCGGCGGCCACATTCGTGGACCGTCACATCAACGCTCCCCTAGACCAACGACAGATGCGGTGAAACACGAGAGTTCGCCGCCTAGCGCCCTGGGTGTAAGCTGCAGCCGCGTAACCGGCTGTCAGCTTCGCACCCTCGTTAGGCGACTCGATGCTCGACAGCCGAACTCGACGAAGGATAGCGACGGCAGCTCGCGACAGGTCCATCAGCAAAACCCCGGTTACTAAGATGACCGCCGCCCCGCCGAGTTGTCAGACTGCATGGCGATGCCCGCAGCGATGCGCCCGCGATTGCGATAGGTCCAAGCGAGGCAGGTTTGCGCCCACGACTTAACGAATGCCCACTTGAAGCTGTTCGGGATTTGCGCGACGCACAGCTTCTGAGCTTCAAGCACTGCTCTGAGTGGGTCCCAAGTCGCGCCTTCATCGTACGCGGTCACAAAGTCCACAAGCTTCGATCCTTGTTCCTCCGGCGCGACCTTCCGATTGCCGACGTGCAGCCACATCCATGCGGCATAGCCCACGTCTTCCTCACGCGTACCGGGATGCGCTCCATCGAAGTCAATGAGCGCGTAGGGCATTCCATTCCGGAGCAGGTAGTTGCCAGGGCCCGGGTCCCCGTGACAGATAACCTCGCATTCGCCTTTCAACTTACAGTCCATCGTAGCGTCGTGGTATAGCTTCAGGAGCCTCGCCGCAGCAAGCCATTGTTCCTTCTGAAACCCGCCGACCTGCTGAGGCACAGTTCCGGAGATATATGTAAGCATTTCGCGGCCTTTTTCGTCGATGCCGAGAAAACGTGGTACCCGATCGAATCCTCCACGCTCCAAGTGTCGAAGAACGTCATGCACAAAGGCCGACTTCTCCTTCACCGGGCGCCGCACGGTATCGCCCACGCGAACCACCCCGGCAGTAGTCATGCCGCCCTTCAGTGCGGCCTCCTTGCCGCTCAGGCGGTCAATGGCGTTTCGCAAGCGCAAGAGCCTAGGTTGAAGCGGCGGTGTCATCTATCATCGGGCTTTCTGTCGATTAGTCGCCTAAACGCTTCATAAGGTGCGCGGCCGCGCGCTCACCGCTGCGCATTGCACCCTCCACCGTCGGCGCCACGAGATAATCCCCCGCAAGCGCGATGTTGCGCGGCAGCCATGCGTCCTGGAACGCGCGGATGTGGCGCAGGTGACCCGGCCCGAATTCAGTGTAGCCTTCCGTGAAGCGGTACGCCTTCGCTCGTACGACGCGGTCACCGAGCTTCGGAAAGACCTGTTCGATCGCGGGGAGCAGCGCATCGGCCACCGCCTGCGGTTCGGCCTCCGCCATGCGCGGCGCGAGCGCGGGTGACGGCAGCGCGACCAGCAACCCCGCACCATCCGGCACGAGGCCCGGCGCTTTCTGCTCCTGTACGCACAGTCCTGCCAGGCTGCGGCCTGGACCTTCTCCCGGCGGGAAGGACAGCCCGAACCAGTCGACGCCGACGGGCCGGTCCAGTCGCAGCGCGAGGGTTGCCGTGGGGGTCGCGCGTACGTTCTCGAGCCAGGCGTTGGCTTCCGGGGTATCGATCAGCTCCTTAGCCACTGCGGCCGGTGTTGCGACGACGGCGCCCTCGAACTCCTCCGTGCCTGCGTCGTGCTCCACGCGCACGCCACCGTTCGTCGGTTCGATGCGGCGGACACTGACCCCGGTGAGAAGCTGGCCGCCGTGTTGCTGCAGCGACGACGCGACCGCAGCCGGCAGCGCGCCCATGCCGCCGCGGATCGCGAGCACGCGCACGTCCATACCGACCCGTGCGAGCGCGTGATACCACGGCGCACTCGTGCGCTCCGGCGGCGTGCCGTAGTACGCGGCCAGGAGCGGGTAGACCATGAGCTCGACGAAGTCGTTGCCGAGTTCTTCCCTGCCCCACTCCGCGATCGACATGTCGTCCCAGCGGTCGCCTCCCGTGCGTGCGGGGTCGTTCGCATCCAGCCCGCGCATCCGCGACGTCAGCCACGGCAGGTAGCGCGCGGCCATGCGCAGCTTCAGCCCCATCGGCAGCGCGCTGCTCGTGGCGAGGCTGGATACGGAGCCGTAGACCACTTCGTGCGGCCGGCCTCTCCGCCAGAGCGCGTCACGACCCGGCGACCGCACGATCACCTGCTCGAGTCCCACGCTTCGCGCGAGGCCGATGGTCGAGGAGAACGTCGAGGAGAGGAGCTGCACGGCGGGGTCGACGATCGCGCCATCGAGGTCGTCGCTGCGCATGCGGCCGCCCGGCTCCGCGCGCGCCTCGAACACCGTCACCTTCGTGCCGCTCCTTGCAAGCTGCCACGCGGCGGACAGGCCAGCGGGGCCGGCTCCGATTACGGCGGCGGTCTTCATCGCGGCATTATCTGGCGCGTGGGGCCCTCATGCAAACGGAAATCTCACCGAGGAGCCTGCGGTGAGAAAAAGGCCGCGGTCACCCGATAACGAGCGACCGCGGCCAGAAAAGCTCGCGGAAAGCCGAGCTAGCTCTGCTTCCCGAACGGAAGCGCCGGCACCGGCCGCATCTTCCAGCCCCAGATGAACGCCGCGACCCGCGGCGGCCGGAGCGGCTCGATGATGTCCCGGATCACGATGCCCGGCGCCGCTCCCGGCGCGGGCGCGTCGAACTCCTTGTCTTCCATCCCTGCCTCCTTCATACGGCCGCGGCCCTCACACGTGGCCGCCGCGCGTACAGAAAGGCACGAGTCGTTCCGAATTCGAACGAAATATGGAAATGGTTGACGGACTTGGAGTTCAGCCGTTCAGACGGCGAGCTGCGAAGTGGACCTTGTCTCCTGACGGGGACGGCCCGGTGTGTCGTTTCGACGCGCCCGCTCCCACGTCCGGAAGTCCGGCAGGTTCAGGCGCTCGAACAGCAGGCGGTCGACGGCGTCGGCAAGGAGGAGTTCGGTGAGGGGGTACTGGCCGTCCGGGGTGTCGAAAAGGGTGGCGACGGCCTGGTCGGCGAGCTCGAGGAGCTCGTCGCGCGTGAGTCCCGCCTTGAACTCTTCGATCTGATCCTCGATCCAGCTCTGGTAGAGCTGACGGGGCGTGGCGGGTGAAGTCATTCCATCAACGTTACATACGCACGCCGCTCGACACAAGGACGCCGTGCGCGTTGCTTGTCATTTGACGGTGAACGAGTTGGAGTGGTACTCCCGCTCCTCAACGACGACGGTGAAGCGGTACTCGCCTCCGGGTTCGAACCTCGCGGTGTCGACGTGAAATTGAACATGACCAAAACTGTGGGGGTCTACTGCAATGCGTACCAGAGGATGCGGCCCGGGCAGTACACAGCATGGAGCACTCCGGCCGCGTTCCGTCCGTCGCGAGGCGAGCGGACCATATGGGCTCATGTCCACGGGCTGATCGCTGAGGTTCGCGATACTGAGAATGCCAACGGTGTTTATCGGATACCGCTCGAACTCCGTTCTCAACGTGATGAGCTGAGGATCACTGTCGGTCAGCGAGTCGCAGCCCGGAGTGACGAGTGCGAGCAACAGGACAGGAATCGTTGAGAAACGCATTTCGTAGTCCGCGATGTAGGGGTTCCTCGCGTTCGCAGCCTCGAGCCGCCACTGCATCGAAACGAAGCAGGCTACTCCACTACGAAGGTATTCGAGAGGACATGTGACGCTTCGACTCCGACGAAGAAACGGTACTTGCTGCCGGGCACGAACTTTGTCGAATCTACTGATACTTCGTAGGAACGGGACTGTCCGGGAGGCAGGTCGATGGTCGGAACGAACAAGCACGCTCCGGTGCTGACACTCGTCCCGATGCTCCAATCTGATCCGGTCCAACTGGAGAGGAAAGGGCCACACGCGACGGCACGGACCATGTTCCTGCCTTCGTTCCTCAACGTGAGGACGAGATCGGACCCGATCGTATAGCGGTCGCTGTCGGTCTCTAGCTTGACACGCTCTGCATCACTGCCGGTCAACGTATCACAGCCTGCGAATGATATCGCCAACAGTCCGAATAAAGCTGCAGGCAGATTTCGTCTCATGTCCGGTTCGCTACAGGAAGTTCAACGGCGCGATGCAGGCACCTCTGAGGACGTAACGTTCCAATCAAGCTTTCGTGACGCCATCACTCGCGGGAGCGCTCGCGCTGGACGTCATTGACGACCATGGCTTCGACGCCGAACTCGCGGACGCGGCGTGCTTCGGCCTCGGCCTCGTCAGATGTCGCGAACCTGCCGACGCGCACGCGGGCGAGGCCGCTGTCGGGGATGTCGGCGACGCGTGAGTCGAAGCCGGCGCGCTCGAGGCGGAGCGCGAGGGCGACGGCGGCATTGCGGTCGCGGAATGCGCCGACCTGCACGGCGAAGCGGGCACCGGCGGGAGCGGCGCGCTGGGGCTGCTCGGTCGGCCGTTCGACAATGCGGCAGGCCTCGTCCTCCTCGATGCGCAGCAATGGGCCGAGCTGTGCGTCGGCGTCCGCGATGCGGAGCCCTTCCGTTGCTGCGTTGCATGCGTCGCTGGCGCGGCGTCGCGTCGCCTGTGCGCGTGCCAGCCAGAGGAAGCCGGCGGCGCGTTCGTCCGCGCGCGGGTAGTCGGTGACGAGCCGTTCGAGGTAGGCGGCGGCGCGCGGCGCATCGCCGGCGGCGAGCAGTCCCTGGCCGAGGCGCAGGAATGCTGCGGGCGCGTGAGGCGACGTAGGGTGACCGAGCGCGACGGCGAGGTAGCCATCGATGGCGGCGGGTGCATCCGTCGCAAGTCGTGCTTCGAGATAGAGCGCGTGCGCCTGGGCGTTCGCGCCCGCGCTCGAGCCAACAGGGTGATCGCGGCGCCATGCGGCCAGTGTGTTGCGTGCTTCGGTGAGTCGGCCGGCGGCGACGAGTGCATCGATGCGTGCGAGTGCGGCGTCCTGCGCGTGCGCGGGGAGCGGCGCGAGTGCGAGCAGTGCGACGAGTGCGAGTGCTCTCATGCGGCGGCGCGGCCGCCCGCCTCGAGTCGGATGAGCAGCTCCTCCAGGATCGCGCGTTCGCCGAGGCCGGTGGACTTGAGCATGCGATCGGCGCGCAGCAGGTCATCGAGCGCCGCGTCAATCTGTGCGGGCTTCCATTTGCGCGCCTGACCGAGGATGCGCTTCGCGAGCCACTTCTGATTGCCGGGCAGATGTTCGGCGAGTGCGCGTTCGCCGCCGCTCGCGCCGATGCCGATGCGCAGGAGCTGTGAGCCGAGACCGATCACGATGCGTACACCGTTCTCGCCGGCATCGAAGAGCACGGGCAGTGCACGGCGCGCTTCGGCGAAGCGACGGTCGCCCACCATGTCGAACCAGTCCCAGACGTTCTGCGACGGCACGGCGCCGACGACCGCGGCCACATCCTTCGACGTGACGCGCCGTCGCTCACCGACGTACTCGCGCAGCTTGCGCAGCTCCTGCGCGAGCACGCCGAGTGCAGGGCCGATCGCGGACGCGAGTGCTCGCGCCGCCGCGGGCTCGAGTTCTAGTTCTTCCGCTTCTGCACGTTCGATGAGCCAGCCGGGCAGATCGGATGCCGATGGCGTCGCGTACTCGACGGACGTCACCTTCTTCTGCGCGTCCTGCCATGTCTTCGGCAGCTTGCGCGGGAATTGCGCGACGAGGATGAGCACGCTGCCGGGCGAACCCGCAAGCAGCGACTCGAGCACGGCGCGCGAGCGCGCGTTGGCTGCGAGCGACTGCGCCTCGCGCACGATGACGACGCGCCAGTCGCCCAGCATGGGCGGAGTGGCGGCGAGCGTGGCGATGTTCTCGGGATCGCCGTCGCCTGCACGCACCTGATCGAGGTCGAACGCGCGCGCGGTTTCATCGATGTGCGCATCGACGATCGCACTCACGCCTTCTTCGACGAGATACTCCTCGTCGCCGTGGAGCAGGAACACGCCGCCGCGGCTCCCGCGCGCGAGACCGCGCAGCAGCGCTTCCGGCTTCACGACCGGCATGAGGCTATTCGAGTGTGTGCAGGTGACTGGCGAAGATCGCGCGGCCGACGCGTCCGCCGGGAACGGGCGGCTCGACGATCAGCGGCGAGTACGGGCCCGGTGCGGCCATGGTGAGCGTGCGCGCCGTTGCCATCCCGGCCACGGGCATCGCGGTGCTCGGCGGGCTCGTGTACCAGAAGTCGCGGCCGAGATGCTCCGGCATGGCGACGATACTCGACGCACGCGCATCACTGCCGCGCAACGTGGGGCTCCACAGCACCGCGGCAACGAGTGCAGCGGCAGCCAGCGCGCCCGCCGCGATGCGACGACGCGAACGACGACGCGGCGGTTCGACGCCGGATGCATCGCGAATGCGCCGCTCGAGCCGCTCGTGGAAACCCGACGAGGGTTCGACCGGCGGCAGTGCACGGACCAGCTCGAGGCCGCGCGTCATCACACGATGATAACGCGCGCAGGACGGACAGCGCTCGAGGTGCGCGCGCGTGCGCACCATCTCCGCCGCATCCATCCGCTCGTCGAGATAATCCGAGTACCGCTCGAGGCACTCCCGACAGGTCATTCCCATCCCACGCTGTTTCCTTGCGACCCGGCCGGCCGACCTTCCCCGGCTCGGCCATTCATACTGGTTCCCGAACGGTCGGGTTCCCCGATGAGGAAAGGGCAGCCACCGAAGCGGCTGCCCTTCCGACGGACCGGGCCTGCTGCGTGGCAGGGGCGCCACCGAGGAGGGAGCCCGGTCGGCTCGTCGTGCGGGATTGTGAGTGCAGGGCTTGTGCCACGGGTTGTAGAATGTTGTGGTTGATAGCGTTATGGACGGGAGGCGGGAGGCATACTACGGGAGACGTACTTCGGGAGGCGTGAAACGGTAACCCCGGGAGGGGAGGCGGGAGGCATACTGCGGGAGACGTACTTCGGGAGGCGTGAAACGGTAACTGCGGGAGGGGAGGCGGGAGACTGCGGGAGGCGTGAAGCGGGAGGCGAGAGGCGGGACGGCGGGGCCGGCGTTGGGGCCGACGGGGCCGCGATCGCGACCCCCCTGCGCGAACGCGGCCCAGCCGGCCACCATTACATCTCTTGCAGTTCTCCGCGTCCTCGGCGTTCTCCGCGGTGAAAATTGTCGTTCCTTCCCAGACCGCTGAGCTAGTCGAGCCAGGGCTGGATGATCGCGGCGAAGTTGTTCCGCGCGCGGTTCAGGCGGCTCTTCACGGTGCCGAGGTTCACACCGGTGATCTCGGAGATCTCCTCGTAGGTCTTGCCTTCCATTTCGCGGAGGACGAAGACCATGCGGTGGTGCTCCGGGAGCTGCTCGACGGCGCGGTCGACCATCTCCTTGAGGTGCCGCTTCCGAAAGAGATCGTCCGGCCGATACGTGTTGTCTTCCCACTCGAGCGGCCGGTGGTCGGACTCCCAGTTCTTGCGGATCGTCTGGAAGAGCACCAGCGGATTGCGCGAGCGGTTGCGCAGCTCGTTCTTCGCGAGGTTGCCCGCAATCGTGTACGCCCACGTCGAGAACTTCTTCGTCTGGTCGAAGCGATGCAGGTGCCGGTAGACGCGGATGAAGGTCTCCTGCACCAGGTCCTCGGCGCGGTCGCGGTCACCGATCGTCCGGTAGATGAAGTTCATCAGGCGGACGTGGTATCGATCCGCCAGCTCCGTAAACGCGCGCTTTTCGCCCGCCAGGAAAGCCGCTACGAGCCCGCTGTCATCGAGCTCGTGGAACGGCTTCGGCTGCTGCCTCTCCACCCGGGCCGTGGCCAGATCGATCATCGCTCCCTCCCCGTCGTAACGCGCCGCGTCATCGCGGCGTGACGGCTCCGTTACTCATTGGATGCCGCGGGGCCGCGCCAGGGATGGCGGCACGATCCGTACCCTGCCCGGCCACCCTCATCCCAATACGGGCCGGGACCGTTAGCCGTTGCAGGAAGCCGAGTTGTGGGGGTCGAGAGGCGTGCGGGTCGCTGGCAGCGGAGAGGGAGTGCGTCCCCGGATGGGGACACACGCGTTCCAGGAGTGACCTCTTTTTGTCCCAGACTAGCCCATCAGGAAGCCCGCAGCGTAGAGCAGCGTGCAGATCGTCTTGGCATCGCTGATCTCGCCGGAGCGGACGCGCTCGAGCGCGTCGGAGAGGTTCAGGACCACGGGCTCGACGAACTCATCGGCGTCGAAGGAGGTGCTGCCCTGAGTCAGCTCGGTTGCCATGTAGAGGCGGATCTGCTCGTCGGTGAAGCCGGGAGTCGTGTAGATCGTCGTGAGGTAGGTGAGCTGGCCGGCGATGAGCCCGGTCTCCTCCTCGAGCTCGCGCCGCGCACAATCCTCCCAGTCCTCGCCCGGCTCGTCGGGCCGGCCGGCGGGCACCTCGAGCATGGTGCCGCTCGCCGCGTAGCGGTACTGGCGGATCAGCAGGATCTGCGGATCCTCGCCCTGCGGGTCGCTGAGGACCGGCAGCACTGCTGCCGCACCGGAGTGGCGGATGATCTCGAGCTCACCGGTCGAGCCGTCGGGGAAGCGGACGGTGTCGACGTACAGGTCGACGACGCGCCCGCGATGGATGGAGCGGCCGTCGATGCGGCCGGGCTCGCTCACAGCGAGTGCGCCTCGACGGGCGCGATGCCGAGCTCCTCGAGGGGCGTGCGGATGGCGCGCGCGTTGCCGACGACCACGATCGTGAGGTCGCCGGGTCGCAGGTGTTCGCGTGCGGCGCGGTGCACCTCTTCGGGCGTCACGGCGAGGATCCTGTCGCGGTAGTCGGCGAAGTAGGCGTCGGGCAGGTCGAAGGTGACGAGTTCCGCGATACGGTCCGCGAGCTGGCCGGTGGTCTGGAGCTCGAGCGGGATGATGCCGGCCAGGTAGTCGCGCGCGTTCGCCACCTCCTCCGATGTGACGCCGTCCTCGTGCAGCGCGCGCACCTCCTTCATGATCTCGGAAACGGCCGGTGCCGTTACTTCGGTGCCGACCGCGGTCTGGATAATGAACGGACCGGGACCGCGGCGGAACGCAAAGCCGCTGCGCGCGCCGTAGGTGTAACCATTGCGCTCTCGCAGATTCATGTTCAGCCGGCTCGTAAACGCGCCGCCGAGGATCGTGTTCATCACGCGCAGCGCGAAGTAGTCGGGGTGCTTGCGCGGCACGCCGGGATGCCCGATGCGAATCTCGCTCTGCACGGCGTCCGCGCGATCGACCAGATGGATCACGCCCGCCGACGATGTGTCGGGCAGCGACAGTGGCACGGCGTCCGCGCGCGCGCCGGACCAGTCCGCGAAGTGACGCTCCGCGAGCTCGGCGGCGCGCGCATCGACATCGCCGACGAGGATCACGGCTGCGCCATCCGGCAGGAAGCGCGCGGCGTGGTAGCGCTTCGCGTCGTCGGGGCCGAGCGCACGCACTTCATCGCGCAGTCCGATGAGCGGTCGGCCGTACGTAGTCGAGGGTCCGTACAGAAAACGTGCGGCCATGTCGTTGGCGAGTGCGCGCGGCTCCTTCTCGCGCTGCAGGATGTCCGCGAGCTGCGCGTCGCGCAGTCGTGCGACTTCGCCGTCGGGGAAGTCAGGACGGCGCACGACATCGGCGATGAGATCGAGCAGCGGCTCGATCCGCTCGGATGGCACGGTGGCGAAGAGGGTGAGCGCGTCCCATCCGGCCTCGGCCGACAGCTCGACACCCAGTCGCTCGAACTCCCAGGCGAGGCGATCACCATCGCGGCCGGCGGCACCGGCATCGAGCGCGTGCGCCACGAGGTGCGCGAGCCCGCTGCGTCCCGCAGGCTCCATGCTCGCGCCCGCATCCACGACAACCGCGACCGTTGCAACCGGCAGCCGGCCGTGACGCGCCGTTACGATCTGGAGGCCGGAGTCGAGGCGCGTGCGTTCGACGCGCGGAAACTCGTAGGGCCGGATCGGCCCGGGCGCCGGCGCCCGCTCTCTCGCCACCCTCATGCGCCCTTCCGCGGCAGGTAGGTGAGCACAGCACGGTTGTCGGCGCCGAGGTAGCGGCCGGCGAACGCGCGCACATCCGCCGCCGTCACGGCGCGCACGCGATCCAGTTCCGTGTTGATGAGATCGGGATCATCGAAGAGCGTGGCATACATCGATAGCTGGTCCGCGCGTTCGTCCACCTTCTGAAGGTCCGCGAGCTGCTTGGCTTCGATCAGGTTCACTGCGCGCGCGACATCCTCGTCGGTGACATCGCGAAGCGCCGTGAGCTGTTCGAGCAGCGCCGCCTCGAGATCGTTCACGTCCACGTCCGGCCGCGCGGTTGTCCAGAGCATGAGCATCGATGCGCCGACGACGATCGGGAACGCATACGCTACGACGTCCTGCGCGAGCCGGTCGCGCCGGACCAGCGTGCGGTACAGTCGTGAAGCCTTGCCCCATGCGAGCACGCTGGCTGCGATGGCAGCCGCATAGAACTCGGGCGAGCCGTATGGTGGAATCCTGTACGCAACGTAAAGCCGTGGCAGCGACACGTCCTGCTCCACCGTCTCGCGCACCTCGCGCCCCAGTACGGGCTCGAGCTCCGTGCGCCCCGGGATCGGCGGGATCGGCGGTCCCGGCGGGATCTCACCGAAGTAGCGCTCCACGAGCAGGCGCGCCTGCGCGGGATCGAAGGAGCCCGCCAGTGTCAGCACCGCATTGTTGGGCGCATAGTAGGTGCGGAAGAACTGCTCGACATCCTCCAGGCTGGCTGCGTCGAGGTCCTCCATGGAGCCGATGACGGAATGATGATACGGGTGATCGGGCGGATAGATGAGCGCCTGCATCCGCTCGTCCCAGTCGCCATACGGCTGATTGTCGACGCGCCAGCGACGCTCGTTCTTCACGACATCGCGCTGGTTGTCGAGCTTCTCCTGGGTCATGGCCGGGAGGAGCCAGCCGAGGCGGTCGGATTCGAGCCAGAGCCCGAGCTCGAGATAGTGCGCAGGCAGCGTCTCGAAGTAGTTGGTGCGGTC
>CAYUIG010000013.1:56592-78181 GCA_964444685.1 uncultured Gemmatimonadaceae bacterium | reverse complement strand
GAATGGGCCCGGCAGGACTCGAACCTGCGACCCTCGGATTATGAGTCCGGTGCTCTAACCGACTGAGCTACGGGCCCGGCGCTTCCAATCTAGATGTGGTCCTTCAGTCCTTCCAGTGCGGCCTCGTGCACCGCGAGCGCTCGGTCGTCGTAGAGGACGAAACGGACGCGTCGCACCGAGCGAAGGCCGGGTGCAGCATCGAGCACCGTGCGGAGCGCCACGCGCGCCGCCTCGTCGATCGGATACCCGAACACACCGGTGGAGATCGCCGGAAAGGCAATCGACTCGAGCCCGTGCTCCTCGGCCAGGCGCAGCGCTTCGGAATAGCACGATGCCAGGAGCCGATCGGAAGGCACGTCACGGCCGTACACGGGACCCAGGCAGTGGATCACGTGCCGATTCGGGAGCGCGTACCCACCGGTGATCACGGCCTGACCGGGACGGATCGGTGCAAGCGCAGCGCCCTCGCGTGCCAGCTCCGGTCCCGCCGCGCGGTGCAGCGCGCCCGCTACGCCCGCACCGGAGCGGAGCTGCGCGTTCGCGGCATTGACCACCGCATCGAAACCATCCTGCGCTGCGATGTCGCCGACCGTCAGCTCGATCGTGACGCCACCGACGCGCAGGAAACGCATCACCTCGTGCCGAACAGCCGGTCTCCGGCGTCTCCTAGCCCGGGCAGGATGTAGCCGTGGTCGTTCAGCTCACGGTCGAGTGCGGCCGTGTAGATCTGTACGTCGGGATGGACTTCCAGGAGGTGCGACACGCCTTCCGGCGCAGCGACGAGACAGACCAGCCGCACGCGCGTCGCGCCGTGCCCCTTGAGCGATGTGATCGCGGCCGATGCGGAGCCGCCCGTCGCCAGCATCGGATCGAGCACGATGAAATCGCGCGCCTCGGGGTCGGGCGGGATCTTGAAGTAGTAGTCCACCGGCTTGAGCGTATCGTGCTCGCGGTACAGCCCGATGTGGCCGACGCGCACGGACGGCATCAGCCGCAGCATCCCCTCGACCATGCCGAGACCGGCACGCAGGATGGGTACGAGCGTGAGCTTCTTGCCGCTCACCATGCGCGCACGCGTCTTCTCCAGCGGTGTCTCGATCTCGACGGGTTCGAGCGGCAGGTCCTTCGTGACCTCGTAGCCCATCAGCATCGCGATTTCGTCGACGAGCGCGCGGAAGGTCTTCTTCGACGTCCGGATGTCGCGCAGGACGGCGAGCTTGTGCTGGATGAGCGGGTGCTCGATGATCGTCAGGTTGGCGAAGCGTCGCATGGATTCGTGGTCAGTCGGGAGTCGGGGGTCGAGGAACGGCGGGAAGTTACGGCGCCCCCCCGAGCGGTCAAGGCAACGGGCCTGCCTGCGATTCCTCGATCCAGCCTTCACGCCCCGCCGGGTCGCGTACGCGCAGCCAGCCGCTGCGCCGCTCGAGGACATCCAGCGGGAGGCCGGGCTGTAGACGGTCCGGCCCCGCGGATCCCACCGTGGGACCAAGACGGAGCGCGGCATCCTCGAGGGACACCGCATCGCGGGCCAACACCCGCGGTCCCACGGTCAGCACCAGAGCGGCGAGCGCAACGAACCCGCTGCCGGCCAGACACCAGCGCCACATCCGGCCCGGCCGGAGCATCCGGAGCGCGAGTGCACCGAACGCGAGCCACCACGCCAGGAGGCCCAGCAGAGCAGCGGTTCGCCACGACAGCATGAAGCGGGGCGGTGCCGCAACGGCCGCAGCAGGCAGATTCGTTCGAAGATGGATCCGCGCGCCCTCGTGCCGCGGCTCGAGCCAGAGCGCGCGCAGCCACGCATGGGCCGCACGCCCCGTGTCATCCGCGCGGTATGCGGCATTGCCGAGGTCGTACCAGCCCGCCACGTCCTGAGGCGCGGCACGCACGTGAGCAGCGAAGGAGTCCGCCGCCTCGACGAAGCGCCCGCTCTCGTAGGCTGCGACACCGGCGCCGAACGCCGACTGCGCAACCGCGCTGGAAGCGAACGACAGGAGACACAGCAGGACGAGCAGAGCGCGCGCAGCTTTGGCGAGCGCATCGATGAGGCGGCGCGCACGCGCGATCAACGCATCGGAATCGTGCGACACACCGGCCGGCGCGAAGCGGATGCGTTCGAGCTCCGCCACGAGGTCCGCGGCCTCGTCCGCCAGCTCGCGGCGCACGCCGCGGCGGCGCAGCGCAGCGGCCAGTTCCGACGGCACGGCGGCACCCGCCGCTTCTTCACCCGTCGTCGTGCGCACGGCGTCGCGCAGCACGCCCACGACCGCACCCACCCATTCACGCGAACCGGAGGTCGCACCGGCTTCGGCGTGATCGAGCAGACTCTGCCAGCGCTTCGTCATGCCCGGTGCGTTGCGCGAGGGGCGCCGCCGCACCAGGTAGACAGCGAACAGCAACACCACGGGAGGCACCAGTAGCGCGAGCCACCAGAGGGGAACGTCGTCGCGCCGCGCAGGACGTGGATTGCGATCGAGGGCGGCCAGTTCCGCGTCGCCTGTGGCGCCTTCGACCACATCGACACGGATGGGTTCGGTGACGACCTCGCGGTAGCCGGACTCGGGATCGAACCAGGCGTAGCGGATCGCGGGAATCGTGAGCGTCCCGCGCGAACGCGGCACAAGGATCCACCGGAAGCGCTTCACACCCGACAGACGGCCGGCCGGGGTCGAATACTCCGCCGATTCGGTCGGCTCGTACACCTCCGCCATCGGGATCTCGGGCAGCACGGGCGCGGGCAGCGCCTTGATGTTGCCCTCGCCTTCCACCTCCACGATCAGACTCGCGACATCTCCCGCCGCAACGCGTTCGGGCTCGATGAACGCACGCACAGCGAAGCTGCCGACCGCTCCGCGGAACGACTCGGGCTGCCCTTCCTCGGGGAGCGGCAGCACCACGAGATGCAGCGAGTCCGACTCGAGTCGCTGATTCTCCGCGGGCTGGAGGAACCCGCGCCGCACTTCATACGTGACCCGCGCAGGCGGCAGCACGTACTCGCCCGGCTCGAGCGCGAAATACGCACGCTGGAACGATTGCACCTCGATGATCCGATCGCCGACCGAGCGCAGCACCGTCACACCGGCATCGGGCAGGTCGTGCACCCAGAAGCCGGTCGGACTCGGCGGCTCGTACGAAAGCGGGCGCGCGCGGCCGCGCCGCAGCGTCTCCGGCATGCGCGCTTCCACCTGCAGCAGCGCCTGCTCGCCGACATGGACGGTGTCGGGATGCAGCCACGCGCGCAGCTCCGCGCCTTCCAGCTCCGAGGACGACTCCGGTGCGGGCGCCGTACCGTGCACGGTGATCGGCAGCGCCGACGTTCGATGCGTGACGCCCGCGACCACCACCGTTGCAGGAGGGATGACCACCCGGCCCGGCAGACGCGCGAGCAGCGAAATCTCGACGCGCACCTCCCGCCGCCGGCCGCCCGCACCGGCGTTCAGTGCGCGCGACTCCGCGCGTCCCACGATGTCGAATGCGTCCGGGATGTCCGGGACATGGATGCGATCCGGCTCCTCGCCGCCCGTCTGCACGAGGATCTGCAGCACCACGGTTTCGCCGACGGCCACATCGCGCGTGCTGAGCGAAGCCGCCACGCGCACGGGTTCCTGCGCGACGGCAAGGGCCAGCATCAGCGGCGCAAATACGAGCATTACCAGTCCCTGCGCACCGGCGTCCGTCGCTGTCCCTTCTGCAGCCGCTCGCGCGCCAGGTCCCGCTCATCCTGCTCGATCGCGCTCAGGATGCGATCCGCCTCCGCCTGACTCATCGGCGCGCGCTCCTCGTTCGCCTGGCCATTCGAACTCGCGCTGCCGCCACCTGCGGACGGCGGACCGCCGCCGCCGCGCTCCTCCTCCTCTTCCGGATCCCCTTCACCGCCCTGACCCTCCTGCGGCTGCGACTGCGGCGACTGCATCGCCTGCTGCTGCGCGCGCAGTGCGAGCTCCAGGTTCCACTTCGCGTCCGCATCCGCCGGATCCAGACGCAACGCTTCCTTGTACGCCTCGACCGCCGCATTCAATGCCTGCAGTGCTTCCGGCGATGCGCGTCCTTCGTCCAGCCAGCGGTTGCCGAGGTTGTACGACGCATGCTGGCGCAGCAGCGCCTGCGTTCCCTGGAGTGCTGCGCGCAGATGTGGCTCCGCTTCGGAACGTCTCCCGAGCCGCAACAGCGCCGTGCCAAGATTGTAGCGCAACACCGGAGAGTCGTCGCCGTCGCGCAGCGCTTCCTCGTACGCCTCGACCGCTTCCGCGTAGCGGCCCTCACGGTACAGCCGATTCCCGCGCTCGACATCGCCCACGCCGAAGCCGGTGAACAGCACGACAGCGGCGACGGCTGCCACCGCAGGCACCCGCCGCGGCCGACGCCACGCGCCGGACGCGAGCACCACGTCGGCGGCGAGACAGAGCAGTGCGATGAACAGGAACCACGCCGTGCGATCCACAGCCTCGAGACGCCGGCCCGGCGCCACCTCCGCACGCTGGAGCACGCGCAGACGATCGAGCAGCCGGTCCGCCGCGCCCGCATCCGTCGCACGGACGTACGTGCCGCCGGTTCGGTCCGCGACTTCGCGCAGCAGCTCCTCGTCGAGCCGCGACACCACGAGCCCACCCTGCGGATCGCGCTTGAACGACTCGTCTTCGCCCGTCACCGGATTGCGTTCCGGTACGCGCGCACCTTCCGTCGTGCCGACGCCCACCGTGTACACGGCGATGCCCGCGCTGGCCGCGCGCTGCGCCGCATCCAGCACCGCATCGCGATCGTCCAGCGCCTCGCCGTCCGTGATCACCACCACGGCGCGGTCCGCGCCCGTGTCGAACGAGCCGCGCGCCAGGTCCACGGCCTGCACGATGGCCGCGGACAGCGATGAGCCACCCTGGCTGACGACGCCCGGGTCCAGTGCATCGAGGTACAGCTCGAGCGCACTCTTGTCGATCGTGAGCGGGGACAGCACGTACGCGCGTCCCGCGAACACGACGAGGCCGAGGCGGTCGCCCGGGAGCCCGCGCAGGACGCGGCGCGCGAAGATGCGCTCGCGCTCGAGCCGGTCGGGCGCAACATCGCGTGCCCACATCGACTTCGAAACATCGAGCGCGAGCACGAGGTCGAGAGAATGCGAACGGCCCTCCACCACACGCATGCCCCAGCGCGGCCCCGCGAACGCAAGGCCGAGACACGCGGCCGCGCCGACGACGAGCAGGGCACGGCGTGTCGGGAAGTGCAGCAACCCGCGTCCGCCGATGCGCTTGAGCAGTCCCGCCTCCGCCAGCGATGATGCCACCGCGCGACGCCGGCGCGCATAGGCGAACACCGCGAGCAGCGCCGCGATCACGAGCACGGGCAGGATCGGCAGCAGGTCGGGTCGCGCGAAACTCACGGCACCCTCCCCCACCGGCTCGCACGCACCGCCCACTCGATGATGAGTGCGATGACCGCAAGGAACAGCAGCGGCAGATGGCGCGGCGTGTAGTCCATGTACTGGCGCACTTCGACGTCACTCTTTTCGAGCTCATCGATGCGGTGGTACACGCTGTCCAGCGCCTCCGCGTTCGTCGCGCGGAAGTACTGACCGCCGCTCAATCCTGCAATGCCCCGTAGCAGCTCCTCATCGATGTGCACCGGCAGGTTCGCGTACTGGATGCCGAACGGCCCGCTCGCGACCGGTACCGGCGCCACACCTTCGCGGCCTACGCCGATCGTGTAGATGCGAATGCCGTACGCCGCCGCGGCGCGCGCGGCGGTGATCGGATCGATCTCGCCCCGGTTGTTCTCGCCGTCCGTCATGAGGACGATGACGCGCGACTCGCCCGGTGCACGACGCAGCCGGTTCGCTGCGGTCGCGAGTGCGGTCCCGATCGCGGTCCCGTCCTCGAGCATCTGTGTCCCCGCCTGGAGATTCGCGAGCGCCTGGAGGATGACGGGATAGTCGATCGTGATCGGCACCTGCGTCAGCGCCTCGCCTGCGAACGCAACGAGGCCGATGCGGTCGTGACGGCGGCCGCGCACGAAGTCCGCTACACGCTCCTTCGCCACCGACAGCCGGTTCCGGGGCGAGAAGTCTTCAGCGAGCATCGAGCTCGAGATGTCGAGCGCCACGACGATGGCGATGCCCTCGGCGTTCACGTCGACAACGGCCGCACCCGTGCGCGGCCCCGCGAGCGCGAAGATCACCGCAGCGATGCCGGCCGCACGCATCCATTCCGGTATGCGCGCAAAGACCGCGGAGGCGCGATCCTCCGCCTGCGCGAGCGTGGCCGCACCCGGGAACGTGACGGCCGGCATGCGCACACGCTTGCGCCACCACCACCAGAGCGGCAGCAGGAGCAGCAGCGCGAGCGCCCACGGATTCGCGAAGGAGAAGCTCACGGCGCCTCCTCCGGCTCCGGCGGACGCGGTGGCGGGAAGGCCGCGATCCAATCGCGTGCCGCCCGCCAGTCCGAGGTGGCGCGGTCCGTATCCGGACGCGAGCGTGCGAACTTTACCATGTCTGCGGACCGCAGCACGGCGAGCGCGGACTCGAGCGCGCCGCCGTGGTTGGCGCGCGCCATCAGCTCGGTCGTCGTGAGATCGGTGCCGAGCGCGGGCTCCGCGGTCGCCATGTAGTGCCGCAATGCCTCACTCACGGCGACGTAGAACGTCTTCATCTCGCCGCGCTCGTGCCACTTCTGAGCGAGTGCAGCGTCCAGTGCCGCGAGCGCGGCCGTGCGCGGATCCAGCGCGGGCACGAGGCCCGCGCCAACCGGAGGACGGCGACGGCGGTACAGCAGCCACAACCCGATGCCCACGAGCAGCGCCAGAAGCACGATCAGCGGCCAGAACCACCACACGCGGCTGGCACCCAGGACACTCTTCGCCGGACGCGGCTCGATCCCCGTCGTGTCCTGCGGCAGCACCGAGTTCACCGTGATCGTGCCCGGCACCAGTTCGGCCACGCGCACACCACCGGACGCCTCGACGCGGATCGCTGCAGCAGGCAGTGCATGCTGACCCGGCCGCCAGGCGACCAGCGGATACGCCGCGCGCATCTCGAGCTCGCCGCCGGGCAGCGTGTCGACGCGGATTGCGCGCGCACCGGCACGCTCCACGTCCGCGGGCAGCGATAGCGAATCCGGAAAGTGGACGCGGGTGCCGGGGTCGACGCGTGCAAGCAGTACGGCGTGGAAGACGTCGCCTACGGTGACCTGTGCCGGCGAGAGTCCGGCGCTGGCCTGCTGGGCGCGCGCCTGAGTTGCGCCCACGAACGCCAGCGCACAGACGAAGAGCGCGCGCGTCATCATCGGGCCAGCTGCCGCTCGCGACGGCGGAAGAACTCGAGAAGCGGCGGCACGATCGAGCGGTCGGTGCGTACCTCGATCTCATCGATTCCCTGGCGACGCAGCAGCCGCCGCAGCGTGCGCTCCCGGCTCTGCACCGCGGCCGCATAGCGCAAACGCACTTCACGCCGCGCGGTCTGCACGGCCACTTCCCTGCCGGTTTCCGGATCCGTCAGCACGAGCAGACCTGCATCGGGCAGACTGCCTTCAGCGGGATCCGATATGCGGATGGCCACGACATCGTGCCGGCGCGATGCCAGTCGCAGCGACCGCTCCCAGCTCTCGGGCCCCTGCGTACCATCACCGGGCAGGAAATCCGACAGCAGGAAGATCGTGCCGCGATGCGGCAGCAGACGTGCCGCGTAGTCGAGCGCGCCGGCCAGGTCGGTGCCGCGGCCGTGGGGCTCGAAGGCGAGGACGTCGCGAATCAGGCGCAGCACGTGCCGGCGTCCCTTGCGCGCCGGCACCACGTGCTCGATGCGGTCGGTGAACACGACGAGTCCGACGCGATCGTTGTTGCGCACCGCAGAGAGCGCGAGTACCGCTGCGATCTCCGCGGCCACCTCCGCCTTGAAGCGACCGCGCGTCGCGAACTGCTCCGATCCCGACAGGTCCACGACGAGGAGCATGCTGAGCTCGCGCTCCTCGATGTGCTTGCGCACGTACGGCTCGCCGCTGCGCGCAGTCACGTTCCAGTCGATCGAGCGCACGTCGTCGCCCGGCTGGTACTCGCGGAACTCGGCGAACTCCATCCCCTGGCCGCGGAAGACGGACTGGTACTCGCCGCCGAAGATGGAATTGACGAGGCCGCGCGTGCGCAGCTCGAGCCGCCGCACCTCGCGCAGGATCTCGCGCGGAACGCCGCCGCGGGTTGCGGCGGGCGCCGGGTTCACGGGACCTCGACGGACCCGAAGATGCGGCCGACGATGTCGTCGGAGGTGACCTCTTCGGCGTCCGCCTCGAAGCTGGTGATGACGCGATGGCGGAGCACGTCGGGACCGATCGCCTTCACGTCCTCGGGCAGGACGAAGCCGCGGCCGCGCAGGAAGGCGTGTGCCCGCGCGCACACGGCGAGGTAGATGGTGGCGCGCGGCGATGCGCCGTACTCGATCAGCGGGGCCATGTCGGAGAGATCGTGCGCTGCCGGATCGCGTGTGGCGTGCACGAGCGCGATGATGTAGTCCTCGATCTTGTCATCGAGGTACACGTCCTGGATCGCAGCGCGCGCGGCGAACACATCCGCCGGTGTCCCGACCGGCACGATCTCCGGCAGCGGCTGCCCGGCCATCCGTCGGAGGATCTCCTTCTCTTCGAGCCGGTCGGGATAACCGACGCGCACCTTCAGCATGAAGCGGTCGACCTGTGCTTCCGGCAGCGGATACGTGCCCTCCTGCTCGATCGGGTTCTGCGTTGCGAGCACGAGGAACGGCTGCGGCAGCGGATGCGTCTCACCGCCCAGCGTCACCTGCAGCTCCTGCATCGCCTCGAGCAGTGCCGACTGCACCTTCGGCGGCGCACGGTTGATCTCGTCCGCGAGCACGATGTTGGCGAAGATCGGACCGCGCCGCGTCGAGAACTCGCCCGTGCGCTGGTCGAAGATCAGCGTGCCCAGGATGTCTGCGGGCAGCAGGTCCGGTGTGAACTGGATGCGCTCGAACGTGGCATCGAGTGCTTCCGCGAGCGACCGCACGGTCAGCGTCTTGGCAAGGCCGGGCACGCCCTCCACGAGCACGTGGCCGCCCGTCAGCAGGCCGATGAGCAGCCGCTCGATCATGGCCTCCTGGCCGACGATCCGCTTGTGCAGCTCGCCCGTCAGGCGCTCGACCAGCGCGTGGCCCGCGCTCGTTGCCCGTGTCGTCGCAGCTCCGTCCAACTCCCCTCCCGATCAGCGCTTCATGCGCTCGCCACGATCCTCGTGGCGGAACACCCATGCGGCCATGCGTCCCGGCCGGATCGCTGCGAGCCGGTCGTCCGGCTCCATGTCGAACCGGGAGCCCAGCTCGACGTCGCGCCCGCCATCCAGCATCGCGGCCGCCCGCTCGCTCCATCTACGCCAGTTCGCCGGACGTAGATCCACCCAGCCGTTGTCCGCCAGCCGTCCGTCCTCCGGCGGCGCTCCCGGCGCGGGTGCCACCTTCACGTGCGCGCCGCGCAGCAGTGTCCCGCCGTCCGGGAGCAGAATCGGCAGCCCGATCGACAGAATCCGCACGCGCAGCCCGGCATCCGAATCGATGAGATCCGCCGCGCGTGTGGCGGTTTCGTCGGCGTCCATGGCGCACACCGCGTGCAGGTCCGGATACAGCCGCTTCAGTATGGCCGCCTCGAACAGCAGCTTCGACAGACGCGGCGGACCGAGCATCTCGTATGCCACGGAGTCGACGCCGTGCTGCCGCTCGAGCGCAGCCATGCGGTCCAGCGCCGCCTCCCGCAGCACACCGGCCCGATATGTCGGCCCGGTGGTCGAGGCGTCCAGCGCGGCCACCACATCGCGGCCCGTCGGGCGGCCCTCGATCTCCGCGACGACCGTGGCCGCGATCTCCTCGGGCGTGACGTACTCCATCAGCCCGAGCGCCGTGAGCGCCTCGAACTCGCCCAGGCTGAACAGACCGTTCTCGCCCGCATCGATGTAGACACCCTGCAACGGCTCGTCGAGCGCGCGCCATGCGTCGTTCGCCGCGCCCCCGAAGGCAGCTTCGATCGGCAGCGCACGCACGCGGTCACTCGTCCGTACCGTCTCTCCCGCACGCCGCACCTCGCCGAAGGCGATCCGCTTCCAGCTGATCGCGGCGGTCGGCTTCACTTCCTTGACGGCCGGCGCGTCGGGCGTGCGCGCCATGAGGTACAGCAGCAGCGTGTGCGCGCCCGCGATGCCCGCCTTCGCGAGCAGCATCCGGCTGGGCCGCTCCTCGGAGTGCGTGAACGGGATGTTGAGACCCATGCCGCCGGTCCCCGATGTGCCGACCTTCACGTACGACTTCACACGCGCGCGTCGCATCGCCTCGAGGGCGATCTGCACGTGACGGATGAGCTGCGGCATGTACAGCGTGGCGAGATGCTTCTCGATGGCTTCGGCCGAGACAGCGGTCGCGCGTGCACTCGCGCGCAGCTGTGCCGAGCTGTCGAAGATGTTCTGGTAGGCGAATGCGGTGGCCGTGTTCACGCAGTCGACGATGATGTCGGGCCTGCGACGCCCGATGAGCTCGCCGAGCGCCGAACGATCGACGACGTCGGGCGTGAGCTCCTCCAGCATGTCGTCCAGCAGCCGCCCGCGCAGCTCGGGATTGGAGAGGATCGTCGAGCGCGTTTCATCCTTGAGCGCATGCGGCACGAAGAGGTTGCCAAACTCGGCCTCCACGCCGGCCTCGGCGCCGCCCAGCTCGGCCGCAGACTCCTCGGCTTCGCGACGTGTGAGCGCGCTGATCACGACCTCGCGCGGGCCACGCAGCAGCAGCTCGCGCGCGACCGCCATGCCGACGAGTCCCGAGCCGCCGAGAATGAGGATGCTGCTATCGCGAATTTCCACCGCTCGACCGTTCGCTGTTTCCGAGCGCGGCGACCTCCGCTGCACTCAACCGGCGCCATTTTCCAGGCCGCAGATCCCCGATCGTGATCGGGCCGTACGACACGCGCACGAGCCGCCGCACGGGCAGCCCGAGCGATTCCAGCATGCGCCGCACTTCGCGCTTGCGCCCTTCGGTCATCGTGATGCGCAGCTCGGTCGCGTCCTCGTCCAGAGGCCGAACCGAAACCCTGCGTGCCCGCGCAATTCCGTCGTCGAGCGCGACGCCCTTCAGCAGCGCGCGTCGCGTCGCCTCGTCGGCATGCCCGTCCACCCGCACCCGGTACACGCGCTCCACCTCGAAGCTCGGATGGAGCAGCCGGTGCGCCGTCGCGCCATCGTTCGTAAAGAGCATCAGGCCTTCACTCGCGCGGTCGAGCCGGCCCACGTGAAAGAGCCCGCGCATCTCGGGCGGCAGCAGGTCGTACACCGTGCGCCGCCCCTGCGGATCGCTGCGCGTGCTCACGTACCCGCGCGGCTTGTGAACCGCGATCCACACCGTCGCCCGGGCGCCCACCCGCCGGCCGTCCACCTCGACGCGGTCCCGGGCGGGATCGACGCGCATGCCCAGCTCGGCCACACGCCCGTTCACACGCACCCGCCCGGCGCGGATCAGATCCTCGGCAGCCCGCCGCGACGCGATTCCCGCCGACGACAGGAACCGCTGAAGCCGCGGCCGCTCCACGACTAGCTCCCGGCTTCGTCCGGTATGCCTGCGCCCACTTCGTCCGCGTCGCCCTCGGTCTCCGTTTCCGACTCGGTTTCAGGCGACGTCGACGCCTCCACTTCCGCGACAACCTCACCCGTCGTGGACTCCGCAGGCTCGGCCACGGCCTCGGCGGGAGTGGGTTCACCCGGTTCTGCGGCGGTCTCCGCCGGCGCCGACTCCTCCACCGGCACCATCGGCTCGGGCGCCGGGCGCTCGCGCAGCACGACCGGCAGCTCGTCCGGTCGCGGCAGGTCGTCGAGCGAGCGGAACCCGAAATGCTCGAGGAATTTGGGCGTCGTGCCGTAGAGCAGCGGTCGGCCCAGTCCCTCGGAGCGCCCGACCACGTCGATCAGGTTGCGGTCCTGGAGCGTGCGCAGAACCGCACCACTCTGCACGCCGCGGATCTCTTCGATTTCGTTCCGGCCGATCGGCTGACGGTACGCGATGATCGCGAGCACCTCGAGCGCGGGCGTGGACAGCCGCGCGGGCTGCGGCACCGTCTCGAAGCGCTCGAGCAGCGGCGCGTACTCGGGCCGCGTGAGCATCTGATAGCCGCCCGCGACCTCGTAGATCTGGAACGCGCGCTCTTCCGCATCGTACTCGGTGCGCAGCTCCGCCACGATCGCCGCGACGGTGTCCTCGTCGAGCCGTTCGTCGACGCGCGCGAGGTCCGCCGCCGTGAGCGGCGCATCGCTCGCGAAGAGCAGTGCCTCAATGATCCGCGTCTGCCTCATCCACCCCGTTCTCCTTGCCGCGGTACAGCCACAGCGCGGCGAAGGGACGTCCCTGCCGCAGCGAGACCTGCCGCCGCTTCGCCAGCTCGAGTCCGGCCACGAAGGTCATTACGCCGTGCAGCCGGTCGCGAAACGGAGCGACCAGGTCGCGGAACTCCACACGTGATATGCGCCGCAGCGTCGTAACGATCAGGCCGATCTTCTCTTCCAGCGGAATCGCACGTGCCGACACGCGGTGTGCTTCCCGCGCCTTCACACGCTCACCAATCGTGAGCGCCGCGCCGAATACGTCCTCCCAGCTCACGCGCAGCTCCGTCGGCTTCGGCGGCGGAGGCCGGGGCGGCACGTAGCCGCGGCCAAACAGCCGCCGCCGCTCGCGCTCCGCTTCCTCCATGCGCAATGCCGCCTCGCGGAAGTGCTCGTATTCCAGCAGCCTGCGCACCAGCTCCGCGCGCGGATCCTCCGCCACCGCACCCTCATCACCGTGACGCGGCAGCACCATCTGCGCCTTGATGCGCACCAGCAGTGCCGCCGTCTCGAGGAACTCACCCGCACGGTCGAGGCCGAGCTGCTCGACGCCCTCGATCGCGCGCAGGAATTGCGCGGTGATCTGGGCGATCGGGATGTCGAAGATGTCGATGTCCTGTTCGCGGATCAGATGCAGCAGCAGGTCGAGAGGACCCTGGAACCGCTCCAGCTCCACGATGAAGGCGCCTTCCGACGCCTCGACCTGCGCTACGTCCACCATCGAATCAGCTTCAGCGAGAGCTCCTCCAGCAGGAACGCCGGCGTGAGCAGCACACCCAGTGCACCGGTGATCATCAACCCGAGAAAGACCAGCGCGATGATGGGACCCGCGCGCTGATACGCATTCCGCAGACCCGCCGGCAGCAGATGCCGCAGCAGGTGCGAGCCGTCCAGTGGCGGAATCGGAATCAGGTTGAAGATCATCAGTATGTAGTTGATCCGGATCGCAAGCAGCCCGACATCCGCGGCAGCCAGCGCAAGACTCTCAGCGGCCGGCACCGCGCGCGCCAGCTTCACCAGCCCCGCCACCACGATCGTCGCCAGCAGCGCGAGCAGCAGGTTCGCCGTCACACCGGCCAGCGACACCTTGATGTCGCTCACCGCGCCGTTGCGGTAGAAGCGCGGGTCCACCGGCACCGGCTTCGCCCAGCCAAACAGGAAGTTCGCGCCGCTCGCCAGCAGCATCCCCGGCAGCAGCAGCGTCCCGATCGGATCGATGTGCGCCACCGGATTCAGCGTGACGCGTCCGAGATCGCGCGCGGTCGGGTCGCCCTCGGCCAGTGCGACGCGAGCGTGGGCGTACTCGTGCACCACGAGCGACGCGAGCAGAACGACCGCAAGGCCGAGGACCTCCATAGGAGGGCTGAAGCTATTCCCGCGGCCGCGGCCACGCCACCCCGGCCCGTGTCTCGAAAACCCGGCCCGGATTGACAGATGGAGGCCCTGCGTCTAGCTTTCGCGGCTCGGGTAACACTTCCGTGGGAGGACGCTTGGCGAATACGAAGAGCGCCGAGAAGAGGATCCGGCAGGAGCAGAAGCGCCGCGCGCACAACCGCTCGCAGCGGTCGAAGCTGCGGACGGCCATCAAGAAGGTAACGGCGGCGCCGGACGGCGCTACAGCTACGTCGGAGCTGAAGGAGACGGAAGCTCTGCTGGATCGCCTGGCGACGCGGCGGATCATCCATCCCAACAAGGCCGCGCGCAAGAAGTCCCAGCTCGCCCGGGCCGTGAAGCAGAAGTCCTCCTGACGCGCCTCGAGCACAGAGTATGAGCGCCGCTCCGGTTCGCCGGGGCGGCGTTTTTTATTCGGGGCGCCGGGGCGAGTCGTCGAAGAGGTCGAGCGTGTCGAGGTCGGGGCGGCCGCTGGGATCGGGAGGGGCGTCGCGATCGAGCGCGGCCTTGGGGACGCGACGATGGAGATGCCGGAGGAAGTCTCGGCCCAAGCCGCGATCCCACGCGGACCAGCCGGCGTCCACGTCGCGGAGCAGCCCCGCGGCCTGGGTGAACTTGGCGTCCAGGTCGTCGGCGTAGTGGAGGATCAGGGCCTCGAGGATGCGGGGTTCGCGCGGGCTCTGCCACTCGAAGCGGCCCTGGTGGCTGGCGATCAGGTGCTGGAGCAGCATGAGTCGCTCGCTCGAGAGCCCATCTACCTCGCGCCCGGCGTCCTCGACCAGGCGCATGCCGATCACGATGTGGCCGAGCAGCTTCCCCTCGTCGGAATATGGGAACCCCACCTCCGGCAGGATCTCGCGCGTCTTGCCGACGTCGTGCAGCAGCGCGGCGGCAATCAGCAGATCGCGATCGAGTGCGTCACCGTAGTGGCGCGCGAGCGCGTCGCACACGGCCGTGACGGAGAGTGTGTGCTCGAGCAGGCCGCCCAACCATGCGTGATGATGACGCGAGGCCGCGGGCGCGCGCCGGAACTCGCGCGCGAGTGAACCGCGCGTAAGCAGCATGCGTCGAAGCAGCGTCCGCAGCGCCTTGTCACCAATCGACTGTACGAAGGCGGCGAGCTCTCGCTCCATCTCCTCCGGATCGCGCATCGAGCGAGGGAGGAAGAGGTCGAGATCGTCGCCATCGACTTCGAGTGGCGCGATCTCCTCGACACTGATCTGCCGTTCGCCGTTGAAGTCCTCGATGCGGCCGCGCACACCGATGAAGATCCCGGGCCGCAGCCACGCGATCAGATCTTCCGCATGCTCCCACACGCGGGCAGGCACGGTACCGTGCGCATCGGCCACGACGAGCTTCAGGTAGAGCCGGTCCTGTCGTGTGCGTGCGGGCTGAACCTGGACGATCGAATAGCAGGCAACGACCGATTGCCCGGCGGGCAGTGACCCGGCGGGCGGCCACGGGAAGGCCGCACCACCCACCCACTCGCGCGGAGCGATAGGCCGCGCCGGCGCCACCATCACGTCTTCTCCGCGGCGGTCCGGTCCCGACGGATGCGGTCGTAGCGCGGCACTCCGCCGACGATGGTGAGGAGCGGACGGCCGCGAAGCTGCATCGCCGCGAACGGTGTGTTCCGGCTGCGCGAGAGGAAGCGGGTCGGGTCCACGATCCACTCCTCCGTGGGATCGAACACGGTCACATCGGCGGGCGCACCCTTGCGCAGTGTTCCGCCCGGGAGACGGAAGGCGCGCGCGGGCTGACAGCTCATGCGCTCGATCAGCTGCGGCATCGTCAGCACGTCGTTCTCGACGAGCTGCGTGATGGCAAGGCCGAGCGCGGTCTCGAGACCGACGAGCCCGAACGGCGCATCGTCGAACGCCTGCTCCTTCTCGTCGTAGTGATGCGGTGCGTGGTCCGTCGCGATCACGTCGAGCGTGCCGTCGCGCACGCCTTCGATGACGGCCGCGCGATCCTCAGCGGCGCGCAGCGGCGGGTTCACCTTTGCGTCGGTACGGTAGCCGCGGCAGGCTTCGTCGGTGAGAGTGAAGTGGTGCGGCGTCGCCTCCGCCGTCACCTCCACACCGCGCTCCTTCGCCGCGCGGATCATCTCCACGCCGCGGCGCGTGGACACGTGCTGCACGTGCAGACGCCCGCCCGTGAGCTCCGCGATGATGAGGTCGCGTGCGATCATCGCATCCTCGGCGGCGTTGGGAATCCCCAGCAATCCCAGACGCGTGGATATGATGCCTTCGTTCATCGAGCCGCCGCGCGAGAGCGCCAGCTCTTCGGCGTGCGTAGCGACCGGGATGTCGAAGGCGCGTGCGTACTCGAGCGCGAGCCGCATCAGTCCCGCATCGGAAACCGGCCGCCCGTCATCGGTCACCGCGACAGCGCCAGCATCCACCATCTCGCCGAACTCGGTCAGCCGCTCGCCCTTCTGGCCGACGGAGATCGCACCGACGGGATAGACACGCGCACCGCCCGCTCGCAGGCCCTCCGCGAGCACGAAGCCGACCGCGGCCGGATCGTCGATGGGCGGATCCGTGTTCGGCATCGCGCACACGGCCGTGAAGCCGCCCGCCGCGGCCGCCTTCGCGCCCGACGCGATCGTTTCCTTGTGTTCGCCGCCGGGTTCCCGCAGGTGCACGTGCAGGTCGATGAGTCCCGGGCAGACGATGAAGCCATCGGCATCGTAGATGATCGCACCATCGGGCGTGCCCAGGCCGCGGCCCGTGCCGGCCACTTCCCCGCCCTCGAGCAGGAGATCCGCGACCTCGTCGATGCCGGTGGACGGGTCGACGATGCGGCCGCCGCGAATCAGCAGGGGTCTCGAATGCTCAGCCATCGTGTTTCGCCGCCTCGGCGCGGTCGGGCACGCCGCCCGCCAGCAGGTACAGCACCGCCATGCGCACGGCCACGCCGTTGGTCACCTGATTCAGGATCACGGAATGCGGCCCGTCCGCCACGTCACTGTCGATCTCGACGCCCCGGTTCATCGGGCCCGGGTGCAGAATGAGCAAGTCGCGCGGCGCACGCTCGACGCGCTCGCGCGTCACGCCGAACACGCGGTTGTACTCGCGCAGCGTCGGTACGAAGCCGGCATTCATGCGCTCGAGCTGGAGCCGCAGCACGTTCAGCACGTCGGCCCACTCGATCGCTGCTTCGATGCGCGGGAACACCTCCACACCCATGTCGGCGATCGCGCGCGGCAGGAGTGTGCGCGGCGCGCACACGCCGACCTGCGCGCCGAGATGCCGCAGTCCCCAGATGTTGGAGCGCGCCACGCGCGAGTGCAGTACGTCGCCCACGATGCACACCTTCAGGTTCTCGATCGCCCCGCGGTGGTCGCGGATGGTCAGCAGATCGAGCAGCCCCTGCGTCGGATGCTCGTGACGCCCGTCGCCCGCGTTGATCACGTTCGACGGGATCCGCTCCGCGAGGAACTGCGCGGCGCCGGAGCTGCCGTGGCGGATCACGACCATGTCGATGCGCATCGCCTCCAGGTTGCGCGCGGTGTCCACCAGCGTCTCGCCCTTCGCGACGCTGGACCCCGTGGAGGCAATGTTCACGGTATCCGCTGACAGTCGCTTCTCCGCGAACTCGAACGATACGCGTGTGCGGGTGGAAGCTTCGAAGAAGAGATTGACGATGGTCTTGCCGCGCAGCACCGGGACCTTCTTGATCGGGCGCTCGCTGATTTCCTTGAACGCTTCGGCCGTGTCGAGAATCACGCGGATGCGCTCGCGATCGAGCGCTTCGAGACCGATCAGGTCCTTGCCGAGGAAAGTAGCTGCCTCGCTCATCCGTCCGCTGAAGGGGGCGTGATCAGCTCGACGGCAAGTCGGCCGTCCAGCTCGGGAACGAGTACCTCGACGCGCTGCCGTTCGCTCACCGGTACCGTCTCGCCGACGATGTCGGGTGCAATCGGCAGTTCGCGGCCGCCGCGGTCGATGAGCACGGCGAGGTAAATGCGCGCGGGCCGTCCGAAGTCCGCGAGCTCGTCGAGCGCCGCGCGCGCGGTGCGGCCCGTATAGCACACGTCATCGACGATCACGAGCGTGCGCCCATCGATGCCGCCGTCGGGCAGCCGCGTCTCGCCCAGGACGGGACGCGGACCGATCGCCGTCAGATCATCGCGGTACAGTGTGATGTCGAGGGTGCCGACCGGTGGCCGCGCACCGGTGATCGCTTCGATGGCATCGGCGAGGCGCTGCGAAAGCTGCACGCCGCGACGCTGGATGCCGACAATGGACAGGCCGCTGTCGCCGCTGTGGCGATCGATGAGCTCACGAGCCATGCGTTCGAGCGCCTGCTCGACCGCGCTCTGGTCCATCAGCAGTTGACGGCTCGGCTCGGTCATGCGGTCCTGGAGACTTCCAATCCTGCGGCGGGTCCGCGACGAAGCTAACCGGGCCCCCGGACAGCGTCAACGCGAGGGCGTAATCAGCGGCGCGCGCGGAAGAATTCGCGCAGGAGTGTACCGGCCTCGTCGCCGAGAACGCCGGTGGTGAGGGGGACGCGATGGTTGAGGCGGGGATCCTGTACGAGGTTGCCGAGCGAACCGCACATCCCCGTCTTCGGGTCGGCGGCCGCATAGACGAGCCGGCCCAGCTTTGCGAGCACGATCGCGCCCGCGCACATCGCGCACGGCTCGAGGGTGACGTACAGCGTCGCATCCGTGAGGCGTCCGCCCGTGCGCGCGGCCGCGCGGCGCAGCGCCAGGATCTCTGCGTGCGCGGTCGGGTCCAGCCGCGTGCGCGTCAGGTTGTACGCCTCGGCGAGGATGGTGTCACCGGCCACGATGACGGCACCGACGGGGACTTCCTCGCGGGCGGCGGCGGCACGTGCAAGCTCGAGGGCGCGCGCCATCCACATCGCATCGTCCGGAGCCGGTACGGCTGAGGCCAGGGAAGCGGTCAAGAAGAGGTGGCAGGACGCTGCTGCGGCCGCCCGATCCTGCGCAGCACGCACACGACGCGGCCGGCGACTTCGATTTCTCCTCCGAGCGACACCGCCCGCGCCGTTCCCGTCGCGGTCGGGACCTCGACGCGGCCGCCGCGCATGGTCCCGAACAGCCAGCCGTTCGAGGTGCGAAGCGCGAGGACATCGCCCTCCTCCGCAGCCACGGAGAGCGGCTGGGTGAGGAGCAGGTCCTCGGGGCGCACACCGTCGATTCCGCACGCAGGTCCCGCGGTAACCAGGAAGGCGCCGCTGCCGCCCGCGAGCTTGCGGTCGATCTCGTAGTGCTCGTCCGGCGCGGCATGAGGTCCCACGCACGGCACGGTGACCGCATCGGGCCGCATCTCGACACCGAGCAGCCGGACGCCACGCGAACGCGACGCATCCCGCTCGATCCAGCCCTTCGCGGCGAGCGACTGGAGCAGCTCGGACACGGTCTTCGTGCTCTTGATCCCGAAGTGCTGACCTATTTCGCGAATGGAAGGCTGGTAGGTGTGCTCCCGCAGATACTCGACCAGATAGTCGAGCACACGGCGCTCGAGATCCGTCAGCGATTGCGCCATGCAGCGGCCCCCGGGGACACGGAGCGGGAGGGAGACCGATCGACGAATTGCCCCTCCTGGGCTCGAACCAGGACTCTCCTGATCCAGAGTCAGGCGTGTTGCCAGTTACACCAAGGGGCAGCTCGATCCGAAGCTAGGCGTGAGTAACAGGACGTGTCAAGCCGATCCGTTCGCCAGTCTGCGGACTGCGGCGTCGATCCGGCGCAGGGACGCCTCCTTTCCGAGTTGGACCGCCACGTCGAAGATGCCAGGACCCACGGCCGTCCCCGTGAGCGCGACCCGCAGCGGATGGATCAGCTTCCCCGCCCCGACACCGAGCGACTCCGCCACGCCGCGCAACGCTGTCTCCAGTGAAGCGGAATTCCAATCGGCGCCTTCGAAGGCGGCCCGCAGCGACTTCAGACGCTCCGCCACCGCCGCCCCCTCGCCCCAGTGCTTCTTGATCGCATCCGGCTCCGGGTCGACTTCCTCGACGACGTACGGTGCGGCCAGCTTCGCCAGGTCGGAGAGCGTGCGGGCACGCGGCTTCACGAGATTCACGAGCGACGCGAGCCAGTCCGGCCGCTCGCGCAGCGTCTTCGTTCCCGGCAGTCCGAGCACATCCAGCTCGGTGGCCGCGGCCTCGGCCAGCTTCACGGGGTCCATGCGATTCAGATGCTGCCCATTCATCCAGAGCAGCTTCTGTGTGTCGAAGATCGCGCTCTTCCTGTTGATGCCCTCGAGCGAGAAGCGCGCGATCAGCTCGTCGACCGTGAAGATCTCCTCGTCGGTCCCGGGATTCCAGCCGAGCAGTGCGAGGAAATTCACCATCGCCTCGGGCAGGATTCCATCCTTCGCGTACTCACCCACTGCTGTAGCGCCGTGGCGCTTCGACAGCCGCTTGCCGTCCGGCCCGAGGATCATCGGCACGTGACCGAACACCGGCTCGGGTGCTCCGAGGGCGCGATAGAGGAGGATCTGCTTCGGTGTGTTCGAGATGTGGTCGTCGCCCCGGATGACGTGCGTGATGCGCATCTCGATGTCATCACTCACGACCGCCATGTTGTAGATCGGCGTGCCGTCGGTGCGCAGGACAATGAAGTCCTCGACGTCCTTGTTGTCGAATTCCACGCGCCCGTGCACCGCATCCTCCCACCACGTCGTTCCCTCGGGCACGTGGAAGCGGATGGTGTGCGGCTCGCCCTGCTCCGCCCTCCTCGTGGCCTCCCCGGGATCGATGGCGAGACACCGGCGGTCGTACTGCTGCGAGAGGTTGTGCTCGGCGGCGTGCTTGCGACGCGCCTCGAGGTCCTCGGCCGTGCAGAAGCAGCGGTAGGCGCGGCCGACCTCGAGCAGCCGGCGCGCGTCGGCGATGTGCCGCTCCAGTCCGTCCGCCTGGTGGAAGGGCCCCTCATCCCAGTCCAGTCCGAGCCATTGCATGCCGGACAGGATGGCCTGTGTGTGTTCGTCGCTCGAGCGGGCGCGATCCGTGTCCTCGATGCGCAGTACGAAGACGCCGCCCGCGCGGCGCGCGAGCAGCCAGTTATAGAGCGCAGTGCGCGCACCGCCCACGTGCAGGTAGCCCGTCGGCGAAGGCGCGAACCGCACGCGCATTCCCGTGTTGTGCTCCATCATGGCGAGTGCCGTCCTCCGAAACGGAGCGGCAAGCTAGGAAGAGTCGGCGCGCGCGCCAAGTGCGCGCTCAGCGCCTCCGCAGTGCGTCCCGCAGCGCGTCCGCCAGCTCCTGATGGCGCTGGCACTCCCGCCGCAGCGAGTCGATCACCGACACACGGTCGCTCGCCTCCGCATCCGCGATCATCTGCGTGTACCGCGCGACGCACCCCAGCCGGTGCGCCAGCTCCCGCTCGAGCGGATGCTCGTCCAGCGACTCGTCGTCCGCTTGCTCCCAGAATACGTCGAGGCCCGGCTGATTGCTGCGCTCCGGGGACATGGTCCTGCCTTCCTTCGTGGAAGCATTGCGTCGGGCACATCAGACCGGGGTTCAGCCGCAAGGGGCGTTCCCGTGGTCGGGGTTGCGGATCCGGCTCTGGGGCCTGCGTCGAGTGAGTCTGGGGTCTGGAGTCTGGAGTCTGGGGTCTGGAGTCTGGGGTCTGGAGTCTGGGGTCTGGAGTCTGGGGTCTGGTTTACTGCGGTTGGCGGTGGAACGGAGCGCAACGGCGCAAACTCGTCAATCCGCAATACGCCGATGGGTCGGTTGACGGGATCGCGGCGATAGGCGCCGCAAACGCGTCGATTGCCGACGCGCCGCTGGGCGGGTTGACCGGTTTGCGGCGATACGCGCCGCAAACGCGTCGATCGAGGGGTAGAGGGTCGGACGGTTGACCGGATTGCGGCGT
>CAYUIG010000013.1:27324-56492 GCA_964444685.1 uncultured Gemmatimonadaceae bacterium | reverse complement strand
CGCAAACGCGTCGATCGAGGGGTAGAGGGTCGGACGGTTGACCGGATTGCGGCGTACTGCCGCAAACGCGTCAATCGATCATGCGCGGATGGGCGGGTTGACCGGTTTGCGGCGATACGCGCCGCAAACGCGTCGATCGAGGGGTAGAGGGTCGGACGGTTGACCGGATTGCGGCGTGCTGCCGCAAACGCGTCAATCGATCATGCGCCGATGGGCGGGTTGACGGGTTTGCGGCGATACACGCCGCAAACGCGTCGATCGAGGGGGTCGACAGTCGGACGGTTGACCGGTTTGCGGCGAATCGGCCGGCCCCCCGACATCCGACCCGTCGTAAATCAGACTCCAGACCCCAGACACCAGACTCCAGACTCGGGAAAGGCCTCGACACCCGACCCTCGTCGCTTATTATTGGCGCCCGCGTCCACGGAGGAGAGAAAGGGAGCTCGATGCTGAGCGACATTCAGATCGCACAGGCCGCAAAGCCGCGGCCCATCCAGGAGATTGCCGCCCGGCTCGGGCTCGGCGAGGAGGAGATCGAGCCGTACGGCCGGTACAAGGCCAAGGTGCCGCTCCAGCGCGCCCTGCGCGGGGAGGAGCGGGGCCGGCTCGTACTCGTCACGGGGATCAATCCGACGCCTGCCGGCGAGGGCAAGTCCACGGTGTCCGTGGGTCTGGCGGACGCGCTCGCCCGTCGTGAAAAGAAGGTCGTCCTCGCCCTGCGCGAGCCCAGCCTCGGCCCCGTGTTCGGGATCAAGGGCGGCGCGACGGGCGGCGGCTACGCGCAGGTGATCCCGATGGAGGAGATCAATCTCCACTTCAACGGAGACTTCCACGCCATCACGTCCGCGCACGCGCTCCTCGCCGCCATGCTGGACAATCACCTCCAGCAGGGGAACGAGCTGGGAATCGACGTGCGCCGGATCACGTGGAAGCGCACGGTCGACATGAACGACCGCGCGCTGCGCAGCATCATCGTGGGCGTAGGGGGCACGGCCAACGGCGTACCGCGGCAGGACGGGTTCCAGATCACGGCCGCATCGGAAGTGATGGCCATCTTCGCCCTCGCGTCCGACCGGGCCGATCTCGAGCGACGTCTCGGGTCCATCATCGTCGGCTACGACCGCGACCGGAAGCCGGTACGCGCGAGCGACCTGCGCGCGCAGGGGGCGATGACGCTGCTGCTCAAGGATGCGCTCGCACCGAACCTGGTTCAGACACTGGAAGGCACGCCCGCGTTCGTTCATGCGGGTCCGTTCGGCAACATCGCGCACGGCTGCAACTCCGTGATCGCAACGCGCACCGCGCTCCGCCTCGGCGACATCGTCGTAACCGAGGCGGGCTTCGGCGCGGACCTGGGCGCGGAGAAGTTCTTCGACATCAAGTGCCGCTTCGCAGGGCTGAAGCCCGAAGTCGGCGTCGTCGTGGCGACGATTCGCGCACTCAAGATGCACGGCGGCGTCGCGCTCGCGGATCTCGGGCGCCCGGATGCGGAGGCCGTCGAGCGCGGCTTCGCGAACCTGCGTGCACACGTCGAGAATGTCCGCAAGTTCGGCGTGCCGCCCGTCGTCGCGCTGAATCTCTTCGCTACGGACGATCCGACCGAGATCGATGTCGTGATGGCCGGCTGTGCGGCGCTGGGCGTCCCTGCGGCGCGCTGTGCGGTGCACGCGCACGGCGGCGAGGGCGGCCTCGAGCTGGCGGATCGCGTGCTCGAGACGCTCGACGCGGGCAAGGCGTCGTTCAAGCCGCTGTATCCGCTCGAACTGAGCCTCGCCGAGAAGATCGAGACGGTCGCGCGCGAGATCTACGGCGCGGACGGCGTGACGTACGGGCCGGGCGTGAAGAAGGAGATGGAGCGGCTCGAGAGCATCGGTCTGCGCGAGGTCCCCGTCTGTATGGCGAAGACGCAGTACTCCTTCTCCGACAACCCCAGCCTGCGCGGGCGACCCAGCGGCTTCACGATCAATGTGCGTGAGGTCACGCCCTCCGCAGGCGCAGGGTTCGTCGTGGCGCACACGGGCGATATCATGACGATGCCCGGGCTGCCGAAGAAGCCGGCCGCCGAGAACATGAGTGTTGCCGAGGACGGGACGATTACCGGACTGTTCTAGCCGACCCGTTTTTCGATGAGAGGCGGGAGCCATGCAGGGTCCGGAAGGTGCCGGAAATGAACCGGACGGCGGTCTCGATGTAGCTGCGGCGCTGCGGCCGCAACTCGAGATCCTCCGCAAGCTCGGCAGCGGCTCCACCGCGGACGTGTATCTCGCTCGCGAATCGGCCCTCCAGCGGCTCGTGGCCGTGAAGGTCCTGCATCGCGAGCTCGCTGCGGACGCGATCGTGTGTCGGCGGTTCGAGCGCGAGGCGCAGTCGGCGGCCCGCATCACGCATCCTCACGTCACGGCCATCTACCGCATCGATCGCCTTCCCGACAACATCCCGTACATCGTCATGGAGTACATCGATGGGAGGCGCGTTTCCGATGTCGTGGCCTCCACCGGTGCGCTGCCGATCGACGAAGCCCGCAGGCTGCTCGGCTCCGTGGCCGAGGCGCTCGCCGCAGTGCATGAGCGCGGCATCGTCCATCGTGACGTGCGGCCGGAGAACGTCTTCCTCGAGAACCGGACGGGCCGCGCCGTGGTCGGCGATTTCGGCATTGCGGCGATTCTCGAATCCGGCTCGGGCACGATCACCCGTCTGACGGCCGTGGGCGTTCGGCTTGGCGAAATGCGCTACCTCAGTCCCGAACAGATCCGCGATGAGGGCGCGACGGAGCAGAGCGACATCTATTCGTTTGGTGTACTTGCCTACGAGGTGCTCACCGGTCGCGGGCCGTACGAAACGCGCACGAACGTGGAGCTACTCGCAGCCCACCTGAACCAGGCACCGCGGCCGTTGCGTGAACTCCGGCCCGAGGTCGATCCGGCGCTGGCGACGCTCATCGAAAACTGCCTTGCAAAGGACCCGCAGCGACGCCCGCGCGCCCGCGATCTCATGGCGCGCCTTTCCGCTGCTTCCGGTGCTGCTTCGGAAGATCTCGATCACGGCGGCCTCGCGCACTTCTTCCGCGAGCTGCGCCGGCGCCGCGTTTACCAGGTGCTCGTTGCGTACGGCCTGTTCGCGGGGACGATCCTCGGGGCCGCGGAACCGATCTACAATGCGTTCGACCTCTCGCAGCGTTCCTACCAGATCGTCGTCCTCGTGACACTGGCCGGGTTGCCGGTAGCACTGGCTCTCGCATGGGTCTACGACTTCACGGCCAGAGGGATCGAACGGACCAGCCCGGGCACCGGCTCGCGCGGGCTGCGCCCATTCCTATGGCTCGGCCTGGGCCTGACGGTTGCAGCCGTCATCCTGATCGGCTGGCTGCTGCTGCGCTGATCGCCCGGCAAGCATCGTAAGAGCTTTCGCTTGCGCACTGTTTGACGGCTGTCTGCGCCGCCCGGACCATCTTCCGTACGTGGCTGCGACGATGCCGGGAGTCGAGTCGCGTGCACGTGCCGCCCGGCAGGAGGCGTGCGGACCGATGTCCATCAGCAGTGTTACAGCGCATGCAACGACCTTCCGCATCGAGCCCGGGTCCGAGACGGCTGAGGACGGGTGTGTCCACATTCGTGGCCGGGTCTTCACGGACCGCGTCGAATCCGCGAAAGCGGACCTCGATGGTACGAACCGCGTCGTCGTTGACCTGGACATCGCAGCCGACGGCTCCGGCCGGCTGACGGGGGAATTCGAGCTTTCGCTGTCCGACGGGCGTGGCTCATGGCTGGGAGAACTCGACGGCCATCTCGAAAACGGCATGGTGGTCTCGCGTGGCCTGGCCCACGGTACCGGCGCATTGCAGAACGGAATCGTCTACATCGAGTTCCGTCAGATCCCTGAGCACCCGGGAACGCCGCCGGTCGAGCAGCCGCTCGCGTTCTTCCGGATGCAGGCGGTCGCCCGGCTGACCGGTTGAGTTCGAGCACGCAACGATTCGAAGGCAGAGGGAATCGTGACCCGATCCGGGTTCGCTCCGGGTCAGATCGTTGCGGAACGGTTCCGCCTGCTGGCGCTGATCGGCCAGGGCGGCATGGGGTCGGTGTGGCGCGCGCGCGATCTCGGCAGTGGGGTCGACATCGCGCTGAAGCTGATCCGCGCGGCGGAGAACGAGCAGGCGTCGATCGTTGCGCGCTTTGCGCGCGAGGCCGAGACGCTCACGCAGATCCGGCATCCCAACATCGTCGGTGTCCTCGATCACGGTATCCATCTCGGTGTCCCCTATCTCGCGATGGAGCTGCTCGAGGGGGCGAGTCTTGCCAGCCGTCTGCGCATCGGCCGGCTTCCGGCCCGCGACGTAGCGCTCATCGTGAGCCACGTCGCCGCCGGCCTCACGGCCGCGCACGACGTCGGCATCACGCACCGTGATCTCAAACCGGACAACATCTTCCTCGTTCCCTCGGCTGCCGGGCCGGTAGCGAAGCTGCTCGATTTCGGCATCGCGAAGCGGCACGATCCACTTGCCAAGGGCGAGACCCTGACGCAGACCGGGGCGATCCTCGGCACGCCGAACTACATGAGCCCGGAGCACATCAATGGCGGGCGCGCCGTCGGCGCACGAAGCGATCTGTGGTCCCTGGGCGTCATCGCGTGCGAATGCATGACGGGAGTCCAGCCGTTCCGTGGAGACAACTTCCTTAATTTGCTGGTTGCGATCTGCGCCGACCCCATCCCGCTGCCGAGTACACTCGCTCCCGTACCGCCAGGCTTCGACGAATGGTTCCTGCAAGCGTGTGACCGGGAACCAGCGCAGCGATTTCAATCCGCGTCGGCCATGGCCGCTGCACTCACGTCACTCGTGGATGCCGCTCCGCCGGACCCTCGCTGGACGACACCAACGGCTGACGATCCTGCCATCGCCGGTGTCGCGTCCCGTGACCCGGCGGCGCGATTCACGCACAGCCTGCCGGTGGAAGCCACCGACTTCATTGGCCGCGATGCCGAGATCGAGCATGTCACCGCGCTGCTCGGCAGGCACCGCGTCGTCACGCTCTGCGGACCTGGCGGCGTAGGCAAGAGCCGTCTCGCCGTGCGCGTCGCTGCGGCTGGCGCAGCCGGATTCCGCGACGGCGCGCACTTCGTGCCACTCGCCGCCGTACGCGATCCCGCTCTCGTCACGTCCACCATCGCCGGTGTACTCGGGATCGTCGAGGCCGGAAACGAGCCGCTGCTGACGACCCTGGCGCGCGAGCTCGAGGGACGGGACGTGCTGCTTCTGCTGGACAACCTCGAACATCTGACGGCGGCCACGGCCGAACTCGCGCTCCTCCTCGAACGCGCACAGGGTCTCAAGCTTCTGCTCACCAGCCGGGTGGCCGGCCTCCTGCCGGACGAGGTCGCGTTCCATGTGCCGCCACTGCCGCTTCCGTCGATGGACGGACCCACCGATGCGCTGCTCGACAACGATGCGGTAGCCCTGTTCGCCAGCCGCGCCGTGCGCGCCAATCCCGAAGCCGTCTTCGACGCTGCAGATCTCCGCGCCATCGCGGAACTCGTCGTGCAGCTCGATGGCCTGCCGCTCGCCATCGAACTCGCTGCAGCCCGTACCCGGCTGTATGCGCCCACCGCGCTGGTTCGGCAGCTGCGGTCCGACCGCCACCGGCTCGCCGACTCGACCGGCGACGTCGCGCGCCGGCATCGCGCAATGCGCGACGTCATATCGTGGAGCCACGATCTCCTCGACGACGCGGACCGTGCACTGTTCCGACGCATTTCCACGTTCGCGGGCAGCTTCAGCATCCCTTTCGCGGATCGCGTCGCGGCGGCGCCGCCCGTACTCGACATCGCGGCCGGCCTCTGGTCCCTCGCGGACAAGAGCCTGCTCGTGCATGAGCACCGTGGCGGTGAGGACCGCTGGCACATGCTCGAGTCGATCCGCGAGTTCGCCGCCGAACAGCTCGAACGATGCGACGAGGACCGTGCCGTGCGCGCGCATCACCTCGAGGCCTTCGCCCATTTCGCAGAGGAATGCGAGCCACACCTGCGCCGCCCCGATTCCGGCGAGGCGCTCCGATCACTCGCCCGGGAGGACTCGAACCTGCGCGCTGCACTCGGCTTCGCACTCAGTCACGACGCCAATGCCGGCCTTTCCATGGCGTCACGGCTGTGGCGCTACTGGCAGGCCGCCGGTCGGCTTCAGGAGGGGCGACGCTGGCTGGTCGAATTGCTCGCACGCCCGGACGTCGCCATCGCGTCCCGCGCACAAGGCCTCGCCGCGCTGGCAGATCTTGCCTACTGGCAGGCTGACTATGACACTGCGATCGCGCGCTACAATGATGCGCTCGCCCTGTTCCGCGAACTCGGTGACCGCGCCCAGACCGCGGACACGCTTCTGGCCATCGGCCAGAGCGCCATCTGGAGCGGAGACACCGATACGGGTGAACGCCTTGCCCGCGAGGCCCTCGACATGTTCGAGGCCATCGATGCACACGAGCAGGTCGGCATGGCCACGATGGCCGTGGGCTTCGCTCGCTGGATGGATGGCGACCTGGCGGCCGCGCGCCCGCTCTGGGAAACATCCATTGCCATTGCCCGTGAGGTCGGCGACGACATCGAAGCCGCCCACAAGGAGCTGGCTCTCGCCTCCATCACCTTCCAGGAAGGGCGCGTCGATCAGGCCATCGCCGACTCGCTGGCCGCCATGAATGAGCTGCACGCCCATGACAATGTCGCTCTCACCGTGATGGCCATCGACTGGATCGCAGCACTCACAGCCGGGCGGGCACCCGACACGGCCGTGCGGCTGGCAGGAGCGGCCACCGCGCTGCGCGCCGGGTTGGGTGGCGGGATGCGCCCCGTCGCCTGCAGGCTGCCCGATGCCCGCGCGGTGGCTGAGGAGCTGATCGGCAAATCAGCCGCGGCCGACGCGTTCGCCAGCGGCCGCGCGCTCTCGCTCGCGGATGCCGTGGCGCTCGCACGTCTGGTTTGCAGTCCGGCCATTGCGTAGGTTGGAACGCAGCATGGAGACGCTGGTGACGTGGCACGACACCGTCCACACTCCTAATGACCCAGCCTCCGAGACAGAACCCCGGCCCCGGCGATCACGTCGGCCCGTACCAGCTCGAAGCGGAACTCGGGCACGGCGGTATGGGGCAGGTCTTCCGCGCGCGCGACAGCCGGCTCGGCCGTGCCGTCGCGATCAAGTTCGTACGGCCCGAGTTCGCTGCTGATCCGGAGTTCCGGCAGCGGTTCGAACGCGAGGCGCGCACCATCTCATCGCTCAGCCACCCTCATGTGTGCGCGCTGTACGACATCGCCGAACACGACGGGCTCGCCTACCTGGTCATGGAGCACGTCGAAGGTGAAACCCTCGACAGGGTACTCGCGCAACGCGAGCTGCCCATTGAAGAAGTGCGCAGACTCATCACCGAGATCGCGTCTGCGCTCGCTGCCGCCCACGCGCACGACATCGTGCATCGTGACCTGAAGCCCGGCAACATCATGGTGACGCCGTTCGGCGCCAAGGTGCTCGACTTCGGGCTTGCCAAGGAGATCGTTCGGATCGATCCGGACGCTGCGACGGAACCACCGGTGTCGTCGCTGACCCGACGCGGGGAGGTGCTCGGCACACCTGCCTACATGTCACCCGAACAGGTCTCGGCCCAACCGCTGGACGCGCGGTCCGACATCTTCTCGGCGGGCGCAATTTTCTATGAGATGTTGTCCGGCCATCGGCCCTTTGCTGGTGCAACGGACCTGGAGACGATGGCCGCCGTCCTTCAGTCTACACCCGCGCCGCTGACGTCGGGCGGCCGTCGCGCCATTCCTCGTGACCTCATCACGATCGTCACACGCTGTCTCAGGAAGTCGCCTGCGGATCGGTTCGCGTCCGGCGCCGAGCTCCTGGAGGCGCTGGCGCCCGTGCGGCCCACGAGGGCGACCGCGAGGAGAGCGTGGTACGTCGCAGCCGCGTGTGTCGCTGTGCTCATCGCGGGCGCCGCCTTTCTCGGCTGGAGTCGCTATAGGGCCGCGTCACGGGCGACGTGGGTGGACGAAATTGCGGTGCCCGAGATAGCTCGCCTCATCGAGGAGGATCGCGGACTCGCCGCGCTCGAACTGTTCCAGCAGGCTGAGCGGTACGCGCCAGCCTCGCGCGCACTGATCGAGGTTTCCGAGGGCGTCGCCACGCGGTCGGTCGAAGTCGAGTCCTCGCCGACCGGTGCGACGATCTACATCGCCGACTACTCGGCCGTTCCGGGTGATGATCTCTCCGAGTGGACCCTGCTCGGCACCACGCCGCTGGTGATTCCGCAGATTCCGAGCTGGGGCTACTACCGCATCCGCGCCACCATGCCCGGCCGTGCCACGACGGACGCGATCCTTTCCCACGAGCACACCTTTACGGTCGAGCTGCCACTGGAATCCGACGTGCCCGCCGGCATGGTATGGGTGCCGCCGACGTCCGATCCAACGGCCACCTTCTCGCTGCCGGGCTTCTGGCTCGGGCGCTACGAGGTGACGAACGCCGAGTACAAGCGGTTCGTGGACGCCGGCGGTTATCAGGACGAGCAATACTGGACCGAACCGATCGTGAGCGATGGTCGCACGCTGTCGTTCCAGGACGCTGCTGCGCTGTTCCGCGACAGGACCGGTCGGCCGGGACCCGCGTCATGGGAGCTGAGCGCGTTTCCGGCCGGCGAGGACAATCTGCCAGTCACCGGAGTGAGCTGGTACGAAGCGGCGGCGTACGCGGCATTCGCCGGTGAGAGCCTGCCAACCCTGCACGAATGGCGCCACGCGGCCGGCATCTCGATCAACGCCAACATCGTCCTGCGCAGTAACTTCGATGGCCAGGGACCGGTGGCCGCAGGATCGCGGCGCGGCATGTCGCCGTACGGCAGCTTCGACATGGCGGGCAACGTCAAGGAGTGGACCAGCACGGCGGTCGGACACGAGCGTTATGTGCTCGGCGGCGCGTGGGACGAGCCGGCGTACGCGTTCTCCGACTATGACGCGCGGACGCAGCTGTCGCGCGAGAGCACAATCGGATTCCGGACGATCAGGCGCGTGGACGCGCCGCCGCCCGGAGTCTTCGATCCGGTGCCGCGCATCGTCCAGACGCTGCCGGAGCCGGTGAGCGACGCGGAGTACGCGGTGTTCGAGCGCCTCCATCGCTACGAGACGCTGCCGCTCGACACGAGGCCTGAGGTCAGCGTCGACGATTCGCCATACTGGAGGCGAGAAACGGTGTCGTTCCGCGCCGCCTACGGCGACGAGCGCGTCCTTGCCCATGTCTTCCTGCCGAAGGACGCTACCCCACCCTACCAGGTCGTCGTCGTGCTCGGCGGTGCCACCATAATGGACGTGATCAGGCGCGTCGAAGATTTCGATTATCCGTTCGAGTTCATCGTCCGGTCGGGACGTGCCGTAGTCATTCCGGCGTTGAGCGGCACGCTCGAGCGAGGACCGTCCACCGTTGCGTCGCCGAGCCAGTTCCGCGACCGCGCACTGCAGTGGACGGCCGATGTCGGCCGCACGCTCGAGTATCTCGACACCAGAGATGACATCGACGGCCAGCGTATCGGCCTCTATGGTATAAGCAGGGGGGCCGTCGCCGCTGTCCGCATGCTGGCCATCTATCCGCGTATCAGAGCCGGTGTACTCTCTTCAGGAGGGTTTTACCCGACCGCCCGACCGGAAGCGAACTCCTGGCACTTCGCTCCGCGGGTGCGAGCACCAGTGCTGATGGTGAACGGCCGCTACGACTTCAATTTTCCGCTCGAAACCAATCAGCGGCCGTTGTTCGAGGCGCTCGGCACACCAGAGCCCGACAAGCGCCACGTACTCTACGACGGTGGCCACCGCAATCTCGTGACACGCCCCGACCTGATCGGTGAAATCCTCGACTGGTTCGACCAATATCTCGGTCCGGTCGGGACGCGATAGCCGCAGCCACGCGCACGCAATCAATCGAACAGGATGGCAATCCAGTGGGGGTGCGCGAGCGGCGTGCGGCGCCGGTCGCCGCGCCGCAAGTCCAGTCCCTCACCATCGTATCGAAGGATGTCCAGCAGGTGCGATGTGAATCGGTGTTCATCCCGCGGGTTGAACATCACCACTTCCATTGCATCGAGCTGAATCGGCGGGCGGATGAAGAACAGGTTGTAGGCGTCACCGGCGCGCTCGTAATGGAACCGCTCGACGCCGATGATGCCCGTGGGCATGTCACCATGCAGTGACTCGAGGGCCGACGGATCGTGCCCGCGACGCTCCCTGTACGCTTCGATCTCCAACGTGACGATCGCCATCCGGCTCAACCCTCGAGCACGTACAGCAATTCCACGATGCCATCCGGACCCGGCTCCGTCCCACCAACGCGCACGAAGCCGCACTTCTCGAGCACGCGGATGGACGCGGCGTTGTGCTGCGCAACGTACGCGTGGATCGGGCGGTGACGTTCGTGATCGCGCAGGAATTCGCCGACTGCGGCAGACGCCAGTCCGCGCCCCCAGAACTCCCTGCCCATCCAGTATGCGACGAGGCGCCGACCGTTCTGTTCCCAACTCCCCACGTACCCGGCAACGTCACCTTCCGCGACGACGGTGCGCGTCAACGCACCGGGATTCCCGAGGATGTTGTGCCGCCAGTGAAAGAGAAACGCGTCCCACTCTCGCGATGGGAAGGCGGCCATGGCAGCGGCTTCGGCGTCGCGCTGATGCTCGAAGAACGTCGTAAGATCGGACTCATCCACAGCGCGCAGCATCACGACGACGTCAACGATCCAGTTCCGCCTGGATCAGCGTGATGACCCGGCGGGTCGGATCTTCGAGGAGGCCGAGATTGAAGAGGCGGACCTGACTCGCAATTCCCTGCACCTGGAGGGCGCTGATGACCTCGGGATCGTTGAGCACCCCCGCGACGTCGATCGCACCCCAGCGCGTTCCCGAACGGGAGTGGCGCGCGCGACCGAGCGCGAGCCGCTCCGTGCTGTTCCAGATCAGTGTTTCCGAATGACGCAGCACGGCCTCGGTCTGATCGATCAGCGACGCGTATTCGACGAGCGCGAATCGCAGCGAGTCACTTTCCAGCAGACGCAGATCCCCGCCCTCCACCAGCGCCGTCAGAGTACCGGTGAGCGGCTGGAAGTAGTGGTATCCGGTCGGTAGATCCAGCGAGTCGGCGGAAGGAAACTCGCCTCGAAATGCGCGGCCGACGACGCCGAACGCCTTTTCGAGCGTCCGTCCATCCGCCTCCATCGCGTTGCCGAGCTGTCGCTCGTTTTCGTGGAAGTCGGACAGGAGCTGCTCGAGGTAGGCCCGGGCCTGCTGGCGCTCCTGTCGCGCCTCCCACCAGGAGTCCGCACCGAGCGCGATGAGCACACCCGCGACGATGACCGCCAGCTCCGCGGCGAGTCGCTTCCACGGCAGCGCCGCCGCTACGGCCCGGCTACGCTCGGTTGTTCGGCTCATACCTGCGCTTCACATCCGCAACGGCCGCGGCAACCAGCTTCTCGAACACCGACCGGTCGAGGTCGGAAAGCCGTTTGAAGTACAGGCATGATTTCGACATGCGATGTGGACCGAGGCGCGAAATCAGAGACTTCTGCTCATCGGTATCGCACATCATGTAGACGACGATCTCCCGGCCGCGGATGGCGAAACCCGCCAGCGGCATGTCACCGCTGCGGCCGCTCTCGTACGTGTACCGGATGGAACCGTGACCGACAATGCTGGGGCCCCACATCTTCGGCGGCTCCCCGGTCATGCGCTCGAACAGCGCCATCAGCTCGGCGCAGTCGGCCTGCTGCTGCGCGTTCCCCCGCGACGCGATGTACGCCTCCACACTCGCGCCCGTCGGCTTCGTCTTGTTCGCGGCCATGAGGGACTCCCCGACGCTAGAATTCGAGGCAGACCAGCAGCTCGTTCCCGTCCGGATCGGTGATGCGCTCCACGTCGTATCCCCACCACGTCCGCTCCTTGGGCACCGACCGCGCTTCCAGTTCTCCGAGCAGCTCGGCAAGGCCCGAGCGGTTGAGCTCGAGGAAGATGCGGCTGCGGTCGCGGCGGGCCGCGTCCTGGCAGAGGATGATCTCGCAATCGCCCCGGTCGACCTGGCAGACATTCCACCCCTCACCCCACTTCATCACGAAGCCGAGCTGGCCGAGGTAGAATTCGAGAGACCGATTGATGTCGGAGACGAAGAAAACAGGGCGCGCGTACCAGATGGGAGCATCCGCTTCTCCCTCATGGTCCGCCATGCGGGTAGCGGCCGCTTCGCTCATCGTGTGAGCTCCTCCCAGGGGGCCAGATCGGGGTCGGCTGTGTCGACCGGCGCAGCCCGCGTCGGCGACCGGGACCAGCGGCGCATCGCGACCGCGATGACCACGGCCCCGCCGACGAGCAGCGCGACCGGCAGGATGTACACGGCGAGGTTGAAACCTTGGGGTCGCGGCTCCATGAGGATCCACTCGCCATAGCGGCCGACGAAGTACTCCTTCACTTCCTCCGGCGTGCGCCCCGCCTCGAGCTGCTCGCGGATGACGTTGCGCATGTCCTGCGACAGCTCGGAGGGTGAATCGGCGAGCGAGAGGCCCTGACACACGGGACAGCGCAGCTCGGCGGCGAGCTGACGCGTCTGACGCTCCATCGCGGTATCCGGCACCGGGGCCTGGAGGCCCGCGAAGAGGGCGAGGGCCGCGACGAGGATGGACATCAGCGCGTCGCCGGGTCCGACACCGGCAGCGCCGCATCATCTCCAGCAGGCGCCGCAGCAGACTCGAGCAGCGGATCGATGACGGACGCCAGCTCGGCGAGCGTGGTCGGCCCGACCTTCTTGAACGCCACGCGACCATCCGGCCCGATCACGAACGTCTCGGGAGCGCCGTACAGGCCGTAGTCGATCGCGGTGCGCTGATCGGGATCGAGGAGCGCCGGATACGACTGCCCCCCCATCATCTCGATCCATGCGCGTCCGTTCTCAGGTGAGTCGTTGTACAGCACACCGTAGAAGCGGACGCCGCGGTCCGCATACATGCGTGCGGCCGCCGAGAGGTCCGCATGCTCGACTCGGCAGGCGAGGCACCAGGAGGCCCAGAAGTTGAGGACGACCACCTCGCCGCGATGGGCCTCGAGTCGCACGGTGTGCGTCGAGTCCATCATGGCGAGTTCGAACACGGGCGCGTCGCGGCCGGGCAGCGGTGACGGGATGTCGCGCGGATCGACGGTGAGTCCGTACGCGAGCAGCGCGAGGATGGGCACGCCCACCGCGAGGCCGAGCAGGGACCGCTTCCAGTTCACGAGACCTCCACGGCCAGCGGCTCTTCGACAGGTGGAACCTGCACGCGTGCCACGCGCCGGCGGCGCGGCAGCAGCGCTACGATTGCGCCGATCGCGATGATCAGTCCGCCCGCCCAGATCCAGAATACCATGGGCTCGACGATGATCGAGAACGTGGCGTTCGCGCCGTTCTCGTCGAACGCGAGCAGCGTAAGGTACAGATCGTCGTCGGGCCGGCTGCGTACGGCAGGTGTGGTGATCGGCTCCTGCCGGCCGTCATAGAAGTTGAGCCGCGGCGACATGCCTCCGAGCTCGCGGCCGTTCTCGAACGCCGTCACCTCGGCGGCCACAACCCAGCGGTGCGGCTCCTCCCACGCGCGCACCTGATCGAAGCGCACCGTGTACCCCTCGAGCCCGACGGTCTCGCCCGGGCGCAGCGTGACCTCGCGCTCGGCGCGGAACTCCGACGATGCCGCGATGCCGGCGGTGAGCGCGATCACGCCCATGTGCGCGATGTAGCCGCCGTAGCGCCGGTTGTTGGCACGGACGAGTCGCCAGAGCGCGGTGAGCGCTGCCTCACCGTGCGCGCGCCGGCGCGCCGCGGCGCCCGACAGGAACTCACGCACGTTGCCGCCCAGCGCGAACGCTGCGAAGCCGAACGCCGCGAGTGCCCAGAAGCCACGCGTACCGAGCGCGTACGCCACGGCCACGGCCGCGAGCAGCAGACCGAACGGCAGCGCGAAACGCTGCACGAGATCCTCGCGCCGTCCGCCGCGCCAGGGCAGCACGGGGCCGACGCCCATGAGGAAGATCAGCGCCGCGCAGATCGGCACCGTCATGCGATTGAAGAACGGCGCACCGACCGTGAGCTTCACGCCACGGAACGCCTCCGCCACGAGCGGGAAGAGGGTGCCGAGCAGGACCGTGAAGGTGAATGCGGTGAGCAGCAGGTTGTTCACGAGGAACACACCCTCGCGCGAGATCGGCTCGTCGATGCTGCCGCTGCGCCGCAGCTCGCTGCTCCGCCCCGCCAGCAGCGCGAGCGTGAGCAGCAACGCGACCGCGATGAAGCCGAGGAAGTAGTAGCCGATCGTCCCTTCCGAGAACGCGTGCACGGACGAGAGCACGCCGCTGCGCGTGAGGAAGGTACCGAGGATCGTGAGCAGGAACGTGGCCGAGATGAGACCGAGGTTCCACACGCGCAGCATCTGCCGCCGCTCCTGCACCATGGCCGAGTGCAGGAACGCGGTCGCGGTCAGCCACGGCATGAACGACGCGTTCTCGACCGGGTCCCACGCCCAGTAGCCGCCCCAGCCGAGCACGTCGTACGACCACCACATGCCCGCGATGATCGCGAGCGACAGGAATCCCCACGACGCCACGGTCCAGCGGCGCGTCACGCGCAGCCACTGGTCGTCCAGCCGACCCGACAGCAGCGCGCCCATCGCGAACGCGAACGGCACACTCATCCCCACGTACCCGAGATACAGCAGCGGCGGATGCACACCCATCAGGATGTGGTTCTGGAGCAGCGGATTCGGTCCCGGCCCGTCTGCCGGCACCGGGAACACGGCGCCGAACGGGTTCGCGGGGCCGACGAGCAACAGGTAGAAGAACGCGCCGATGCCGAGCAGCGTCGCGTTCGCGTAATCGACCATCGTGCCGAGCTTGCGGTCGGCAAGGAAGACGGCGGCCGCTGTGTAGAGCGCGAGCACCCATCCCCAGAAGAGGATGGACCCCTCGAGCGCGCTCCACAGCGAGATGACCGTGTAGAAGAGCGGCGTCGCGCGACTGCCCACCTGCGCCACGTACGAGATGCTGAAGTCGTGCGTGACCAGCCCGTAGATCATCGCGAGGTTGGCCACGGTGAGCAGGCCGAAGTTCACGTACGCGGCCACGCGCGCGCTGCGCACGAGGGCGACGTCGCGACGGCGTACGCCTGCGAGCGCCGCCACCACGCCGTACAGCGAGACTGCCAGCGCCGCGGCGACCGCGGCGTACCCGATCATTCTGGTCACGTCAGCCCGCGTCCTCGCGAATCAGCGTCCGGTACGTATCCTTCGGGTCCTCGCCTTCGTGCGGCGCACGGTACTCGTTCGAGTGCTTCACCATCAGGTTGGTCGACTCGAAGATCCCGGCGTTCGTGAGCCTGCCCTCGACGATGACGCCCATGCCGTCGCGGAACATCTGCGGCGGCGCCTTGCTCGAGTGCACCTCGATCTCCTGGCCGTCCAGATCGCGCATGCGGAAGCGCAAGTCGAGCGCCTCCGCGTTCCACTGCACGCTCCCCGGCACCACCTGTCCGCCCAGCCGCACGGGCTCGTCGACCAGTTCATCGCTCTGAGCCAGGAGCTCGTCGGGCGTCAGGAAGAACACGAGGTTCTCGCTGATTCCGCCCGCCAGCATCCAGACGAAGGCCGCGACGATCACGACGACGCCGAGAATGAGACCCAGCGGCTTCCCCTTCCTTCGCTCGCTCACTTCCTGCCTCCCTCGAGACCGGCCAGCTCCGCGGCGGCGCGGGAGCGCCGACGCACGAGGTATACCCCATACCCCGCCAGGACGGCCCAGGTCACGCCGTAGGCGAGGCCCACGTAGAACCAGTTAGACACGCACACCTCCTTCCAGCGCCCGCTCCTCACGCACCAGGTCCGCGGCCCGCTCCAGCCGGGCCGTGTGGTAGCGGGTCGCAATGAACCAGATCATCACCAGCAGCACGGCAAGGAAGCTCAGCCGCAGCGCCAGCACGAAGGGCGAGTCCACGGTCTCCGGACTGGACTGCGGCTGGTGGATCGTGCGCCAGATGCGCACCGAGAAGTACACCACCGGCACGTTGAGGAAACCCAGGATCCCGACCGCTGCACTCCAGCGCGCGCGCCGATCCTCGTCCTCCGTGAAGGACCGCAGGGCAAGATACCCGGCGAAGATGATGAAGAGGATCGCGGTCGTGATCAACCGCGGATCCCACGTCCACCACACGCCCCACGTCGGCTTCGCCCAGATCGAGCCGAGCATGAGCGTGAGCCCGGTCAGTACCGTCCCCGTCTCCGCCGCCGACGCCGCGAGCAGGTCGTGCTCGGGCCGGCGCTTCCACAGGTACATGATGCTCATGACGAACACCATGAAGAACGCGGCGAACGCCATGAGCGCGATCGGGAAGTGGACATACATGATCTTCTGGAGGTGGCCCATGTCCACCTCGGGCGGCGAGATCGCGAAGCCCACGACCTGGGCGGCGATCAGGAAGCCGAACGCAATGAAGCCGAGCGGCGTCAGCCAGCGCGGCCGTGTGGGTGCCAGGTCCGTCATGCTATTCCTCGATTACGTGGCCGAACGCCAGCAGCGCCGCCACGAGGAAGATCACATCGAATGCGACGAGCAGCCGCAGCCACGTAGCGCTGTCGCCCATCGCGTCCCCCGCGAGCAGCGCCGAAGTCGCCTCCACCGAGGCGACGAGCAGCGGGACCACCATGGGGAACAGCAGCAACGGCAGCAGGACCTCGCGCGCACGCAGGCGGCTGGCCATGGCCGCGTAGAAGGTGCCGAGCGTCACGAAGCCGAACGTGCCGAGCGCCACGACCGCGAGCAGGCGGAAGGGCGCACGCAGCAGCGGCAGATCGTACATCACGCCCGCGGCCGGCACGAGGATGGCCTCGACGAGCAGGACGAACGCGAGGTTCGCAAGCATCTTGCCGAGGAAGATCGAGCGCCGGTCCCCCGGATAGAGCAGCAGCGGCTCCAGCGCGCCATCCGCCAGCTCCTGCTCGTACGAGCGGTTGAACGACAGCACCCCACTGAACAGCACGGTCAGCCACAGTACCCCCGATGCGGCCTGCCGCAACGCTTCGGTGTCCGGCCCGAGCGCGAAGCCGAACAGCAGCAGCATCAGCGCGGCGAGGAACACCACCGCGTTGAAGTTCGTACGCGTCCGGCGCTCGGCGGTCAGGTCCTTCCATGCAACCGCCCGTACGCGCGACCACTCCCGGCTCACGCCGCCTGCTCCACCGCGCGGCCTTCCTCGATGTGCACGCGCCGCGCGATCGCGCCGCGGCCGCGCTCGAGGTCGTGCGTCGCGACGATCGCGGCACCGCCGGCCGCGGCCACCTGCCGCGCGAAGCCGTTCACCAGCTCGATGCCATCCACATCGAAGCTCGCGTACGGCTCGTCCAGCAGCAGCAGCTCGGGCGGCTCGAGCAGGAGCCGCGCCAGCGCCAGCCGGCGGCGCATGCCGGCCGAGAAGCCGCGCACGCGCTCGCCCGCGTGCGCCGCGAGCGCCACCTGCTCCAGTACCCCGGCCACACGGGCCGGCTCGCCGCGGCGCCCGCGCATGCGCTCCGCGAACACGAGATTCTCGGCCGCGGTCAGGTCGTCGTAAAGGCCCGCGTGGTGTGCCAGCAGTCCGACCCGCTCCCGCACCTCACCCGCTTCCGCGACGAGGTCGAGTCCAAACACGCGACCCGCCCCGCGCGTCGGACGCAGCAGCGTACAGAGCACGCGCAGCAGCGTGGTCTTGCCGCTGCCGTTGCGACCCGTCAGCGCCACCACCTCGCCGCGCGCCACCTCCAGGTCGATGCCACGCAACACCCAGCGCCGCCCGAAGCGGCGAGCCACGCCCTCCAGTCGGACCGCGGCCTCCGCACTCACCGGAGGCAACCCGTCACACGCCGGCCTTGATCTCGGTGACGAGCTTCGTCAGCGACGCCTTCGCATCGCCGAACAGCATGCGCGTGTTGTCCGCGTAGAACAGCTCGTTCTCGATCCCGGCAAAGCCCGGGTTCATGCTGCGCTTCATCACGATCACGTTGGACGCTGCGTCCACGTCGAGGATCGGCATGCCGTAGATCGGGCTCGACGCGTCGTGACGCGCCGCCGGGTTCACCACGTCATTCGCGCCGATCACAACGGCCACGTCCGTGCGCGGGAATTCCGGATTGATGCGCTCCATCTCGATGAGCTGGTCGTACGGCACGTTGGCCTCGGCCAGCAGCACGTTCATGTGTCCCGGCATCCGACCGGCCACCGGGTGGATCGCGTACTTCACGTCCACGCCGCGGGCACTCAGCAGGTCCGCCAGCTCGCGCACCTGGTGCTGCGCCTGCGAGACCGCCAGACCGTAGCCGGGCACGAAGATCACCGAACGCGCGTAGCCCAGCAGCACGGCGGCGTCCTCCGCCGTGATGTCGCGCACGGTCTTCCCCTCCGCGCTGGTGCCCGGGCCCGCGGTCACGACAGAGCCGAATGCACCGAACAGCACGTTCGTGAGCGACCGGTTCATCGCGCGGCACATGATCTGTGTCAGGATGATCCCGGACGCACCGACCAGCGCGCCGCTCACGATCAGCACGTTGTTGTCGAGCACGAAGCCCGTCATCGCCGCCGCCAACCCGGAATACGAATTCAGCAGCGAAATCACGACGGGCATGTCCGCGCCGCCGATGGGAATCACGAACAGCACGCCGAGCACGAGGGCGAGCACGGTCAGGACGATGTACAGCGGCAGGTCCGGGTCGCCGGCCACGAGCCAGGCTGCAAGGCCGATCGTGCCCGCGAACAGCACGCCGGCCACGAGCTGCTGGCCCGGGTACGTCACCGCGCGGCCCGTGATCAGCTCCTGGAGCTTGCCGAAGGCAATGAGGCTGCCCGAGAAGGTGACGGCGCCGATGATCACGCTCAGCATGATCGTCGTCTGCACGTCCATCGACGGGCTCATCGTTCCCGCCGCGTAGCGCAGGTACTCGTCGCCGGCCACCAGCGCCGATGCACCGCCGCCGAAGCCGTTGAGCAGCGCCACCATCTGCGGCATGGCCGTCATCTTCACGGTCTTCGCCAGCACCAGCCCCACGACGGAGCCGAGCAGCAGGCCGACGATGATCCACGTGAAGGAAACGATCTCCCAGTGCAGCAGTGTAGCCGCCATGGCCACGAGCATGCCGGTCGCGCCCAGCATGTTGCCCGAGCGCGCCGTGGCCGGCGAACTGAGGCGCTTCAGACCGACGATGAACAGGACGCCGGCGACGAGGTACGCGAGGTCCATGAGGAGCGGCAGCCCCCCGGTCGGGACTTCGTTCATGAGCGCGGCTCCTCGCGGCGGCGGAACATCTGCAGCATGCGGTCCGTGACCATGAACCCGCCGATGACGTTGATCATCGCGAATGCGACCGCGACCACCGCCAGCACGGTGCTCACCGGCGACTCGACGCGGCCGGCGACCACGAGGGCGCCGACGACCGTGATGCCCGAGATGGCGTTGGAGCCCGACATGAGCGGCGTGTGCAGCATCTGCGGCACTTTGGTAATGACCTCGAAGCCGACGAACATCGCCAGCACGAAGACGTAGAGCGAAACCAGCAGACCGGCGAGCATAGCCTCCCCTTCCCTTACGATTTCGCTTCGGTGGTAGCGCGGGCGCGCTCGTGGACGATGCGGCCCTCGTGCGTGACGAGGCAGCCGGCGGTGATCTCGTCGCTCGTGTCGATGTCGAGCGCGCCGTCCTTGATGAGGTGCTGGAGCAGAGCGAGCAGATTGCGCGAGTACATCTGGCTGGCGTGCACCGCCTGCACGCAGGCGAGGTCGGTGGGCCCGAGGATGGTCACGCCGTTCTGCTCCACGTCCTCGTCCGGCTTCGTCAGCTCGCAGTTGCCGCCCGATTCGGCGGCCACATCGACGATCACGCTGCCCGGCTTCATGCGCTCCACCATGTCGCGCGTGACGAGGACGGGTGCCGGCCTTCCGGGAATCTGCGCCGTCGTGACCACCACGTCCGCCTCGGCGACGAGCTTGGCGAGGTGCTCGTGTTCGCGCTGCTTCGCCTCATCCGACACTTCCTGGGCGTAGCCGCCGGCACCTTCGGCCTCCTTCATCTCCATCCCGACCCAGGTAGCGCCGAGGCTCTCGACCTGCTCCTTCGCTGCGGGACGGATGTCGAAGCCCTGCACGACGGCGCCGAGGCGGCGGGCGGTGGCAATCGCCTGGAGTCCAGCGACGCCGGTACCGATCACCAGCACCTTCGCGGGCGGGATCGTGCCCGCCGCGGTCATGAGCATCGGGAACAGGCGGCCGCCGCGAACGGCGCCGAGCAGCACGGCGCGATAACCGGCAACCGTCGCCTGTGAAGAAAGCGCGTCCATGCGCTGTGCGCGCGTGATGCGCGGCACGAGCTCCATGGCGAAGCTGGTGACGCCCGCATCGGCGAGCGCGCGCAGGAGTTCGGGCGAGGTCAGAGGCTGGAGCAGTCCGATGAGCGTCGAACCGCTGTCGAGGCCGCGCACGTCCGCCGGATCCGGCGCACGCACGGTGACGACCACCTGCGCACCGGCAAGAGCGGACGCCCGGTCGGGAGCGATCGAGGCGCCCGCGCCGCGATACGCGTCATCGGAGTAGCCGGCGCGATCGCCGGCGCCGGCCTCCACCACCACTTCGAGCCCCGAGCCCGTGAGCTTCGTGACGCTCTCGGGGACGAGCGCAACGCGGCGCTCGCCGGGGCGGGTCTCCTTCGGAACCGCGATCCGCATGTCTCTCCCGGTTGTGTGGCGCCCGGGCGCGCGCGCGTCAGCGCGCCGCCTCGGACAGGTCCTCGACCCAGTCGGCGATGAACACGTTCGTGTCGCCCTCCGTCGCGCCGCCGCGGTTGGAAGCGAACACGAGCTTCGTGCCGTCCGGGCTGAACATCGGGAAGCCGTCGAAGTCGCCGTGCGTGGTCACCCGCTCGAGCCCGCTGCCGTCGACGTTGATCATGTACAGGTCGAAGTTGCGCGACGTCGGGTCGTGCACGTTCGAGCTGAAGATGATCCGCTGGCCGTCGGGGTGGAAAAACGGTGCGAAGTTCGCCGCGCCGTTGTCCGTCACCTTGTGGCGCTCGGTGCCGTCCGCGTTCATCACCCAGATGTCGAGCGTGGTCGGCCGCACCAGGTCCGCCGCGAGCAGCGAGCGGAAGTCCGCCAGCTCCTCGTCGGTCGCCGGATGGTGCGCCCGGTACACGATCTTCGAACCGTCGGGCGAGAAGAACGCGCCGCCATCGTAGCCCGGCTCGTGCGTGAGGCGCGTGATGCCCGAGCCGTCGGCGTTCATCACGTAGATCTCGAGGTCGCCGTCGCGGTCGGAGGTGAAGACGATGCGCTGGCCGTCGGGCGAGATCGTCGCCTCGGCGTCGTAGCCGGGACCGCCCGCCAGCAGGCGGCGGTCGGTGCCATCGGGCGCGGCGGTGTAGATGTCGTATTCGTAGAGCGCCCACACGTAGCCGCGGCTGTAGTCCGGCGGCGCGGGGCAGACCGCGGAGTGCTCGTGCGTGGAGCTGTACACGATGCGATCGCCCGCGGGGAAGAAGAACCCGCAGGTCGTACGGCCCTCGGAGGTGAGCTGGCGGCTGGTGCCGTCGGCCAGATCCATGATGAAGATCTGGTCGCACTCCGTAACGCCCGGCCGCGTGGACTGGTAGATCAGGCTGCGGCCATCCGCCGAGAAGTACGCCTCCGCGTTCTGCCCCGCGTCGGTCAGCATGCGGAGGTTGCGCAGCCGCGGCTCGGAGGGATCCTCCGGGTAGGCCGTGCCGGCGCCGACGACGAAGGTGTCCGTAACTTCCGGTGCGGGCTCCGCATCGGGTGCACCGCAGGCGACCATCGCCGCGACGGCGACTGTCCACACGGCCGCGGTCGCGCTAGAATCCAGACGTCGAAGCATTATTCATCAGGGATCGAAGTCATGTCGCAGAACGCCGGCCCCACGGGCCTGATCGCTCTCCTCGCGCTCCTCGGCGCCGCTCCGGCCGCCGCGCAGGCGTGTCCGAATCCGTCTTCGCTCGGCGCCGATCTGCCGCCGGTCCTCCAGCCCGTGCGCTACCTTGCCGATGACGCGCTCGGAGGACGCCTTGCCGGTTCGCCGGGCGAGCGCTGCGCCGGCGACTACATTGCCGGCCGCTTCCGCGCGCTCGGCCTCCGGCCGGCGGGAGCGGACGGAACGTATTTCCAGCCCCTTGCACTTGCAAGCGCGCTCAACCCCCACGCGCCGTCGGGAGAAGGCCGCAACGTCGCGGCGCTGCTCGTCGGGAGAGACCCGACACTGCGCGGCGAAATCGTCGTGATCGGCGCGCATTACGATCATCTCGGCCTCGGCGAATTCGGCTCCCTCGCCCCGGGCTCGAACGAAATTCACAATGGCGCGGACGACAACGCGTCCGGCGTGGCGGCGATGCTGCACGCGGCGGAAGCGCTTGCGGCCGATCCGCCCGCCCGGTCCGTACTTTTCCTCGCGTTCACGGGCGAGGAGTCCGGGCTGCTGGGCTCCGCGTACTGGGTGGCGCACCCCACGCTGCCGGTCGACAGCCTGCGCGCCATGATCAACCTCGACATGGTCGGCCGCCTCGGCGACGGTCCGCTCATCGTGTACGGCGTAGACACGGCCGAGGAGTGGCGCTCGATCCTGGATGACGTGAGCTCCGCACGCGCGCTCGAGATGACCTTCCACGGCGAGGGATACGGCCCGAGCGACCACACGTCGTTCTACACGCGGGACATACCGGTCCTGCATTTCTTCACGAACACCCACTCGGACTACCACCAGCCGGGCGACGACTGGGAGAAGATCGATGTGGACGGCCTGGAGACGGTGGCGCAGGTCGTGGCGGCGGTCGCGCGGCGCGTCGCCGAGCCCGAACTCCGCATCACGCTCCGTCGCGGCGCGGGCACGCCGCCGGCGCCGGCAGGGTCGGCGCCCAGCCCCGGATACGGCTCGTGGCTCGGCAGCGTGCCGGATTTCACCCCGGTGGATCACGGGGTGAAGCTGAGCGGCGTGAGCCCGGGCTCGCCCGCAGAAGGTGCGGGGCTCCAGGCAGGTGACATCCTTGTGGGACTCGGCGACCACGAGGTCGCCGACCTCCAGGCGCTCACGGATGCGCTGCGCGCGCACAAGCCCGGCGACGAAGTCGTGGTGCGGTACGTCCGGGACGGCCGCGAGCAGAGCGTCCGACTCGTACTCGGGCAGCGCGGACAGCGCTGACGGCCGACCCGGGAAATGCTGGCCCCTGCGAGACGCGCGCGTTAGCTTGGATGGGTTCCCCCAAAGTCAGGTTCCCGCGTAGCCGCATGCTGCGGATGTGTGGTCGCATCCGCGGCCATCGGATTGCGGGAGCGTCGCAGTGAATCAGGAGAACAGCAGGAAGTTGCGCGAGATCGACGACGATCGAACCGGAGCCGGGGCGCGTAGCGACCGCGGCTCGCGTCACTGGCTCGTAAAGATCGCGGCCGCGGCCGGGGTCACCGGCGCGGAGAACGTGAAGGCGCCAGCGTCCCTTGCGGTCGACCAGGCATGGTCGGCGGTGAAGCAGGCCGGCCGCATCACCGACGAGCAGCTCGCGCGATTGGTGGCCGACCACTTCCGGCTCGAGGTCGCGAGCCTCGAGGCCGCGAATCCGGACGTCATCCAGCGCATTCCCGAGCGCGTCGCCCGCAAGTACAACGTCCTGCCGCTGCACGAGGACGACGGTCACCTCGTCATTGCGACGAGCGATCCCACCGATCACGACGCCGAGCAGGCGCTGCGCTTCGCATCGCGTAAGGCGCCGATCTTCGAGATCGCCGCACCGACCGCACTGCGCGAGGCGGTGAACGCGCGGTACTCGTCCAACAAGATGGTCGAGGCGCTGCTCTCCAGCGTGGATGCGGATGGAAACGAGATCCGCGTCGTCGAGGACATCGGCCCCGAGTCGGTGGGCGGCGACGAAGCCGATGCGGCGCCGATCATCAAACTCGCGAACGTCATCCTGCGCGATGCCGTTCGCGACGGCGCGAGCGACATCCACCTCGAGCCGAGCGCGGGCGCCGGGCAGGTCCGGCTGCGCGTGGATGGCGTGCTCCGCCACCACATGCAGATGCCGCTGCTCGTGCTGAACCGCGTGATCTCGCGCATCAAGATCCTGGGCGACCTCGACATCGCCGACCGCCTCCGCCCGCAGGACGGCCGCAGCCGCATCCAGGTCGATGGACGCATCTACGACCTGCGCATCTCGACCGTGCCGACGCGGCAGGCGGAGAAGGCGGTGATCCGCGTGCTCAATCCGGAGGGCAACCGCAGCCTCGACGACCTGTCGATCCTGCCGGCCGAGATGCAGCGCGTGCGCCGCCTGCTCGCATTCCGCGAGGGCATCGTCGTCGTCACTGGTCCGACCGGCTCCGGAAAGACCACCACGCTCTACTCCGCCCTGCGCGAGATCGCGAGTGGCGAGATCAACGTGATGAGCGTCGAGGACCCGGTCGAGTACGAGCTGAGCGGCATCACGCAGATCCAGGTCGAGCCCGAGCGCGGCGTGACGTTCGCGAGCGCGCTGCGCGCCATCCTCCGCCAGGACCCGGACGTCATCTTCATCGGTGAAATCCGCGACCCGGAAACCGCCGAGATCGCGGTGCACGCCAGTATGACGGGCCACCTCGTGCTCGCCACGCTGCACACGAACGACGCCGTCAGCGCCGTGCCGCGCCTCGAGCACCTCGGCCTCGACCGCACCAGCATTGCGACGACGCTGATCGGCGCACTCGCGCAGCGTCTCGTTCGTCGCGTCTGCGACTCCTGCGTCGAGACGACCGGTGAGGACCTCACGCCGGAGGAAACGCGCCTGAGCGAGCAGTACGGCGTGCGTCCGGTCGTGCGTGCGCGCGGCTGTCCACGCTGCGGTCAGACCGGCTATCGCGGGCGGCTGCCTCTGCTCGAGGTGGCGATGGTCGACTTCGAGATGCGCGAGATGATCGCGCGCGAAGCCACGACACTCGAGCTTCAGCGCGCGGCCATCTCGGATGGCATGCGCCCGCTCATGAAGGTCGGGCTGGAACGCGTGCAAAGCGGCGAGACGACGCTCCAGGAGATCGAGCGCGTGCTCGGCATGCCCGATGATGAAAACCTCTACGAGAAGTATTCACCCGACACCGAAGCCGGCCGGCTCCACGCCGAAGCGCGCCGCATGGAGCGCAAAGGGGAGAAGCGGACCACGAAGAAGAAGGCAGCGCGCGCGGACAAGTAGCCGCCTGTACATTCCTCACTCCTGTCCCGAAAACCCCAGGGAGGACTCGTGACGAAGTTGCTGCGAACCGGCCACCGCGCGCTGCTGGCCAGCGCGTGCTCGCTCGTGTTCGCCGGTGCAGTGGCTGCACAGCAGCCGTTCGCCGCGTACCACGACCACGCCGAACTCACCGCGGCGCTCCAGCGCATCGCGCGCACGCAGCCGGACCTCGCGCGCATCGTCGACCTCGGCGAGAGCCGGGGCAGCCGCGCCATCCAGGCGATCGAGATCGCCAATCGGAGCGGCGTCCCGCCGGGCGAGCGCCCCGCCCTGCTGATCGTCGCCAACCTCGAAGGCGACCAGCTCTTCGGCAGCGAGCTCGCACTCACCACCGCGGAGTGGCTGCTCACGCAGTACGCCGGCAACGAGGCGGTACGCCGCGTCGTCGACGAGCGGGCCATCTACATCGTGCCACGCGTGAACCCCGATGGTGCCGAGGACATGTTCGCGGCCGTCCGAACCGGCCGCCGCACCAACCTCGGACCGTACGACGACGATACGGATGCGCGCATGGACGAGGACCCCGCCGAGGACCTGAACGGCGATGGCATGATCACGATCATGCGCGTGCGCGATCCGTCCGGTCCGTACATGATCCATCCGGCCGATCCCCGTCTGATGAAGCGCGCCGATCCGGCGAAGGGTGAAGCGGGCGGCTGGGCGCTGTACATCGAGGGCACCGATACCGACAGCGACGGCTTCTACAACGAGGACGGTGTCGGTGGTGTGGATCTGAATCGCAACTGGCCGCACGCATACCCGTACTACCAGCCGGACGCGGGACCGCACATGGTCAGCGAGCCGGAGACGCGCGCGCTGATCGAGTACCTGCTGAGCCGCCGCAACGTCGCCGCGATCCTCGCCTTCGGCGGCAGCGACAACCTCGTGAGCGCGCCGAACGCGCGCGGCGAGCTGGCGGCGGCGGTCGATATCGCGCTGCCGAAACTCGCGATGGAATCGAACGCGGAAGCGCGTTCGGTCGGCGTCTTCAGCACGACGCCTCAGTTCGGCTTCGGCTTCGGCGGCTTCGGCGGCGGCTTCGGCGGCGGTGGCGGCGGCGCGCAGCAGTCCGGAGCGCGCGGCGGCGGCGGCCAGCGACCGGCCACGACCGTGGACGGCAAGGACCTCGAGTACTTCCGCGCGGTCTCCGAGAAGTACCGCGAGCTGACCGGGATCCGTCGCCTGTCGAACGCACGCACACCGGCGGGCGCGTTCTTCGAGTACGGCTACTACCAGTACGGCGTGCCGGCATTCTCGACACCCGGCTGGGGGCTTCCCGAAGCCGCGCCGGCCGAGGGCGGCGAACGCGGCGCGGGCTCGGACGACCCCGATGTGCGTGTGCTCCGCTGGTTCGACGCCGACTCGATCGACGGCTTCGTCGCGTGGACGCCGTATCGCCATCCGCAGCTGGGTGAGGTCGAGATCGGCGGCTTCCGCCCGCATGCGGCGACGAATCCGCCGCACGATCGTCTCGCGGAGCTGGCGCCCGCGCACGGTGAGTTCGCGCTCTACCTCGCGGGGTTGCTGCCGAGCGTGCGCATCGCCTCGACCAAGGTAACGGCGCACGGCGGCGGCGTCTTCCGCATCGAGGCCGATATCGAGAACACCGGCTACCTGCCCACGGCCATGGCGCAGGGCGTCCGCGCGGAGTCCGTGCGCCCGGTCATGGTGCAGCTCGGCGTGCCCAACGAAAGCATCATCACCGGTGATGCCAAGACGAACTACATCGACGCACTCGATGGCTCCGGGAAGCGCCGCAGCTTCCAATGGGTGGTGCGCGCCGAACCGGGCACGCGCGTGGAGCTGGTGTTGCGCTCGCAGAAGAGCGGCGCCGAAACCGTTACGCTGACCCTGCGCTGACGAGGAAGGAAACGTGATCCATATGCGAACGATCGGCGGCCTCGCCGCAGGACTTGCACTGGCCGTTGCGGCGCTACCCGCGGCCGCGCAGGACCGGCCGGGCATCTCGGGCTCGGATCCGCAGCACCACGTGCGGCTCGACTTCAACCGCTGGCACGACACGGCCGAGCTGTACGACGACTTCCGCACGCTCGAGCGTGCATGGCCCGACTTCCTCGATTTCCGCTCGATTGGCAAGAGCCACGGGGGCCGCGACCTGATGGTGCTCACCATCAATAACCCGCGCACGGGTCCCGAGGCCGGCAAGGCCGCGATGTACATCGAGGCCAACGTACACGGCAATGAGATCCAGGGTGGCGAGGTCGCGCTCTACACGGCCTGGTACCTGATGGAGAACTACGATCGCATCCCCGACATCCGCAGGCTCGTCGATGAGCGCGTGTTCTATATCGTGCCGACCGTGAACCCGGATGGCCGCGACTTCTTCCTGCACGGCACCGGTGCGGGTTCGCGTACCGGCCACGTCCCCGTCGACGATGATGGTGATGGCCAGTTCGATGAGGACGGGCCGGATGACCTGAACGGGAACAACAACATCGAGCAGATCCGGAAGTACGTGCCGGGCGAGGGCAACCTCCGCATCAGTGCGCGCGACCCGCGCCGCATGGAGCAGGTTCCGCCGGGCGAGAAGGGAGACTGGATCCTGCTCGGTTCGGAAGGCATTGACAACGATGGCGACGGCCGCGTCAACGAGGATGGCCCCGGCGGCTACGACGGCAACCGCAACTGGGGTGCGGACTGGCAGCCCGAGTACATCCAGGGCGGCGCCATGGACTATCCGTTCCAGCTGCCCGAGGCACGCGCCGTCAACGACTTCCTGATGGCGCATCCGAACATCGCCGGCGTGCAGAGCTATCACAACAGCGGCGGCATGATCCTGCGCGGTCCGGGTGCGGAGTGGCAGGGACAGTATCCGCAGGCCGACAATCGCGTGTACGACGCGCTCGGCCGGCAGGGCGAGCGCATGCTTCCGTACTATGACTATCTCGTCATCTGGAGCGGCCTCTACACGGTGCATGGCGGCTTCATCGACTGGACCAATGATGGACTGGGCATCATTTCCTTCTCGAACGAGCTGTGGAACGGCGGGCAGTACTTCAACAGCCCCGAGCTGAAGGAGCAGCAGGAGGACCCGAACAGCCCGATCGCCGGCGACGTAGCGGATCTCTTCTTCGACGACTACCTCGAGTTCGGCGACCAGTTCGTGGACTGGACGACGTTCGAGCATCCGCAGTTCGGCACCGTCGAACTGGGCGGCTGGAAGAAGACGCGCGGACGTGTCCCGCCGCGCTTCATGAACGAGGAGCTCGCGCACCGCAACATGGCGTTCTCGCTGTATCAGGCGGATGAGATGCCGCTGATTCGCATGGGGGAGACGTCGGCCGAGCGCATTGCGGGAGACGTCTGGCGTGTGCGCGTCGACATCGTCAACGACAAGGTGGCGCCGACGATCACGGCGCGGGCCGCCGAGAACTTTGTGGTGCCACCCGACCTGCTCACGATCTCGGGAGCGGCCGAGGTGATATCGGCCGGCTGGGTGCCGAACAAGCATCGCCCGGGTGCGAGCGACATGATCGACCAGCACGACCTCGAGCGGATCATGATCCGCAACGGCCATCCCGGTAACACGACACGCACCATCGAGTACATCGTGCGCGGTTCCGGTGCGGTGACGGTGCGCTATGCGAGTGTGAAGGGCGGCTCGGCGGAGGCGCGCGTCCCGCTGCGGTAGGCCGCTCTGACGGGATCGGAAGCGCCAAAAAAAAAACGGAGGGCCGGGGATTCGAACCCCGAAGGGCTTTCGCCCGGCGGTTTTCAAGACCGCTGCCTTACCAGTTAGGACTAGCCCTCCCGGATACGCCCGCGGCCTGAATACCCGGGCGACCCACTAAAGATCGGGTCGCCCGGACGGCTGCCGCAACGATCGGGGCGCCGGGTCCCGGGTGCCGAGATTC
>CAYUIG010000013.1:0-27224 GCA_964444685.1 uncultured Gemmatimonadaceae bacterium | reverse complement strand
GCCCCACTCGTCGCGCACGACGCGCCTCTGCCTCGGCTCGAAGCGCTCCACGTGTATGCCTGCCGACCGATGATTCATGTCGCAACTCCGCTGAACGTGTGTTGCGCTGGATCGAACCGATCGGATCGATGCCAGAATCAGGCCCGGTCGCCGCGGACGTCGCTTCAGTGCCGGAAGACGCGCCGCCCGGTGAAGACCATGGCGATGTCGTGCTCGTCCGCCGCGGCGATGACCTCCTCGTCACGCACCGAACCACCCGGCTGCACGATCGCACGGACACCCGCTTCCGCCGCAGCATCCACGCCGTCGCGGAACGGGAAGAACGCATCGGATGCGAGCGCGGCGCCCTCGAGCGGCGCGTTCTGATCGCGCGCCTTCATCACGGCAAGGCGCGACGCATCGACGCGGCTCATCTGCCCCGCACCGATCCCGAGCGTGCGGCCCTCGCGCGCGATCACGATCGCGTTCGACTTCACCGCGGCGACGACGCGCCACGCGAATCTCACGTCCGCCTTCTCCTCTTCCGTGGGCGCACGCTTCGTGACCACGCGCCACTCGGCTTCGTCGAAGCGCATGCGCATGCGCTCCTGCGCGAGGAAGCCGCCACGCACCCGCTTCCAGTCCAGCTCCCCTGCCCCGGCCGCCGCGAGCGGCAACTCGATGAGTCGCAGGTTCTTCTTGCGCGTGAGCACGTCGATGGCGCCCGGCTCGAACGACGGTGCGACGACGATCTCGAAGAATCCGGCCGCAATCGCCTCCGCAGTGGCGCCATCGACGGCGCTCGTAAGCGCAATCACGCCGCCGAAAGCGGAAACGGGATCGGCCGCGAGCGCGCGTGCGAAGGCATCGGCGCCCGTGTCGCCCACCGCCACGCCGCAGGGTGTCGTGTGTTTGACGATGACACACGCGGGCTGGGGGTCGGCCGCGAACGCCGACGCGGCCGAGATCGCGCCGTCCATGTCGAGCAGGTTGTTGAACGAGAGCTCCTTGCCGTGGAGCTGTCGCAGGTGCGGCAGCGCGTCGGGCGGCGCGTCCTGCTCGGCATAGAACGCGGCCGGCTGATCCGGGTTCTCGCCGTAGCGCAGTGTCTGCACGAGTGCCAGGTGGAGTGTGCGCTCCCGCGGCCACGGCCCTTCCGCGTCCTTTGCGAAGTATTCGGCGATCGCCGCGTCGTATGCCGCCGTGTGTGCGAACACCTTGCGCGCGAGTTCCCGGCGCAGGCCTTCATCGGCGCCCCCAGCGCGCAACGCAGCGAGCACTCGTGGGTAGTCGGCCGGATCCACGACCGATAGCACGCGCCCGTGGTTCTTCGCCGCGGCGCGCAGCATCGTGGGCCCGCCGATGTCCACCTTCTCCATGGCTTCCGGGATCGGTGCGCCGGCCGCCACGGCCTCGTGGAAGGGATACAGATTCACGGCCACCAGATCGACCGCTGCGTAGCCTTGCATCTCCAGCGCAGCCATGTCCGATGTCGGCTCTCCGCGCGCGAGGATGCCGGCGTGCACCGCCGGGTGCAGCGTCTTCACACGGCCGTCCATCATCTCGGGATGCCTGGTTACGTCGCTGACGTCGCGCACGTCGAGGCCGGCATCGCGCAGTGCACGCGCGGTGCCGCCCGTCGAAACCAGTTCCCAGCCGAGCTCCGCCAGTCCGCGCGCGAAGTCGACCAGGCCGCGTTTGTCGGAAACACTCAGAATCGCTCGTGGCATTCTCGGTTCTATTCAGGTCACGAAGACGTTCGGGGTGCGGCGTGCACGAGCCGCGCGATCTCGGCGGACGTCGGCGCCGCGGAATCGGATGCCGCGAAGGAACGGGGCGGGCCGAGACGTGCGGCGGGCGCGTCGCCCGAAAGGCTGTGTACGAGGCGCTCGATGGCCAGCGGATAGATCAGATGCTCGACGGCCAGCACGCGCGCGGCGAGCGAGGCGACCGTGTCGTCGGGCCGCACCGGCACGGGCCACTGCGCGATCGCGGCCCCTTCATCGTAGTGCTCGGTCACGAAGTGGACCGTGACACCCGTCACCAGGCAACCGCTCGCGAGCACCGCCTCGTGTACACGTTCACCGAACATGCCGCGCCCGCCGAACGCGGGCAGCAGCGCTGGATGGATGTTCACGATCCGGCCGCGATAGCGTTCGATGATCCGTGCAGGAATGAGCCGCAGGAATCCGGCGAGCGCGATGATGTCGATGCGTTCGGCTTCGAGGACGTCCAGCAGCGCGCCGGCCACTTCCTCGGGATCCCGTTTGGCGAACGGAATCACTTCGGCGCGGACACCGGCACGTTCGGCCCGCGCGAGCGCCGCCGCACTTTCGCGGTCGCTGATGACGAGTTCCACGGACGCCGCGCTGTCGCGCGTTCCGAAGTGGTCGAGCATCGCCTGCAGGTTGGTGCCGCTTCCGGACGCGAACACCGCGAGCCGCGCCGTCACGCGAAGCCGCCTCCGAAGCTCGGGACGAGGAACGGATTGCCGACGCGCTCGCGGCCGACCGTCGTGGGCGGGCCGTGCCCGGAGAGCAGCATCGTTTCGTCGGGCAGCGTCAGCACGCGCTCGCGGATGGAGCGCATGAGCTCGGCGAAGTTGCCGCCCGGCAGATCGGTGCGGCCGATCGAGCCCTGGAACACCACGTCACCTACGAACGCGACACCCGCCTCGGCGCAGTACAGCAGCACGTGTCCCGGCGAGTGACCGGGCACGTGGACGACGGCGAGTTCGAGTCCCGCGAGCTTCAGCGTGGCACCGTCCTCGAGCTCGTGGTCGGGTGCCGGAATGCGCGGCGCATCCAGGCCGAGCATCATCGCCTGATCCCCAACACGCTCGTACAGAACGCGGTCGGCCGGATGCAGATGGACCGGCGCACCCGTTTCCGCCACCAGCGCACCCACCCCTTCGATGTGATCCACGTGGGCGTGCGTCAGCAGCACCGCCTCGAGGCGAACGTTCTCGGCGCTCAGCACGTTCGACATGTCGTGCGCGCGCTCACCCGGATCGATGGCGACGGCCGTCTCCGATTCCGGCGCACGCGCGAGATACGCATTCTGACCGAAGCGCGGCGACACGAACGTGCGGATTTCGATTCGCTCCATGTGCGGAAGGTAGGCCACTTCCGGCGAGGAAGCCACTGATCGGGGGGAACAGAAAGGGCCCGCGGAGTCGACACCCCGCGGGCCCTCATCATACCGAGCGCAGCAGCGATCAGGCGGTGAAGGAGCTGCCGCAGCCGCAGCCGCCGGTAGCATTCGGGTTCTTGAAGGTGAACCCGGCGCCCATCATCGTCGTGACGTAGTCGATCTCGACGCCGTCCAGATACTGGCTCGAGAACGGGTCGACGAAGAGCCGCAGACCGTTGCACTCCAGGATCTCGTCGTCGTCCTGGGCCTCATCCTCGATGTTCAGGCCGTACTGGAATCCGGAACAGCCGCCGGGCAGCACCGCCACGCGCAGGCCCGCCTCAGCCTGGGCGCCCTGCTCCGACATGAACTTCTGAACTTCTGCCGCTGCTGTCGGGGTGACCGTGATGGTCATCGCCACTCCTCCGAAGAACTTGTCCTGGCGCGTGATACACCGGGCCGACCGGGTCGGTCCGGATCGCCAACGATCCGCTCCACGCTAGACGCTCGCGCCACGAGTGTCAACCTTCCCGTGCCCCGGCGCCAGCCACTTCCCGGGCCGCCTCGGAGAGGTCCCTGGCGACCCGGACGCCGCGACCGGCCCGGGGCGCTTCCGCTTCACCGTACCCGGTGCGCACGAGCCATGCCCGCCCACCCAGCTTCTCCGCCGGAATCACGTCCGAGAGGCGGTCCCCGATGAATACGGAACGGCGCAGATCGAGGTCGTGCTCTGCCGCTGCACGCTCGAACAGCGCCGTCCCCGGCTTCCGGCAGTCGCACGGCCCCGTGAAGTCGGGGTGGTGTGGACACATGTACACGGCATCGAGCCGCACGCCTTCCTGATTCAGGAGCATCTCCACCCGCTGCTGCACCGCTTCGTACGCATTGAAGTCATACAGTCCGCGCGCGATGCCCGACTGATTCGTTACCATCACGAGCGCGTAGCCGGCATTGTGCAGCCGTGCGAGCGCACCCGCCGCACCTTCGATCAGCTCGACGCCCGCCGGGTCGGAGAGGTACTCCCTCTCGACGATGACGGTGCCGTCGCGGTCGACGAATGCCGCCGGCCGCGCCATTACGTTCCCGCGGCGGCGATCACCGCCTCCAACAGCACGTTCTCTTCGTCGGGCAGAACCGTGCGCAGGTCGATCAGCACGCGGCCATCCGCGATGCGCGCCACGACGGGCGGCTCGCCGAGACGGAGCCGCTCTTCGATGCGTGTCGCGTCACCCTCGATGTGCACCTGCCAACCGGGGAGCGGCGCTTCCGGCAGTGCGCCGCCACCCGCAGCCGAATCACCCGGGATCACGTCCGCCTGGACGCCGCGCCCGCGCAGGGCATCGGCGAACGCGCGCGCACGACGCTCCCGCTCCTCGATCGGTGCGGCGAGCATGCGCAGCGCCGGCAGCTCGAGCGCACGTTCCTCGGCGTACAGCGACAGCGTGGCTTCCAGCGCCGCGAGCGTGAGCTTGTCGACGCGCAGCGCGCGGCACAGCGGGTTGCGGCGCATCGCTTCGATGGCCTCCGCTTTGCCAAGGATGATGCCCGCCTGCGGGCCGCCTAGCAGCTTGTCACCCGACATGGTGACGACCGTAGCGCCTTCCTCGAGCGACTGGCGCGCCGTCCGCTCGGGCGGTATGCCGAGCGCCTCCGCTGGAATCAGCAGGCCGGAGCCCAGGTCCTCGAGCACGGCAACGCCGTGCTGCACGGCGAGATGCGCGAGCTCCGGAACGGATACGTCCGACGTGTAGCCGCGCATCCGGAAGTTGGACGGGTGAACCTTGAGGATCAGCGCGGTGCCGGGCCCGAGTGCGCGCTCGTAATCGGCGAGATGCGTGCGGTTGGTTGCACCCACCTCGACCATGCGTGCGCCGCTCCGGCTCATGATGTCGGGAATGCGGAACGACCCGCCGATCTCCACGAGCTCGCCACGGCTGATGACCGCGTCCCTGCCCTGCGCGAGCGTGTTCAGCGCGAGCACGAGCGCGGCGGCGTTGTTGTTCACGACCAGCGCCGCTTCTGCTCCGGTGAGCCGGCACAGCAGTCCGGCGCAGTGGTCGTAGCGCGACCCGCGCGCACCGCGTTCGATGTCGTACTCGAGCGTCGAGTAGCCGCGCGCGGTCCGGATGATGGCGTCGATCGCAGCGTCCGCGAGTGGAGCGCGGCCGAGGTTGGTGTGCAGCACGACACCAGTAGCGTTGATCACCGGCCGGAGCGATGGCCGGCGCAGTGACGCGAGCTCGGCTTCCGTCTCGCGCGCGTACCATTCCGGATCCTTGAATCCGTCGGGTGCGGGGACGCCGTTGCCGATGCGTTCGCGCAGGCGCTGCTGCACACGCATCAGCGCGGCATGCACGAGCGTACGCGGCGACGCCGCGAGCAGCGGAGCGAAGGACGGGCTGCCGAGCAGCCGGTCTACCGCCGGGATCTCGCGGCGGAGATCGGCCATGCGGTACCGGTGTCGCGCTGTGCGGGCGGCGGCGCGGGCTCGGGCGTCTCGAACTCTGCCGTACCGCCACCGCCGTAGCGGGTCGAGACGTTGAGGACCGATCCAACCGTGATCAGGAATCGTGTGCCGGGTGGAAGCGGCCGCGGCGGCACGAAGACCAGTTCGCGCGTCGGCCGCAGCGCGAGTGTATCCGTCGGCTCGGGCCGCCTGCCTGCGATCGGCGCGGCCACGCGCGCCGTGTCGGCCGCGCTCGTATCCGCGGCCGCCCGCTGACGCGCTTCGTGCACCACGGGGTGCACGATCGTACCCGTTCCCGGTATAGGCACGCTGTCCGGGAGCTGCAGCAGAGACACCTGCGTGGGCGGCAGCGTCGGATCGAGCTCGAGGTAGTCGTCGAACTGGAGCTGCACCGCCATGCTGTCCACCGCACGCGCCCCCATGAGCCGTGCGGGCGTCGTGTCCTGCGGCACGACCGTGAGCTCGACCGGGAGCGTGTCGGCCGGTGTGTTGAGCGTGATCGCCGTGCTGCGCGCCAGGGGCTCGCTCGGATCGAGCCGCAGGTTGCCGTTCCCATCCACCCACGCACGCACGTCGTACGTTCCCACCGGGAGGTGCGTGAGGGCGAAGAACGCGGCCGTGTCGCCCACCGTAACGTAGCGTACGCTGTCCGTCCGCTGCACCGCCTCCACTACGACGCCATCCGCAGCTTCGCCGGTGATGCGGTCCATGACGAATCCCGCGATCGCGGCGTCCGTGAGATCGGCGCCTGTCGAGAACACGAGCTCCGCGGGCTCGCGCCGCTCATTGTTGAAGAGGTCGCGCACGCCGGGCAGCAGCACGACACGATAGACCGTGTTCGGCCGCCAACCACCTTCGAGGCTGATCTCGATCTCGCTGCGCCCGCGCTTCACCGAGAAGTCACCCGTGGCCGGTGAAACGATGACGAGTGCGTCACTTATGCCGCGCTCGCTGATACGCTCGTCGAACTGGAAGATGACGGGGCCGGTGAAGTCGGGAACGATGGCGAGCGGCTCGGGCGTCGTCGCAATGATCGCGGGCGCAAGCTGGTCCGGCTCACCGCCGGGCGGCGGGTACGGCCGCGCGCACGCGATCCAGACGATCGCGAGCAGGAGGAACCGTCTCACCCGAGCGCTGCCAGCTTGCCGGAGAGCCGCTCCCGCTGCACGCGCCATGACTCCGCCTTCTCGCGCTCGCGCGCCACGACCTCGGCGGGCGCGCGCTCGACGAAACCGGGATTGGCGAGGCGCGCCTCGAGACTGGTGAGCTGCCCCGAGATACGCTCGAGCTCGGCCGACAGCCGCTGGCGCTCGCGCGCAACGTCGATCACACCCTCGAGCGCGACGAACACGTCGGCGCCGCTCTTCAGTACCGCGTGCGCGCCCGCACGGCCCGGAGGCACGGCGCCGTTCGACTGGAGGTTCTCCACGCGTGCGAGCCGGTGCACGGCGCGGCCCTCCGCACCGAGCGCGCTCCCTAGCGGCGCACCGACGTTCGTAACCCAGACGTCCACGCGTGCGCTCGCCGGCACGTTGTACTCCGACCGCAGCGCGCGAATGGCACCGATGAGCTCCATGAGCTCCGCCATCTGCGACTCGGCATCCGCAGCCTCGCGGTCCGCACGCACCGCCGGCCACGCCGCCGCTACCAGCGCGCCCGTGCGTCCGGGCAGGCGACGCCAGAGTGTTTCCGTGATGAACGGCACCATCGGATGCAGCAGTCGCATGATGCCGTCGAGCACCTCGACGAGAACGGCTTCGGCCGCCGCACGACTCCGCTCCCCCGCCTCGCCGCGCAGACGCGGTTTCACGAGCTCGAGGTACCAGTCGGCCAGCTCACCCCAGAAGAAGTGATAGGCGGTTTCGCTCGCCTGCTGGAATCGGAAGCCCTCCAGCTCGCGCGTGACTTCGGCCGCACACGCGTTCAGCCGCGACAGGATCCAGCGATCGGCCACCTCGAGGTCCGCTTCGACAGCTTCGACGGACGGCACGTCACTACCCACGTTCATGAGCGCGAAGCGGCCCGCGTTCCAGAGCTTGTTCACGAAGTTGCGGCCGTCCGCGAACGTGCTGTCGAGGTCCTCGTGATCCATGAAGAGGTCGGTGCCGAGCCCGGCGCGCGCGAGCACCGTCCAGCGCAGCGCATCCGCGCCGTAGCGCTGCACCACCTCGAGCGGGTCGATGCCGTTGCCCAGCGACTTCGACATCTTGCGACCCTTCAGGTCGCGCACCGTGCCCGTCAGGTAGACGTCACGGAACGGCGCCTCGCCCATGAACTCGTAGCCCGCCATCACCATGCGCGCGACCCAGAAGAACAGGATCTCGGGCGCGGTGACCAGTGCGTGCGTCGGATAGAACGCGGCGAGATCCTCCGTGTCATCCGGCCAGCCCATCGTGGAGAACGGCCAGAGCCATGAGGAGAACCAGGTATCGAGCACGTCCGGGTCCTGCTCGAGCGCGGCGCCGCCGCACTTCGGACAGCGATCCGGATCCTCGCGCGCCACGATCACCTCGCCGCAGTCGCAGTACCACACGGGGATGCGATGGCCCCACCAAAGCTGACGGGAGATGCACCAGTCGCGGATGTTCTCGAGCCAGTGCTCGTACACCTTCTTCCAGCGGTCCGGCGTCAGGCGCAACGTGCCGTTTACCGACGCGGCGAGCGCCGGCTCGGCGAGCGGCTTCATGCGCACGAACCACTGATCCGAAAGGCGCGGCTCGACGATCGTGTCGCACCGGTAGCAGTGCGGCACGGAATGCGTGTGCTCCTCGATCCGATCGAGCAGCCCGGCTGCACGCAGTGCCTCGACCACGCGCTCGCGCGCCTCGAAACGATCCAGGCCGCGGAAGGCTTCGGGCACCGCATCGTTCATCGCCGCGGACGGCGTCATCACGTCCAGCGCCTCGAGATCGTGACGCTGTGCGACCTCGAAGTCGTTCGGATCGTGCGCCGGAGTGATCTTCACCGCGCCACTCCCGAACTCCGGGTCGACGTAGTCATCGATGATGACGGGGATCGTACGGCCGGTGAGTGGCAGCTCCACACGCCCGCCCGCCAGTCCGCGATAACGTGCATCCGTCGGGTGCACCGCGACGGCGGTGTCGCCCAGCATCGTCTCCGGACGCGTCGTCGCCACGGTGATGTACGGACGTCCGTCCGGCAGCGTCGGCAGGCCCGCGCCGGATCCTTCGGCCACGGGGTAGCGCAGGTGATACAGCTTCCCGCGCGTCTCCTCGCCCTCGGCTTCTTCATCCGACAGCGCGGTCAGGCAGCGCGGGCACCAGTTGATGATATAGTGGCCGCGGTAGATCAGGTCCTTCTCGTAGAGCCGGACGAACACCTCCCGCACCGCGCGCGACAGGCCGGGCTCCAGCGTGAAGCGCGTGCGCGACCAGTCGCACGAACAGCCGATCGCGCGCAGCTGCTCGAGGATCGTCGAACCCGTGCGGTCCACGAACTCCCAGACACGCTCGACGAACTTCTCGCGTCCGAGGTCGTCACGCGTCAGACCTTCCTGCGCGATCAGCCGCTCGACGACGTTCTGCGTCGCGATCCCGGCGTGATCGGTGCCCGGCAGGTAGAGCGCCTCACGCCCCTGCATCCGACGCCAGCGCGTGAGCACGTCCTGAATCGTGTTGTTCAGGCCGTGACCCATGTGCAGCACCGCCGTCACGTTCGGCGGCGGTATCACGATCACGTACGGCTCACGCTCGCCCGACCGCACACGGCCCGGGTCCGCACGGAACCATCCGCCCTCCTCCCACTCGCGGTAGAGTTCGGTTTCGACCTGCTTCGGATCGTATTGCGGCGGAAGCGGTTCCGTCATCGACATCCCTCGGGTTCAGTCCGGTAGCATAGCCGGACGGCTGGGAGGGCGTCAATTCCGCTGTCAGGACCAGCGGGCGACCTGATAGGACCAGCGGGCGACCTGATAGGACCAGCGGGCGACCTGTCAGGACCAGCGGGCGACTTACGGCGGGCGACTCACTACGGGCGACTTCACGACGGGCGACGCACGACGGGCACGGCGGGACCGCGGGAACTGTGAGTGCGGCGAACAAAATCGTCCCACGGCGGGAAATGCGGGCGCAGGTGGTCACTATCGTTCGTCCCGCGAACACAAGTGTCCACCATTTTCGCCGCCGCACGAGATCGCGGTCGATTGTGTTCGCCACACGAACCGAACCGACCGCGATGCAATGTGGGCAGGGCGGTGGGTCGATTCTGTTCGGTCCCGCCTCACAAACCCGCCGCAACAACCCGCCGTATGTCGCCCGAGTATGTCGCCCGAATATGTCGCCCGCCGTCCGTCGCCCGCTGGTCCTACAGGTCGCCCGCTGGTCCTACAGGTCGCCCGCTGGTCCTACAGGTCTCCCGCGTCTGCAGACAGCTCGTCGATGGACTGGTCAACCATGGCAGCCCGGTCATCCGGGCGATCGCCTTTCGAAGCCTGGCGCCGCCGCCCCATGCCGACGCCGGTGCCCTCCCACTGGTATTCGGTCAGTGCGGGATCGCCTTCCTCGCGGCGCCGGCGGGTCTGCTCGAAGCGGACTTCCTGCTCACCGATGTCGAGGCGGTTGATCACGGTGTGCACGCCCTCGACCGCCTGTACGCGCTCGACGGCCGCGCGCATTTCCTCCTCCGTCTCCACGGCGCCGGTCAGCTCGATCGTGCCCGGCCCTTCGGCACCGACGTCGATCGGCCGGGACGCCACGGGCTCGCCCGCGCGCAACGCTTCTACGACACGTTCCTCGAGACGGTCGGGATCGTCCAGCGCGACGCCGCCGCGGTCCTGCCAGCGGCGAAAGCCCCACGTCACGAGTGCAGCGGCTGCTCCGGCACCTGCACCGATCGCGATGGCCCACGGGCTCCGGGCGATCGATGGAATTCGTGTGCGCATGTGATGCCTCCTCCTTCCGTGGGGAAGAAGGGAGCAAATCGCAGACCATGTTATGGGAGGGAGACTACTTCCCGCCGGTGGTGTCGGCGCGTGCGCGTTCGGCTTCCTTGCGCGCACGGATCGCCTTGATGCGCTCATCGAAGATGGCGCGCGTTTCGGCGCGGCGGGCCTGCTCCTGGATCTCGTTCCACTCGCGGATGCGCGCGTTCACCTGATCGCGCCGGTCGGGCGGCGGCTGGAAGACGTCGCGGCTCGGGTCGCTGGTGAGCGGGATCGTGAGCTTGCCGAGATGGATGGCACCGGGCGAGATGCCCCAGCGGTTGCCGTCGCTGTCCTTGTACGTCCAGTCGCGCGCGGCGGCAGCGGCTGCGCCGGCGGCGGCCATGGAATCGTTCCACGCCTGGATACGTCCCGCGACCCGGCCACGCACTTCCGCATCGAGGTCGGGCGGCAGCTCGCGCGGCGGTGCGTAGAGTCGCGGGTCCTCGATGCGTCCGGTCAACCGATCCGCCACGGAGGGCAACCGCGTCGTCGGCGGCGCGTCCGGCTCTGCGGCCGGCGGTCCTGCCGGCGGTGGCGTGATCACCGCATCCGGGAACCGTGCGGGCTGCGGCGTCACGGGCTCCGGCTCCGGTGTGGCTTCCACCACGGTCGCGACATCACCCTCGACAGGCAGGATGTTCACGGCACGCATGACCGCATCGAAACGATCGGCCATGGGCGGCGCGACGCCGCCGGGCGCAGGCGTATGGAAGCGCAGGACCAGCAGTGCGACGATGTGAACGAGTACGGAGGCGAGGATGGCCTTCCAGAGGAGGCCGCGCGGCTCGCGCGGCGGCCTGCGTAGCGCCCGGCCGGAAGCCCGCGCGGGCGGGTTGGCACGCCGCGGAGCGGGCGTGCGGGGCGGAGCCGACACGCTCGCCATCATGCCCGGTGGTAAACCGCCGCGTGCGGGCTGTTCCTCACTCGATCACGCGTCCGAGGCGGCGCGCGGCCTCGAAGAGCCGGTCCGGCGGCTGCGTCAGCGCCACGCGGAAATACCCTTCTCCTCCCGGCCCCAGCGCCTTGCCCGGCATCACCACGACACCCTGCTCGAGCAGTGCGCGGCGTGCAAACGGCTCGGACTCTCCGCCAGGCACCGGGACCCAGAGATACATCGTCGCCTTGGGTGCGTGTGCTTCGAAGCCGTTGGCGCAGAGTGCAGCGCACGCAGCGTTGCGACGCTCCTGGAACGCGTACGCGTTGCCGGGCACCCAATGGCGCCAGCTCTCGAGTGCGGCCTTCGCGGCCGCCTGGACGGCAAGGAACTGGCCGGTGTCGACGAACGACTTGATGCGTGCGAGCGCGGAGATCGCTTCCGCGCGTCCCGCCGCCCAGCCCATGCGCCAGCCCGTCATGTTGTACGTCTTCGAGAACGAGTGGAATTCGACCGCGCACTCCATCGCGCCCTCGATCTCGAAGATGCCCGGCGGCCTGTAGCCGTCGAACGCGATCTCGCTGTACGCGTTGTCGTACACGAGCAGGATGCCGTGCTTCCGGCAGAAGTCCACCGCCTCCTTCAGGTACCACGTCGGCGCCACCGCGGCGGTGGGATTGTTCGGGTAGTTCAGGTAGAGAATGCGCGTGCGCTGAACGACTTCGGATGGCAGTTCGTGCAGCGGAATCAGGAAGTCGTTCTCCGCGCGCAGCGGCACGAGGTACGGCTCGCCGCCGGCGAGCAGCGTCCCGCCCACGTACGGCTGGTAGCCGGGATCGGGCGCGATCGTGACATCGCCCGCACCCACGTACGCGAACGCGATGTGTGCGATGCCTTCCTTCGAGCCGATCAGCGGCAGGATCTCCCTGAACGGATCCAGCTTCACGCCGAAGCGCTGCTCCATCCACGCCGCCGCCGCTTCGCGGAACTCCGGCAGCCCGAGCTGGAACGCGTAGCGATGCATGCGCGGATTCTCCACCGCTTCGCGCAGCGCTTCGAGCGCAGCCGGCGGCGGTGCGAGATCCGCGTCGCCGGCACCGAGGTCGATCACGTCCACTCCTTGCGCAAGGAGCGAACGCTTGATCTCCGGCACATCCGCCAGCGGATAGCCGGGGAACGTCGTCATGCGTGCTGCCGTCCGGATCATCCCGTCTCCTCTCGCGCACCCGCGGCGCGCACCGGGTTGCGCACCCGTGTATGTCCCGCGATCTCCACTTCGACCACATCGCCGGCGGTGAGCGGGCCCACACCTTCCGGCGTTCCCGTCGCGATCACGTCACCCCGCTCGAGCGTCATGATCGCACTGATCCACTCGATGAGCACGGGGATCTCGAACACCATGTCCGATCCGCGCCCGTGCTGCCGCTTCACACCGTTCACCCTGCAGATGACTTCCAGCTCGCGCCAATCGACGTCCGCGGCATCGATCATGGGACCGATCGGACAGAACGTGTCGAATCCCTTCGCACGTGCGAATTGCACGTCCAGCTTCTGGAGATCCCGTGCGGTCACGTCGTTGAGAGGAACGTATCCGGCGACGTATTCCAGCGCATGATCCGCGTCGATGCTCTTCGCCGCCCGGCCGATCACGACCCCGATCTCGGCCTCGTGCTCGACCCGCTTCGATGCCGCGGGCAGCTCGATGGGCTGCCCGTCCGAGATCACCGCGCTGGGCGGCTTGAGGAACAGCAGCGGCCGCTCCGGCACCGGGTTCCCAAGCTCCGCCGCGTGGGCGCGATAGTTCCGACCCACGCACACGATCTTGCCCGGACGTTCCTTCATGCCCACGACTCCGCGGCGGCAAGCGCCGGCATCGCCGCGTAGAAGCGGCGCAGCTCGTCCGCCAGTTCGCGCCACGGCCCGCGCCGCACCGGCGCGGGCGGCAATGACTCGAGGATGTAGCGGCCGTAGCTCTTCTCGTGGATGCGCCGGTCCAGGATGATGACGGCGCCGCGATCCGTGCGCGAGCGGATCAACCGCCCGAATCCCTGCTTCATGCGCAGCGCCGCATGCGGCAGCATGTACTCCCGGAAGCTGCTGCCGCCCGCCGAGTCGATCGCTTCGAGCCGCGCGGCCGTCAGCGGCTCACCCGGCACGCGGAACGGCAGACGTGTGAGGATCAGTCCGCGCAGCGGGTCACCGGGAACGTCCACGCCCTCCCAGAACGACGCCACGCCGAGCAGGATGCCGCGCCCCGAACGAGTGAAGTCCTCCAGCAGTCGCGACCGCGATGCCTCGCCCTGCACGAACAGCGGCCACCGCCCCGCCGCGCCGCGGCGACGCAGTTCGGCCGCCACCGTCTGCAGCGAGCGGTAGGATGTGAACAGCACGAAGATCCCGCCATCCGACATGCGGGCGAGGTCTTCCGCAACGGAAGCGGTGGCTTCATCCACGCGCGTGTCGTGCGTGCGGCCGGGCACCGGCAGGTCCGTCGGAATCGCGACGACCGTCTGGCTCTCGAAGTCGAACGGCGAGTCGAACACGTGCTCCCCCACGCGCAGCCCCGCACCGAGGCCCAGCCGCTGGCGCACGAAGCCGAAGCCGTCGCGCGTGGTGAGTGTGGCGGAGGTGAGTACGGCGCTGTCGATGTGCTCGAACAATGCATCGCGCAGCACATCGGCGAGCGAGATGGGTGCCGCACGCGCGGCCGCGCCGCCGTCCGCACCGCGCCGTCGCTCGAGCCAGCGCACGACCGGGAACGGGTCGTCACCCGTGCGGAACACCATGCGCAGGGACTCCGCTGCATCGCGCAGCCGCAGCTCGATGCCGCGCATTTCGAGCAGCGCTTCCTCGAGGTCTTCGGCCCAGCGGCGGTCGACCTGGATGCGTTCGCGCAGCCGCGCGACGCCGCGCGCGAGCTCATCCAATCCGATGAGCAGGCCCTGAAGCGCCACAGCCGGTCCGTCCACCCAGTTCGGGTCGCCGGCAAAGTCATCGTGCAGACGCACCGTGCCGTCGGGTGCAGCCTGCACGATGAGGTCGAGCTGCTCGAACAGTGCGGCTGCACGCTGACGCGCTTCGTCCACCTTCGGCCGCAGCAGGCCGAGGATCGTGAGTGCATCCTGCTGCATGAGGTCGGGCGACGCGCTGCGCAGCCGCGCTTCGATCGCGGGCAGGATTCCCTTGCCCCGCCGCTCCAGCCGCGAGATCGTGCGCGCGATCGAGCGGCGCGTCACCTGCGCGCCGAGATGCGCCGTCGCCGCATCCTCGAGGTTGTGCGCCTCGTCCAGCACGACGCGGCGGTAGGGCGGCAGCACGGCCCGCGCGGTGTAGTTCCCCCCGGCCCGGCGAACGGCGAGGTCGCTGAAGAGGAGGTGGTGATTGACGACCAGTACGTCGGCGGATGCGGCGTCGCGGCGCGCACGCTGGTAGAAGCACGCCTCGAAGTGCGGGCAGCGGGCGCGCAGGCAGAAGTCCGCGTCGCTCACCACCTCATCCCACGTCTCCTGCGACGGCTCGAACGTCAGCTCCTGGAGCGACCCCTCGCGCGCCGTCTCCATCCACTCGACGATCGCCTCGAGCTCCTTCTGCTTCGGATCCTCGAGGAGTGACGGCGCGGTGGCGTGCGCGAGCCGTGCGCGCCGGATCGAGATGTAGTTGCCGCGTCCCTTCACCAGCGCGAAGCGGAACGGTTCGCCGAGCGCGCGCCGCAGGAACGGCAGGTCCTTCCCGACGAGCTGCTCCTGCAGGTTGATCGTGTTCGTCGACACGACCGTACGCTCGCGGTTCTGCACAGCCCAGCGGATCGCCGGGATCAGGTACGCGATCGACTTGCCTGTGCCCGTCCCCGCCTCGACCAGCGCGATCCCGCCGTCGTTGTAGCCGTGCGCGACCGTGCGCGCCATCGCGCGCTGCGTGGGCCGGTCCTCGTACGCACCATGCGCCGCGGAGATCGGTCCGCCCGGCGCGAGCGTGTCGGCGACTGCGTCCTCATCGATCGGCTCGAGTCCCGCACGCGGCGGTGCGACGACCACGTAGAGCGCGTGCGCCGCGTTGTCGGTGATGGCGAAGCCCAACCCGCGCGCATATAGCTCCGCGGCTACCGCAAGGTCGGCATCGGACGGTGTGGTGTCGCCGCTGGGATGGTTGTGCAGGACGACGGAGCCGGGCTCCGCATCGGCCACGGCGGCAAGGACGGCACGCGCATGCCCGCGCGCCACGGCGACGGGGTCGACGACCTCACTCGTCGCCGTGACACTCGCGGTGAAACAGACCTCGTGACCACCGGCACGCGCGATTTCGGCGCGGATCCGCTCGGCGGCCGCGTGCGACAGCCGCAGTTCGCGCGGCGGGCTGTCCTCCATTCAGGTCTTCAGCGTCTTCTTCCGCGCGGCCGGGAAGAGCACGTTGTTGAGGATCAGCCGGTACCCGGGCGAATGCGGATGCAGCGACAGGTCGGTGTGCGCGTCGCCGATCTGGTGCTGCGGGTCCTCGGGGTCGTGGCCGCCGAGGAACGTGAACGTACCCTCGCCGAAGTTGCCGTGGATGTACTTCACCCAGGACGTGCCCTCTTCCTCGGCCAGCACGATGATGTCGGGCTTCAGCCGGTCGCGACGGAAGCTCGTGGTCAGGCCGTAGAAGTCGGCGATCACGGTCTCGTGGTTCTGCACGAGCATGGACGGCACCGGATCGAACTTCGCGCTGAAGTCGAACAGTGAGAAGGCACCCAGCGGCTGCCGCCAGGGCGTGTTGACCTGGTGGCCGTCGATGTCGCTGAACGCGTTGATGCCGGCGTTCACCTGCAGCTCCGCATCACGGAACGCCATCGTGCTCGACCACTGCAGCTTCAAGCTCGCGTCCGGATCGATCGGCGTGCCATCCGCGAACGGCGCGGCGATGTCGACGTTCATGCCGGCCAGCGCCAGCTCGATGGTCTCGGTCGCGGTGCACATCGCGAAGAGGAAGCCACCCTCCGCGACGTAACGGCGGATGCCGTCGGCGACCGCGCCCTTGAGCGCCGGAGTGTTCGGGTACCCGAAGCGCGCGGCCATCGCTTCGTTCTGCGCCACGGCCTCCTGGAGCCAGGGCGCGCCCGCATAGCTGATGTAGAACTTCGAGTATTGGCCCGTGAAGTCCTCATGGTGCAGGTGCAGCCACTCGTACTCCTTGAGCCGGCCCTCGAGCACCGCGTCGTCCCACACCTTCTCGTACGGGATGTCGGCGTACATCAGCGCGAGTGTGACCGCATCGTCCCACGGGTTCGTGTTGCTCGGCGTGTAGACCGCGATCTTCGGCGCCTTCTCCAGGATCACGCTCTCCATGTTGTTCTCCTGGATCGTGCGCCGGATGTCGGCCACCTGCGCGGGGCCTGCCTGCATGAAGCTCACGCCGCGCAGCGCGGCCTCGCGCTGGATCTCCGGCGTGTCGGGCAGGAGGAAGGACCCGTTGCGGTAGTTGAGCAGCCACTCGGCGGTGCCGCCACGCTCGAGGGTCCAGTAGGTGAGGCCGTAGGCCTTGAGGTGATCGGTCTGCTCGTTGTCCATGGGGACGAGCAGGTGCTGCGCGCGGACCGGCGTGGCCGCCAGTGCGAGCGCCAGGAGCGGGAGGGACAGGCGACGGTTCATGCTACTGCCGTTGCTGCGAGGAGTGGGATGCCGTATCCGCCGGGATGCGGTCGGCGATGCGGTCCAGCTGGCGCCGCGCCTGCGGCACGAGCGGACTGCGGGGATGTTCGAGGATTACACGCTCGAGGAGGAGACGCGCCTCGGCGAGCTGCCCGGGCTCGTCCAGTACACGCGCGAGCTCGAGCATGGCGGCGGGCGCGGCCGCCGAGCGCGGGTGGTGCTCGACGATCTCGCGCCGCAGTTCGGCCGCTTCCTCGACGAGCCCGTCGCGGTCCGCGACGCCCGCGGCGAAGTCGAGGATGGCCGCGCGTTCGCCAGCGTCGAGGGAAACCGTGGCTTCGATCATCGCGCGCACGACATCGCTCCGCTCGACCTCGCCCGCAGCGGTGAGCAGTGTGGTGACGAGTTCACCGCCCTGCGGCGACACGCGCGCCACGAGACTCGCGAGCGCGATGGCGGACGTCGCTTCGGCGCCGTGCAGTCCTGCTGCGGCCGTGAACAGCTCGTCGCGAGCGCGCGGGATCTCGCCGCGGCCGAGAAAGAGCCGGCCGCGCGCCAGTGAAGTCCGCGGACCGCTCACGCCGGTGAGCGCGCGCTCCGCGATGTCGGTGCGGTCCGCATCGAGTGCAGCGACCGCGACGGCCGCAGCCGCCGCATCCGTGTCCGCACCTTCCGGGAACTCCTTGCGCATGTCGTCGAGGAAGCGAAGCGCCTGCTCGAGGCTGCCCTCGCGTGCCGCGAGCTGCACGCGCACGGCCAGCGCCTCACGCCGCTGCGGCGAACCCGCCGCGTACGCATCCTCGAGGTCCGCGTACGCCGACGCAGCGGCCGCGGTGTCTCCGGCGAGCAGCGCGAGTTCGGCGAGCCGCGTGCGGATTGCGAGCAGCCGGCTGCCGGGCTCCTCTCCTTTCAGCAGCTCCGCGTACGCCCAGCGCGCGAGTGGATAGAGGCCGGCGCCATCCGCACGACGTGCCACTTCGACGATGAACGAACCGCGCAGCCGCGGATCGAGATCGGGTGCGAGCGCGCGCGCAATTCGCTCGGCCGCTTCGCCCAGCCCTGCACCGAGCGCGAGCTGCGCAGCCGCTTCCCGGCGCGCCACGCTGTTGCCGTCCGCACCGAGCGCTTCCACCAGCCGCGGGATGAGCGGCGCACCGCCGTCCGGCAGCGACTGCAGGCGCCGCTGCACGAGCAGAAATCCCTGACCGTCCTCTGCGATCGCGCGGTTCCATTCCCGGACCGCGCCCTCGAAGTCTCCGGCCGCGGCGCGCACGTCACCCAGCTCGAGCGCGAGCGCATCGTTCCTGCCGAGCTTCCTGCGACCGTCCTCGAGCACCTTCGCGGCGCGGTCCAGCCGTCCGCGCTGCTGCCATACGCGCGCGATCTCGCGGTACGGGATCTCGATCTTCGGCGTCGCATCGATCCACTCGCGTGCAGCGCGCTCGATCTCCTCTTCGCGATCGAGTGCAGCGAACGCGCGCACACGCATCTGATGCGCGATGACGGATGTGCGGTCGTCGGCGAGCAGCCGATCCAGATGCGGGACGAGGTCTTCCGTACGCCCCTGCATCGCGAGCACGCGCTCGAGATGCACGAGCGCAGCGAGCGAAGCCGGGTTCTCGTCGAGCACTGCATCCAGCTTGTCCACGGCGCCCTGCAGATTGCCCGCCGCCTCGAGCTCGGTCGCTTCGCGCACGGCTGCCAGCTCACCCGCCGGCGCCATCTGTGCAGCGGCGGGCGCGGAAGTCAGTAGCAGGCCGAGGGCGAGAAGACGACGCATCACCGGTTGTTGCCTCCGGAGCGATTGAGTCGCTCGAAGTATTCGAGGATCAGGCGCCGATACGCGGGCGGCAGACCGCGCAGCTCTTCGGCGGTCGGCGTGCGGAAGCGCGTCGCGGCATCGAGCAGCGATGCGTCCAGGGCCGGCACCTGCGATGGATCGATCTGGCCCGGGCGCTCGGCCACGCGTTCATCCGTGGTCTCATCCTTCTCGAGCGAACGGCCCGCGTCGAGCAGCCTGTGGAAGAGGCGCTCCTGCCGCTCGATCACTTCCGGCGGCAGCCGGCCGCCCGACAGGTCGCGCGCAATCTGCTCCGCTTCCTGCGAAAGCGCATCGAGATCGCCGAGGAGTTCTTCACGCCCGCCCAGGGACTGGTTCATACCGCCGAGCTTCTCCGCGATCGAGCGCTGCTGTGCAGCCAGCTGCTGCAGCTGCCGCTGCATCGCCTGCTGGCCGAGGTTCATCGGCATGAGCGCACTCGTCTGACCGTTCAGCGCGCCCTGCTGCTGCGCGAGATTCGCGAGGTCCTGCAACGCCTGCTGCATGCCCTGACCGCCCTGCTGCTGCTGCATCTGCTGCCCCTGCTGGAGCAGCTGCATCGCGAGCTGGTTCAGTGCGTCGACCGCGCGCTCGGCCTCGCTCGTCGGCATGCGGCCCGTCTGATCCGCCTGCTGGAGACCCTGCATCGTCTCCTGCATGCTCAGGTTCGCGCGGCTCAGTGCGTTCGACACCTGACGGTCCATCGCCGCCGTGCGCTCGCCCGCCTCGGCAAGGTTGCGGCCGAGCTGCTGCAGCCCCTGCTGGAGCGCCTGCTGCTCCGCGCGCATCGAGTTCAGGTCGCCGCCGGCACCCTGTTGTCCACCGCCCTCGCGACCGCCCTGCTGCTGTCCCTGACCCTGCTGGCCCTGGCCACCCTGTTGCTGCTGTTGCTGGCCGCCCTGCTGCTGGCCGCCCTGCTGCTGCTGCTGTCCACCCTGCTGCTGCCCACCCTGTTGCTGCTGCTGGCCGGCCTGCGGATTCGGCTGCGGCGGCTGCATCCCACCCTGCTGCGCCTGCTCCATCTGCTGCTTCAGTGATTCCTGCCGCTGCGCGAGCTCGAGCGCATCCTGCGTGGCGCGTTCGATGCTCTCCTGCACCTCGCGCTCCCAGCTCTCGCTCATCTCGGAGCGCGTCTGCTCGAGGCCCTGCACCACCTGTTCGAGCTTGTCCGCCGCGCGCTGCCCGCTTTCCGCCGCCTGCTGCGAGCGACCCTGCTGCGCGGACTGCGTCGCGTCGCGCATCTCCTGCTCGGCCTCGCCGCTCGTCTGCGCCGCGTCGCCCGTCTTCTCCGCGCTCTCCGTCTCGCCCTGCTGCTCGAGCTCCTGCCCGAGCTTCTGCAGCAGCTCCGACAGCTTCGACGCACGCTCACGCAGCTCTTCCTGCTGCCGCTTTTCTTCCTCCGTCGGCTGGCCCTGCCGCATCTCGTCGGAGAGCGCTTCCTGCTGCGTCGACAGCTCGCGCGCTTCCTGCGCCAGCGCGCCCATCTCCTGCTCCATCGCGGCGCGCTTCATCAGCTCCATGCTGCGCTCGAGCTGCTCGCGGAACTGCTCCTGCTGCTGGGTGAGCTGCTCGAGTGCGCGCTGCACATCCTGCGGATCGCGCTCGGCCAGCGCCTGACGGAGCTGTTCCAGCTTCTCGCGCAGCTCGGGCGTCAGCATCTTGTCGTACAGCTCCTGCAGCTCCTGCATGCGCTCCTGCATCTCGGCGTCGCGCAGCCCCGCCATCTCCATGCTGCGCTCCAGCGCCTCGAGCGCTTCGCGCATCTGCTCCGCCTGCTGGAGCAGCTGCTCCTGCTGCTCGAGCACGCGCCGCGACTCCTCCGCTTCGTCGAACCCCATCTGCGACGACTCGCCCGGCTGGCCGCCACCCGAACCCGAGCTGCGACGCGCGTTGCTCGCCGCGGTGCGCCGCTCGAGGTTGCGCGTCTGCTGCTCCAGCTCCGCCGCCGCGCGTGCGAGCTCCGCCGACTGCTCCGCGGCTTCATCCGCGAGTGCATCGGCATGCTCTCGCATCTCCGGCCGGCCCGGCAGCCGCAGCGCGATCGTGCGCGACACGCCTTCCTGGCCGCGCGGCGAACCGTCACGCACACGAACGAACAGTTTCAGCGTGTCGCCGGGGAGCAGGCCGCGCTCGCGCGCGTCGAGCAGTGCACGCAACGCTGCGCGGTCCGGGTCGCCCGAAAGCGGGAGCGCGAGTTCGACCGGGGGCTCGGCGCGGCCGGCGGAGCTGACGCGCCAGCTCACGAGCCATGCGCCGGCGAGTCCGTAGTCATCGCGCGCATCGGCCACCACCGCCTGCACGAGTTCGGGCGGCAGCACCGTGTCGGCCGCGGGATACGCCAGCTCGACCTGCGGCACCATGTCCGGCACCACCGTGATCTCGAGCGGCATCGGCACCGTGCCGGCCGGTGTGCCGTCGCGGTCGGTCAGCATCCACTCGTAGACACCACTCGCCGACGGCGTCCAGCGGCCGGAGAAGTGGTCGCCATCGATGTCGAGTGCGATCTCCGACGCGTCGCTGCGCAGCAATGCGCTCGAAAGCGGACGCGTGCCCTGCCCCGCGATCGTGATGCGCGCGCCTTCCGGCAGCTCGAGCGGCGGGACGTCGGTCGCGTAGCGCTCCGCAGGCCGCCCCAGGTACGACGGATAGTCGACGGTGACGATGAGCTCCGAGACGAGCAGCGGATCCACTGGCTCCACGCGGAAGCTGTCGCTCACCGCGCCGTCCGGTGCACTCACCCAGTAGACGAGCGACGCGTCGATCGCTTCGATCGCGCCGCGCGTCGTGTCCGCGCGCACCGGCATGTCGAGCTGACGCGGCACATCACCCTGTGCACGCCAGTGCAGCGTGACGAGCGAACGGCCGGCCGCACGCACACGCACGGTGAACGTACCGCCGCGCGACACGCTCGCATCGCCCGGCTCGACGACGAGCGCGGGCAGCGGCGGCGGTGTCAGGTTGTCTACGGGACTCAGCAGCGGCTTCCACGTGGCGCGCGAGCGCTCGGGACTCGCGAACGCGAGCACGAGTACGGTCGCGACCGCGACACCCAGCCCTGCGACGGTACCGAACCGGCGCTTGCGTGCGCGGGCGCCGAGTGCACCCGACAGCTCTTCCGGGCTGCGGCCATCGAACCGCCCCGCGATCTCCGACTGTGCACGCTCGAAGAGAGCGGGCGAGGTGCCGGACGGGACGCGTCGCCGCAGCTCGAGCAGTCCGAGCACGGAACCATCGGGCAGCGAGAGGCCCGACTCCGCGGTGCGTGCGATCTCCGCCTCGTGCACGTTCGCGAGCCAGCGGCGTCGTGCGTAGATCGCGATTCCCACCGCGATCGCAATGGCGAGGACTTCGAGGATGAGCGGGCCTGCGCTCGGCTGCGCCCAGCCGGTGCCACCCAGCAGCCATGCGATGAGGAGCACGACCGGCACCACGAGGGCCACCGCGGCGATGATCGCCAGCAGTGCATCGCGGCGCACGCGTCGCACGGCCTGCTCCAGGAGCGCGTGCATTCCGATCGGGCTCATGTTGCCGCCTGGCTCAATGCGTACATGAAGAGGTTGACGCCCATCCGCAGCGCCTGCTCGCGCGCCTGCGGCGGATCGCCGTGGACGTCCGGGTCTTCCCAGCCGTTCCCGAGGTCGGACTCGTACGAGTAGAACACGAGCAGCCGGCCCTCGTGGAAGATGCCGAATCCCTGCGCCGGCCCGTCGTCATGCAAGTGGATCTTCGGCAGCCCCTGCGGGAAGTCGTAGAAGACGTGGTAGATCGGATGGTCGTGCGGCACTTCGACGAGTTCCTTCTCCGGGAAGACGCGCGCCATCTCCCGCCGGAAGCTCTCGTCGAGGCCGTAGTTGTCATCGGCGTGCAGGAATCCGCCCGCGAGCAGCCAGCGCCGCAGCAGCTGCACTTCCTCGTCGGTGAAGCGCACGTTGCCGTGGCCGGTCATGTAGAGGTACGGATAGTTCCAGAGTGACGGATCCGTCAGCCGCGTGCGGCCGGGCTCCGCGGCGATGCGCAGGCCGGTGCGTTCGCGGATCGCGTCGAGGAGGTTCGGCAGCCCTGAAGGGTTGGCGTACCAGTCGCCGCCGCCGTCGTACTGCAGCTGCGCGATCGTGAGCTCTTCGCGCGCACCTCCGGCCGGCGCGGCGGCGCCGAGTCCCGCGACGGCGAGCAGTACGACCGGCAGGAAGCCCTTCAACCGTCTCCTCCTTCGCGCCCGGAGATGTCGAGCGCAATGCGATAGGCGTCGTTGCGGGAGAGTCCCGTCTCCCGCGCCACGACACGGGCGACGTCGCTCGGCCGCGATCCCTGCGCGAGCAGCCGGCGCGTCAGGGCGACGGCCGCCTCCTCGTCTTCCGTTCCGTCCTCCGCCGTGCGGCCGCCCACCAGCACCACCACCTCGCCGCGGACCGGCCCCTCTCCGTAGTAGGCGATCGCATCGGCAAGGGTTCCGCGTACGACCTCTTCGTGCACCTTCGTCAGCTCGCGCGCCACCGCCGCGGGCCGGTCGGCGCCGCAGCGATCGGCGAGGTCACGCAGCGTGGCCGCCAGCCGGCGCGGCGACTCGTACAGCACCGTCGTATGCACGCAACCGGCGATCTCGTCCAGCACTTCGTCCCGCGCACGGCCCCGGCGCGGCAGGAAGCCGCGGAAGGTGAACGGCTCGGGATCGAGCCCCGAAACGACGAGTGCCGAGAGCAGCGCCGACGCGCCCGGCACCGCCTCGACGCGGTGTCCGCCTGCAATGACGCGGCGCACGATGCGGGCCCCCGGGTCCGAAAGCAGCGGAGTGCCCGCATCCGACACGATCGCAAGCCGCTCCCCGGCGTCCAGCCACTCGAGGATCCGCTCCGCGCGTGCCTCTTCGTTGTGCGTGTGCGCCGAGACCAGCGGCGTGGCGATCCCGTAGCGCCGGAAGAGCACCGCCGTGTGCCGCGTGTCCTCCGCCAGCACACGATCCACCGTGGAGAGTATCTCCACGGCCCGGTACGTCAGGTCGCCCAGATGGCCGATGGGTGTGCTCACAATATACAGAACGGACATGGGGTTACGGTAGCTCCGTCTGTCTTCTTCTGCGAGCCTTTCGTCCCCGGCTTGCCTCAGGGTCGTGTGTCGAATTGGAGTCTGGAGTCTGGGGTCTGGAGTCTGGAGTCTGGGGTCTGGAGTCTGGGGTCTGGTTTACTGCGGGAACGTCGGGAACTCAGGTAACGGTAGTCTACTCGACACTCGACACTCGACACCCGACCCTGAAGTCAACCAGAAACCAGACCCCAGACCCCAGACTCCAGACCCCCCAAAAAACAGAGAGCGGGGTAACGCCAACCCAGCGTCACCCCGCCCGAAGCCGACAAGACAGGAGCCTACGAAAGGTGCTCCTGGACCTTCCGCTGGAGGTACGCCTTCGGAACGGCGCCCACCACGGTGTCGACGTGCTTCCCGTCCTTGAAGAACAGGATGCTGGGGATCGAGCGGATGTTGTAGCGCATCGCCGTACTCGGATTCGCATCCACATCCAGCTTCGCGACCCGCACCTGGCCCTGGTAATCGCGCGCCAGCTCTTCCATCACGGGCGCAACAAGGCGGCACGGGCCGCACCAGGTCGCCCAGAAATCCACCACCGCAAGTCCCTGCCCCTCTTCGATCGCGGTCTTGAAATCCTGATCCGTGACCGCGACCGGTCCGCCGTTCTCCGCCATCATCGCTCCTTCTCGCGACGCTTCCTGGCACGTCCGCGAGGCCTGTGGTACGTTGTCGCCCCCGAACCGAGCGACTACCCGGCCCGGTGACGCAATTGGAATACCCCGTAGATCACGTAGCGATCGCCGTACCGGATCTGACGGCCGCCATTCCCGCTTTCGAGCTTCTCACCGGCGCCGAGGCCAGCGCTCCCGAGCGCGTGGCCGACCAGGGCGTCGACGTCGTCTTCCTCGGCACGGGCGATGGCCGGATCGAGCTGATCGCGCCCAACTCCGACGATTCCACCGTCGCGCGCTTCCTTGCCCGGCGCGGCCCCGGCCTGCACCACGTGGCGCTGCGTGTGTCCGACCTCGAAGCCCGGCTGCGTGCCCTCGCCGCCGCGGGCGTGCGGCTGATCGATTCCGAGCCGCGCGCCGGTGCGCACGGCCGGCGCGTCGCATTTCTGCATCCCCGCAGCTGCGGAGGCGTGTTGATCGAGCTCGTGGAGGCGGTCAGCGGCCGATAAGGGCCTCGAGGTTGAACTGCTCGACCATCCATCCCAGACCGCCCGCCCACGCCATTACGAACCACACATCCGTGTTCCTGCCATCGCGCGTGAGTCGCACCGTGAGCTGCGTGGCCTCGTTCCGGCGGCCGGGCACGAGCGCGTCGCCCAGGATCAGGTAGTCGTCGTGCTTGAGCGCGGAAGCGAACATCAGCATCCGCTGGTCCGCATCGACATCGTTCACGTTCCTCGCCCACGGCCCGTCCTTCGTGCCGAAGAGGCGCGCCATGGTGTCGAGGTCGGATGCGTTCGCCGCACGCAGGAACTGCTCGAGGGCGAGGGCCGGAGCCACGCTCGAGTCCGGCGGCGACTGCGACGGTGTCGACTCGACGGTACGCGACACACACGATGTCATGGCGGCCACCGCCAGCAGGACGCTCGTTCGCCGCGTGATGCTTCGGATCATGGAAGGTGCATTCCCGTTGGGTTACCCGGGGAGATCCTCCAAGCTCGGCTCGTACCAACTCGATGTCAAGCGGCGGCTTCCGCCGCACGCGTCCGCTCGAACGCCAGCGCGCCGTCCTCCCGCACCACGCGCACGGTGTCGCCCTCCTCGAATTCGCCCTCGAGGATCCGCAGCGCCAGCGGATTCTGCACGAGCCGCTGGATCGCGCGCTTCAGCGGGCGCGCGCCGAACGCCGGATCGTAGCCCTCCTCCGCGATCAGGTCCTCCGCTTCCTCCGTCACCTCGAGCCGGATCCGCCGGTCGGCCAGCAGCGCGCGCACCCGCTCCAGCTGCAGCTCCACGATCCGCCGCAGCTCCTGCTTCGTGAGCGGATGGAAGACGATGATGTCGTCGATCCGGTTCAGGAACTCCGGACGGAAGTGCCGGCGCAGCTCGCCCAGCACCGTCTCCTCGATCGTGTTCCACTCTGCGGCGCCCGCGCGCTCGAGGATGAAGTGGCTGCCCAGGTTCGACGTCATGATCACGACCGTGTTGCGGAAGTCCACCGTCCGCCCCTGCGAGTCCGTCAGCCGCCCGTCATCCAGGATCTGCAGCAGGATGTTGAACACTTCCGGGTGCGCCTTCTCGATCTCATCGAAGAGCACCACGGAGTACGGCCGGCGACGCACCGCCTCCGTCAGCTGACCGCCCTCCTCGTAACCCACGTATCCCGGCGGCGCACCGATCAGCCGCGCAACGGCGTGCTTCTCCATGTACTCCGACATGTCGATGCGCACCATCGCGTCCTCGTCATCGAAGAGGAACTCGGCGAGTGCGCGCGCGGTTTCCGTCTTCCCCACACCCGTCGGCCCGAGGAAGATGAAGCTGCCGATCGGACGGTTCGGGTCCTGGAGGCCCGCACGGCTGCGACGCACCGCGTCGGCCACCGCGCGCACCGCCGGCTGCTGCCCGATCACGCGCTGCGCGAGCAGCTCGTCCAGATGCGTGAGCCGCTGCTTCTCGGTCTCAAGCATCCGGCTCACCGGGATTCCCGTCCACCGCGACACCACCTCCGCGATGTCCTCGGCGTCCACCTCCTCTTTCAGGAACTTCCCCTTCGCCTGCAGCTCGGCCAGACGCTCCTCGGCCGCTGCCACCTCGCGCTCCAGCTTCGGCAGCTCGCCGTACTGGAGTTCCGCCGCACGCGACAGGTCGCCCGTGCGCGTGGCGCGCTCCACCTCGACGCGCAGATCATCCATCCGCTGCTTCAGCTCGCGGATCTTCGTGATCTGATCCTTCTCCGCCTGCCACGCCGCCTTCAGCCCGCCCGCGGACTCGCGCAGCTGCGCGATCTCGCTCTCGAGCGCGCGACGCCGCTCCACCGTCTCTGGATCCTCCTCGCCCGCGAGCGCTTCACGCTGGATCTCGAGCTGCGTGATGCGACGCTCCACCTCGTCGATCTCCTGCGGCATCGAGTCGATCTCGATGCGCAGCCGCGACGCGGCCTCGTCGATCAGATCGATCGCCTTGTCCGGGAGGAAGCGGCCGCCGATGTAGCGGTCGGAGAGACGGACCGCGGCCACGACAGCGCCATCCGTGATCTTGACGCCGTGATGAACTTCGTAGCGCTCCTTGAGGCCGCGCAGGATCGCGATCGCGCCCTCGACGCTCGGCTCGCCCACGTACACGGGCTGGAAGCGCCGCTCGAGTGCGGCATCCTTCTCGATGTGCTTGCGATACTCGTCGAGCGTCGTCGCGCCG
>CAYUIG010000012.1:47857-78699 GCA_964444685.1 uncultured Gemmatimonadaceae bacterium | reverse complement strand
ACGCCTCCCGCCGTCACCCGCAGTGGCCCCGCAGTTGGCGTAGTCCGCCTCCCGATGTACCGCCTCCCGCAGTCTGCCTCCCGCAGTAAAGAGAAGTCATATGCTCCCATTGATGTACAGATCAAACCTCCACCCCGTCTTCCCCCGCAGCGCCCGCGCCAGGTCCGCCCGCACGATGCCATCGAGGAACGACAGCCCGACGCCCGCAGAGACGAGTGGCCGGCTCTTCTCGAAGGATGAACGCGCCCCCGCCCAGCCGACATCGGAGAACAGCGCGATGCGCGCGGCCGGGATGCCGCGTGCGATCTCCGCGCGTCCGCGCCAGAACGCTTCGCCGATCGCGGCCGCGCCGTCGTAGCCGCGCAGTGTTGCGGGCCCGCCGAGCAGCCAGAGTCCCTGCGTCGGCACATCGCCGGTGCTGGTGCCGGCCGCACCGCCGAGCGCGGCCACGGCGCCGAATGGCAGCGGGAACGTGGTCTCGAGGCCGGCACGGAATCGTGCGTACCCGAAGTCGCCGGTCTCGCCGCGCGCCCCGATGTGTCCGCCCCAGCGGAACCCGTCTGGATCGTACCCGCGCCATATGCGCAGTATCAGCTCGCCACCGAACTGCTCTGCGCGTGCCGCCTGCAGATTCGGCCGGAACACGTGCTCGTCGTTGAACAGGTGGCGCACGCTGAAGTCGGTCTCGACATCGACGGCACGCTGCTGTTCGGCGTACAGCCGCAGATCGTACCAGCGCGGGCCGACCGGCGATGGCGACACGAGCAGCTCCCCGCCCGTGGCGCGGAAGTAGTCGCCATCGTCACGTCCGAAGAGAACCGCGTTGAGCGAGTTGCCCGTGCCGAGCCCGCCCGATTCGCGGTCGATGTTGTCGAGCCTGCGATACGCCGCGACGCGCACGTTGCGATTGGGTGTCTCGCGGTTGATTCCCACTTCGAGCGATGGCTGCCAGTCACCGGTCGCGATGCGCGCCGTTGCATCCGCGGTCAGCCGGCCGAAGTCGAGCGCACCCTTCGCCCCGAGCGAGAGCGCCTCGACGCGGTTGTACCGCACGAGGCCCGCGCCGCCGAGTCCCCACGACAGGCTCGGCCGCGGCGCCTGCCACGGCGCCTCGGCGAGGTCCTCGACGCGTTGCTTGAGTGTCTCGAGCTCCGACTGCGAGACCAGCGTCTCGCCGCGCTCGTAGATCGAGCCGGGCAGATACTCGTTCGCGATGAGATTTGCCGTGTCGGTCGGAACCGAGACGACGTAGCGGCGTTCGCACGCGAGTGCGGCAGAATCCTCGGCAGTCTCGGGCACCGGATTCCGCAGCGTGTCGACGGACGCAGTGTCGCGCGCGCCGCCGGAGCCGATGTTGATCGTGAGTCGCATCGGCGGCCGGCAGGGACGGGCCTCCTCGATGTCGGTGACCTGCGGCGCGCTCGGATCCCCGACCACTTCGTACTCGCCGTAGCGCCGCTCGTATCGCAGCGGCATGCGCAGCATCGACCCCGCCTGGAACCAACCTTCCGCCGCGATCAGCCGTGGCAGCCACCACTGCAGATCCCAGAGCGCGTACTCGATCGTGACATACGAGACGTCGGCGCGGATCGGCCGCAGGAAGCCAGGCACGTCGTCATGATCCTCGTCCTCATCCGCGCCGTCGATGCCCAGCTCCCACGGCCGCGCGATGCGGAAGATCGCCTGCACCAGGCCGTGCGTCGCTTCATCGATCCAGAACGAGCCGGACAGCAGTCGCGCGTCCTGTCGGCGCGGGATCACGACCAGCTCGAGCAGCCGGACCTGGCGGCCATCCGGCAGGCGAATGGTGGTCGTGTCGCCGCTGCGGAAGCGGTAGTGCTGCTCGGAGCCCTCGGCGAGCGGATGGCGGAACGATTCATCCGGATCGTCCGAGTCCATGCCGAGGAGGAAGATCTCGTTGCCGATCGGATCGAACGCGAGATGCGCGACGCCCGCGTCGATGTCGCCGGGGAGCCGGATGTCATCGAAGACGACGGGGATGACCTCGCGGCCGCCGAGCACCTCGATGTTGACGGGGCCCTCGCGCTGCCAGTCGATGCGCGTCGCGGTCTCGCGGCGGAAGAGCAGCCGCTCGCGGCCGAGCGTGTTGAGTCCGGCCGAGATGCGCTCCTGCGCCACGGCGCTGTAGCGCTGGATCGCGGTGTCGAAGACGCGGCGCCGCTCGCGCGCCTGCTCGACGAGCGTGCGCGCGCCGGCGTCCAGGTACGCATCGTCCTGCGCCCGGCCGGCGCCGGGGACGAGCACCAGCATGAGCAACGCGTACCGAAACCAGCGGCGCATCCGATCCTCCGTTCGATGAGCGACGACTCCGGGCATTACGAGACCGGCGCGTCCCGGGTTCCGCCGTTTGCGACCCACCCCGCTGGCGGCCTACCTTGGGCGTCCGTTCCTTCGGGCAGCGACTCGCCATGACATTCTTCGACTTCTCCTGGTACGGCAACACGCTGCGCTCCTGGCTGCTTGCAGCCGGTGTGGCGCTGGTGGTCTTCCTCGTCCTGAGGATGGCCCTGAAGCTCGTGGTCAGCCGCTTCAGCGCGCTCGCCGGCCGGACCAGCAACTACGCCGATGACATTGTCGCGGGTGCGCTGGGACGCACCCGCACCTCGTTCATTCTGTTCGTTTCCCTCTACGCGGGTTCCCGCGTCCTGCTGCTCCCGCCCGACCTGGAGCGCGCGCTCCGCCTGGTCGGCATCTCGCTCGTCCTGCTCCAGTTCGCGTTCTGGGGGAACGCCGCGATCGCCACCGCGATCCGAAGTGGCGTGGAGCGGACGCGCGACCGGGACGCCGCCACGGCGACGTCGCTCAATGCCATCGGCTTCCTCGCGCGTCTGGTCCTGTACACGATCCTGCTGCTGATCGGGCTGGCCAACGCCGGCGTGGAGATCGGCCCGGCACTCGCGGGGCTGGGGATCGGCGGCATCGCGGTCGCGCTCGCCGTGCAGAACATTCTGGGCGACCTCTTCGCCTCCCTGTCCATCGTGCTCGACAAGCCCTTCGTGCTCGGAGACTTCATTGTCGTGGGCGACATGTCGGGGACCGTGGAGCGGGTCGGCCTCAAGACCACGCGGCTGCGCAGCGTCTCCGGCGAGCAGCTGGTCGTCTCGAACAGCGACCTCCTGGCCTCGCGCGTCCGCAACTACCGGCGGATGTACGAGCGGCGGGTGATGCTGAAGGTGGGCCTCGTCTACGGCACGCCACCCGAAGGACTCGAGCGGGCCGCCGCGATCATCCGGTCGGCCATCGAGGCGCAGGAGAAGGTCCGGTTCGACAGGTCGCACTTTCAGGGGTTCGGGGACTCCGCGCTGAACATCGAGGCGGTGTACTACGTAACAGATCCGAGCTACAACCTGTACATGGACACGCAGCAGCGGATCAACATCGAGGTCTACCGCCGCTTCGCGGAGGAGGGGCTGGAGTTTGCGTTCCCGACACAGACCGTACACATCGAGCGTCCGTCCGCGGATGCGTAGCCTCGCGCTCCTGCTGATTGCCGCGGCCGCGTGCGAACCCGTCGAGGAGCTGACGGAGTTCTTCGCCCCACCCTCGGCCACCCCGCACGAACGCTATTCCCTCGCCCTCGAGCATGCGGGCCTCGGCGGAACAGCGCTCGCACGCGAGTGGCAGGCGGCGGCCGAATCCGCACTCGCCGGCGCGCCCGCCGTGCCGCTGCCCTATCGCGAGACCGGCTGGCTCCCCGCGGACCGGCCCACCGCATTCGGCTACCGGCTATCCGTGCAACGCGGACAGCGCGTCACGATCGAAGGAACCATCGAGGAAGCCGATTCGCTGCTCCTGTTCGTCGACATCTTCGAGCTCCCGGAGGACACCGCGAGCGGGCCCGAGCACGTGATGAGTGCGGACAGCGGGTCGCTCCGTCTCGAGTGGGAGCCGCGCCGCAGCGGAGACTACATTCTGCGCGTGCAGCCGGAGCTGCTGCGCGGCGGGCGCTACACCATCAGCATCGCACTGGACCCCGTACTGGCGTTCCCCGTGGCCGGCGCGAGTGTGCGCAACGTGCAGAGCGTCTTCGGCGATCCGCGCGATGCGGGCGCGCGCAGCCATCACGGCATCGACATCTTCGCTCCGCGCGGCACGCCCGCGCTCGCGGCCGCGGACGGCTTCGTGCGGCGCGTGGACGAAACGCCGCGCGGCGGACGTACGGTGTGGGTGCGGGACGAACGGCGCGGCGCCAACTACTACTACGCCCACCTCGACAGCCAGCTCGTCGTTTCCGGCCAGCGTGTGCGCGTGGGGGACACGGTCGGACTGATCGGCAACACGGGCAACGCGCGCACCACGCCGCCGCATCTCCACTTCGGCGTGTACAGTCGCGGCCCGACGGATCCGCTGCCCTGGGTACGCCCTCTCGGGCGCAGCCTGCCCGAACTGCGTGTGGCGACGGACGTGATCGGCGCGTGGACGCGGACGGCATCGGAGGGCGCGCGGCTGCGCGCGTCGCCACAGCCATCGGCGGCCGTCCTGGCGGAGCTGCCGCGGCACACCGTTGTGGCAGTGACGGCGGGCACCGGCGATTGGCTGCGCGTGCGACTCCCCGATGGCGGAACCGGTTTCCTTGCCGCTCGGCTCACGGAGGCCGCGTCCGACCCGGTGCGGCGCGAGGTACTCGACGCGCCGTTGCCGGTGCGTGTGGAGCCGTCGCTGCGAGCGGCGGTGATGGACAGCGTGCCGGCGGGTGTGACCGTCGACGTGCTCGGCCGTTTCGGCGACTTCCTGATGGTGCGCGCGGCGCAGGCCACGGGCTGGCTCGCGCCGGGGATCTGACTACTCCAGTCGCAGCGCTGCGTTCGGGTCCATGCTCGCCGCGCGCCATGCCGGCAGTCCCGACGCGATCGTCACCACGAGAAGGAACAGGGCCGCCATCGCGCCGAAGGTGAGCGGATCGGTCGGCGTCACGCCGACGAGCATGCTCGAGAGCAGGCGCGTGAGGGCGATCGCAGCAACCACACCTGCGGCCATCCCCAGCAGACCGAGTGTGAGCCCCTGCCGCACGACGAGACGGAAGATCCCGTCCGGCTGCGCGCCGAACGCCATGCGCACACCGATCTCCGCCGTGCGCTGCCGCACGACCGTCGCGATCACACTGTAGAGCCCGACCGCGGCCAGAATGACCGCGATGGCGGCGAACGCGGCGATCAGCGCGAACGCGAAGCGCGTGGACGCCGTTGCCTGGTTCACGTACCAGCGCAGCGGCAAGACCTCCGACACGGGCGCGGAGGGATCGAGGCGTGCCACCTCCGCGCGTGCAGCGGTGAGAACGGCGGCGGGATCGCCGTTCACGCGGAGCGCCCAGCGCGCAGTGGTGCGGTGTCCGAGGAACCCGTCCGTCACGAACAGCGCCTCGCGCCCTTCCTCGGCCAACGATGCGTGGCGCTGATGCCGGACCACGCCAATCACCTCGAGCGGCTCGGGATCCGGTCCGCGCAGCCGCACGTACAGCCGCTGTCCGACGGCGCTGCCGTTCGGAAACGCTCTCCGCGCGAGCACCTCATCGATGACCACGTTCCTCACCGCATCGCTGTTGTCCGCCGCGGTGAACGCGCGCCCCTCGAGCACGGGCGTACGCAGCGCTTCGAAGTAACCGGGCAATACCACGTGCACGTTGGCCTGGCGATACGTCGCTGCATCGGTTGCCCCGGCCTCCGTACCCCAGCCGGCGTTCATGACGGAGCCATCGAGCGGAAGCGGCGCCGCGCCGGTGACGGCCGTCACACCCGGTATCGCAGCGAACCGCGCGTGGAGCTCGCGCTTGAACGCGGCACGCACCTCGGGGTCCGCATAGCGAGGGCCCGCGAACCGCACTGCGAACGTCTCGACGTTCTGCGCGTCGAAACCCGCATCGGTGCGCTGGAGTGTGAGGAAGCTGCGCAGCATGAGGCCGGAGCCGATGAGCAGCACGAAGCTGAGCGCAACCTCCGCGACCACCACAGCGCTGCGCAGGCGACCGCCGGCTCCGAGCGCGGCGGTACGACCGGTGGCACGCAGTGCGCTGCCGACGTTCACGCGTGACGCGCGCAGCGCGGGAACGATGCCGAAGGCGAGTGCGGCGAGGATGCCGGTGATGGCGGTGAACAGCAGGACGTTCGTGTCGATGGCTACGGCATCGAGGCGCGGCAGCGACTCCGGCGTCATTGACGTGAGCACACGGATGCCGGCCCACGCGATGCCGAGTCCCAGCGCCGCGCCCGCGATGCCGAGCAGCAGACTCTCGCGCATCACGAGGCCGAGCAGCCGCCCACGCGTGGCGCCGAGCGTGGCGCGCACGGCCAGCTCGCGCTCGCGTGCGCCCGCACGCACGAGCAACAGGCCCGCTACGTTCGCGCACGCGATCAGCAGCACGAACAGGACGGCGCCCATGAGTGCGCGCACGGCAGGCCGGATCCCCTCCACGAGATCCGCGTGCATGGGCACGAGCCGGAAGTGCAGCCCCGCGGCGTTCTTCGCTTCGTAGCTCTGACGCAGCTCGGCGGCCAGCGCATCCGCCTGCGCCTGCGCCCGCGCCAGCGTTGCACCCGGCGCCAGACGTCCGATCACCCGCAGGAACGGTGAGGAACGCGAGCCGGATGCGAAGTCGATGCGCATCGGGATGTACGCATCGGGGCGACGCGCCACGTCCGACCCCGGCGGGAGCAGCACCTCGAACCCGGCCTCGAGGATCCCGATCACGCGCGTGGGTGCAGACCCCATCGTGATCATCCGTCCCACGACCGAGGGATCACCCGCGTAGCGGCGCTGCCAGAACTCCCAGCTCAGGATGACCGTGCCGGGCGGAGGCGGACCCGGCGGGGCAGCCGGATCCGGCTGCTCGGGCGGCAGGCTCTCGGCCTCGGTGAACGCGCGGCCGCGCGCAATGTGCACGCCCAGCATCTCGAAGAAGCCGGGCGTCACGCCGGCGACTTCGATCTGTTCGGGTTCGATGCCTGGCTCGAGCAGCGGCTGCGAGAACGTGCTCACACCCGCGACGGCCTCGAACGCATCGACACGCGTGCGCAGGTCGTGGAAATCGGCCGGTGCGAAGGGAACGTCGAGAGCATCGCGCGTGCGCAGGTCCGCCCAGACCAGCACGAGCGACCCGGGATCGGCGTATGGCAGCGGCCGCAGCAGCACCGCGTTCACGACGCTGAAGATCGCGGTGGTCGCACCGATGCCGAGCGCCAGCGTAACGACCGCGGCGATGGTGAACAGTGGGGCACGGACCAGGCTGCGGACCGCACCAGCACGCGAGTTCAGGGGCATGAAGACTCCGGATGCGCCGCACGGAAGAAAGGCTCTTCGAGATTAATCCGTGCGGTGCGCTGCGTCCAGAATCTTCAGCCCGTGCGATCACTCCTCTCGCAGTGCGGCGTTCGGGTCGAGCGCGGCGGCGCGCCACGCCGGCACCCAGCAGGCCGCGGCCGCGACCACGAAGAAACCGGCCGCCATTGCGACATACGTGAGCAGATCCGTCGGCTGCACGCCGACGAGCAGGCTGCGCATGACCCGCGTGATCGCCAGCGCAGCGACGAGCCCGATCCCCACGCCCGCGGCGCCCAGCATGAGGCCCTGCCCCACGACGAGCTTGAAGATGCCCGTGCGGGGTGCACCGAACGCCAGCCGCACGCCGATTTCCGCCGTGCGCTGCCGCACCACGGTCGCCAGTACGCTGTAGAGCCCGATCACGGCGAGGACTCCCGCCACGACCGCGAACGCACCGATGAGCACGAGCGCGAAGCGCGTCTGTGCGCTGGCGCGGCGCACGTAGTCGCTCATCGGCTGCATCTCGTCCACGGCGAGATTGGGATCCAGCTCCGCGACGACGGCGCGTGCGGAGGCGGCGAGACGCGCCGGGTCGCCGGACGTACGCAGCGCCCAGCGGGTCGACCGGCCGTGACCGAGGAAGCCGTCCGTCACGAAGATCGTCTCACGCCCGACCTCCCGCAGCGACGTGTGCCGCTGATGTGCCACGACGCCGATGACCTCGAGGAACTCCGGCTCGTTGCCGCGGCTGCGTACGAAGAGCCGCTTCCCGACCGCCTGCTCGCCGGGGAACGCTTTCGCGGCCAGCACATCATCGATGATGATCGCGTGCGATTCCGGCGTGTTGTCCACCTGCGTGAACACGCGCCCTGCGAGCAGACGCCCGCGCATGGCATCGAAGTAGCCGGGCATCACGATGTGCAGGTTGGCCTGCTGGAAGGCGGACGGATCCGTGACCGCAGCCTCGGTGCCCCACCGGCTGTTCACGATGGTCCCATCCAGCGGCAGCGGGAACGCCGCGGTGGTGGCCGTTACACCCGGCAGCGCACTCAGCCGCGCGTGCATCTGCCGCTGGAATGCTTCGCGCGCGTCGACATCCGCGTAACGCGGCGCGTTGAGGCCGACGTTGAACGTCAGCAGCCCGTCCGGGTCGTAGCCGGGATCGATGCGGTTGAGCGCGATGAAGCTGCGGATCATGAGTCCGGATCCGACCAGCAGCACGAACGAGAGCGCTACCTCGGCCACGACGACCGCACTGCGCAGCCGCCGCCCACCGCCGAGCGCGGCCGTGCGTCCGCTCGCACGCAGCACATCGGCCACATCGACGCGCGATGCGCGCAGCGCGGGCACGAGCCCGAACACGATGGCCGACACGAGTCCCGCGAGCGCGGCCCAGGCGAGTACGACGAAATCGATCGAGACCGCATCCAGCCGCGGCAGGTTCTCCGGCCTCAGCAGCCGCAGCAGCCGGATGCCCGCCCATGCGACGAGCAGACCGAACAGCGCGCCCGCGGCCGCGACGACGAAGCTCTCCGCCATCACCTGTCCGATCAGCCGGCCGCGTGTCGCACCGAGTGTGGCCTTGACCGCGAGCTCGCGTTCCTGCTTCGCGCCGCGTACGAGCAGCAGGTTCGCAACGTTCGCGCACGCGATCAGCAGCACGAACACGACCGCGCCCATCAATGCGAGCACCTCGGTGCGCACGTACGCGACCAGGTCCGCATGCATCGGCTCGGCCCGGAAATGCAGACCCGACGACTCCTTGATCTCGAACTGGCTGCGCAGGTCGGCCGCGAGATTGTCGAGCTGCGTCTGCGCCTGCGCAGCGGTCACACCGGGTGCGAGCCGGCCGATCACGCGCAGGAACACGTTGATGCGCGAGCCGCCCGCGAAATCCAGGCGGATCGCCGTGTACGCATCCGGCGAGCGCTCGATGTCGCTGCCCGGCGGATACAGCACCTCGAAGCCCGGCGCCAGCACGCCGACCACCTGCGTCGGCTGGCCGCCGAACTCGACTGTCCGCCCCACGATCGACGGATCCCCGCCGTACGTTCGCTGCCAGAACTCGTGGCTCAGGATCAGCACGCCCGGCACCGGCGGCCCCGGCGGCTGCCCCTCCTCCGGCGGCGCCGGCGGCGTGCCGTCCGCAGCGGAGAAGTTCCGCCCGAGCGCGATGTTCGCGCCGAGCAGCGAGAAGAAGTTCGTCGTCACTGCCGCGCCGGTGATGGGCTGCGGCTCGCCCTGCGGCTCGCGGAACGTGTTTCGGAACGTCGTCACCGCGCCGACATCCTCGAACGCGGTCACGGTCTCGCGCAGGTCGTGGAAGTCCGCGGGCGGGAAGGGGAAGTCGTACACGGCCCGGTTGCGCATGTCGCCCCAGACCAGGTACAGCGACTCGGGGTCCTCGTAGGGCAGCGGCCGCAGCAGCACCGCGTTCACCACGCTGAAGATCGCCGTGCTCGCGCCGATCCCGAGCGCGAGCGTGCCGATGGCCGTGAGTGCGAAGCCGGGTGAGCGGCCGAGCCCGCGCAGGAGCTGGCCGAGATGGCGGACGAACGAGGTCATGCGGGCTCCCGGGCGATGCGTGGACGGTGGCCGCGCGTGGATGGGAAGCGCCGTGCCGCGACCCGGAGACGGACACAACCTGTTGCGGCGGAATCACCTCGCGCCCGCGCCCGCCCAACGCCCGCGCCCCCTGTATTTCGCGAGCCCGGGAGCCTCGCGTCCCGGAGCCGGGACGTCAGTCCGCCGGGTCCCCCTCGAGCAGCGGCTCCAGCGGCCGGAGCTCCGCGCCGTTCTCCGTGCACACCGCGTACTGCACCTCGCCCGACGCGTACAGCGCCACGCCCGCGGACTCCCCGCGCTTGTTCAGCACGAAGAAGCGCACGTTGAAGTTCGGCAGCCCGCGCGCGTTCAGCAGCCGGCGCTCGACCGTGTTCTTCTGAATGCGACGAAGCGCTTCCAGCCCCGCATCCTTCGGGCTGGCTCCGCGGCGCATTTCATCCACGATCAGGAACGACGAAAGATTGTAGAGATTCGCCTCGCCTCGACCCGTCGATCCCGCCGCGCCCACATCGTTGTCGACGTACAGACCGGCGCCGAGGACTGGGGAGTCACCGACGCGGCCCGGAATCTTCCAGGCAAGGCCGCTCGTGGTGGTGACGCCGCAGATGTCGCCGTTCGGGCCGATGCCGTCACAGTTGATCGTGCCCCAGAACGTGGACTCAGGGATGAGTCCGTCGCGCAGCATCGAGAGCCCCGCCTCGTAGCCCGCCTGCCCGCGGCGCGACGGGTCCAGCCAGTGCTCCGGATCGATGCGCCGCTTCCACTCGAGCCACAGCCGGCGCGATTCGGGCGTGTTCAGATCGTCCTCGATCTCGAAGCCCATCTGGCGCGCGAAGTCCTGCGCGCCCTTCCCCACGAGGAGATGGTGGTCCGTCTCGTTCATGACGGCACGCGCCACGAGCGACGGCGTGCGCACGCCCTCGATCGCGGCCACACCGCCCGCCCGCCTGCGCGGTCCGTGCATGCAGCATGAGTCGAGCTGCACGACCCCGTCCTCGTTCGGCAGGCCGCCGTAACCGATGCCGGTCTCGGTCGGGTCCAGCTCCGGGATGTTCACGCCCGCGATCAGCGCATCCAGCACATCGTCACCGGCCACGATGCGCGAGAACGCCATCTCGACCGCGTTCATGGTGCCGCCGTTCCGGTAGTGGTAGCCGCTCGAGTCGCTGATCACGAGTGGCATCACCGACCGCCGGATCAATATCTCCGGCGACCTCGTCCCCGCCATGATCCCCGGCGCAACGACCGCAGCCGTCCCGAGGAACTCCCTTCGGTCCATCGGTTCTACCTCCTGAGCCTGGACACCTCATGAAAAAAAAGGCATCTACCGCGGAGCACGCTGAGAACGCGGAGAGAATCGGAAGATGTTCAACTCCGTGCAACCTCAGCGTCCTCCGCGCTCTCCGCGGTGAATGTCGTTTCTCAGGGTCGATCTGCACCTCTCAGAAGGCCCTCGCGCTCGTCCACCCGGAGCAGCAGCAACGCTCCAACGACGAAGAACAGCACGATCGTGAACACACCCGCGCGCTGGGAATCGAAGATGCCGGTCGCGGTGCCGAAGAGCAGGAAGCCGAGGAAACCGATCGCCTTCCCGGAGAACGCGAAGAACCCGAAGAACTCGGCTTCCTTGTCGTGCGGCACGAAGCGCCCGAGGAGCGAGCGGCTGGCCGCCTGGTTCGGGCCGACGAAGAGCCCCAGTGCGAAGGCCACGATCCAGAGCGCGAACTTGCTCTGTACCAGACCGGCGGCCAACGTGGTGGCGGTGAGGCCGATGAGTGTCAGCAGGATCGTGCGCTTGCCGCCGATGCGATCGTCGAGGAATCCCATGAGGAAGGCGCCGAGTCCGGCCGTGACGTTCAGCGCAACACCGAAGTAGAGCACCTCCGTGAGCGAGAAGTCGAACGTGGCCATCGCGTACGGCCCGCCGAACGCGAAGATGGCGGTGAGGCCGTCGTTGTACACGAGCCGTGCGATCAGCAGCCGCACGATCTGGCGGTAGCGCCGGATCTCGCGGAACGTCGTCGCCAGCCGCTGCACGGTGCCGCGCAGCAGGGGCCCACCATCGGCTGCGGGCGGACGCGTGTCATGCACCCACAGGAAGAACGGCACGCTGAACAGTGCGAACCACACACCGACCAGCGGGCCAGTCGCGCGTACGTGTTCGAAACGCGCTGCATCCAGCCCGAACGGCTTGGTCTCGGGCTGAACGAACACGAACAGTGCGATCGCCATGGCGAGCAGGCCGCCGAGATAGCCGAGCGCCCAGCCGTAGCCGGAGATGCGGCCGATGCGATCCGCCGGTGCGACGTCGGGCAGATACGAGTTGTAGAAGACGCCGCACAGCTCGTAGGCGATGTTGCTGAGAACGAAGATGGTCAGGGCCAGCGCCACGGTCCCGGGCGTCGGCAGCCAGAGCAGTGTCGCGCCGGCCGCACAGGCGGCCGTTGCCAGCAGCAGGTAGCGCTTGCGGTGGCCGCTCCGGTCCGCGAGCGCGCCCAGGAACGGCGAGAGCAGTGCAACGGTGATCGCGCTGATACTGCCCGCCCGACCCCAGAACACGGTCCCCGCGATGGCGTCCGGCTCGCCTGTTGCCGCGTCCAGCACGAGATAGTTGATGAAGAACGACGAGTAGATGAAGGTGACGATGAGCGTGGTGTACGCGGAGTTGGCGAAATCGTAGAGCGCCCAGCCCGCAATGGCGCGGCGGTCGCCGCCCTGGACGTGCGCGCTCACGATCGCGCTGCGCGCTCACGGGGCGTGACGGTGCGTCGTCGCAACATCATTCGTGCGGCCTCCGTAGGGGGTCGGCTACCACGATACTGCCAACGGGGATGAGCCGGAAGCTTCAGCTCCTGTTCTTCGCGATCGGACTGGCCGGACTGGTCTGGATGATCGCGCACATCGGGCCCGGCCGGCTCGCCGCCGACTTCCGCCAGGCCGGCTGGCTCATCATTCCCATCGTGCTGAGCTGGGCGCCCGCGTACGCAATGTTCACGTGGACGTGGATGATCGTGATGGCCGACGAGCCGAACCGGCCGCCATTCCCGCGCGCGTTCGCCATCACCGTGGCGGGCTTCGCCATCAACTGGGTGACGCCCGTCGTTGCAATGGGCGGCGAACCGTTCAAGGTCGCCGCTACCGCACCATGGATCGGCACGCGTCGCGCCACCGGCTCGATCATCCTCTTCACGATGATCCACGCGCTCAGCAACCTCGTGTTCTGGCTGATCGCCTCGCTCATCGGCCTCTACGTATTCCGCCGCAATCCCGAGGTCGTCGGACCGCTGATCCTCCTCGCCCTCCTCTTCGCCGGCCTGATCTGGCTCGTCATGGCCGGCCACCAGAAGGGATACCTCGAGCGCATCCTTTCCGGCATGCACCGCGTCCCGCTGGTGCGGCGGCTCGCGCGCGTCATCGAGCCAAGGCGCACGACTCTCATGGAGCTCGACGAACAGATCGTGAGCTTCTACCACGCCCGGCCGCTCCGATTCTTCGCCGCCGTCGGTGTCGACCTCGCCGGGCGCGCGCTCGCCGTCTTCGAGTACGTGTTCATCCTGCACGCGATCGGCATCGACGCCAGCTACCTGACCGCGTTCCTCATCAACAACTTCTCGTCGTTCGTCGTTGTGCTCTTCTTCTTCATGCCGTTCGCGGTCGGCTCGAAGGAGGGCAGCCTCTACCTCGTGCTCCGGCTCCTGGGCATGGGCGCCGGCGTCGGTGTTTTCACCGCCATGGCCAGCCGGCTTCGGGAACTCGTCTGGATCGGCATCGGCTTCGCTCTCATGTGGGTCGCGGGCGGCGGCGTGCGGCGACTTCGCGCGCGTTCGGGGTAGATCGACGGAACGAGAGCAAGGACGGTGAAGATTGAGCGAGATCGCAACGCTGGGTGGTGGCTGCTTCTGGTGCCTCGAAGCGGCGTTCCTCGAACTGGCCGGCGTCGAGAAGGTCGTCTCCGGCTACGCCGGCGGGCACGTGCCGAATCCGTCCTATCGAGCCGTCTGCTCCGGGAGCACCGGCCACGCCGAGGTCACGCAGGTCACCTTCGACCCCGAGGTGCTGCCGTACGCGGATCTGCTCGAGGTGTTCTTCGCCATCCACGACCCGACGACACTCAACCGCCAGGGCGCGGACGTCGGGACTCAGTACCGCTCCGCGATCTTCTACCACGACGACGTGCAGAGGCGCACGGCGGAGCAGGCCATTGCCCACGCTGCAGAGGTGTGGGACGATCCGATCGTCACGCAGCTCGAGCCGCTCGACACGTTCTATCCCGCCGAGGAATACCACCAGCGTTACTACGAGCGGAACCCCGATCAGCCGTACTGTCAGGTCGTGGTCGCGCCCAAGGTGGCGAAGGTGCGGCAGAAGTACGCGAGCCGGCTGAAGCCGGCGCTCTGATTCCCGCGCGTCAGCGGCGGTAGTAGACGAGCCCCCCCGACAGTCCGCCCGCGATCAGCTCGAGACGGCCGTCGCCATCCAGATCCGCGAACGCGGGCACGCCGTTGAACGGCAGCGGCAGCGACGCGGACAGCGCTTCATCCAGCACGAACTCCGGCGCCGTGCGCGTCCCGGTATTGCGGTACACGAGCGCACCGGACGACTCGCGACCGAACACGAGGTCGAGCGGCCCATCCCCATCGAGATCGACGATCGTGGGCGCACTGCGGCGGCCGGTATCGATGTCGAGCCAGCGGTCGCTTACCAGCTCGAATTCCGGCGACGACGCACTCCCAACGTTCTCGTAATAGTTCACCTCGCCGGACGCCTCACCCACCACGAGATCGAGATCGCCATCACCATCGAGATCGCCGAGCGCGGGCACGGCGTTGCTGCCGCGCGTGAGCTTGATGCTCGCGGAATCCTCGCGGACCCAGCGGCCGTCCCGCTGCCACACGAGGAACAGGCCGTCGTTCCACGTGCCGAGCACCATGTCGAGCGCGCCATCGCCATCGAGATCGCCGAGCGCGGGCGCGAGATGATACGAGCCGCCGAGATCGAGCGTGTCCGCCAGACGGAAGCGCGTGCCCTCGTTTTCGAACAGCACGACGCGTGATGTCGACGGATCCGCAGGCTCGATCTTGTTGGCGACGAGCAGGTCCATGTCACCGTCGCCATCGATGTCACCGAGCTCGGGAATGCTCTCCGAGCCGACGTCGATGCCGTCCACGTAGCGCACGTCGCGCAGCGTCAGCGCGCCGTCCGCCCCGCGCTCGTAGAAGAGCAGGTTGTTCGATGACGTGCGGTTCGGATTGAACGCGCCGCCCAGCACACCGATGAACAGGTCGAGATCGCCGTCCGCATCGATGTCCACCGAGTACGGCGCGTTGTAGCCGCTGGTCGCGATCGGCTGGCCGTCCGCACGAACGGGGACGGGATCGCCGCGCAGGTTCGGGTTCGCGCACGTCCCCGTGTTCTCGATCAGCAGCAGCCCCGGCTCGAAGTAGTCGCCCCAGTAGAGGTCTGGGTCGCCATCATCGTCGACATCCGCCCAGAACATGCTGTTCGCGCCGTGCCGCATGCTGCCCACGAGCTGGCCGACGATCTGGATCCCCTCGAACTGCTCCGTCACCAGCGCGAAGCGCGGCACACCGTCCTCGCCTACGCCCGCCTGCTCGTAGCGCGCGATCGTGCCGTCGACGCGGCCGAGGAAGAGGTCGGGAAGTTTGTCGCAGTCGATGTCCGTGAGGTGCGGGATGTTCTGCCGGTCCGCGAAGATCGCCTCCCCCGTCACACTGCGCAGTGTGTCCGCGTACAGCTCGAACTGCGGTGCAGTCGCACGGCCGACATTGCGGAAATACGTGATGTAGCTGAACGGCCGCTCCGCCAGCAGGTCGACATCGCCATCGAGATCGACATCCGCGAAGCGCTGCCACTCCCCGATCGCAAGGTCCCGCCACCGATCCGTGCGCCACACGTACTCCGCACGCTGCGGTGTGCCGACGTTCTCGAAGAAGATCAGTTCGTCCGTGCGCTCCTGCACGAACAGGTCGTAGTCACCGTCCCCATCGATGTCCACGAACTGCGGCCGCGGCACATCGAACCCGCCCAGGAACGGATGCGCGTACGGTTCGCCGCTCGCGTTCAGTACCTCGAACGGTGCGACGTCTCTCGTCCAGCCGCCGGGCGTCGGGCCCTGGGTTGCCGGTGTGCTCGTGCAGGCCGTCAGCGCGAGGATCGCCCACGCAAACGGCAATTTCACCGCGGAGAGCGCGGAGAACGCGGAGGGCTTCGTCGTGTTCGGGACAGCTCGCGGCATTGCACACATCGTGTTTGAGTTGAACACCGGGATGCTCGTTCGCCGCGAATCAAACTCACTCACTCTCCGCGCCCTCCGCGCTCTCCGCGGTGAAAGGTCGTTCGACGAAGGAGCCGCAACGCTCAGGAAATACCCAGACCGGCAGCATTGCGCCCGGCCGGGATCACCTTCACGACCTTGCGCGTCGCGGCATCGACCACGACCACACGCCCCGTGCCGTTGGCCTGCGCTGATGCAGCAGGCGCGGCTGCGCCGTGCATGGCGTGGTCCACGGCCTTGTTGTTGTTCGACACGAAGACGTAGCGCGCGTCGGGGGAGAAGGCGATGCCGTGCGGCTGCGCGAAGCCCTCGTGTTCGATACGCTCGATCACCTGCCACGTGGCCGCGTCCACGACCGCCACGGCGTTGTCGCTCTTGAGCGGGACCCACACGGTCCGGCCGTCGGGCGAGAAGATCGGATCGAACGGCTGCCGGCCCACCGGAATGCTCCTTACGTGCTGCGGGCCACGCGGGTCGCTCACGTCGAAAACCAGCAGTTCGCCCGACAACTCACCGCTCGCAACCAGCGTCTTCCCGTCCGGCGACAGCGCAAATTGCATGACGGCGTGCGGGGCTGCACCCGGCACATCGAGGAGTGCCGCGTTCTCCTCCGCAGGGTCGACCACGGCCATCTGGTTCACGCCGAGGCTGGCCGTGTAGACCACGCCGCCGCCGGCCGCCACAGCCAGCGCATGCGGACGCGGGAAGAAGACATCGATGATGTCGCCACTCATCGTCGTGCGGTTCACGATGCCGATGCTCGGCGGCGGATTCACCGCGCTCATCGAACGGCCCACGTACAGCGCATCGGTGGCCGGATCGAGTGCCAGCATGCCGGGCGTCTCGAAGCCCTCGAACACCGCAACCACCCGGTTGTCGCGATCGAGCTTCACAACCTTGCCATCACCGATCAGCGACACGTACCAGTGTGCGCCGCCCTTCTCCACGACGATGTGGTGCGGCTTCGCGTTGTCGCTGAAGCCCAGCGTCCGCAGGTCAAGCGTGCCGAGCACGTCGAGCGTCGCCGCATCGATGCGCGTCACCGTGGCGTCGTCCTGGTTTGCCACATAGAGCACAGGATTGCCCTGCGCCTGAACCTGCACCGCCGGTGCGCATGCTGCGGCAGCCGCCAGGACGACGAACGCTCCCGCCCTCGAGAACCTTCTCATACTGCCTCCGTTCCTGGTGTCTGGGGTCTGGAGTCTGGTATCTGGTTGTTGCGGCGGGTGCCCGCAGTAAACCAGACCCCAGACACCAGAAACCAGACGCCAGACTCCTCCGTTCAGGAAACGGGTCGCGTCGGCCGCTTCTTCAAGATGAACAACCCCTCGCTCCCGCTCGTCACGATGATCGTGCCACTCGGGAAGTACGGGTAGTTGGACCACGAGCCGCCGAACCCGGGCGTGTTCGTGCCATAGGGCACGGTGTCGAAGTATCCGACCTCGACGGGGTTGTCGCGGTCGCTGATGTCGATCACGCGCAGGCCGGCCTGGTAGTTCGACTGGTACATCGTGTTGTCGAGGATGTACAGGTTGTGGTCGCTGGCCTGCGTGGTGCCCATGAACTCGCCGACGAGCTGCGGGTCATCGAGGTCCGCGATGTCCCAGATCAGCGTGCGCGTCGCGTTCACGCTGCCCTGGAGTTCGTCCAGCTCGTCGTCCATGTAGAAGTAGCGGTGGTCCTCCGTGACCCAGCCCTGGTGCGAGTACCCGACGTTCGGATACGACGCGCGCGCCAGCGCGACCGGGCTCTGCTTGTCGGTCACGTCCGCGATCGACAGCATCGTCTCGTTCGCACCGAAGCAGATCTCCCGGCCCTGGTGCTCCGCGTCCGGGCCGTTGTACACGATGCACTGCGCGTCGTGGCTGTAGCCCGTGCCCGCGCGGCCCGTCTGCGGGTCGGCGAAGCAGCCCGCGAACGTGGGGTTCTTCGGGTCGCGGACATCGATCATGTGCAGGCCGCCGCCGCACGTCTCGCCGCCGCTCCGGTTCCCGACCGCGTACGCGAAGCCGGTCTCCTCGTTGATCACGATGTTGTGCGAGCTGGCGACGCCATCGTAGTGCGCGTCCTGCGTGAAGGTCTGCGGCTCCCGGACGTCGCGCAGACGCGTGAGGTCGAACACCTGTACGCCGTGCTCCTGCGCGCCGTCCGCCACGATGAACGCGTGGTTCTCGTACACCTTGATGTCGCGCCACGTGGCCGACGGAGTGCCCTCCGTCTTCGGCAGGTCGCCGAGATAGCGCGGGTTCTCGGCGTCCGTGATGTCGACGAACGACGTGCCGTCCGTCCGGCCGACGAGCGCGTACTCCCGGTTCGTCTCGGGATCCGTCCAGCCCCATACGTCGTTCAGCCGGACCCGGTCGCCGTCGCTGATGTCCGACACCGGCACGTACGCGAGCATGTCGACGTTCTTGCACGCGAAGTACACAGCGCGGCCTTCGCCCTCGCACTCCACCTTCTCGCCCGTCACGGCGGTCAGCGTCTCGGCCTGGCCGTCGATCCGCGTCGCCAGCGCCCACCGGCCGTCCGCACCGCGCTCGAAGATCGCCGCCGCGCCCGTGCCACCGGCCGCACCTACCGCGCCGATGGCCGCGACATCGCCGCTCACACCGATGCTCGCGCCGAACGAGCCCGCCTGCGGCAGGGCCAGCCGCTGCGCGATTCCGCCATCACCAAGGACCTGGACCGCGCCGGCGCCGCCGTCCGGAGCGCCCGCCCAGATCTCGGTGCCGTTGAACGCGACGGCGCGCCCGAAGCCGTCCTGCCGGGACGCGGCGAACGGCAGCAGCCGGCCGCCGGACGCCCAGCGGTTCTGGCGCTCCACCCAGCCGAGCACATGGACGGTACCGATCCCGCCGATGCTGCCCGGCGCACCCACGAGCAGGCGCGTGCCGTCGAACGCGAGCGTCGCCCCGTAGCGATCCCCCTCCGCGAGCCCCGGCGCCGCGATCTCGCCCTGCAACTGCCACTGGTCTCCCGCCAGCACGTACCAGAACACCTTGCCCGTCCCGTTCCCGGCCGCGGGCGCGCCCACGAAGAGCCGGCCCTCACCCAGCGCAATGGACCCGCCATACGCCATCGCCGCACCGGGCGCCGTCAGGTGTGCCGCCGCCGTCCAGCCCGCAGTGCCCCGACGGAACACGTAGACCGCACCGGCCTGCCCGTTCTGACCGGGCGCGCCGACCGCCGCCCAGTCGCCCGACAGGGCGACGACGGTGCCGAAGCCATCACTGGCGGGGACGTCCACGCGGATGCGCTCCGCTTCCGTCCACGTGCCGTCCGTCCCGCGGGTAAACACGTACGCGCCGCGTCCTTCCCCCTCGCGGCCCGCGCCCACGAGCAGCGTGTTGCCGTCGAGCGCGAGCGCCGCGCCGAAGCCGTCGACGTTCTCGGCGTCCGACGCACGCAGCGTCGCCGCTTCCGTCCAGCCGTCCGCACCCTTCCGGTACACGTAGACCAGACCCGGGCGCGTCACGTTGCCCGCCTCGCCCACGAGCACCTCGCCGGCCGTTACTGCCAGCGCGGAGCCGAAGCCCCACATCGCCGGCTGCGACACTTCCCCGCCCGCATACGTCTGCGCGCCCGCCGGCGCCGCCGCGAGCAGCCCGACCAGCGCGATCGAACCACGAACCCACGTCTTCATCACGAACCCTCCGACTGGATGAGGAACACCACACGATCCTGCACGCGCGCGAGCGCCGCGGGAAGCCCTGGAACGCTCGCACGGGGACGAACGGCGCCCGCACGGGGACGGACGATCGAGGCCGGAGCCGGCGCGGACCTCCATACGCGCGCCGGCGACGGCAGTTCCATCAGCGCATCACCATTTCCGCGCGATCCCAGCTCCGGAGCCCGCGCGCGTTCAGCGCGTGCACACGCACGATATCGCCCGCACGGGCGCCGCTCAGCGAAGCGCGCGGCTCCGTCACACGCATCGTGCGCGGCTCCGCGCCCGGCGCGCCGACCTCCACGATGTACGCCTCGACGTCCGACTCCGGCGACGCGTTCCACCGCAGCTGCGCGCCCGATCCGTTTCGCTCCGCGGCGAGTCCCGTCACCCGCGACGGCGCATTCGACAGCGCCATGAGCGTGGCCACCGTCGTCTTCGACACCTCGGCCACCAGCTTCTGGTTGATCGTCTCCAGCACGTCGTGCGACTGGTGGTAGTGCGGGTTGGCGAGAATCGGATAGCTGCCGATGCCGCCCACGATGTCGCCGTACGCCTCGTAGTACGCGTGTGCGTCGGTGTTCTTGTAGTACTTCGCGTCGTACGTGATCAGCTCGCTGAAGAGCTGCGCGGCCGCGTGCTGGATGTCGCGGATCCCCTCGTTCGAGTAGCGGATCGTGTTGTCCAGCCGCTGGTCGTTCGCATAGCCGATCATGTCGTTGTTCAGCGCGCCCACGATCCTGTCGCCGTTCGCCTGCGCGCGCCGCACGTACTCCCGGCTGCCCAGCAGCCCCGCTTCCTCGCCCGTGAAGAACGCGAAGTGCAGCGTGCGCGGCTGCGGCTGCCCCGCCAGCACGCGCGCCGCCTCGAGCAGCGCGGTCGAGCCCGAGCTGTCATCGTCCGCGCCAGGGCCGCGCTCCACACTGTCGAAGTGGCTCGACACGACGTAGATCAGGTCGGGGTCCGTCGTGCCCGGCAGCTTCGCGATCACGTTCGCAGTGCGGACGCCCGGCCGCGGCTCGAACCACTGCAGCTCCGGCTCGTAGCCGAACGACCGCAGCTTCGCCACCAGGTAGTCGATCGCCTTCTGGTTGCCCGGCTGCGTGATGAACTTCGAGCCGAACTGGTACAGGTCGCTCGCGTAGCCGTAGATCCGCGACACCGACACGTTCTCCGTCACACGCGCCACGTCGGCACGGATCGGCCCGAACGCACGCTCGCCCACGGCGGCAATGGCGCGCTCGACGGCGAGGTTCGCCGCGATCCGGCGGCGGACATCGTCGCTCGTCACCGTCTTCGTCAGGTCCGTCACGTACACACCGCGCTCCGGCGACACGGTGTCACCATCCCGCTCCGCCACGATCAGCACCTTCGTCCCGTCCGGTGACACGTACCACTCGTACTCGGGCGCCACCGTGCGCACCGTGTTGTTGTGGAAGAGCCGCGTCTGCCACGGCCGGGTCCAGCCCGTCGTCGAGGCCAGCGCCTCCGCCGCGCCGCCCGACGCATCGATGGCCGCGAGATCGTAGATGTAGGACCGACGGTGACGGCCTTCGCCCTTCACGGCGAGCAGCTGCGTGTCCGAGATGAACTGCGGGAAGAGGTCGTGCTGGATCTCGCGCGTCACCTGCACGGGCTCGCTGCCGCCCTGCGCCGGGATCGCGTAGAGCTCCCAGTCCTCGCGCGGCATCATCTGGAACGCGATGCGCGAGCCGTCCGGCGAGACCGCCGGATTCGCGATCGGGACCGTGCTCGTGAACACCGTGCGATCGGTTCCCTGCCCATCGACCGCGTGGATGGCCGACCCCGTGCTCCCGCCGGTGACATAGACGATCGTCGATCCGTCGCGTGAGGCCGACGGCTGCGCCCCCTGGAGGCGGATGAGTTTCCCTGTCGAGGCGTCCAGGATTCCGAATCCGTCCCGGCCCATTGTAAGCAGCACGCGCCCGTCGCCGAGCGCGATCGCACCACCGATCGGACCCGCCGGGGCGAGCACCGGATCGAGGCGTCCGTTCGCGGGACGGTACACACCGGCTTCCTGTGAGCCCGGCGCCGCCGCAATCACGAGCGGGACCGACTCGCCCTTCGGCCACACCAGCGCGATCGCGCCCAAGTCGCCCGTCGGGATCGTGCGTTCACCCTGCGCACCGCCGATCATCACGCGCGTGAGCGACCGCTCCAGCCGCTGCACCTCGCTCATCTTTGCGCGCATCGCCTGGAAGTCGCCGGCCGCCTGGAGTTGCTCCAACTCCGAGCGCGCGCGCGTCAGCTCCGCCGAACCCTCGACGCGCAGCCATGTCCAACGGCCGCCCTCCGGCGCGAACATCAGCCCGCTGCCATTCGCGGCCGCGAGTTCGCGGCCCGTGGCAACGTCCACGACGTGCGTCCTCACGTCCCCACCCGCGCCCCGCTGGTATGCGACCATTCGCCCGTCCGGGCTCCACCGCGGCGACAGACCATCCGCCGTGATCTCGGTCGTCACGTACCACTCGCCCGTCAGCAGCGCGATGTCCTTCAATACCGCCTGCGCCGACGCACCGCCGAGCAGCCGGTCCATTCCCTCCAGTGCATCCACGAAGCGGCCGTCCTCCCACGCGTAGAACGCGGAGTCGAACACCGCGGATGGCGCCTGGCCTGAGACGATCGACGGCGCGAGAACGGCGAGCGCGATCGGGGCTGCGAACTTTCGGATCATCGGGAATCCTCTCGTGCTGGCTGACGCACAGTGAAATCGACGCGGTAGGCGGTCCGGTCCCAGATCAGCGAGAGCGTGCCGCCCGCGGGTGTGTCTTCGACCGCGATCGTGAACGGCTCGACGACGTCGTCGACGCTCTCGCGTCGCATGCGCACCGAACCCAGATCGGCGTCCGCGCGATACGACTGGCCGTTGATGTTCGTGCGCGTGTTGATCATCAGCGTCAGGTGATCCGCCTCGGGAATGGAGAACAGCGTGTACGTGCCGGCCGGAACCACCAGGCCTTCCTCGCCTACGACGAGATCACGCGTGGTCGTGAAGTGCGTCGCCTGGTTCGCGCCCGTGCGCCACACCTGACCGTAGGCGACGAGCGCGCCGAAGATCTCCCGGTTCCGCTTCATCGGCACGCCGTAATCGATCGTGATCTCGGCGCCGTCCACGTCCGCCAGCGTCTCCGCACGCCCGGACAGCTCGCCCATCGGGCCGCGCGCCGCGAACAGCTCGCCCATCGCCGCCATGTCGACGCCCGCCGTGCGTTCGAGAATCAGTGCGCGCGTCGTGCCGTAGCCGTTCAGCGCGACCAGCCGGCCCTGTGAGTCCGTCTCGATCGCACTCGTGCCGCGGCTCGGATGCCGGAGGCCCCAGCTCCCGTCGTCCATCCGCACGATGCCGTACGTCATCGCGCGGCCGCCCGACAGCATCGGCAGGTCGGCTTCGCCGTCACCACGCGCGGCATGCCGCTGGAGCGCGACGTCGAACGGCCAATGCACCTGATCGATGAACGGCACCGCATCCGCCGGCGCCTGCACCGCGCGCGTCTCCGCCTGTCCGTTCCGGATCACCGTGTAACTCCATTCGCCCGATCCGTCCGTCTCCAGACGCTCCGTGCGACCCGGCTCGCCCGCCGCCTTCGCACCATCCCAGAGCTGCGCTTCGTAGCTGCGGATCCGGTTGTCACCGTCCAACCCGACCACGTAGCGCGCAAACGTGACGCGCGGTGAACGCTGCAGCACCTCCACGGTCAGTGTGCCGCCGTCGCGGACCACGTGCTCCGCCACCAATGTGTCCTTGCCGATCCGCGTCACGAACCCCGAAACGCTCTGACCGGCTGCCGACCCCGGCTCGACGAAAAGGAAGGAAAGCAACGCGAGGTTCCGTAACGACGGATGGAGCGAACGCGACCACCTCATCCCTGATTCTCCTGACTCCGTGATTCACTCGAAGGCCCAACCCAGCCAGACGCACCCTTGCACGTTCGTGTTGGTTCGAACGGCGGGAAGGCGCGGCCAGCCGCGTATTTTCGCCCTTCTGACGGCTCCGGGCCACCCCGGGCCACCCCGGGCCACCGGGAGGCGAGGGCCGGCGGGGGCGCGGTGGGAGGTGGGAACGGCGGCCTCGGCCCGGGCCTTGACCTGCGTCGTCTGCCCGCAGATTATTCCCCTTAGAACTCACGGGGAGCCATGACCGACATTCCGCTGTTCAAGGGCACACTGGACCTGCTGGTCCTGAAGGCGCTGAGCTGGGGGCCGATGCACGGCTACGGCATTGCCGCGTGGCTGGAGCGGAAGTCGGCGGGCTCGATCGCGGTGGATGACAGCGCGCTGTACCAGGCGCTGCACCGTCTCGAGGCGCGCCGGCTGGTGGAAGCCGAATGGGGCGTGACGGAGAACAACCGTCGCGCGCGCTACTACCGTCTGACCTCGGAGGGGCGGAGGTCGCTGCGCGAAGAGTCGTCGGTCTGGCAGCGGTACACGCAGGCCGTGTCGGTACTGCTCGCACTGAAGCAGCCGGGGTGATCGCATGAAATACCGGCGCCATTTCCGTCTGCCGCGTGACGTCGAACGGGAGCTGGACGAGGAGCTCGCAGCGCACATCGCACTGCGGGCGGAGGCGCTGGAGCGCGAGGGTGTGCCACCGGAGCGTGCGCGTGCGCTGGCGCTGGAGCGGTTCGGGGATCTGGGCGAGGCGAAGCGTCGCCTGTATCGATCGGCGCGGGAGCGGGACGCACAGCTGCGCCGGCGCGAGTGGCTGGGATCGGTGTGGCGGGACGTCGTACTCACCTGGCGACAGGCCCGCCGCCAGCCGGGAGTAACGGCGCTCACCGTGGCGACGCTGGCACTCGCGATCGGACTGCCGACCGCGGTGTTCACGGTGCTGAACGGCGTGCTGCTGCGCCCGCTGCCCTTCCCGGCGGCGGAGCGGATCATGGCGCTGCAGATGCAGGATTCGGTCGGGAACCCGGTCGAGCGGGTGTCGTCGGAGAACTGGCTGGACTGGCGCGATCGCGCGACTACGCTCGAGTGGACGGCGATCTGGAAGCGCAATCGTTTCGGTGTTGCGACGGGCGGCGGTGCGGACCGGGTCGCGGTGACGGAGGTCACGCCGGCGTTCTTCGACGTGCTGGGCACGCGCATGTTGTGGGGCCGGGGTTTCGCACCCGGCGACCAGGAGGCGCGCGCGCTGATCGTGAGCGAGTCGTACTGGCGGCGGGCGCTGGGGGCGACGATGTCGCCGGATGCAGAGCTGGTAGTGGAGGGCCGGCCGATGCGGCTGGTCGGGGTCGTACCGGACGCGCAGATCTACCCGGAGGGAACGGAGATCTGGGTGGCGACGGAGCCCCGTCGCTTTGGCGATGGCACGCGCAACAACATCAACTGGGTCGCGATCGCACGGCTCGCCGATGGCGTCACGCCGGAGCGTGCGCGTGCGGACCTCGACGCGATCGCGCGCGGCATCCGGGAAGCGGCACCGCAGTCGATCTATTCGTGGGGTGTGCCGCTCGTGCCGCTCGAGGACTTCCTCGTCGACGAAGAGGTAGAGCGACGCATCTGGCTGCTGTTCGGCGCGGTCGTGCTCGTACTGCTGATCGCGCGGGCGAACCTTGCGGGGCTGAGCCTTGCGCGCTCGACCGTGCGGACGCCGGAGATCGCGCTGCGCGCCGCGCTGGGTGCCGGGCGGCGTCGCGTGCTGCGACAGCTCGTCACCGAACACCTCGTGCTCGCGACCGTGGGCGGCATTCTGGGTGTGGTGCTCGCCTGGTGGAGTACGGGCGCACTCGTGGAGATCCTGCAGGAACGCCTGCCGCGCGCGGATGCCGTGCGCGTCGACGGCACGGTGCTCGCGTTCTCCGCGGCGATGGTCCTGCTCGCAGGCATCGGATCGGGGCTGGTCCCATCGTGGCGCGTCCTGAACCACGCGGCGCCGCGCTCACTCCTCGGCGGCCGCGGCACGGTGCGCGGCGGACGCGGCCTGCCCGGTGCGGCGCTGGTCGCGGTTCAGTTCGGGCTTGCGATCGTCCTTCTCACAGGCGCGGGTCTCCTGCTGCGGTCCTTCGAGTCATTGCTCTCGCGCGACCTCGGCTACGACCCCGAGGGTGTGGTCACCGCGCAGGTCGCACTGGATGTGGCGCGCTATTCATGGGACGTCGACCCGCGGCCGGTCTTCTGGGACCGGCTCGAGCCGCAGCTCCGCGCACTGCCCGGCGCGCAGGCGGTCGCGTTCGCGAACTGGATCCCCACGGGAACGACGGGCACCGGCTTCATTGCTATCGAGGGCCGGCCGGAATCGAAGCAGGATGGCGCCGCGTATCGGGTCGTGAGCCGCGATTACTTCGAGGCGATGCGCATGCCGCTCCTCGAGGGGCGCGCATTCCAGCCCACCGACCGCGCTGGATCCGGCCGCGTGGCTGTGATCAGCCGCACGATGGCGCAGCGCTACTGGCCCGGGGAGAGTGCACTCGGCCGCCGCGTGAAGGCGCTCAGCATGGAGGCGGGCCTCGGCAACGGCCCAGACGCGGAGTGGATTACGGTGATCGGCGTCGTCGGCGACGTCCGTCACGGCAACTGGGAGGAGGACCCGGACGAGGTGATGTACGTCCTCCTCGACCAGGCCCCCGTCTTCTGGGCGCGTTCGCTCTATGCGCTCGTGCGCGGGACGCCCGCCCGCGCAGGGGCGCTCGCCGACGCGGTGCGCCGCGAGATCCGTGACATCGATCCACTCCTCGCCAGCGACATCGCGCTTCTCGAAGACATGCTCGGTGGCACGCTCGCCGAGCGGCGCGTCATTACATCCGTACTCGGCGCATTCGGCGTCATCGCGCTCGCACTCGCCGCGATCGGAATCTACGGGCTGCTCTCCTTCTCGGTCGCCAGGCGGACCCACGAGATCGGCGTGCGGGCCGCACTGGGCGCCACGCGCGGACGGATCCTGGGCATGGTGCTCGGCCGCGCGGCCGTCATCGTCTCGTTCGGCGCCGCCGCCGGCCTCCTCGCCTCGTTCTGGGTCACCCGCCTGCTCGAGACCCAGCTCGTCGACGTGACACCGACCGACCCGCTCGCCTTCGGCCTCGCCGTCCTCGTCCTCGCCGCCACCGCCCTCGCCGCCGCGCTCCTGCCCGCGCTCCGGGCGGCGCGGCTCGACCCGCAATCCGCCCTCCGGAGCTGATCCGCCTTTGACGGAGCGGCGCCTGCCTCTACATTCGCGAGGTGGGCTACCGGGGCAGGAGGCGGATGTCGGAACGTATCGCAGGCCAACGGATTCTGATCACCGGCGCGTCATCCGGAATAGGCGAGGCGTGCGCGCGGCGGCTGGCGCGGGAGGGCGCCCGGTTGGTACTGTGGGCGCGCCGGATCGAGCGGCTGGCCCGGCTCGCGGATGAGCTGGAGCGCGCGCACGGGCAGCACGTCCACATCGCACAGGTCGACGTCCGCGATCGCGACGCGGTGTTTACCGCGGCAGAAGCGCTTCTCGATGCGGGCGACGTCCCCGACGTCCTGATCAACAACGCCGGCCTCGCCGCGGGGCTGGACCGGTTCCAGGAGAGCGACCCCACCGACTGGGACCGGATGATCGACACGAACGTGAAGGGGCTGCTCGCCGTCACGCGCGCGATCCTGCCCGCGATGATCGAGCGGGGCCGGGGTCACGTCGTCAACATCGGCAGCACCGCGGGCCATCTCACCTACCCGAAGGGCAACGTGTACGCGGCTACCAAGTTCGCCGTGCGTGCACTGACGGAGGGCATGAACCTGGACGTGGCCGGCACACCGGTACGCATCTCGAGCGTGGACCCCGGCTTCGTGGAGACGGAGTTCAGCCTCGTGCGCTTCGAAGGGGATGAACCGCGTGCGCGCGGCGTGTACGAAGGTTTCCAGCCTCTTTCGGGCGACGACGTCGCCGATGCCATCGCGTACGTGATCGGACTGCCGGAACACGTCAACATTCTGGACCTGGTGCTGGTCCCGACCGCGCAGCGGAACGTCTATGTGGTCGATCGCAAGAGCTGAAGTCCGGCGCAGCGCTGCCCTGCTGGCGCTCGTCGCGCTCGCGTGCAACCCGCGGCCGGATGTCGCGGCCGACGGGCGCGATGCGCTGCCGCAGGTCGGCCCGCGCAACGGCACGCTCGTGCTCGCGGGCGGCGGCGCACTCGGCCACGACGTCATGGGCCGCTTCATCGAGCTCGCGGGTGGACCCCATGCGAGCATCGTCGTGATTCCGACCGCGAGTGAAGAGGATCACTTCGACGGGAAGTGGCCGGGGCTGGAGCCGCTCAAGGATGCGGGCGCACGCAACCTCAGCATCCTGCACACGCGCGACAGGAAGTTGGCGGACAGCGATTCGTTCGCCGCGAAGCTGCGCAGTGCCGATGCCGTGTGGTTCCCGGGCGGACGGCAGTGGCGGCTGGCCGATGCGTACCTGGACACGCGTACGCACGAAGAACTGCGCGCACTGCTCGAGCGCGGCGGCGTGATCGGCGGCACATCCGCGGGCGCATCGATCCAGCCGTCGTTCATGGTGCGCGGCGCGCCCGAAGGCAACCACATCGTCGTAGCCGAGGGTCATGAGCGCGGGCTGGGCCTGCTGCGCGACGTCGCGGTCGATCAGCACCTTGTCACACGCAAGCGCATGCGCGACCTGCTCGATGTCATAGCCGATAACTCGAAACTGCTCGGCATTGGCCTCGACGAAGGCACTGCCATCGTCGTGCGCGGCGACACCGCCGAGGTCATCGGCCGGAGCGTCGTCGCGTTCTACAACGCGCGCGACACCGGCGACCACGAGTTCTACCTCCTCTCCGCCGGCGACCTCTTCGACCTGAAACGACGCGTTACGCTGCGCGGCATCCACCGTCTGCCCGAAGACGTGGAGCTGCTCGGCCGCTGATGCTGGCGCTGCTCCAGGCAGGCCTCGGCGAGACGCTGCGCGAGCAGCCCCTCGCCGCCGTTGCTGCCCTGTTCGGCGCGGGTGTGCTCACCAGCCTCACACCCTGCATCTATCCGATGATCCCGATCACCGCCGGCGTCATCGCGGGCAGCGCGGGCGAACACCGTTCACGCCGGCGCGTCGCGCTCCTGACGTTCACCTACGTCGCGGGGCTGGCACTGCTCTACGCCACGATGGGCTTGATCGCGGGGCTCACGGGCTCGCTCTTCGGCACCATCGCATCGAATCCGTGGGCCCGGCTCGTCACGGGCAACCTGCTGCTGATCTTCGGGCTCGCCATGCTCGATGTAATCCCCGTGCTGGCGCCCGCCCGACTGTCTGCATGGGCCGGCCGACTCGGCGGAGGCTCCTATCCTGCCGTGTTCCTGCTCGGTGCCACATCGGGGATCGTGGCTGCGCCCTGCGGTGCGCCCGCGTTCGCCGCGGTGCTTACGTTCGTGGCGGGGACAGGCAGCGCCGGGCTCGGATTCCTCTACCTCCTGGTCTTCTCGCTCGGAATGACGGCGCTGCTCGTGGCGGTTGGCCTCTTCTCGGGCACGGTCGCCTTGTTGCCGCGGTCGGGGTCGTGGATGGTCTGGGTGAAGCGCGCGGGCGGCGTGATCCTCCTGATCATGGCGGAGTACTACTTCGTTCAGGCAGGCATGGTCTGGTAAGGAGAACCTTCATGCGACGTCTTTCGCCCACCTTCGTCGTGCTCGCCGCCTGCGCGGCTTCTTCGGCTCTCGCAGTGCCCGCGGCCGCACAGGATGTCGGCCTCGCGATCGGCAGCGTCCCGGACGCCGTCGCTGTCGAGGATTTGGACGGCAACGCGGTCGATCTCGGCCAGTGGATCGGGAAAAAGCCCGTGCTCGTCGAGTTCTGGGCCACGTGGTGCCCCATCTGCGAGGAACTCGAGCCGCAGATCCAAGCCGTACGCGAACGCTTCGGCGACCGCATCGAGGTGCTCGTCATCGGCGTCGGCGTCAACCAGAACCCGCGTTCCATCCGCCGCCACCTCGAGGGACACCCGCCGCCCGGCACCGTGCTCTTCGATTCACGCGGCCGCGCCGCACGCGCGTTCCAGGCCCCATCGACTTCGTACATCGTCGTGCTCGATGCCGCGGGGCGCGCCGTCTATACCGGTGTCGGTGAGGATCAGGATCTGGTGGGGGCCGTCGGGAAGGTCCTTCAATAGAGTCGAGAGTCGAGAGTCGGGAGTCGGGAGCTGAGGAACGGCGGATTCCCGCTGTTAACTCAGCTCTCGACTCCCGACTCCCGAATCCCGACTCAGTTGTTCTCCGTCTCAGGCATGGCCGCCTGGACCGCCGCCCCCAACTCCTCGTACGCCGTCGGATCGATCTCCCGGAACGGCACGGCCCGCCACGCGATCTTCCCGTCAGGCCCGATCACGAAGAGGTTGCGGTTGGTGAGCGGCCCGCGCGGCGACAGTGCGCCGTACGCGCGACCGACCTCCAGGTCGGCGTCACTCGCCATGAGGAACGGGAACTGGTCGTCCCGCGCCCAGCTGGCCAGCGCCTCGATCGGATCCGCGCTGATCGCGATGAGGACCACGTCCTGGCCGTTGTTGAAGAGGCTCGCGTACTGATCACGGTACGCATGCATTTGAATCGTTCAGCCGCGTGTCCTCGCCCGGAAAAAGAACGCCAGGACGACTACCTTGCCGCGGTAGTCGCTGAGTCGCACCGGCTCCGCGAGGATGCCGTGTCGCACTGCGCCCGGCAGCTCGAAGTCCGGCGCTTCCACACCGACCTCCAGCGGCGGCGGCACCTCCTGCTGCTGTGGCTGCTGCGCCGCGGCCGGCGCCGCCACCATCGCGAGCGCCGCCAGCCCTGTGACCATCAAGCCCTTCATCGATCGTTCTCCCTTCCGGGGTTTCGCGCCAGTGTATCGTTTCCGGCGTTGTCGCGCCAGCGTCGCATCGTCAGGCGATCCGCTGCCCCTGTATCACGCCTGTCCTCCAATGGTGCCGCAACGTCGTCAACCGGTCGAGCCGCGACCCCCTGCCTGACGCGTTGCGGCGGGTAACGCCGCAATGTCGTCAATCGGTCGATCCCCAAGGTCCCGCCTGACACGTTTGCGGCGGGTAGCGCCGCAATCTCGCCAACCGATCGATCTCCAAGGTC
>CAYUIG010000012.1:41542-47757 GCA_964444685.1 uncultured Gemmatimonadaceae bacterium | reverse complement strand
GTCGATCCCCAAGGTCCCGCCTGACGCGTTTGCGGCGAATAGCGCCGCAACGTCGTCAACCGAACGACCCGCCAGGGTCGAGCCTGACAGGTTTGCGGCGCCCGAACATCGTCCTCGGCCTTTCACTCCCGACACAGACGCCCGAGACGCAACGCTCGCTCCCTGCACCCGACCAACTCCCGGGCCCCGGCCTTCGATTCGCCGACGATTGAAACCGCCGCTCGATGCCCGACCCCCGGCCACTCCGCGACTCTCGACCCTCGACCCCCGACACTCGACCTTGACGCAGCGTGAATCCGTACCGGCGCCGGAACCAAGCCCCGCTCAGAACCGTAAAGATGGCAACCGATGGAGGTTTAGATGCGACGCATCCTGTTCGCCGTTCTTCTCCTGATCCCTGCCACCGCGCAAGCGCAGATGCCGGAGTTCACGGTGCCGCGCCTGTCGGCGGGCGGCAGTCTGCTGCTGGCACAGCCGTCCGGCGAGTTTGCCGACCACGTCGATACCGGCTTCGGTCTTGCCGGCGCACTCGCCGTTCGCCTCGACGATACCGGCGTCTTCGGGCTCCGCGTCGAGGGCGGATTCGACATCTACGGCAGCGAGACGTTCCGCGTCCCGCTCTCCACCACGGTGGGCGGCCGGATCATGGTGGACGTGACGACCACGAACAACATCGCCTACCTGGGCGTAGGCCCGCAGCTCATGCTGCCTACCCGCTCGTTCCGGCCCTACCTCGCCGGGACGGCGGGGCTGTCGTACTTCCACACCACATCGCAGGTGAAGGGTGACGACAACAGCGAGGCATTCGCCAGCGACACGAACTACAGTGACACGGTCTTCTCGCTCGGCGGCACGGGCGGCATCTACATCCCGATCTCGCGGGGCGCCACACCGATCAACCTCGACCTTGCCGTGCGCTACCACCGCAACGGCACGGTGAGCTACCTGACCGAGGGCAGCATCGAGGACAACGATGACGGCACGATCGACATCTTTCCAACCCGCAGTGAGGCGAACCTCTTCAGCTTCCACATCGGCGTGATGATCGGCGTCGGCAACTGACGCCGGGCCCACGTTGTTGCCGGGGCGCACGTTGACGCCGTGCCCGCGTTGACGCCGGCACGCCCGCGGGCCAGCTTGCCCGCATGAACGTGCTGGTGCTCAACGCGGGCGCATCCTCGGTCAAGTTTCAGCTCGTCCGCACCGATGCCGACCTGATGGCGGCCGATGCGGACCAGCGCCTCGCCCGCGGTATCGTCGAGCGCATCGGCGGCGAGGCGCTGATCACATTCGAGGAGGAAGGCCGGCCGCCCCGGCGGACGGCCGAGCCGATCCGCACCCACCGCGCCGCCATCGAAGCCATTCTGCGTTGGGTCACCGCCGAAGGGACGGAGACCGGGATCGGTGCGCTGCACGAGATCCATGCGGTCGGCCACCGCGTCGTGCACGGCGGCGAACGCTTTTCCAATTCCGTCCTCATCGATGCGGACGTGCTGGCCGGCATCGAGGAGATGATCGACCTCGCGCCGCTCCACAATCCGCACAACCTCAAAGGCATCCTCGCCGTGCGCGAGATCCTCGGCCCCGCGATGCCGCAGGCGGCGGTATTCGACACCGCGTTCCATCACACGATTCCGGACTTCGCGTACACGTACGCGATCCCGTACTCGCTCTACCGGCGACACCGCGTGCGGCGCTACGGCTTCCACGGCACGTCGCACCGCTACGTGGCGTGGCGGTACCGCAAGATCACCGGTACGACGCGCGAGGATACGCGTCTGGTCACACTGCACCTCGGCAACGGCTGCTCCGCGTGTGCGATCGCCGGCGGTGATTCGGTCGACACGTCCATGGGCTTCACACCGCTCGAGGGTCTGGTCATGGGCACGCGCAGTGGCGATCTCGATCCCGCGATCCTCGAGTACATCGCCGCCAAGGAAGGGCTCAACTTCGACCAGATCGATGTGCTGCTCAACAAGCAGTCCGGTCTGCTCGGCATCTCCGGCCTCACCGACGACATGCGCGAGCTGCTCGCGGAAGAGCACGAGCACGCCGATCGGCGCGCACGTCTAGCCATCGACGTCTTCTGCTACCGTGTCCGCAAGTACATCGGCGCGTACCTCGCCGCGATGGGCGGTGCGGATGCGATCGTGTTCACCGGCGGCATCGGCATGAACTCCGCCGACGTACGCACCCGCATTCTGAACGGCCTGGACTGGATGGGCATCGACCTCGACCCCGATCGCAACGCCGCCACCACCGGCGGACTCGAGGGACCAATCACAAGCGACGATTCCCGTCTGGCTGCCTGGGTGATCCCCACCGACGAGGAACTCCTCATCGCCCGCGATACTGCCCGGCTGGTCCTCGGCTTCGAGCCCCGCTTCTAGCATTCCAATTTTTTCACCGCGGAGAGCGCGGAGGCCGCGGAGAACGAGAAAAGGGAAGAGATTCAGGAATGCGGAATCAACATTTCGTAGACCGAAGGATGACGAAGCGCCGGCGACATCGAACCACGACGGACCAACAACAATCCGTTCTCCGCGCCCTCCGCGCCCTCCGCGGTGAAATCGCCGTTCGCAGGAGGAAACCCTTGAGCCGGACAACAGCCCCGGAGCATACTAGGACACCATGACCACCCGCCGATCCTTCCTCCGAGACCTCCTGTTCGCCGGCGCCGCCACTCCGGCGGCCCTCCAGAACGACTGGCCGCACCGCATCGACCGCGCGGTCTCGAAGCTCGACGCGCGGCCCGCGCAGGAGGTCGCGCAGGACGAGGACTTCTGGGAGGAGATCCAGCGGGCGTTCACGGTCGACCGTACCATCGTCAACCTGAACAACGGCGGCGTCAGCCCGTCGCCGCGCGTCGTGCAGGAAGCGATGGCGCGCTACCTGTCGCTGTCGAACGAGGCGCCGGCTTACTCGATGTGGCAGCTCCTCGAACCGCACATCGAGAGCGTGCGCCAGGGACTGGCCCGTTCGTTCGGCTGTGACCCCGAGGAGCTGGCGATCACGCGCAACGCCTCCGAAGCGCTCGAGATCGTGCAGCTCGGGATCCAACTCGAGCCGGGCGACGAAGTCCTGACGACCAACCAGGACTACGGCCGGATGCTCACGACGTGGGACCAGCGCGCGCGCCGCGAGGGCATCGTCGTGAAGAAGATCTCCTTCCCGGTGCCGCTGACGGACCCGCAGGAGATCGTGCGCCGCTTCGAGCAGGCGATCGGTCCGCGCACGAAGGTCATCCACTGCTGCCACATCACGAACCTGACCGGCCAGATCCTGCCGGTCCGCGCGATCGTGCACATGGCGCGTGCACGCGGCATCCAGGTGATCGTGGACGGCGCGCATGCGTACGCGCACTTCCCGTTCACCCGCGACGAGCTCGACTGCGACTACTACGGCACCAGTCTGCACAAGTGGCTGCTCGCGCCGCACGGAACGGGGTTCCTCTACGTGCGCCGCGAACGCATCCCGGAGATCTGGCCGCTGATGGCTGCGCCGCCGAGCATGGATGCGAACATCCGCAAGTTCGAGGAGATCGGCACGCATCCGGCCGCGAACCACAACGCGATCGCGGAAGCGCTGCTCTTCCACGAGTCCATCGGCGGCGAACGGAAGGCGGAGCGGCTGCGCTACCTGCGGGACCGCTGGGCGAAGCGGCTCGAGTCCCATCCGCGCGTGAAGCTGCTCACACCGTACGACCCCGCACTCTCCTGCGGCCTCGCCACGGTCCATCTCGAGGGCCTCCCGACCGGCAAGGTGGCGACGCACTTCTGGGACGCACACCGGATCCTGGTCACGCCCATCGTGCACGAGGAGTTCGAGGGGCTGCGGATCACGCCGAACGTCTACACGACGCTCGACGAAGTCGACCGCTTCGCTGCCGCAGTCGAGCGCGTGCTCGAGAAGGGACTGCCCGCCAGCTAGTCGCCGTTGCGGAAGAGCTTCCGCACGTCGAAGAGGAACCACACGAAGACCGCCACCGACCCGATCGTAAGGACCGCGATCGCGACCCACGTCCAGAACAGAAGAGCGCTCACGCCGTCCTCCTCCCGAACAGCTGACCCAGCACGAAGGCAACCAGCGACGAGGGCAGCGCGAACAGCACCGCGTACTCCTGCCAGAGCGAAACATCACGGCCCATGAACGAAAGCCGCCAGATGCGTGTGCCCCACTCCTCGTCGGGCGTGCCGTTCAACGAGATCAGTGCGTACGCCAGTACGACGGCACACAGCCCCACGGTGGCGGCGGAGAACCCGGCGGCGGGTTTCCACGCGCCGGGTCGCCATAGAGCTGCAAGGATGGGCACGAACGCGGTAGCCACCAGCACACTGCTCATGAACACCCATGCGCCAACCATGGACGTGAACACCAGGGCGAGCACGACGGATGCAACCGCAGCGACCACGATCATCCAGCGCGTCAGTCGTAGCAGCTGCGCATCCTCGGGAGGCCTGCGCGCCAGCGGACGATAGAGATCGTACGACAGATTCCCGCCCGCGATGAGCAGGTAGGAATCGATCGTGGACATCGCGGTCGCGATGACACCGGCCACGAACAGACCGGCCAGACCGACAGGCAGTGCGTCGAGCGTGATCGTGAGCAGCGCGTAGCGCGGCTCCGCGTCGATGCCGGTGGCCGCTGCGGCCATGCCCAGCAGCGTGACGATCCAGTCGAACGCAGCCCAGAGCACCACGCCGATGATAAGGGCCACCAACACGGAGCGCCCGCTCTTCGCAGCGAAGATGCGTTGATAGAATGCGGGTTCGACGAACACGCTGAGCGCACCCAGCGAAAACACGATCAGCACGGCGGAGGGATACGTCCCGCGCGGCTCGAAGTACGACGCGGGCAGAGCGCGCTGCATGCCCTCGATGCCGCCGACGTCGCCGAGCACGAGCGCGGCCGCGATGCCGAGTGTCACGCACATCAGCGTGAACTGCACGGTATCCGTCATCGCATCGGCCAGCAGCCCGCCCATCACGGTGTACGCCAGTGAAACGCCGGCACCGAGCAGCACACCCCATACGAACGGCACGCCGAGCACGACATCGAGCAGCACGCCGATGCCCATGATCGCGAGCAGCGGCAGCGCGTACACGAAGCTGGCCAGCGCTACCACGGCCTGTGTGCCGCGCCCGTACGTGCGCTCCGCCACGTCGGGCATCGACAGGAAGCCGTTTCGCCGCAGCCTGCGCGCGATGACGAACCCCGTGATCAGGATCGCGACGTAGTACGGCCGCGTGTAGAAGAACCAGCCGACGACTCCGTCGATGAATCCCACCTCGGAGCCGCCGAACAGGACGTCGAGGCCGTAGTACGTGGAGACGAGCGTGCAGACGAGGAGCGGCGTCCCCATGCGGCCGCCGGCAATGAAGTAGTCGCGGAAGCCGTGGATGCGGCGCGATACGACGAACCCGAGCAGCAGCATGCCCGCCATGTAGGCGATGACGATGCCGAGGTCGAGCGCGCCCATCGCGTGGTCTCCGTGTTCCGGGGTGCGCGCGAAGTTACGCGCTCGCGGCCCGGCCGCAACGCTTGCCGGCCTCTGCCGTCCGTCCTACCTTCGCCGCCCGCACGCCCAGAGAAAGGACACGGCCATGCCCAACCGCGAGGCTCACTTCAAGACCAACCACGGCGCCTTTACGATCGAGCTGTTCGAGGACCGCGCGCCCACGACCACGAAGAACTTCATCGATCTCGCCGCGAAGAACTTCTATGACGGCGTGATCTTCCACCGGATCATCGATGGCTTCATGATCCAGGGTGGAGACCCTACGGGCACCGGCCGCGGCGGCCCCGGCTACAAGATCCCCGATGAGTTCCACCCGGAGCTGACGCACGACGGCGAGGGCGTGCTCTCGATGGCGAACGCGGGGCCCAACTCCGGCGGCTCGCAGTTCTTCATCACGCTCGCAGCCACGCCGTGGCTCGATGGCAAGCACGCCGTATTCGGCAAGGTGGTCGAGGGCATCGAGGTCGTGCGGAAGATCGGAAAGGTGAAGACCGGGTCCGGCGACCGTCCCGTCGACGATGTCGTGATGGAGTCGGTGCGCGTCTCCGACGCCTGAGCGTCAGCGCCCCTCGCCCGTGAGCCGCTCGAGCGCGCGCCGGGCGGCGTCCCGGAACGGCACGAGGTGCGGCTCGGGATCGGCGAGCAGTCGCACGATGTGTCCGTAGGCTTCGGCAGCCGCCGCGGTGTTGCCGGCCGC